>NZ_SRTH01000012.1:0-206005 GCF_004792065.1 Mesorhizobium sp. M8A.F.Ca.ET.165.01.1.1 | reverse complement strand
GGACGGCCAATGGGCACTTACCTTCCATGATTATCCGCTTGGCATCATCGACACCAGACGTATGAAGCTCGTCCGCCGCAGCGCCGCGCCAACCAAACCGCTTGGCGCTGCGGCGGATGCATAGGGGGAGAACTGTTACCTATGTATCCGGTTCAATCTGTTACCCATCCATCGGCTGGACACCGGCAGGCAGGTGAGGGGCGGCGCCAGCGCTCGAATGGATGATGGCAACCCGAGTGATCACCCTAGTTCCATATCCGAGCGGGTAGGAACGGCCACTCGAAAGCAGGCCTCAATAGCCCGCTTTGATCTTCTCGAACTCGGCGATCATCTTGAGCTTGAGATCGGACGGCAGCGGCTGCTGGAACAGCGTCTTGTCGACGAATTTCTGCACGTCGTCATAGCCTTTTTCCTTCAGGACGGCCTGGTCGACACCAGCCATGCCCTTGGCGTTGGCCTGGCCGTAGCCCCAATCCTTGACCAGCACCTTGGCGATCTCCGGATCGTTGACTGCGTTGAGGTAATCATAGGCCTTGTCGATGTTGCCGGGAGCATCCTTGAACAGCACATAGCCGCAGACCCAGGTCGAGATGCCCTCCGCCGTGTCCTTCTTCGACTTGATCGGCATGCCGGCTGCGACCGACTGCACGGTCGCATCGTTCCAGGCCCAGGCGAGGTCGACCTCGCCCCCGCTCAACAACTGCACGATGTCGGTGGTGTCGGTCCAGTATGAGCGCACGTTCTTGTGCACCTGGCGCAGGAAATCGGATGCCTGCTTGAACTGGTCGTCCGTCATCTTGGTCCAGTCCTTCAGGCCGATGGCGAGGCTCGCCAGCGCATAGGCGTCGTCGACATTGTCGCCGATCGACACCCGGCCCTTGAACTTCGGATCGGCGAACGCCTTCAGCGACTGCACGTCCTTGTCGTCGATCTTGGAGGAATTGTAGGTGAGCTGCGTGTTGCCCCAGTCCCAGGGCATGAACCAGGCTTTTCCGTCATCGGTGGTGGCGAGATTCTTCATCGCCATGATACCGGGATTGAGGTCCTTCCAGCCTGTGATCTTCGAGGTGTCGAGCGGCTGCAGCAGGCCAGCCTCGCGCCATTTCACCACGCTCTGCGAGCAGGGATGGCCAAGGTCGGCCTTGAAGCCGGAACGGACCTTCTCGAACGCCTCGTCCTCATCGCCGAAGAAGGCGAAGGTCGGCGAATCGCCGTTCTTCTCGACATATTTCGGGTGGAAGCCCGGATCCTCGTAGCCGGACCAGTCGAACACGATCAGATCCTTGTCGGCGGCGATCGCCAAGGCGGCGGCGGAGGCCGCCAGGGTTCCGGCCAGTGCGAGCGTCAGTGTCAGGCGTCTTGTCAGTGTCTTCATTGCTGTTCCATCCTCTGTGGTTTTCTTATGATTTCGTCTTTTCTTATGATTTGGTCGTTCCGGCGCCCTTCAACGGGTAGTGCCTGGGGAATGCCGCCGACAGGAATTCGTTCGCCGCCTGCAAGGAGGTCTCGCGGGTCGTGTTTTCGGTCCCCATCATCAGCCGCAGCCAAAGCCCTTCCAGCATGGCGCTAAGCGCCAATGCCATGACCTGCGGCTCATAGGCGTAGCCGCCGCTCTGCTTGAGCGTCGCGCAGAGCTCGATGAAGATGTCCTGATAGACGACGTCGCGGGCGCTGCTCAGCGCCTGGTAGGTCGGCCGTGACTTGGCCTCGCCCCAGAAGGCGCACCATGCGGCGAGCTTGCGCTTGTTGCAGATCGAGCGGTCGAAGTCGGCAGCGACCAGGGCCTGGAGTTGGTCGGCAGGATCGTCGCCTGCCTTCTGCAGCGCATTGCGCCAATGCGCCGAATACTCGTCGTACATGTGCTGCAGCGTCGCGACGAGCAGCTTTTCCTTGCTCTCGAAATGGAAATTGACGATGCCGCGCGACAGGCCGGCGCCATCGGCGACATCGGCCATTGTCGTTTCCGAATAGCCGCGCTTGGCGAGCGAATCGATCGTCGCCTCGATGAGCTGAAGCTGCCTGACCTCCTTCGAGGCCTTGCGCCCGCGCTTCTCGGATTCGGCTTTCCGCGCCGGTTCAAGGAGCGCGTCCCTGGCGTCTGCCGTTTTCATGCGTGTGATGGTCTCCAGCATCGCCGGCTATCGCTTTGCATCCGGCTTCGACCCGCGAAGATGAGTGGGACGGTGCTCTCCACTGTCAAGCACCTTCTGCATGGCTTCCCAGGTTCGTATGTTCTTGTCGACATAGGCCGCGCCCACCACTGCGGCAACGGCCGGATAGAGTGGTCCCTTCAGCCTTTCGAGCTCCCCTCGCGCCACCTCGCGGTACCAGGGATTGCGGTCCCTGACGGTGACATTGGCAAAACCGGCGCCACGCATCGCCTTGGCATAGCGCGCCGGCGAGGCCATGGCGAAGGACAGCCCCTCGGCCGCGACATACGCCTTCATGTCGGGTGATGGTTCGCCGTCATGCGAGATCATCCAGTTGGAGGCGGCAAAGACCCCGCCCGGCTTGAGCACGCGGAAAATCTCGGCGAAGAGCCCGTCCTTGTCGGGCACATGCAACAGCGCATCCTTGGAAAAGACGACATCGAAGGAGCTGTCGGCGAAAGGCAGCAATCCCGGAGGCGCCTGAACGAAGCTGGCGCGCTCGCCAAGGCCACGCGCGGCGGCGCGCTGTCTGGCCGCCACGATCACCGGCCGTTCGACATCGAAGCCGGTGGCGTGCGCCGCGCCGTGACTCTCGACCAGATGCAACGTGATGCCACCGCAGCCACAGCCGATATCGAGGATCGTCCTGCCCTTGAGCGAAAGCCCCTCGACCACCCGGTCGACTTCGTCCGGCCCGCCTGGCGACAGGTAGCCATCGCCCCACAGCGCCTCAAGGAAGCGGATGGCGGTGTCGTCATATTCCGGTTCGGCGTCTGCCGTTTCGATCATCAGCCCTCGGTCCCCCAATCGACGGAATGCTCGGTTCGAACGCCGGCGAAGCGTAGCGCAGATGCGGGAAAACGCAATATCATTTGTTGAACATTCATTCAGAATGTCTGGACAGAATGGCTGATGTCATGCCAAATTCCGCGCATTCGGGAACAGATCACGCAAAAATGAAGAGCGGGTCGCCTAAGCAATTCGAGGAAAGTGTGAGCGGTTTTCCCCGGGAGAAGCGCATAGCGCTTCCCCTTGGGAATGACGCAAAACGGGGAGGACTGGGCCACAATGAAAGCTTGGGATGCGATCATCATCGGCGGCGGACATAACGGTCTGGTCAACGCCTGCTACCTCCAGCGCGCCGGCCTCGACGTGCTTGTGGTCGAGAAGAACGACTGGGTAGGCGGTGCTGCCACCAGCCGGGAGCTGACGCCGGGCTTCCTCTACTCCAACTGCTCCTATGTCTGCTCGCTGTTCCGCCCCGAAATCATGCGCGACCTCGACCTGCCGCGCTTTGGCCTGCAGGTCATTTCCTATGAGGGCGGTGCGGTGTTCACGCGCGACGGCGACTACCTCGCCAATTACCGCGACCACGACGCGCACCGGCGCGAATTCGCCCGCTTCTCCAAAAGGGATGCCGAGGCCTATGACCGCTACTCTCGCGACGTGACGCGCCAGTGCCGCTTCATCCAGCCGTTGCTGATGCGCACCGCGCCGGACCCGACCAGTTTGCGGCCGCGCGACCTCGGCGAACTGCTTTACCTCGGCAAGAAATTCGCCGGTCTCTCCGCCGAGGAAATGGCGCTGACGCTGCGCTTCTGGACGATGTCTATCTCGGAATTCCTCGACGAATATTTCGAGACCGACGTCATCAAGGCGAACTTCGCGCTATCCGGCATCATCGGCACGGCACTCGGACCGATGTCGCCCGGCACCGCTTACGTGCTGCTGCACCACTATATGGGCGAGGTCGACGGATCGGTCGGCGCCTGGGGCTATGCGCGCGGCGGCATGGGCGCAGTCACCAAGGCGCTGGCAGCCTCCTTCAAGGCCTCCGGCGGCACGATCCGCACCAGCGCCGAGGTCGACCATGTGCTGGTGAACAGAGGCAGGGCCAAGGGCGTCGTTCTTGCCGGCGGCGAGGAGATTTACGGCAAGCTGGTCGTCTCCAATGCCGACGTGAAGCGCACCTTCCTGAAGCTGGTCGAGGAGAAGGAACTGCCCGACATCTTCCTGCGCCGGGTCAAGAACTTCAAGATCCGCGGCTCCTCAGGCAAGGTCAACATCGCGCTCGATTCGCTGCCGGAATTCCCGGCGCTGCCGAAGGACTCGCCAGTCTATCGCGGCGACATGCATTTCACCGATTCGATTGAGCGCATGGAGCGCGCCTATGACGACTGGAAGGCCGGCCGTTGGTCCGCCGATCCCTTCCTCGACATGGTGATCCCGACGACGCTCGACCCGACCATGGCCCCGCCGGGAAAACACTTCATGAGCTGCTTCGTGCAGTACGCGCCGCCCAAGGTGAACGGCCGCGAGTGGACCGATGCCGACCGCGACGGTTTTGCTGAAAGCGTGATCGCGCAGATCGCTGAATACTCGCCGGGGTTTCGCGACCGCATCGTCCACATGGAAGTGCGCACGCCGCGCGAAATCGAGGCTGAGGTCGGTCTCACCGAAGGCAACATTTTTCAGGGCGAACTCACCTTCGACCAGCTTCTGTTCAACCGCCCGGTGCCGGGCTACGCGCAGTATCGGTCGCCGCTCGGTGGGCTCTATATGTGCGGCTCCTCGACCCATCCCGGTGGCGGCGTCATGGGCGCGCCCGGCCGCAATGCTGCGGCCGAAATCCTGCGCGATCTCGCAAAATCCACCTCGCATATGAGCCCGGCCCATGACGTTATTTGATGGCATCGTTATCGGCGGCGGCCACAACGGGCTTGTCGCTGCCGCCACGCTGGCGAAGGCCGGCCGCAAGGTGCTGGTGCTGGAAGCCGCAGCCGAACCCGGCGGCGCGGCGCGCACCGAGGAATTCGCGCCCGGTTTTCGCGTCTCGTCGATCGCACATGTGCTGAACCGGCTGCACCCCGATGTGATGAAGACGCTGGAGCTGGCAAAGCACGGGCTGCAAATCGCCCGCGCCGACTTCATCCCGTCAGTCGCATTGTCGAAAGATGGACCGCCACTTGTCCTGCATGGCGCCTATGGCGAGGTGCTGACCGGCGCCAGTTCGTCGGAACAGTCCGCCTGGAAGGATTTGCGCGCGCAGCTGTTGCGCTATGCCGGCATATTGAAGCCGTTCCTGTCGCGCCGGCCGCCTGATCTCGGTGGCATGTCGCTGCTGGAGACAGCTTCGCTCGGCCAGACCGCGCTAGCGTTGAAGAAACTCGGCAAGGAAGACATGCGCGACTTCCTGCGCGTGCTTCTGATGAACGTTGCCGACCTGCTTGACGAGCAGCTCGCCGACGACAGGCTGAAGGGGCTGCTCGCCTTCGATGCCACCCTCGGCAGTCATCTTGGCCCGCGCTCGCCGACCTCGCTGCTCGGGCTCTATTATCGTCTGGCCGGAGAGATCGGCGGTGCGGCCGGAGCGCAACTGCTGCCACGGGGTGGCGTGGGCGCGGTGGTCGTGGCCATCCGCACTGCCGCCGAAAAGGCCGGCGTCACGATCCGCACATCGGTGCCCGTCGCAAGGATCATTGTCGAGAACGGCCGCGCCGTCGGCGTCGTCCTCGACAATGGCGAGGAGCTTCGCGCCAGGACGATCGTCTCCGCCATCAACCCGGCGACCACCTTCCTCGATCTTGTCGGACCACGCGGGATCGATACCGGCTTCATGCGCAAGGTGAAAAATATCCGCATGAAGGGTGATGCCGCCAAGCTCCATCTGGCGCTCGACCGGCCACCCCAATTCACTGGCGCCGATGCCGCCGACCACAAGGGGCGGCTCGTCATCGCCCCCTCCCCCGACCATGTCGAGCGTGCCTTCAATCCGTCGAAGTACGGCGAGTTCTCGCCCGAGCCGGCGATGGAGATAACCTTGCCCAGCCTTGCGGACCCGTCGCTGGCGCCGGACGGCGCCTGCGTGCTGTCAGCCGTGGTGCAATACGCGCCCTATCAGTTGAAAGAGGGTTGGAACGCCGGCAAGCCGAAATTCCTCGAGGCAATCCTGGCTCGGTTGGAAGCCTACGCGCCTGGCATCGGCAAGACGGTGCGCCATGCCGAGCTTCTGACGCCTGCCGACATCGAGAAGCGCTACCGTATGCCCGGTGGTCACTGGCATCATGGTGAACTGCAGGCAGATCAGATGCTGATCTCGCGTCCTGTCTCCGGCTGGTCGGGCTATGACACGCCGCTCGACGAGCTGTTCCTGGCCGGTGCTGGTTCGCATCCCGGTGGTGGTGTTTCCGGTGCGCCCGGGTTGAATGCCGCGCGGCGCATCATCGCGATGAAAGGGTAGGTTATGGCTCAGGCAACCAGGAAGAAGCCCGTTGCAACGACAGCCAATGCGGCTGTTTCTGCCCGCACCCTCGCGCAAACCCACTTCCGCACGCTGCGTCTCGGCACGCCGTTCCAGCCGCGCCTCGATGCGCTGGCCAAGACCCAGGACTGGTACAATTGGGCCGGCTACCGCGCGCCGCATTCGCTCTGGGACGAGGAGCTCGAATATTTCGCCATCCGCAGCCAGGCGGCAGTCTTCGACATCTCGCCGATGACCAAATACCGCATCGAAGGCCCGGATGCCGAAGCCTTCCTCGACCGCGTCACCTTGCGCGATGTCACCAAACTCAGGCCCGGCCGCGTTCATTACACCGCGTGGTGTGACGATGAAGGTTTTGTCCTCGACGACGGCACGCTGTTCCGACTTTCGCCAACCCGCTTCCGGCTGTGTTCGCAGGAGCGGCATCTGCCCTGGCTGCTGGACAGCGCCCTTGGTCTCGACGTCACCGTCGAGGAGGAGACCGAGGCCGTCGCCGGGCTCGCCTTGCAAGGCCCCACATCTTTCGCAGTGTTGCGCGATGCGGGCTTCACCGGTGTCGAGAAGCTGAAAATATTCGACCTCGCCGAGTTCCCGCACGACGGCGGCACGGTCATCATTTCACGCACCGGCTTCACCGGCGATCTCGGCTACGAAGTGTTCGTGCCGGCCGACAAGGCGCTGAGTCTCTGGGACCGGCTGATGACGGCAGGCGACCTGCGCGGCATCAGGGCCATCGGCTATACCGCGCTCAACCGCGCGCGGCTCGAAGCAGGGCTGATTGTCGCCAATGCCGATTTCACCACCGCCGAACACGCCATCCGCGCCGACCGCCTGCGCATGCCCGATGAGATCGGGCTCGGCTTTATGATCGATCTGGAAAAGGCCCATTTCAACGGCCGCCGCGCCATCCTCGAAGCGAGGACAAGACGCAGGCTGCGCCATGTCCTGGTCGGGCTGGAGATCGAGGGCAACATCCCGGCCGAACACGCCATCGTCTACTACAAGAAGAGCCAGGAAGTCGGCTTGGTCAGCGCCGCCATGTGGTCGCCGATGGCCAAGCGCAACATCGCCATCGCCTCGCTGGCGCGGCCCTATGGTGATACTGTCGTGGAAGACCTCTGGGTCGAGATCTACGCCATGCGCGAGCTGCAGTACCAGAAGCTGATGAAACGGGCCAAGGTGGTGGCGCGCCCCTTCATCAAGCTCGACCGCCGCACCGCCAACCCGCCGGCGGATTTCTGAGCATGGCCGAGGAAGCGGGCAAGGAGCAGGAAGAAGGCGAAGCCGCCGAACAGTGGGAACTGGTCAACACGCCGCTCGGTGAGAAATGGTCGGGCCGCACGCGCTACGCCGCCGCCATGTTCTTCTACAAACGCGACGAGATGAGCGCGGAGACCCTGGAGGTCTACCGAATCTGCGCCAGGCTCGATTCGGAAAACCCGCTGCCGATCATCCAAGACCGCGGTGTCGGCAAGGACTGGCTGAAACGCATGGGCTACGAAAAGTAGCGCGGCTCAGCCGATCGTGCGCTCGAGCATGCTTAGCCAGTTGCGGTAGGCGATCTTTTCGATCAGCGCGCGGCCGAAACCGCGCGCCGCCAGCGCATCGACGAGTTTAGGCAGACCGGCGACGTCGCCGATGACGGCCGGGATCATGGCGCCGTCGAAATCCGAGCCGAGACCGACGCCGTCCTCGCCCAGAGCCTGCAGCAGGGAATCGATATGGCGCACCATGATGTCGAGGCTGGTGTCGGCATTCATGCGGCCGTCCTCGCGCAGGAAGCCGGTGGCGAAGTTGAGGCCGACCATGCCACCGGACTCGCGGATCGCGCCGAGCTGCCAGTCGGTCAGATTGCGCGAATGGCCGCAGATCGCGTGCACGTTGGAATGGGTGGCGACCAGCGGCGCATTGCTGATTTCAGCGACATCGCGAAAGCCCTTCTCGTTGAGATGCGAGAGGTCGATCATGATCTTCAGTTCGTTGCACGCCTTGACCAGCGCCTTGCCGGCATCGGTCAGGCCGGGTCCGGTGTCGGGCGAGGACGGAAAGCGGAACGGCACGCCGTGGCCGAACGCGTTCGGCCGGCTCCAGACGATGCCGAGCGAACGCAGGCCCGCGGCATGCAGCACGTCGAGCATGGTGAGTTCAGGATCGATCGCCTCGACGCCCTCGATGTGGAACACCGCGGCAACCGTGCCTTGCGCCATGGCGTTGCGCACATCGCCGGCACTGCGGCATACCGCCAATGCGCCGGCGCGCTCCAGCCGGAACAGGATCGACGCCATCGCGATCGTCGAGTTGAGCGCATCGGCGCGCGGAACCTCGGGCGGCAACGGCTCGCTGTCGCTCGGCGCCGAAGGCACGGCACTGCGCCGCGCTTTCTCCACCGGCGGCGGGAAGATCGCGAACATGCCGCCGGCGAAGGCGCCGGCCTTCGCGCGCGGCAGGTCGATATGACCGCCCGATTTCCCTTCGATGAACAGCTTTTCGACGTCCCTGTCCTTGGACTGATAGAGCCTCAGCAGCGTGTCATTATGGCCGTCGAAGACGGGGACGAGGTCGGATTCGGTCATAGGGGGTCATTCGGTTCGTTCATCGGCGCGGGAGCGATATATCATACCCACTTAGGCAAGATGTGCTACCCGCGCAAATGACAAAGCCTGTCCGACCTATTGCTTCAGCACGTCGGCCCATTCCGGATGGCGGCGGAACTGGGCGTTGGCGAACGGGCAGAGCGGGATGATCTTCTTGCCCGCCGCCCGCGCATCCTCGACGGCGCGGGTGACGAGCCGAAGCCCGGCGCCCTGGCCGCGAAAGGCGTCCGGCACTTCGGTGTGATCGATGATGAGCTGGTGCTCGCCGATCTTGGTGAAGGTCATTTCGGCTTCGGCGCCGCCGGCGCCGCGCAGGACGTAGCGACCCTTGGAACCGCGATCTTCAAGTTCGATCTCTGGCAGCTGATCGGGCATCTCTTTACGCTCCTTGGGCACCGGCAAAAAGCCGCCGCGCCGCCTCGATTTCGTTTGGCCGCACCTCGTGCCCGCCTTCGTGCCACTCCACTGTGACATCGGCGCCATCGGCACGCAAATAGGCTTCGAGCCGCGCCGTCAGGTTCGGCGGGCAGATCGGATCGCGCCTGCCGGCGGTCACCAGGATGTGACGGCCGGCAAGGCTGCCTTTCACCTCCGGCTCGAACGGGATCAGCGGATGCATCAGCACCGCGGCGTCGAAAAGATCAGGGGCTTCGAACACCAGCGAGGCCAGGATGTTGGCGCCGTTGGAATAGCCGAGGCCGAGCACGGCCGATGGCGTCGTCGCCTCGACATGGGCCTTGACGAAGCCCACCATCTTGCCCGTCGCCCGCGCAAGGTCGTCCATGTCGTAGACGCCCTCGCCGGTGCGGCGGAAGAAACGCGCGGCACCTTGTTCTGAAACATCGCCGCGCGGCGAGATGATGGTGGCCTGGGGCGCGAGATCGCGCCCCAGCGAGACAAGCTGGCTCTCGTCGCCGCCCGTGCCATGGAAGACGAAGAGCAGCGGACCACCCGGCGAACCGGGCAGCATCTTGTGGATGAAAGCGTCCTTGCTCATCGCTCAGCCCTCCAGCTTCTGCAGATGCTGTTCGAGATAGGGCCGCAGGTGCTGATGCTGGGTGGGCAGCTTCAGCGCCTCGCCGAGATGGGCGGTGTCCTCATCACGGTCGAAGCCCGGCTCGTTGGTGGCGACTTCGAACAGCACGCCGCCGGGCGTGCGGAAATAGATCGCCCAGAAATAGTCGCGGTCGATCACCGGCGTCACGCCATAGCCTGTATCCATCAGCGCTTTGCGCACTTCGAGCTGCTTGGCGCGGTTCTCGACGGCGAAGGCGACGTGATGGACGGAGCCGGCGCCAAGATCGGCGAAGGGGGCCGTCGGCAGCGATTCGATGTCGACGACATCGGCGCCGTTGCCGTTCTTGACGGCGAGCCGCCTGACATTGCCTGATTTGTCGACCTCCTCGTAGCCCATGAACTTCAAAAGCTCCTCGGTGGCGCCGCCATCCTTCAGCCTCAGCGAAACCGAATGAAAGCCGCGGATCGCCTCGTCAGCGGCAATGCCGCCCTTCACCCAGGGCGCTCTGGTGTCGGCCTTGTCCTCGACGAGGGCAAAGCCGTCGCTGTCCGGGCCGTCAAATCTGAGCCGTTTCTGGCCAAAACTTTCCTCGCGGGCGACATTCGTTACGCCTTCGTCGGTGAAGCGTTTTTCCCAATAGGCGAGCGTGCCTTCCGGCACGGAGTAGACCGTCGTGCCGACTTCGCCGACGCCATGGCGGCCCTTGCCGATGTTGGGAAACGGAAAATAGGTCATCACCGAACCCGGCGTTCCGACCTCGTCGGCATAGTAGAGATGGTAGACATCCGGCGCGTCGAAATTGACCGTCTTCTTGACCCGGCGCAAGCCGAGCTTGTGGGTGAAGAAATCATTGTTCTGCCGTGCATCCCTGGCCATCGAGGTGACGTGATGCAGGCCCTTAATCTGGTCGAGCATGTCTTTGCTCCTTCCCTTGGTGTTTGTGCGGCCCTCGCCGCTGTCCACGCCAATATGAGGACACGATCTGTTGTGGCAAAGGCGGCAAACACAGAATGGACTGTGCTGTAAAAGTGAACAGTGACAAGAAACTCGTTCACCATTCGGCCAAAGACCATGGCCTTGCGCGGCTGATGGAATCGGTTCCATGTGCGCATTCGAACGTGCTGGGAAGGGGTAGCGCAAGTGACTGGAAAAGGCAGGCGGCCAAATGTCCTCCTCATTACCTGCGACCAGTGGCGCGGTGACTGCCTGTCGACTGCCGGCCATCTCCAGGTGAAGACGCCGAATGCCGATGCGCTGGCCGCCGAAGGTGTGCTGTTCAAGCGCCACTACGGCGGCGCGGCTCCGTGCTCGCCCGCGCGCGCCTGCCTCTACACAGGCCTCTACCAGATGAACAACCGTGTCTGCCGCAACGGCACGCCGCTCGATGCCCGCCACGGCAACATCGCGCTTGCCGCGCGCAGCGTCGGTTACGATCCGACCTTGTTCGGCTATACCGACGTGTCGCTCGACCCGCGCCAGCTGGCACCGGCCGATCCACGGTTGCACAGCTATGAAGGCGTGCTGCCCGGCTTCACGGTGCGCCAATTGCTGCCCGAACATCAGAAGCAGTGGCTGTCATGGCTGAAGCAGCAGGGCATCGATGCCAGCGCTGGAAGTCCTGATATCCATCGCCCCGTGGGCGAGGCGGACGGCGCGGTGACTGAAGCGCCACCCGTTTACTCCAAGGACCAGACGCCAACGGCCTTCCTTGCCGGCGAATTCATCCGCTGGCTGGGCGAGCAAGAGGAGGCCGCGCCATGGTTTGCCCATCTTTCCTTTATCAGCCCGCATCCGCCCTTCATTGTGCCGGAACCGTACAACACCCGATACGATCCGGCGGACGGCCCGGCTTTTCACCGTGCGGAAAGTTGGCGAGCCGAATCTCAGGGCCACCCCTACATCTCCTATGATCTTGGCCGGCAAAACCGCGCAAGGTTCCGCCCCGGTGCCACGGGCAAGGTACACGACTGGAGCGAGGATGATTTCCGCCGCATCCGAGCCATCTATTACGGCATGATCTCCGAAGTCGACGCACAGCTCGGCCGCCTCTGGCAAGCGCTGAAGACCGAAGGCGCCTGGGACAACACCATCATCGTGCTCACCTCCGACCACGCCGAAATGATGGGCGACCATTTCATGCTGGGCAAAGGCGGTTATTTCGACGGCAGCTATCACATCCCGCTGATCATCCGCGATCCCCGCCATCGCAAGGCCGCTGGCAGCACTGTCGATCGCTTCACCGAAGCTGTGGACATTTTGCCTACGCTCATCGACCTGCTCGGCGTGGCTCCCGAACCGCATCTTGACGGGTGCTCGCTGAAACCCTTCCTGAGCGGTGGAACGCCCGCCGTTTGGCGCGACGCGGCGCACTGGGAGTTCGACTTTCGCTCGGTCGCGGACGGTGAAGCCGAACGGCACTTCGGCCTTACCTCGCGCCAGTGCAACCTCGCTGTCATCCGCACGCAGAAATTCAAATACGTGCATTTTGGCGGGGGCTTGCCGCCTTTGCTCTTCGACATGGAGAACGACCCTGGCGAATTGAAGAACCTCGCCAGCAGTCCGGCACATCGCTCCACCCGCCTGGAATTCGCCGAAAGGCTGCTTGCCTGGCGGGCCGAACATCTCGACCAGTCGCTTGCACTCTCGGAACTGACGGAAAACGGGGTGGCTGGATACGCAAGGTCGCAGGCAGGGCGGTAAGGGATCTCCCCTACCGCCCGTTTCCTTGCCTATCGAACGATCAGACGCTGCTCGTCGCGCTTCTGCGCGTAGGAGCCCTTGTCGTAAGCCGCTTGCTTCTCGAGCTGCTCCTTGGTGAAGGTCGTATAGAGGTACTTCTTGCCGTCCTTGTCGGTCATGAACTTCAAATTATCCATGCCAACCGCGACCTCCTTCGAACCGATGCCGAGGAAGCCGCCGACGTCGACGATCACAGCATCGGTTTTCTTGTCGGGCGCCAGCACGACATCGCCGATCTCGCCGACCTTGGCGTCGTTGGCGCCATAGACTGTCGTGCCCTTCAGATCGTCAGCCCTGATCTCGCCAATCGGCATCTCCGTCAGCTTCGACTTGTCGATGGCCGCGGTCTTTGTCTGGTCGGGAGCGGTGGCGTCAGCCGGCGCCGCCGCCGTCTTGTCCGCCGGAGCGGCAGCAGGAGCTGTCGCGGTGGCTGGCGCGGTTGCCGCCGGCTCGTTCGATGCCGTCGTAGCCGGTGCCGGATCATAGGCCTTGCGGTTGAAGTCCGGCTGCGCCTGCAGTTCTTCCTTGGTGGTCTGCGCAACCAGCCAGCGGTCGCCATTCTTCTGTGCCCACTGCGCCTTGGCGAAATCATAGGCGACGTTCTTTTCCCCCATGCCGAGGAAGCCGCCCACGCCAATAATCAGCGACTTTGCCTTGCCTTCCTTGGTCAGCACGATGTCGTTCACGTCGCCGATCTTCTGGGCGTCGTCGCCTGTGCCGTTGTAGACATTTTCGCCGATGATGTTTGTGGCCAGATTGCCATCAGCCTGTTTCACCGGTTCCGCATTCGCCTCCGCGGGCTTCTGTGCGGTGTCTGTCGACGTGGCCGGCGCCTGGGCAGTCGTCGATGCGGCCGGGGCCAGCGCATAAGCCTTGCTGTCGAATTCCGGATGCGCCGTCAGCTCGTCCTTGGTCGTCTGCGCGACCAGCCAGCGGTCACCGTTCTTCTCGGCCCATTGCAGCTTGTCATAGTCAAAGGCGACGTTCTTGGTTCCGACGCCAAGGAAGCCGCCGACACCGATGACGACGGATTTCACCATGCCGTCCTTGTCGAAGACGACATCAGTGACCTTGCCGATATTCTCGGCATTGTCGCCAGTGCCGTTGTAGACGGTTTCGCCGATGATATTGGTGACGATGCTGCCCTCAGCGTGCACCACCGGCGCGGCCGGCTCCTGCGCCGCAGGCTGCTTCGCGGGGGCCGGGGTTGCAGTGCTTTGGGCGAAGGCACCGGTCGCGACCATTGTCGCAAGGGCGGTCGTGGCTAAAAGGGTGCGGATCATGATAGTCTCTCCTCGTGCTGATTTCGTGCACGCCGCGCCCGGTTGAACCGTCGCTGGGGAGATCGGACGCGGCATCTCTACAGGTTCACAACGTCGTGACCATGCTGTTGTTCCCACGAAGCGAATGCGCGCTACCCAGCTTCGAATCCGGCCTGGATTGCGGCGCAGCCGGAACCTTTCCAAGCCCGCCGCGTTTCAGCCTCCGGCTGGGCGCGTCCTGGTTAGGTTGTGATTGATCGGCGGAGCGGGGCATGAAATTTGCAGCGGTGCTGAACCGAGACGGCGGCACCTTGCGCACCACCGATATCTCGGCTTTCTCCGACCGGATGCGTCAGACGCTGGAATCGGCGGGCCACTCTCTCAGCATCGATATCGTTGCCGGCAAGGATGTCGTGGAAACCCTCGACAACGCCGTGTCGCGCCGCGCCGTCGATGTCGTGCTCGCCGGCGGCGGTGACGGCACCATCTCGGCCGCGGCTGCGAGGCTGATGGGCAAGAAAAAGGCGCTCGCCATACTGCCGGCCGGCACGATGAACCTTTTTGCGCGCGGCCTCGGCATTCCGCAGTCGCTCGATGCCGCGCTAAAATCCTTCGCCGACGGCGAAATCATCGCGGTCGACATGGCCACGGCCAATGGCCAGCCCTTCGTCCACCAGTTTTCGATCGGCATGCACGCCAAGATGGTGCAGTTGCGCCAGGGGATGGAATTCGGTTCGCGCCTGGGCAAGATCAGGGCTTCGGCCAAGGCGGCCTGGGCAACGATCAAGAACCCGCCGGCGATGAACGTCACGCTCGGCATCGGCGACGCCGAGGTGACGGCGCGCATATCAGGCATCGGCGTCACCAACAATCTGTTCGGCGAAGGCCATCTGCCTTATGCCGACAACCCTGCCGGCGGCGTGCTCGGCATCTATGTGACGGTGGCGCAGCAACGCGCCGAACTGCTCAAGTTCTTGTTCGACATTGCGCGCGGCAAGTGGCGCGACAACGAGCATGTCGAAATTCACCAAGCCGACCGTACGGTGCTGAAAATCCATTCCGGCGGCAGAAAGTTCCGGGCCGTGATGGATGGCGAACTGGTCAGGCTCGATCGTGAGACGACGATCGAAATCCATCCCGGAGCGCTCAACGTCCTGGTGCCGTCCAGCATCGCCGAGGCAAAGGCTGCCTGATGCGGTCTCGAACGACGAAAGCCAAAAAACTAGCCGCCCGGCGCGCTTCCTTGCTCGGTCGCCGGTGTCTTGGCCGCCCGGCCATAGATTTCAGCGGCACCCCAGGCCGCGAAGCTCAGGAGCAGCGCGGCGATCAGGATATACAAGACATGCCAGCCCCACCGTCCCTGACGCGCTTTGTTTTCGGGAATGATCTTGGTCATGATCGGCCCTTGTCTCGATTTGCGCCGGCTGACGCGGCCGGCAAAACATGGTCGGGTAACGGTTCCTCGCTAGGATGGTTCCAAGCAAGCCGGACCAGTGCCGGCGAAGAGACCAACAGGACGGCGGAAGTCGGGACTGGGCATTGGGGACTTGGGTGAGCAGCAAGGCGGAAGCAGCGCTGGGTCTGCCAGCCGAGGTCGCGCGCGCGGTGAAGGACGAAGACCGGCTCGCCGTGCTGCGTGGGCTGGAGGTGATCGATTCGACGATCGACGTGGATTTCAACCGCATCAGCAACCTCGCCGCGGCCGTAATGCAGGCACCGATAGCGCTGGTCACGCTTGTCGATCTCGAGCGGCAATGGTTCAAGTCATGCTTTGGCCTCGACGAAACGGAAACGGCGACCAGAATTTCCTTCTGCGCCCACGCCATCGCCGCCGGTGACGGCCCCATGGTGGTGTCCGATGCGACGGCGGATCCCCGCTTCAAGAACAACCCGCTGGTCACAGGCGAGCATCATGTGCGCTTCTACGCAGGCGCGCCGATGCTCGTGGCCGGCGCCAGGATCGGCACGCTGTGCGTGATGGATCGCAAACCCCATGTCTTTCCATCCACCGCCACACTGGACCAGTTGACGATGCTCGCCGGTCTCGCCGGCAGCCTGTTCACCCTGAAGGATGCAACCCGCAGCGGCGCGATCGCCGAGGCCGCACTCGCGCGCGAGGAAAAGCGGCGCGCCATCGCCCTCGACGCGGCGTCGCTCGCCAGCTGGGCATGGGACATCCGCACGGACATGATCGAGTGCGACGTCAGGCTGTCCGAACTGTTCAACCTGCCGCGCTCGACGCGTTTGCGGGCGCGCGACATCCTGACCGCCATCGACCCGCGCGACGTCTATCAAACCGAAACCCGCTTTCGCGACGCCTTGACCGGCAGCGACGACTATTTCGGCGAATACCGGGTGAAAGGCTTTCATCCACCGCGATGGGTGGCCACGCGCGGCAGTGTCATCGAGCGCGATGGCGACGGCAAGCCGACGCTGATTTTCGGCGTCAACTACGACATCTCGGAACGCAAGCTTGGCGACGAACGGCAACGGCTGCTGCTCAGAGAACTCAACCACCGTGTCAAGAACACGCTGGCAACGGTCCAGGCGCTGGCGACGCAGACCGTGCGCCATGCCCGCCAGCCGAGCGAATTCCTCGAGGCCTTCCGCGCGCGGCTTCAGGCCCTGGGTATTGCCCATGGTCTGCTGTCCGACCGCGAATGGCGCGGCATCGGCATCCGTGAACTCGTCCAGATCGAGATCAAGCCCTTCGACACCGCCGACCAGCCACGCTTGACGATCTCCGGCGCCGATCTGTTGCTGTCGCCTGATCAGGCCGTCGGGCTCGGGCTGATCCTGCACGAACTGGCCAGCAACGCGCTGCAATATGGATCGCTGTCTGTTGCATCGGGCAAGGTTGATCTCGGCTGGAAGGCGCAAGGCAGGAAAGGCGACCGGCGCCTCGTTTTCACCTGGCGCGAAAGCGGCGGTCCTGAAGTTGCCCCACCCGACCGGCACGGCTTTGGCTCGATCCTCATCCGGCGCAGTCTGGCCAAGGTCATTTCGAGCGAAGTGACCCATGAATTCCGGCCGGACGGCGTCTTCGCCGAAATATCGATGCCGCTGGAAGATCTGTCGGAGTGAGACGAGGCAGTGCAGGTGCCGACATACTACTCCTCGCCGGCATCCGGATGATCGGTGTCCGGCTTCACGTTCTCGCGGTAGATGGCATAAGCCGCCAGTGCCACGGCCGGACCAAGAATAACCCCTAGTCCGCCTTTTCCCTTCAGCAATGTCGGCAGCACGGCGAGCGCGGCCGTAATGCCGATCGCCTTCATGTCGGCCTTGCGCCGCCTTGCCTCGCGGCGGACCCGGGCGCCCGCCATCAGCCGGTGGATCAGAAGAACAAGGCCCGCGATTACCAGGAAGCCGACACCGAAACCAATCGCGGCAGCTAGCGATCCATACCGCACCGACGTCCAGATATAAGCTGCCCCGACCAGGAAGCCGAGGCCGCAGAATGCCGCCAACGCTGCAAACGCGTAGACGACGGCCGCCGTGCGCGCGCGCCGCACGGCGGCCATTGTTTCACCCGAGGCGAAAGCCGAGAGCAGGGAAGCCAGCAGTCCCATCTCGGCGGAACTAGCGACGCGCCAGCAGTGCGAACAGGAAGCCGACGCCAGCGGCGATTGCAAGAGACGTCACCGGCTTTTCGCGTACGCTTGCCACCATCTGCGCCTCAAGATCCCTGGCGTTGCCGCGCAGGCTGTCGAAGGCGGCCTCACCTTGGGCGCGCAGCTGTTCGACGCCTTCGGCCGCCGCCCGGCGCGCCGTGCCGTAGCCGTGTTCGCCGGTCTTGGCCAGCTGTTTGGTGAGCTTGTCGATATCGGCTTTCAACTGCCTGATGTCGGCTTCGAGATCCGGATTCGTCCGCGCTTCGTTGGCGGTCTTGCTTGCGGCGGTTGCCATTGCTTAACTCCTTGTGATTGCTCGATTTCAAACGCGCCGTGCGTCCCAAAGTTCCGATGCCCGGACAAACTAGCCGAAAACCCGGTCATGCGCACCCGATCCGCCGCCCTGGCAAGAAGTGCGGTGTCAGATCAATGGCCGGCGGCCCTCGCCCAGCCCCTCCCAGCCGGCGAGCTGCTTCAGCCCTTCATTGTCGACGACCCCGCACCCGCCGTCGCGCCAGACGATCAGCTGGCGATCCATCAGCTTGCGGATCGTCTTGTTGGTGTGAACCAGCGACAGGCCAAGCGTATCGGCGATGTGCTGCTGCGTGATCGGAATCTGGATGGTTTGCTTGCCGTTCAGTCCGACGACCTTGGCGCGGCTGGCGATGAAGGCGATAAGATAGGCGGCACGCTCGATCGCGCTGCGGCGGCCGAGACTGAGCAGGTTCTCGTCCAGCATGCGCTCTTCGCGCGACGCGATCCAGGTGATGTCGTAGGCGAGACCGGGATGGTTGCGGTAGAGTTCATGCAGGTTATCGCGTTCGAACACGCAAAGCAGCATCGGCGACAGGGCCTCGACGGAATGCTGCATCTCCCCCATGACGCTGCCTTGCAGGCCGATGAGATCGCCAGGCATGAGGTAATTGAGGATCTGTCGGCGGCCGTCCTGCAACAGCTTGTAGCGGAACGCCCAGCCGGACAGCACGGTGTAGAGATGGGCGCTGTGGCTTCCTTCCACGAGGACAGTGGCACCCTTGTCGACCGCGAGCTCGCCTTTCTTGAATTTACTGATGAAGGCCAGCTCCGGTTTCTCGAACTCCCGGAACACCGGCAAGGGCCGTAATGGGCACTGCTCGCAAGGATATTGCCGGCTTGAAGAAGAGCGCCCGATCTGGCTTGGCATTTCGACCCCCCGTTGCGAAAGTCTGCCGGTCGGCAGGCCAGTTTCACGCGCTTGCCCGAGATCGCTGTTTCGTCGCCGGCGCATGTCTTTTTTAAATGACAAGACCCCAAATTGCGATCATGAATCCCGGCGTTTCAAGGAGCGATTGCCTGTGCCCCAATTACTTGACGGATTGCGCATTCTTGTCTTGGAGGATGAATTCCTCATAGCCATGGATGTCGAGCAACTCTGCCGTGACCACGGTGCGGGCGAGGTGGTGGTTGCCCGCGACCTGGCCGAGATCGACGGCCGTAAGGTCGCGACGCATTTCGACGCGGCCATTGTCGATCTGATGCTGGGCGGCGCTTCGACGCTCGAATTCGCCGCGGGCTTGCGGGAGACCGGCGTCCCGTTCGTGTTTGCGTCCGGCTACTCCGATGCGGACGAGATCAAGGCATCCTTTCCCGGGGTGAGGCTGGTCACCAAGCCCTATTCAGGCGAAGACCTCGTTGAAGCGGTGGCGCTAGCCTACGGTCGCGGCTCCCCCGGCTAAGACTGACGCGACGGCACTCGAATTGCAGTGATGCAGCCCGTATTTCAATGTGCCGCCGTGCCCGTGACCTGGGCGGAGATCGCATCGGGACCATACTCGTCCTCGCCGGAGATTTTCAGGATTTCCTGAAGGCGTGTACGAGCCCTGCTGACGCGGCTCTTGATCGTTCCAACCGCGCAACCGCAGATTTCGGCGGCCTCCTCGTAGGAGAATCCCGATGCGCCGATCAGGATGATGGCTTCGCGCTGGTCCTCCGGCAATTGCTCGAGGGCGCCGCGAAAATCCTTGAGGTCGAGCTGGCCGTGCTGTGCCGGATGCACCGCAAGCCGGGCCGTCATGATGCCGTCGCTGTCCTGCACCTCGCGGCCGCGCTTGCGCATCTGCGAATAGAATTCGTTGCGCAGGATCGTGAAAAGCCATGCCTTGAGATTGGTGCCAGGCTGGAAGCTCTCATGCTTGTCCCAGGCCTTGACCAGCGTTTCCTGAACGAGGTCATCGGCCTTGTCGGCATTCTGCGTCAGCGACACGGCAAAGGCCCGCAAGCTCGGGATTGCCCCAAGCAGATCGGTCTTGAAGCCTTGGGAGACCGCGGCCATGATCTAGTCCTTCTTCTGTGCGGGTTCGGCTTGTTCCAGTTGGCTGAGCAACTGGGCGAAGCGATCCGGCACATTGTCGGAGACCAGCTCGTCGTAATATTGTTTGAGTTTGCGTCCGATTTCGGAGTTCGGCCCCAGCGGGTCGCCGGCACCGTTCCGGCGCCTGCCCGCGGCGCCAGCCAAAATATCTTTGGTCATATCCTTCATTTCGCCCTTATAGTCCCAGCGCCCAAGCCGCCCATAACAACACAACACAAGGCAAGCGGCACCCCTCGTCTGGGTTGCCCATCCCGACATCAAACGCCGTTCCCGTCTATTCGTTCCATATAGGCCGGAACTTTTTCGGAAAACCCGCGTTGTATTAGCGGGACTTGCAACAAGCTTGACCTGCAATCCGTTCACTCGCGTCATCTGAGGGAGACGTCTTACCATGAGTTTATCCGCCACCATCGCACCGCACCTGCCGTTCCTGCGCCGCTTTTCGCGTGCCGTCTCGGGATCGCAAGAGAGCGGCGACGCGCTGGTCGCCGCGATGCTCGAAGCCATCATCGCCGACATCGAGATCTTCCCCGAGGCATCGAGTGACCGGATCGCCTTGTACAAGGTTTTCGCCAAGCTCTTCACATCGGTTGCCATCCGTGTCCCGCAGGAGCAGGCACAATCGGCGTGGGAACAGCGCGCGGCCGCCAATCTCAATGCCATCGCGCCCCTTCCGCGCCAAGCCTTCCTGCTGGTTGCCGTCGAAGGTTTCAGCGAGGACGAGGCGGCCGAAATCCTCGATGTCGGCGAACAGCAATTCTCCGAGTTGCTTGCCCAGGCAAGCAACGAGATTTCACGCCAGGTGGCGACCGACGTGCTGATCATCGAGGATGAACCGCTGATTGCCATGGACATAGAGGAGATGGTCGAGAGCCTCGGTCATCGGGTGGTAGGAACGGCGCGTACCCATGCCGAAGCGGTGACGATGTTCGGCAAGACCCGACCGAAGATGGTGCTGGCCGATATTCAGCTCGCCGACGGCAGCTCAGGCATCGAGGCCGTGAACGAAATCCTCTCCTCGACATCGGTGCCGGTGATATTCATCACCGCCTTTCCCGAGCGTCTCCTGACCGGAGAGCGCCCCGAACCCGCCTTCCTCGTGACCAAGCCGTTCAATCCCGACATGGTGAAGGCGCTGATCAGCCAGGCGCTGTTCTTCGATCGGCAGGCCAAGGCTGCCGCATAGATCGCGGCCTCCGGAAGCCGGACAAGATCAAAAAAAGGCCGCCGGATGCGACCCATCCGGCGGCCTTTTTTGACAAGCCGGATCGGCTACCGGGGAATTTCCAGCCGGCGCTGCCCGGAACGATTTGCAAGCCCGGTCTTTTTCGGCGAATGGTGGAACAAACCGCATCCACCCACGTTTTTATCGCATCATTCGAAGGAGATGAACCATGCTGTACTGGGCGCTCGTATTTCTCGTCGTGGCGATTATTGCCGGCGCGCTTGGTTTCGGCGGCATCGCCGGCACATCCGCCGGAATCGCGCAGATATTGTTCTTTATCTTCCTCGCTTTCCTGGTCATTTCGCTTCTGGCCGGCCTGTTCAAGAGGGCATGAGCCTGACGGCTCATCAGGTGAACACTGGAAGCCGCACCCCTCAAACGGTTTCCAGCCACCGCCGGGCGGGGTCCTTCAATGGACACCGTCCGGCGGACCGCTTTTAGGGGAACCCATTCGACAGTGAGCCGTTCAGCCTGAGTTGGGTGGACAGATTTGATCAATGCGCTCCAGGACTTCAGATAGAACGGAAGGCGCACGGAGCGATGAAGTCATCGCCATGCATCCGGCCGAAAGTGGCATGCAGCTTGGTCGGGCTCTTCTCCACGCGCTGCACAATGCCGGCATTTCCGTCCTTTACCAGGATCGCGAGATGAAGACCGTATGGGCCCGCAACATGCGCGCGCCCTGGGCTTCCGACGATGCCGATGGGAACGGCATCCTGCAGACGGCGCAGGCCGATCGCATCGGCGCCGCCAAGCACGATGTGGTCGCGACCGGCGATCCTCAGCGCCTTGAAATCAGTGTTCCGGTCGAGAATGGCGTCCGCTGGTTTCAGATTTGGGTCGATGCCGACCGAGGCGACGATGGCGATGTACAAGGCGTCGTCACCACCATGGTCGAGACGACCGAGCAGAAGCGGCGCGAACAGACATTGACGACGCTGCTGCGTGAAGTCAGCCACCGCTCGAAAAACCTGCTGGCGATCATCCAGAGCATCGCGACCCAGACCGGTCGTTATTCCGACGGCGTCGGCGACTTCCTGACGCGCTTCCGCGGCCGGCTGCAGTCGCTGGCGTCCTCCCAGGATCTGGTGACATCCTCCAACTGGCGAGGGGCAGCCCTTCATGAGCTGGTGGCGAGCCAGGTCGGCCGCTACGGAGCGAACCCATCGCACAGCCTGCGCTTCCGTGGCGCCAATCCCTACCTCAATCCCAACGCCGCGCTGCATATCGGCCTGGCGATGCACGAACTCGCCGTCAACTCCGTCAGCTATGGCGCCCTGTCCCGGCCTGACGGTTTCGTCGAGGTCACCGCCAACCTCGACGCCGCCGCCACGGGGGAGTTAGCCCTGTCTTTGACATGGGCCGAAACGATAGGGACCGACAACGATCGCGGCGGTCAAAAGCGATTCGGCAGCGTCGCCTTGGAGCGGGTGGTGCCAGCATCCCTGAACGGAACCGCGGACCTCAATATCGGCGGCGGCCACCTCGAATATCGCCTTGTCGTTCCGCACAGCAATTTCGAGACGCAGTGAGAGCCTCGGCAAGCAGCGATTCTTAACCGGCTATTCACCATAAGGGCGGATGCTGTTTTCCCGGATACCGCCGGAACCTGCCCCGCCGTCGGACATTGTTTGCAGGCTTGCAGCGCGATACCGGAGGATGTCTTGACAGTCGCCGACATGAACAGACTGGAACAAGCCGCACGTATTTCGATGGGCGAATTTCTGGAAGCCGAATCCTCCGTAGAAACACCCCCTCGAGCAGATAAGGGTTTGGCGAAGGGGCTCCTTCTTGCCTTGACCGTGACAATGTTGCTGGCCGTTGTCTGGCAGTCGACCTGACTTAGGTCCTGCCCTGTTGTCATCCAAGTATTCGCGTAACTCCCTTGGAAGGACAGGAACTTTTTGACGATGTTGGCCGTTATTGCGGCCAGAGGAACATCTGTCATGGAACACATAGCCGCGTTGTTACTGGTGATCGGTTGCTCGAACTCGATGGCCGAATGTCGGGAATTGCAGGTCCCAGTCAGTGTTTTTGCAACAGCCGACGAATGCACCGCTGAGCGCCCATTCGCGATGGGCGACGTACAGGGACAGGCGCAGCATATCGTCGCCAAATGCCTCGCGGTCGACCCCGCGCTGGAGGACGACTACGATCAAATTGCCTGGAAGGTGCGGCCAGACGGTAGCCTTGACGCTTCGTTGGTGATTTCCAACCTCGTCATGGCATCGAACACGATCCGCCCAGAAAAAGACCACCTTAGCCAACAATAAATTTGCAGCAGCAAAGGCCATCGTTTCGTGCTAAATGGCGGTTGGAGCTTACTAAAGTGTGGACACAAGTGAGGAGTGACTCTATGCGGAAAATACTTATTGCCATGGTTGCGGTGGTTGCCGTCAGCGGCTGCACCACGACTGAGCAGGACGTCGTCGGCGGCGGCTTGATCGGCGCGGGCGTAGGCGGATTGGTCGGCGGCGGCAAGGGCGCGCTGATCGGCGCGGCCGTCGGTGCCGGGTCCGGCCTGCTGGTTCGCAACCTGCGCAACGGCTACTGCCAGTATCGCGATCATCGCGGCCGGATCTACACGGCCCGCTGCAACTAATTCAGCGATCGAAGCATTTCCAGGCGCTGTTCGGCGATTCCATGAAACGCTGAACCGCTCTGATGGAATACAGATCCGGGGGCCATGTCCGGCCTCCGGATTTTCTTAGCGTTCGACGCTGGCGACCGGCAGGATTTTAGCCGACCAACGGAATTCTGATTTCCACCTTCAGGCCGTCAGCCTGGAAATCGCGCTTGATCGTGCCGCGCAATTCGCGCGTGACGTTGAGGTCGATCAGTTTGGTGCCGAATCCGGTTACGGCCGGCGCCTCGATCCTGTTTTTCCCGACTTCCCGCCAGTTCAGCGCCAGCATCCGCTCGCGCCCACGCCCTTCCAGCGACCAGTTCACTTTCAGCGCCCAATCTCCCTTGGAGGAATTGGCGGAATTGCCGGCTTCACCATATTTCAGCGCATTGGTGGCGAGTTCGTGAAAGGTCAGGCCAAGCGCCTGCGTCGTGGTTTCGTCGAGCAGCACCTCCGGGCCTGACAGGAGACCCTCCGACAGTTCCTTGCCGAACACCTGGCCGAGCTCGATTCGCAGCAGATCGGCAAGGTCGGCTTTCTGCCAGCGCGAGCGCGTCAGCATATCCTGCGAGGCGGCCATCGCCTGCAGCCTGGCCGAGAAGGAAGCGGAGAACTCATTGACGTCGGTGGCCCGCGACGCCGTCTGCCGCGCGATCGCCAGCACCCTGGTGATCGAGTTCTTGATGCGATGCTTCATCTCCTGCAGCATCAGGTCCTTTTCGAGCAGGCTCTTTTCCGTTGTCTCATGCAAGGCCGATACCGCGTCATAGGCCCGCTCCTGGTAGCGCGCCACCAGCGCGATGGCACCGGCCAGGAGCAGGCCGAACATTCCCAGCATGACGGGGATGGCGCGCGACGAGGGTTGCGAGAAGGCGCTGGTCGGCCTGAACAAAACGGTCCAAGGGCGCCCCGCCACGGTCATCTTGCGGGTGACCAGCAGCCGGTCTCCCAGGGATGAAACCGGTGGCGTCTCCGAGCGGAACAACAGATTGTCGCCGTTCACCGCTCCGTCGTAAATCTCTGTGTTGACCGGCAGCAGCGGCGCACGGCTCAGCGCGATCTGGAACAGGTCCCGGGCCCGGAAGGCGGCATAGAGAAAGCCGGCGGTCGAGGATCGCGATGCGTTGATGACCTCCGGCGCCGTTTCTACATTGAGCCGCACGAAGACCAGGAACCCGGTGAAGGTCTGCGCGACGCCCGTGCCCTGGCCGAGCTGCACCAGCCCGCTTGCATGCTGCTGGTCGTCGGCCATCGCCTTTTCGATCGCCACGCGCCGCACCGGCTCGCTGAACATGTCATAGCCGATGCTGGCCTGGTTGGACGGATCCAGCGGCTCGAAAAGGGCTATCGGCGTGCGCCAGGGCTGCGTCGTATCCGGATAGACCGGATGGCTGGCGCCGAAATCGTGGAGGATGTCGCGCTCCACTGCGGCTTCGTCGCCCGTCTTGACCAGCCGCAGGAAGCCGATGCCGCGCAGGCCGGCAAAATTGCTGTCGATATCCAGCGCCTTGAAGAAGGCCTTGAACTCGCTCTGGGAAATATCGCCGTTGCGCGCATCGAACAGGGCCTGTGTCGAGCGCAACAGCGACAGATGCAGGTCGATGCGGCTCTCGATCCGGTTGAGGGCGTCATCGGCCGCCCCTTCGAACTTAATGCGGGCGGCCCCCTGCGTCGCGAAATAAGCGAACCCCGCCATGGTCATGCTGATCAATGCAACGGCTATGAACGCGACGATTGGAAAAAGCTTCTTCAACGGATGATGCGGTCCATGAGCAAAACAGGACCTTTATGGGCAAGTCGCCGGGCCAACACAATGGTCAGGCCAAGCCATCGTGATCACTGGCATATCACGTGAACGGCAACGGGGCGTGCCCGAGCGGCCCGGCCGGCCTGCGGCCGGCCTCAGGCGGCGATCCTCAGCGCCCCCGGCCCCGGTATGGCACCTGGAGGACATTTGCCCAGGATGATCATGCCCAGCACTTCGTCCTGGGTGACGTCCGTGGTGCGTGCCGTGCCGACCACCTGGCCGTTCTTCATCACGCAAACCCGGTCGGCGAGCTCGAACACGTCGTGGATGTCGTGGCTGATCAGGAAAATGCCGATGCCGTCGGACTTGAGCTGCCTGACCAGTTCGCCGACCTGTGCCGTTTCCTGGGGGCCGAGTGCCGCCGTCGGCTCGTCCATGATCAGGATGCGGGCGTTGAACAGGATGGCGCGTGCGATCGCCACCGACTGCCGCTGTCCGCCTGACAGTTTGATCACCGGCTCCTTGAAGCGCTGGAAGCGGGGATTGAGCCGCCCCATCACCTTGCGCGCCTCGGCCTCCATGGCGACGTCGTCGAGCGTGCCCCAGGCGGTCATCAGCTCGCGGCCGAGGAACAGATTGGCGGCGGCATCGACATTGTCGGCCAGCGCCAGCGTCTGGTAGATCGTCTCGATGCCGTATTTCTTGGCGTCGCGCGGGTTGGAGATCGCTGCCTCCTCGCCATTGACGAAGATCTGGCCGGCATCGCGCTTGTAGGCACCGGACAGGATCTTGATCAGCGTCGACTTGCCGGCGCCGTTGTGGCCGAGCAGCGCTACGACCTCGCCCGGGAAAAGGTCGATCGACGCGTCGTCGACGGCACGGATGCCGCCGAAGGCGATCGAGATGTTGCGCATGTCGACCAGCGGCGTGCCCATGGGGGCGGTTGCGGGGGCAGTTGCGGGAGCGGTTTTGTCAGCCATGATCGTATCCCTAAACCCGCTTGCGATAGACGGTATCGAGCCACACCGCGATGACCAGCACGGCGCCGACGACGATGCTCTGCAGCGGCGAGTCGACGCCGAGCAGCACCATGCCCGACTGCAGCGACTGCATCAGCAATGCGCCGAGCATGGCGCCGATGATCGTTCCCGAGCCGCCGGCAAGCGACGTGCCGCCGATGACGGCCGCGGCAATGACGAGCAGCTCGTCCAATGTGCCAAGCACATTGGTGGAGGAGTTCTGCCGGGCCGACGAAATGGCGGCTGCGATCGTGGCCAGCACGCCCATGATCATGAACACCTTCATGGTGATCCAGCGCGTGTTGATGCCGGCGAGATTGGCCGCTTCCGGATTGCCGCCTATGGCAAAGACATAACGGCCGAAACGGGTGCGGTTGGTGATGAAGGTCATGACCAGGCCGACGGCGACCGCCATCAGCACCGGTATCGCGATGCCGTGGGCGATGAACAGGCCGCCCTCGGGTACGGTGATGTTGTTGGCGGCCGCGTAGCGGTTCACGATGCCGATCGGCCATGGATAGGAGTTGGCCAGCCAGACCGCGCCCATGATGACGGCGCAGGTGACGGCGCCGAGCAGCGTCTCGGCCCAGACCGGCCGCAGCGGGAAGCGGAAGCGCTTGCGCTGCACGCGCCCGTTGAACAGCGCGAACACGACGGCCAGGCAGGCGACGATGCCCACGACCCAGCTCCAGGTGGCGCCGATCGATCCGGCCGGGCCGCCGCCCATCAGCTGGAAGGTGGCGTCGAGCGGTGCCACCGTCTGGCCTGACGTGACCCACCAGGCGGCGCCGCGCCAGACCAGCAGGCCGCCCAGCGTGACGATGAAGGCCGGCACTTCGAGATAGGCAATGACGAAGCCCTGGAAGGCGCCGATCAAAAGGCCGAGCGCCAGGCCGATGACCAGAGCCAGGACCCAGATCCATGGGTTGCCGAGTTCAAGCCCCACGAACCGAACCAGGAAATGCACCTGCGCAAAACCCATGACCATGCCGATCAGGCCCTCGGCGGAACCGACGGACAGGTCGATGTTGCGCATGACGATGACCAGCACCATGCCACAAGCCATGATGGCGACCGCGGACGTCTGCACCGACAGGTTCCACAGATTGCGCGGCGTGAGAAACGTGCGGCTGTCGAAATCGAGCGGATTGACGCCGAGACGCAGGCTCGAAATCACATGCAGCGCGACCCAGATCAGCAGCAGGGCGCCGATCATGCCGAGCATGCGGGTGTCGATCTCGGTCGCCTTCAGGAACCGGGCGACCCCGCCGAGTTCCGAGGCGCGCGCGGTATCGGCCTGCGGGTTGGACGTCGTATCGGTCATGATTTCCTCCAACCGGCTGGCCGTCTACGCGGATGCCGAAGCCAGCCTAGAAGCTATCCGCGTGATGCGGAAACACAAATCTTTTTGAGAAAACGCCGCGGCTTTGGGCCGCGGCGCCTTCATTTCTTCAAGCGGTCAAACTCAGTTGCAGGCCGCAACGCTGCCGGCGGCGACGCCCGCGCAGACTTCGTCCTTCTTGATCCAGCCGGCGTCGATGACGAGGTTGAGATTATCCTTGGTGATGGCGACCGGGGTCAGGAACAGCGACTTGACGGTGTTGCCGCCAGGCGTCGTGAAGTCCTTCACGCCGGCGATGTCGGTCATCTTCTTGCCGTCGGCGAGCTGCGAGGCGATCTCGGCGGCGTTCTTGCCGAGTTCACGGGCGTCCTTCCACACCGACACGGTCTGGGTGCCGAGCGCGATGCGGTTGAGCGCGGCGTGGTCGCCGTCCTGGCCAGAGACCGGCACGGTGCCGGCGAGCCCCTGCGCCGTCAGCGCCGCGACGACGCCGCCGGCGGTGCCGTCATTGGCCGCGACCACCGCGTCGACCTTGTTGTCATTGGCGGTGAGGAACTGCTCCATGTTCTTCTGGGCGTTGGCGGGCAGCCAGCCGTCCGTATAGGCCTCGCCGACATTCTTGATCTTGCCCGAGTCGATGGCTTCCTTCAGCACTTCCATCGAGCCCGAGAACAGGAAGTCGGCATTCGGGTCGGCACCCGAGCCCTTGATGAAGACGTAGTTGCCTTCAGGCTTCACCTTGAACACTTCGCGGGCCTGCATGCGGCCGACTTCCTTGTTGTCGAAGGTCAGGTAGAAGACGTCCTTGTTTTCGATCAGGCGGTCATAGCCGACGACCGGAATGCCCTCGTCGAGCGCTTTCTGCACCGCCGGACCGATGGCCGAGGCATCCTGCGCCAGGATGATCAGCGAATTGGCGCCCTGCGAAATCAGGCTCTCGACATCGGTCAGCTGCTTGCCGGGATTGGACTGCGCATCGGCGGAAATGTACTTGTCGCCCGCGGCCTCGATCGCCTTCTTCATGGCGGCCTCGTCGGTCTTCCAGCGCTCTTCCTGGAAGTTGGACCAGGAAACGCCGATGACCTTGTCCTTCGCCTGCGCGACCGACACCAGTGTCAGCGACATGGCGACACCCGCCAGGATGGCGGCTGTGAATCTCTTCATGATATCCTCCCTGCGCCGCGTATGGCGCGACCAAACTGGCCCGAAGGCCGGCACAAAGGCTCTATTTTTTCGAGCCTCGAAAAAACACTGGTCCATCACCGGAACACTGTCAACATCGATTCTGATGGATTTTGAGGTGCCGGAAATTTTTTTTCGAGCCTCGCAATAAATAAATGACAGCACCGGCCGCTTCTGCCAGTGTTTGACCCTGTTGCCGGAGGTATTCGAGGGGGATCAAGAACCGCGGCAACCGGGAGGGAAAGCATGTCGGTGGGAATCCGCCACGACGATCTGCGCCGGCGCAACCGCGCAATGGTGATTGCAGCCGTGCGCCGGGATGGTCAGCCCTCGCGCACCGAGATCGCCGCCACCACTGGCCTCAGCCACTCGACCATATCGGCGATATCCGCCGACCTGATCGGCGAAGGTATCCTGACCGAAGGCAAGCCGAACGAGGCCGGCTCACTCAAACGCGGCCGGCCGCAGGTTGGCCTCGGCCTCAACCCCGAGGCCGCGGCTGTGATGACCGTGGTGCTGTCGCTGAATTTCCTATCCGTCGCCGTCATCGATTATGCCGGCCAGGTGGTCGCCGAGGAACAGCGCCGGCTGGACACGCTGACCATGTCGCGCGAGGCTCTGATCGGCGAATGCACGGCAATAGTGCGCCGCCGCATCGAGGACCCCGATCTCGATGTCCGCAGTGTTGCCCGCATCGCGCTGGCGATCCAGGGCATCACCGACACCGAGGCGCGTGCCATGCTGTGGTCGCCGATCACGCCGCAGACGGACATTGCCTTCGCCGACATACTCGAAGCCGAATTCGGCATCCCCGCCACCATGGAGAACGACTGCAACATGATGGCGGTGGCGTTGCGCTGGCGCGACCCTCAACGCTACCGCGACGACTTCATCGCCATCCTGCTCTCGCACGGCATCGGCATGGGCCTGGTGCTCAAGGGCGAACTGTTCACCGGCACCCATTCATCGGGCGGCGAATTCGGCCACATGATCCATCGCCCGGGCGGCGCGCTCTGCCGTTGCGGGCGGCGCGGCTGCGTCGAGGCCTATGCCGGCAACTATGCCATCTGGCGTAATGCCAGGCAGCTTGGCGAGGACGCCGAACCGGTCGCCGATGTCAGCGACGCGCAGATGCGGACACTCGCCGCGACGGCAAGGGAGAAAGACGGACCGGAGCGCGAAGCCTATCGCAAGGCGGGCGAGGCGCTGGGCTATGGGCTGGGCAGCCTGTTCGCGCTGATCGACCCGGCGCCGGTCGCCATGGTCGGTGTCAGTGCCGCCGCCTTCGATCTGATCGAGCCGGCCTTGCGCGAGGCCATCGCCCAGACCGCCGGCGGCCAGCATTCGGAATCGATTTCCTTCGACACCGAGCCGAACGAACTGCCGCTGATTCGCGAAGGCTGCGCCATGCGCGCCTTGACCTTCGTCGACCAGGAGATTTTCGCGCCGGGCGTGCAGGCGAGAGGCAGTGCTGGGAAGAGCGTGGCCTGAGCGAACGCTCCGGTGAATCACCACCAATGCTGGAGGTTGGCCGAGCGCCCTCAAGGTCGTCATCCCTGGGCGGAGCAGCCGCGAAGCGGCGTCGCGGAGACCCTGGGATCCATGCCGTGACCTCGATCGTAGAGTGCAACGGCGCAGAATTCTGCACTGCGGCGACGCGTCGAGGTCCCGGCATGGATCCTCGGGTCTGCGCCGCGTCGCTTCGCTCCTTGCTCCGCTCGTGGATGACGAAGTCAGGGGCGTAGCCGCCCTCGACCTAGTCTTCCCTGATCGCGTAGCCCGCGCCGCGGATGGTGCGGATGACGTCGGGCATGCGGCCATTGTTGACCGCCTTGCGCAGGCGACCGACATGCACGTCCACCGTGCGCTCGTCGATATAGATCGTCTCGCCCCAGACATTGTCGAGCAACTGGCTGCGCGAGAACACCCGGCCGGGATGGCGCATCATGAATTCGAGCAGCCGGAACTCGGTCGGTCCGAGCCGGATTTCGCTCTTCTTGCGATAGACCCGGTGCGATTCACGGTCGAGCACGATGTCGCCGACCTTGAGCACGCTGGACAGCACTTCCGGCTTGGCGCGACGCAGCAGCGCCTTGACCCGGGCCATGAATTCCGGCGTCGAGAACGGCTTGACCAGATAGTCGTCGGCGCCGGTCGAAAGGCCACGCACGCGGTCGCTCTCCTCACCGCGCGCCGTGAGCATGATGATCGGCAACCTCTCGGTCTCGGGCCGCATTCGCAGGCGCCGACAGAGTTCGATGCCGGAAACAGCCGGCACCATCCAGTCGAGCACCAGGAGGTCGGGCACATTCTCCTGGAGGCGGATCTCGGCTTCGTCGCCGCGCGTCACCACCTCGACCTGGTAGCCTTCCGATTCCAGATTGTAGCGGAGGAGCACGCCGAGCGGCTCCTCGTCCTCCACCACCATGATGCGTGGCGCGATCATTGGCAGATCATCCTATCGTCAAGCCGCCGGCGCCGACATCGCCGTCTCGTCCTGCTTCGGACGATTGGCGGGCAGTTGCGTTCCGGTCAGCACATAATACGCATTCTCGGCGATGTTGGTCACATGGTCGCCGATGCGCTCGAGATTCTTGGCGCAGAACAAGAGATGCGTGCAAGCCGTGATGTTGCGCGGATCCTCCATCATGTAGGTCAGCAGTTCGCGGAACACCGAGGTGTATTTGACGTCGATGCGTTCGTCGTCATTCCTGAGCTTGGCGAGGGCGGCGGCATCGCCGGCCGCATATTCCTCGACCACGCCCTGCACCTGGATCAGCACCAGCTGCGCCATGGAGTCGATCGAGTGCGACAGGTCGCGCGGCGTCGCGGTGAGACCGACGGAACCGACACGCTTGGCGATGTTCTTGGCAAGGTCGCCGATGCGCTCGAGGTCGCCCGCCATGCGGATCGAGCCGACGACATGACGCAGATCGTCGGCCATCGGCTGGCGCTTGGCGATCAGGGTGATGGCGCGGTCGTCGAGTTCGCGCTGGCGCGCATCCATGATGGCGTCGTCGGAGACGACGCGCTGTGCCAGCGCGTTGTCGGAATTCAGCAGAGCCTTGGTGGCGCCGCCGACCATCGTGCCGGCGAGATCGCCCATGTCGCTGATCAGCCTGCTGATCTGTCCGAGATCCTCATCGAAGGCTGCGACTGTGTGTTCGGCCATGATCCTGGTCCTCGTATGCGTGATATCAGCCGAAGCGGCCGGTGATGTAGTCCTGCGTGCGCTTCTCGCGAGGCGACGTGAAGATCTTCTCGGTCTTGTCGAATTCGACCAGTTCGCCCAGATACATGAACGCCGTCTGGCGCGACACGCGCGCCGCCTGCTGCATGTTGTGGGTGACGATGACGATCGTATAGTCGGCCTGCAGCTCGTCGATCAGTTCCTCGATCTTGGCGGTCGACAGCGGATCGAGCGCCGAGGCTGGTTCGTCGAGCAGGATGACTTCCGGCTTCACCGCCACGGTGCGGGCGATGCAAAGACGCTGCTGCTGGCCGCCCGACAGGCTGAGGCCGCTGGCGTTGAGCTTGTCCTTGACCTCGGTCCACAATGCCGCGCGCTTCAGCGCCTGTTCGACACGGCCGTCCATCTCGGACTTGCTGATCTTCTCGTAGAGACGGACGCCGAAAGCGATGTTCTCGTAGATCGACATCGGGAACGGCGTCGGCTTCTGGAACACCATGCCGATCTTGGTGCGCAGGAGATTGAGATCCTGCGAGCGGTCGAGGATGTTCTGGCCGTCGAGCAGCACCTGGCCGTCGGCGCTCTGCTTCGGGTAGAGCTCGTAGATGCGGTTGAAGACGCGCAGCAGCGTCGACTTCCCGCAGCCCGACGGGCCGATGAAGGCGGTGACGCTGCGCTCGGGCAGCGACAGGCTGATATCCTTCAACGCCTTCGACTGGCCGTAGTAGAAGTTGAGGTTCTTGACCTCGATCTTGGCCTTATCCACGGCCACTTCGGGCGTGTTCAACTCGGTGGACAACATCGGTTTCATCTGTCCTCTCTGCGTCCGGTAAGGCTGCGGGCGAAAATGCTCAGGCCGAGAACCGTCAGGGTGATTATGAGTGCGCCGGTCCATGCCAGTTGCTGCCATTCCTCATAGGGGCTGAGAGCGAACTGGAAGATGGTGACAGGCAGGCTGGCCATCGGCGCGTTGAGATTGCTCGACCAGAACTGGTTGTTGAGCGCGGTGAAGAGCAGCGGCGCCGTCTCGCCGGAGATGCGGGCGATGGCGAGCAATATGCCGGTGACGATGCCGGAGAGCGCGGCGCGGTAAGCGACAGATTTGATGACCACCCAGCGCGGCGCGCCGATCGCGGTGCCGGCTTCACGCAGCGCGTTCGGCACCAGGTTGAGCATGTCCTCGGTGGTGCGCACCACGACCGGAATGACCAGGATGGCCAGCGCAACGGCGCCGGCAATGGCGGAGAAATGTCCCATCGGCCGCACCATCAGCTCGTAGACGAACAGGCCGATGATGATCGATGGCGCCGACAACAGGATATCGTTGATGAAGCGCACGATGGTGGTGAGCTTGGAGAAGCGGCCGTATTCGGCCATGTAGGTACCGGCGAGCACGCCGATCGGCGTGCCGACGATCACGGCGATGATCGTCATCACCACGCTGCCGTAGATGGCATTGAGCAGGCCGCCGGCGTCGCCGGGCGGAGGCGTCATTTCGGTGAACACGGCCAGCGAGACGCCGGACAGGCCCTTGTAGAGCAGCGCGCCGAGGATAAGCGCCAGCCAGGCGAGGCCAATGCCGGCGGCGACGACGCACAGCGTCATCATCACGCCATTCCTGCGCTTGCGGCTTTGGTGAAGCGATGCGGCTGTGGACATCGGTCAGGCTCCCGTATGGGCGTCGATGCGCATCAGCATGTAGCGTGCGATGGCAAGGATGAGGAAGGTGATGACGAACAGGATCAGGCCGAGCGCCACCAGCGAGGAGGTGTAGAGATCGCCAACGGCTTCGGTGAATTCGTTGGCGATGGTCGCCGAGATCGTCGTGGCGGGCGCGAACAGCGAAGTCGAGATGCGGTGCGCGTTGCCGATGACGAAAGTGACGGCCATCGTTTCGCCGAGCGCACGGCCAAGGGCGAGCATGACGCCGCCCATGATACCGATCCGGGTATAGGGAATGACCACGCGCCGCGTCACTTCCCAGGTCGTGCAACCGATGCCGTAGGCCGACTCTTTCAGCACCGACGGCACCGTGTCGAACACGTCCTTGGTGATCGAGGTGATGAAAGGCAGGATCATGATGGCGAGGATCATCGCCGAGGTGAGCAGGCCGATACCATAGGGCGGGCCGGCAAACAGATTGTTGAGCCCGGGAACACCATGGAACAGCCAGATGATAAAGGGTTGCACCGTCGTCTGCAGGAACGGTGCCAGCACGAACAGGCCCCAGATCCCGTAGATGATCGAGGGGATGCCGGCGAGCAGTTCGACCGCCATACCAATCGGGCGCCGCAATGCGCGCGGGCAAAGTTCGGTGAGAAAGATCGCGATGCCAATGCCGAGCGGCACGGCAATCAGGATGGCGATGGCGGATGTGATGATGGTGCCGTAGATGGGCGCCAGCGCACCGAATTTCTCGGTCACCGGGTTCCAGCTTTCCGTGGTCAGAAAGGAGAAGCCGAAGGTTGAGAGCGCTTGCCAGGAACCGGCAAACAACGAGATGGCGACGCCGCCAAGCAGGACCAGAACCAGGATCGCGGCGGCACGGGTCGCCGCATGGAAGATCGTGTCCGTCAGCGCGAAACGTCTGACGATGGCATCGCGCGAGCCCTTGATGGCTGGCAAGGCTTCCTGGACAGCACTCATGTCAAGCTCGGCTCTTTGTGTTGAGAAAAAGGAGCGCCGCGTAAAGCGGCGCTCCTTCGGGTGATGTTACTCGCCAGCGTAGACCGGCTTGCCGCCGGCCTGGATGTCGGCCTTCCACGAAGCCTTGATCAGGTCGACGACGCTGTCGGGGATCGACACGTAGTCGAGCGCCTTGGCGGTTTCCTTGCCGTCCTTGTAGGCCCAGGCAAAGAACTTCAGCGCTTCGCCGGTGGCGGCGGCATCGTCCGGAGCCTTGTGGATCAGCACCCAGGTCGAGGCGGCGATCGGCCAGGTGGCGTCGCCGGGCTCGTTGGTGATGATGACGTTGAAGTTCTTGGCAGTCTTGAAGTCGGCATTCGAAGCGGCGGCGCCGAAGGACTCGAGCGACGGCTCGACGACCTTGCCGGCTGCATTCAGCATCTTGGAGTAGGACAGCTTGTTCTGCTTGGCATAGGCATATTCGACGTAGCCGATGCCGCCGTCGGTCTGCTTGACGGTGTTGGCAACGCCTTCGCTGCCCTTGGCGCCGACGCCGGTCGGCCATTCGACAGCCGTGTCCGAACCAACCTTGTCCTTCCAGTCGGGCGAGAGCTTCACGAGGTAGTCGGTGAAGTTGAAGGTGGTGCCCGAGCCGTCCGAACGATGCACGACGGCGATCGCGGTCGACGGCAGGGTGAGCGAGGGGTTCAGCGCCCTGATCGCGGCGTCATCCCAGGTGGTGATGGCGCCGAGATAGATCTGGGCCAGCGTCTTGCCGTCGAGGACGAGTTCGCCCGGCTTGATGCCCGTGAGGTTGACGATCGGCACGATGCCGCCCATCACCATCGGGAACTGCACGAGGCCGTTCTTTTCCAGATCGGCGTCGGACATCGGCTTGTCGGTGGCGCCGAAGGTCACGGTCTTGGCGATGACCTGCTTGATGCCGCCGCCCGAGCCGATCGACTGATAGTTGAGGCCGATGCCGGTGTCCTTCTTGTAGGTGTCGGCCCATTTGGCGAACACCGGATAGATGAAGGTCGAGCCGGCGCCGGAAAGGTCAGCTGCCATTGCTGCGGAAAGGGTGAGGGTGGACGCCGCAGCCATTGCAATCGCAACGGCCGCCGAGCGGATGAAATGTCTCATGTGGCCTGCTCCTGTTCGGAAGATGGTCTCTCGGCGCCATTTCCTCCGGCGCCCGCTGAGGCCAATAGCCTTCGATTATAACAGTCGCATGACAGTTTCGTGTCAGCCCGGTAACGCGTCGCCCGCACCGGGAAAGGCGCTGATGCCCGGCGCTCGCGGCCCGGTCCGGGTTTACCGCCGGAATCAGGGGCTTGAGCCGTCCGGCGGCTGGAATCACCCAGGATTCGACCGAGCTTTCCCACGTGAATAAAATCCGGACGGGAGCGCGTTGCTCGCAGCCAGAGCGTGTCATGGCCGGGCCATCGCCAAAAACAGGTCCGTTGGGGTAGGTGACGCTGTTTCTTGCAGGCGGTCGCTGCTCCCGCCCGTAACCGAGAAGAGCGGAATTCGATTTTGCTATTGTTCCGGCTGGAGGCAGCCTTTGATATGGCGCGATCGCACCATAGTCACTGCACGCAGGGGTAGCGGCAAATCCCCTGCTGATTCCCTTGATTTGCCTCGCCGGATCCTGAAATCCGGGCGACGGGGGTGCTATCCCGCGTTGCGGTGGACCTGACGGCCGGCGCCAACCCAGCGCTCGACCTTCTCGAGCAGGGCCCTGGGGCTGATCGGCTTGGGCAGATAGTCGTCCATGCCCGCCTCCAGGCAGCGTTCGCGGTCGCCCTTGAGCGCATGCGCGGTGACGCCGACGATCGGCACATGCGTGCCGGTTTCCTGCTCCAGCAGGCGGATCGCGGCCGTCGCTTCGAGACCGCTCATCTCCGGCATCGAGACATCCATCAGGATCATGCACGGGTTGAGCGTGCGGAAAGCGTCGAGCGCCTTGCGGCCATTGCCGACGATCTCGAAACCATATCCGGTCTCGCCGAGGATCTGGGTGAAGACCATCTGGTTCACCTCATTGTCCTCGGCCACGAGGATATCCAGCCTGTGCCCGCCGACCGTGGCAGGCGGCCTGGGACGAACCGGTGGCGGCTGCAGCTGCGCGCGCTGCTCGGCTACCGCCAGAGACGACCGCAGGGCAACCTCGAGCACCTCGCCCGCTGGCGGCTGAACGGCGTGGCCGCTGGTGGTGTGGCGATGGCGCTGGATGGTCGCGACCAGCGTCTCCAGGAGCGCCGAGGAGCGTGCCGGCTTGATCAATTGCGCGTCGATGCCAAGATCGCGGTAGCTGGTGTTGGCAAGCGACTGGTCGACCGAGGTCAGCATGATGATCGGCGTGTCCGCGAGGCCCTCGGTATTGCGCACGATGCGCGCCATTTCGGCGCCGGTCATCTCGGGCATCTGGTAGTCGAGCACCACGCAGTCGACCGCCACGCCATAAGCTGCCGCGGCGATCAGCACCTTGAGGCCTTCGGCGCCGCTTTCGGCAGCGCAGGAATCGAACGTCCAGGAGGTCATCTGCTCGGTCAGGATGGCGCGGTTGACGGCATTGTCGTCGACGATCAGCACGCGTGCGCCGGTCACGTCCACCGGCGTGATGCGCTGCCCGTTCTGCTGCCCGGCCCCGGGCAGCGTCACCGTGAACCAGAAGGTCGATCCCTTGCCCTCGGCGCTCTCGACGCCGATGTCGCCGCCCATCAGGTCGACCAGCCGCGAGGTGATGGCAAGGCCAAGGCCGGTGCCTTCGTGGCGCCTCGTCGACGACGTGTCGACCTGGCTGAATTTCTCGAACACCAGTTTCAGCTTTTCCTCGGGGATGCCGATGCCGGTGTCGGTGACCGAGATCGTCAGCCTGGTTCCCGTCGGAACCCGTTCTCCGGTCACGTCGACCAGCACATGGCCTTCATCGGTGAACTTCACCGCGTTGCCGAGCAGGTTGGTGACGATTTGCCGGATGCGGCCGACATCGCCGATGAACAGCCTTTCGAGCCGCGGCTCGATACGCACGATGAGCTCGAGGTCCTTTTCCTTGGCCCGCGTCGACACCAGCGTCGCCACGTCCTCGATCGCCTCGGCGAGATTGAAGGGCGCCGGATCGAGCACCAGCTGGCCGGCATCGATCTTGGAGAAATCCAGGATGTCGTTGATGATGGTCAGGAGCGCGTTGCCCGATTTGACGATGATGTCGGTGAACGTCTTCTGCTTCAGATCGAGATTGGATTTGGCCAGGAGTTCAGCCATGCCCAGCACGCCATTCATCGGCGTGCGGATTTCGTGGCTCATATTGGCGAGGAATTCCGACTTGGCGCGGTCGGCGAGCACGGCGCGCTGGCGTGCCTCGCTGAGCTCCGCTTCGCGTTGCTTGAGCTCCGTAATGTCGGTAGTGGAACCGATCAGGTAGAGCGAACCGTCGGAGGCGATCATTGCGCCCTTGCGGGCGAACTGATGCCTGACGCTGCCGTCGGGAAGGCGAACCGTCTCCTCGATCTCCTGGGTCTCGCCGGTACGCAGCACGGCGAGATCGCTGGCCACGAAGGCCTCGCCATCCGGCCCGAATATCTCGACGTCGGTCTTGCCGATCGCCTCCTGCTTGCTGAAGCCGGTGAGGTCGCACCAGCCCTTGTTGACATAGAATTGCCGGAGGTCGGAGCGCTTGGCGTAGATCGACACCGGTACGTTGTCGATAAGGCTGCGGAACACCTCGTTCTCGCGCATGCTCTCTTCCAGGGCTTGCTCGCGTGCCTTGACGTCGGTGATATCGGTGCTGGAGCCCACGACATGCACCGATCCGTCGGTGGCCACAAGGCGGCTCTTGCGCGTCATCAACTGCCGCACCGTGCCGTCACGATGGGTAACGGGCTCCTCGACCTCGCGCACATTGCCGTTCGTCACGACATCGGTGTCGTCGTGGCTGAAGCCCTCCGCTTCCTCGCCGCTGAACAGCTGGCGGTCGGTCCGGCCGATGACATCGTCCTTGGTGAGACCGGTTAGCGCGCACCACGCCTTGTTGACGAATTCGATGCTCAGGTCCTGCGCCTTGATGAAGGCGGCCACCGGCAACTCGTCCATGACGTGGCGGAAGAGATCGATCTGGCGCATCGAGTCACGAAGCGCCGCCTCGCGGCTCTTCAGGTCGGTGATGTCGACGCGCACGCCGATGAACGTGCCGTCGCCGGTGCGCATGTCATAGACCTGGTACCAGCGTCCATCCGCATTGAGGCGCTCATAAGAAGAATTGGGCAGCCGGTAACGCGCCAGGATGCCGTCGAGCCAGCGTTCGGGGTCGACTTCGTACAGGCTGTCGATCCCGGGATCGCCGCTCGAACGGAAATAGCCGACCGAATGACCGAACTCCAGCGCTTCGCGGAAGGTGCGGCCAGGCTGCCAGAAGGGCTTCAGCGTCGGCAGGGTATCCTGCAGCCTGTGGTTGGCGAAGACGAACTTGTCGTCCCGGTCGTAGATGATAACGCCGGCTGGCAGCGATTCCAGCACGTTGGCGAGATGCTTGCGCGCATCTTCGGCTTCGGTCTCGCGCCGCTTCATGTCGGAAATGTCGAAGAGAAAGCCGGCGACATAGTCGCGGCCGCTTGCCACGCGGACGCGATTCTTCCTGACGATGCGCGAACGGCTGGCGCCGCCGGCCTCGAAGCTTTCTTCCACTTCGTATTGCTGTCCGCTGGCCAGCACCTCGCGTTCGCTGCTTTCGAACAGCGCGACCTGGTCCGGCCCGAGGAAATCGCTTCCCGGCCTGCCAAGCATGGCTTGCGGCGCCTGCTTGAACAGCGCCGCGAAGGCCTCGTTGACGAAGACGAAGCGCAGATTGTCGTCCTTGACGAAGATCGGATCCTTGACGCCGTTGATCACCGCTTCCGCCAGCCGCGCCTTTTCCAGCGCTTCGGCGAGTTCGGCCTCGCGATCCTTCATGTCGGTGACATCGACATAGGAAATGAACCGCTTGCCGCCGGCCAGCGGCGCCATCGACGAGATCAGCGTCCGGCCGTCATTGCGCGGGAACTGCCGCGATCCGGCTATGCCGGCCCTGATTTCAGCCTCGCGCTCGGCCACATGCCGCTGCCATGTCGCGTCGTCCGAACCATACGGGTCGATGTCGCGGCTCGCGTCCATCAGCTCGCGGAAGCTGCAGCCGGTCTCGGCGCGCCGGGCGTCGATCTGCCAGAAATCGTAAAAGGCGCGGTTGATGACCTCGGCACGCATGTCGGCGTCGAGGACGAGAACACCGATCGGCATCTGATCGACCATGGTGCGCAGATTGGCGAAAGTCTCGGCGATCTTGGCGTTGGCATTCTCGATCTCGGCGTCACGCCGCTTGACCTCGGTGACCTCATAGTAGGTCAACAGGCGCTTGCCTCCCGACAGAGCCGTGACGGAGAACATCATGGTCCGCCCGTCGGCGTGGGCAAACTCCCGAGGCGCGACGGTACCGGCCCTGATCTCCTCGACGCGGGTGGCGAGGTAGCGCTGCCATTGCTTCTCGTCGATGTCGCCATAGATGCCGTTGCGGCGGTTGAGTTCCATCAACAGGCTGAACGGCGCGCCGACGGTCACGGCCCCATCCGGAATCCTGGAGAGATCGCGATAGGCTTTGTTGACGATCAGTGTGTCGAGCCTGGCGTCCAGAAGCACGACGCCCATATGCATGGCGTCCATCGTCCGCTCGAGATCGGCAAGATGCCGGACTGGCTCGCTGCCAACCGGCGGTTCCATGCCCTCGAAGGCGCTGGCCAGCGCGGTGACGTTGCGGCCCATGCCGCGATAGCCGGCAAATTTTCCGTCGCCGTCGAAACGCGGGAAGCCTGAAGTCAGCACCCAGCGGCAGTCGGGGCGGCCGCCCTTCAGTTCGTAGACGAAGTCGCGGAACGGCCGGTGCGCCTGCAAATCCTCCAGATGGCCTGCCGCGCTGCGGTTGCCCTTCAGGACCTGATTGAGAAAATCGAAGCGGAACCGGCCGAGCACGTCAGCCGGATCGATACCCGTCGCCGCCTGGTAGCCTTGTGAAAGCCAGGAAAAGCGCAGTTCCGCATCGGTTTCCCAAATCCAGTCCGAGCCCGCTTCGACGAGTTGGCGCAGCACGTCGGCGCCATCCATGTCGACGCCGGATGATCCGTCGCCGCCATGCGCGGCGGCCTTGCCGGGGTCGCGCTTGCCGCGCGCGCCGATTGCTTCGTCCACTTCCGCCATGCTGTCCCCACCCCGAAAATCAAGGCCGAACCCTCCCTCCGCGGTTCGTCGGCGGAATGTGCCGCAGAAGCATTAACGATCCGCTAACCTTAACGGCGCAACCGGCCTGTTCCTGCTGCGTTATTCCGTCCGGTTGTGGCGTGGAGCAAGGCCGCGCTATAAGCATGCGCAGGGGTGGTGCTAATGTATGGACGGATAGGGCCTTTCTTGCTGGGCGTGGCGCTGCTTTTCGGCGGCGGCTGCTCGCGCAGCTATGACGGCACGGTCATTATCCCACGACCGCTCGACGCCAGGCGGATCTGGGACCGGCCGCCGCCCAATATCGACTACCAGCCTCAGGTCGACACTGGTGCCTTTCCGGGACCGCCCCAGCAACCCGGGCGGGTTTCCGACCGCAGAGCCAAGCCTGCCGTGCACAGGCGGTATCAGACCAAGGTATCACCGCAGCCTCCGCAGTCATCGGACTCCGAAAAACAATTGGCATGCAGGAACGTGAGCGCACCCGGCCAAAGGGTTCGCATGGTCTGCGACTAGTGCATGTCGCCCAAAAGTGACCTCGTTTGGGAAGACGACATGCATAAAAACAAGATCTGGCGCAAATCGTCCTGCCAATAGGCCACGCCACGCCGGAAGCGGTGCACCCGGTCAATCAGGGCAACCGCCCACGGCTTCTGGATTTGTAGGATCCTTTCAAATGATGGCGGGCGCGATCGCAACGCGAAAGCGGCCACATCGCGTCCCGCTTGAGGCCATCCCAATTCTGCCCGACCAAAATCCGCGTCGCCGGAGAGCCACCCCGCACCGCAACTAACAGCGATTGTTGCGCTTTAAGTCTCGCGGCCTGAGCTAAATCATGGACTCAGGAGCATTGCGAACCCCGTCGGCAAAGCTTGATGTCTGGCCACCAGGCAGTTCCGGCGCGATACAATGCGAGGAAGATTAACGTGGTCTCTCGGGCGGCAGTGCTTCGTTGTAATCTTTGCTTGAGCTGAGATCATGTACGACCAGAGGCCAATGTTGCATATATGACACGTCAATTTCAGTAATCATTCTCGACAATTTCATGAGATTGACAATCCTGACGATGCAAACCAACGTCTGTACCGGGGTGCGCGGCTGTTATGGATTGACCTATGGCTGAGCGGTTTCGCACGTCCAGAATTGCCTATTTGAAAGCCGTTCGAACTCATCCCGCCGAGCGCATGAACGCGGCCAACGGATCCGAGAGGACCTCGGCCCGATTTCCCGATCAGCGCGCAGCCAAGCGGGGTTGCCGAAACCCTCTGACGGTTCGTAACATGCTTCTTCAGTCTGTTGCGTCCGCCTCGCTTCTTTGCCTGAGCGATCTGCGGGCTTTTGCCGCCTGCGTGGAAGCGCCTCCCGGTACCCTGATTATTGAATGCAGGGGGCAAATCAATAGCGGCTTCACGTCCGCGGGGTTGTCGGTCACGGTCAATGCCGATTCCACGGCGGTTTTCAACGCTCCCGTCACGATTGAGGGACCGGGCACAAGCACGTTCAACAATCTAGGCACGGCCAACGCCGATGTGATCGCTATAGGCAACACCAGTTTCACCTTGAACAACGCAGGGGTGCTGGACAATGCAGTTCGCGCGACCGACAACGGCACCTTCCAGCTAAACAACCATGGCCTGATCGACGGGGGCGTCTTTCTTGCGGGGTCGGGTGTCAACAACATCATCAACTTTGCCGACGGTCAGGTTCAGAACGGCGTCACCAGCACGGGCAATTCTAACGATGCCGTGATCAACCTCGGGTTCTTCGCCGGCTCGATCAGCCTCGGCGCCGGAGATGATGTACTGGATCTGGCCGCGGGAGATGTTCAGACTTCCGTCGACATGGGCTCGGGTAACGACAACTTCAGGTGGATCGTCGGCAATGTCGCAGCGACCGTGCAGATGGGCGATGGCGATGACACTGCCCTTTTTGTCCGTCTCACGCAAAACAACCTGACCGCCGGCAAGATCATCGACGGCGGCTTGGGGACCGACACGTTTACCTGGGACCATACCACCAACGACCAGGGTGCTCAGCAGGGCGACCAACCCACGAATATTGTCAACTGGGAAGACTTCAGGCTCACCAACCGGTCGCAGCTGAGGTTCATCTTTACGACGGGCGTTCTGACGCTCGGCGACACGCAAACAGGAACTGGGACGCTCTCTATCGATTCCACCAGTTCGGTCCTGGCGGGCAATTCGTTCGGTTATGGGGTCGTGCCGTTCGATTCGTCGCAGCTGGTCACGGTGAACAATGCCGGGGCCATCGACCTAACGAATGATTCGCCGGCGCCCGGCACCGGAACCTCCCTGCATGACACGTTCACGATCCACGGCAACTACGTCGGCCAGGATGGTCGTCTTTTGCTCAACACCTTCCTTGGCACCGACAATTCTCCCTCCGATCGGCTTGTTATCGAGAATGGCGCGGGGCGTGGCTCGACCAGCATTCTTGTGACGAATGTTGACGGGCCTGGCGCCCTGACGACCGGCAACGGCATCCAGGTTGTCGATGCGACCAACGGCGCCACCACCACTGCCGGCGCGTTTGCGCTCGGCGGCCCCGTCGCCGCCGGTGTATTCGAATACAATCTGTTTCGCGGCGGCGTGACGCCATCAGCGGCCACGGATAACGACTGGTTCCTGCGCAACACAGTGTCGCCGCCACCGCCGCCACCACCGCCACCACCGCCACCGCCGCCACCGCCGCCGCCGCCACCGCCGCCGCCACCGCCGCCGCCACCACCGCCGCCGCCACCACCACCACCGCCGATCCCGAACGTTCGTCCGGAGGTTCCGGGGCATGTGATCGCGCCGCTCGTTGCACAGCGAATGGGGCTGATGACGCTCGGCACTTTCCATCAAAGACGCGGCGACCAGTCGCTTCTGATCGGTGATGGCGCCTTGATATATTCAGCCCCCGACTCGCAGGGCTCGGACATGCCGGCGGATGGCAGCCCGCCGCCCGCCGTTTGGGGCCGCGTGTTCGGTGCTCAAAGCGATCTTGGCGCCGACGCAACGCTCAGCATCGCCGACTTCAAAATTGGACCGGAATTCAACGGCAATTATTGGGGCCTGCAGATTGGCAGCGATATCGCAGGCGTCGAACACGACAACGGCCATGTCGACCGTTTCGGGTTGTTCTACACGCATGCCGAAGCGTCCGGCGACATCAGCGGCAACGTGCTGGGCGGCCTGGAGTTGCCCGCCGGAAGTCTCGATCTGACCGAAAACAGCATCGCCGGTTACTGGACCCACACAGCACCTAGCGGCTGGTATGTCGATGTCGTGGCCAAGTACGCCTGGCTTGACGGCACCTCCGAATCGAATCGCGGAATCGGCAGCGATGTTCAGGGCAACAGCTTCGCCGCCTCGGCCGAGACGGGCCTGCCCTACATGTTTGCCCAAGACTGGGCGATTGAGCCGCAAGCGCAGCTGATATGGCAGCGCATCCACTTCGATGACAGCCGGGATCCATTCTCCGCCATCGGCCACGACCCGTTCGACGCAATGACCGGGCGAATCGGGGCACGCCTGGAACACAGCATGGGAAAGGTGCTGGCACATGCCGGCATCAACCTTTGGCACGGCTTTTCGGCGGAGTCGGTCGTTACCTTCAACACCACCCCGCTTGTGCTTGACACCAGCGGAACCTGGCTCGAGCTGAATGGCGGCGCGGCCTTCGACGTCAGTAATAACGTTTCAGCATTCGGCGACGTCAGCTATTCGTTCGATATCGACAGCACCCATCAGCAGACGTTCGGCGGCCAGATCGGACTGAAGGTGAGATGGTAACGTGCCGATGTGAGTACCTGGGCCGCGCCTCGTGGCGAGCGCGACCTTGCACCAGGCTGGTGCGTCCCAGGCGATGGCGAATCCTGTTGCCATCGAGGGCGGTCAAGAGCGAAACTCGTTCAGGCAACAACAGAGCCTCCATCTCATGAATCAGCTTATCGCCTACGTCGCCGAGGGACATGAGTTGCGCATCCGGCCTGCACCGCCCGAACGGGACTGGATGGACAATACCGACGAGCGGTTTGCCTACCGATGCCTGCCGCTGAACATAGCCAATGCTCATGGCTGGGAAATTTTGTGCGCGACTGCCTTTTCGGCCATCTGGGACGGCCGCGGCAGCGTCGACGCTATCCGAATAAAGCCAAAACCTGGAACTGTTCCACCAGCGGTCACCCATTTTGGCAACGGAACGCTCACATTCCACGTCCCTTGTCTTTTCCGGACGGACCCTGGAACCAATCTGTTCGTGACCGGCCCCCTCAATCGTCCGAAAGACGGCATCGCGGCACTGTCGGGGATCATCGAGACTGATTGGTCGCCCTACACTTTCACCATGAACTGGAAGTTCACGCGCCCGAACCAGAGGGTACATTTTGAAACCGGCGAACCTTTTTGCCATTTGTTCCCGCTCGCGCGTGGCGGTCTCGACAGCGTGACGCCGGAGCTACGCAACCTTGCTGAAAATCCGGAGCTCCAAGGCGAGTTCAAGCATTGGTCGGAAAGCCGGGACAACTTCAACGCCGCGCTGGCCGATCCGGCATCAAGACCTGCCCAGGACAAATGGCAGAAATCATATTTCCGCGGTGTATACCCATCGGGGGCCCCCTGTCCGGAGGGGCACCAAAGCAGACTGCGCTTGCGACCATTCGCAACGAAATGATCGCGTGCGTCGACGGTTCGATGATTTGCGGAGCAACGACCGAGCAGTTGGTCCACCCAAAGTAAATCGAACCCTGTTCCCGCGCGCCCACCAGCTTTGGGACGACGACGGGCATGTCATCTGGAATGAAAGCACGTTGCGGTAACCGGTGATTTGAAATCGGACCTGTCGTCCGGATCGATATCCGCCTAAAGGCTGACCGCGTCGTCGGGCTGACGGCCCGCACACTCACGGATCAGGACGCCGGGGAAGTGATCCCCAGCAACATCAAGACCAGCAAGCTGGACTTCTCGGCCTCCAACCGGGGGCATTGAGCGATCCCTCTAGCCGATGCGATCAATCAGGCGTTACCGGTGGCTGGCCTTGAAACCTTTGCCCGTGCTGCTGCGTTGAAGGGCGAAGGAGAACGCAGATGTCGATCCACTTCACGGTATCGGAACTGACAAGAAACCTTTTTCACTCTCTCGGGCTGGATCACGAGCGTGCCCCACGGCCGCTTAATGCCGAGCAAAACCTGTTGCTGGAGTGCTATCTCGCAGGGCAGATTCCGGAATCGGCCTGGAGCGACTATGTCTTCGAGACACCGGACCTGGCACGGCATGCCGAACTGCGGCGCCTGAGCCATTGATCTGCCGGCTGGGGAAAAAGGCTCGGCAGCAATTGTCTTGAGAGCTATTTCTTGGGTGAAACGAATTGCAACGTGAAGACGTTGCCGCCAATGCCTTGCGCCAGATCAGGTGAAAAATTCAGCGGCGTGCAATTCTTGACCGCGGCGACGGCCGCATCAATGAACGACTTGCGCGCCTTCTCGTCCCCGGCCACGTTGGCCGCGGTTGGCCGCGGCGGACCGATCAGAGTGCCGTCGCGCTTGAAACTGAAGCTCAGGGTTACAGTCGAATTCCCGGCATCGGCGGGCGGCGTCCAGCATGACTGGATCGCGGCTCCGACATCGTCCATGTTGTTGAGTGTTGCGGCATTCGACGGACAGACGATCCCTATCGACATCACACCCGCAATGACCAGTTCGGCAACACCCTTCATCGCAAGCCCTCATCGTCACGACCAGCCGGCAATCCGCACGGGACCGCCGGGATCGATGGTAGAGCCAACACCGGCAATGGCAATATCCCTTGCCAAAAAGTTGTTCGGACAGAGCATGGCCAATGTGAGCCAATAGCCGAAAACAAAAAGGCCGGCACTGAGCCGACCTTTCCTTTTCACCTCGGCAGTTGCGCCAGTACATCCGTGGTCGCGGGCCGAAAGCGAATTGACCCCAATAGACAGGCTATTGGTAAACCAAACCTTAACGCGCCTGTCGTCCCACGCGCCCAGTCGGGAATCGCTGAGCCGCGAAGCCATCCTCTTGCGGCAGGACGGCCTATGCGACCGCCCTGAATTCGGCTTCTGGCACCGTCCCGAGACCCGCGCACTGCGCGCACACCATGGTCTTTCCGGGACAACCACTTTGATGCGTCCCTTGCGGGCAGCAATGCCCTTTTGACGCACGCCATCTGGAGCAATCGAAAACCTTGCCGCCGCCATGGCAGTGCGTGCATATCATCGTCACGGAAGTCATTCCAAACTCTACCCGACCCGAAATCCGCGTTGCCGCGAAAGCTACCCCGCCCCGCAAGTATCAGAGATCGCAGCGCTTTCAAGCGCCGCGGCCTGACTTAAATTGGGTGGATCCGGGCACACGACGTCCCGGGCTCTCGCGGCATTTGCGCGCTCTTTCGAGGCATGCAGAGCCCATGCCGGTACTGGTGAGAAATTGTTCGATTGTCCTGAGATCAACGACCGCGCCGTTGCTTGGTACGCCCAAGGGGAATCGAACCCCTGTTCCCGCCGTGAGAGGGCGGTGTCCTGACCGCTAGACGATGGGCGCGCTCAAGAAGGGGCGATATAGGCTGGCGGCTGGCAAAAAGCAACTGGGCTTTCCAGACTTCGTGGACTTTGCCGAACGGCTCTGATCAGCCCTGCCGTTTCGGCTCGATCAGGTCCCAGAGATTGCCATGGAGATCGGCGAAAACGGCCACGGTGCCATAGGCTTCGCAACGCGGCGCCTCGCGGAACTCGATGCCCTTGTCCAGCATCATTGCGTGGTCGCGGGCAAAGTCGTCGGTTTCGAGGAACAAGAAGACCCGGCCGCCGGTCTGGTTGCCGATGCTTTTCCTCTGCGCCTCGTCGGATGCTTCGGCAAGCAGCAGCCTGGCGCCCTGCCCGTTTGCCGGCGCGACGATCACCCAGCGTTTGCCGCCGCCGAGATCGACGTCCTCGACCAGCAGAAAGCCCAGCCGGCCGACATACCAGGCGATCGCTTCGTCATAGTCTGCGACAACCAGCGCCACGGTCGCGACACGGCGATGTTCGGAGTATCCGGCCACCGTCTTTGCCTGCCTATTTGTTGCGGATTGCAAAACGGCCGATCAGGCGGCGCTCTGCTATATCATAGACGAAGATCGCACGGCTCCCGTCCGCGAGTTCTGCATCGATCGAAAGACGATCGCCCGACAGCGACTGACTGACCACCTTGGCGCCCACCGGCAGGACGATATCGGCGCTGGCCGGCTCGCCCGCCGGCTTCTGGACGTCGCCGGACAGCGCCGGGTTGGCCGGCGGCGCCTTGCGTGATTTGTAGACAATCGCCGCGATCACCACCATAAGAGCCAGAAAGAGCAGGCTGAGATTAATGGCCATGAAGCGGATGAGCTTGCCGCGCAGCTTGTCGACCTCGGGGTCAAGCGGCTTTTCCTGTTCTTCATCGGCATCGGGCCGGGCCATGGCAAATATTCCAGAATGGTTTTTCGATGAGCGCTCATAGCGAAGAGGCCCCCGAATTGATAGAGGACCTGTTGATGGGGGCTGCGCCCACCTTGCTGGTCGCCGGCGCGGATGCGGCCGGCCAACGCCTGGACCAGTGGCTGGCGGCGGCCCTCGGCCCGGACATGTCACGCAGTCGCGTGCAGATGCTGATCAGGCAAGGCGCCGTCGTCATCGACGGCAAGCCGGTCGACGAAACCAAGCGCAAGATGAGCGCAGGCGAAAATGTTTCGGTGGCCATGCCGGAGCCGGAACCGGCGCAGCCACGGGGCGAGAACATCGCACTCGACGTGCTCTATGAAGACGACGAACTGATCGTCATCAACAAGCCTGCCGGGCTGGTCGTGCACCCCGGCGCCGGCAACTGGACCGGCACGCTGGTCAATGCGCTGATCCACCATTGCGGCGACAGCCTGTCTGGCATCGGCGGGGTACGCCGGCCGGGCATCGTCCATCGACTCGACAAGGAGACAAGCGGCGTCATGGTGGTCGCCAAGACCGACCGCGCCCACAAGGCGCTGTCGGAGGCCTTCGCCGACCACGGCCTGACGGGCGACCTCGAACGAGCCTACCTTGCGCTGGTCTGGGGCATACCGCAGAGGCCTACTGGAACGATCGACGCGCCGCTTGGCCGCGCCGCCGACCGGGTGCGCCGCGCTGTCGTGCCGGAGGGCCGCGACGACGCGCGCCACGCCGTCACCCGCTTTGCCGTGCAGGAGCGTTTCGGCGATGACCAGCGGGAATTCGCCACCGCAAGCCTCGTCGAATGTCGGTTGGAAACCGGCCGCACCCACCAGATCCGCGTTCACATGGCCCATATCGGCCACCCCGTTATCGGCGACCCCGATTACGGCCTGGCGTTCCGTACCAAGGCCAACCGACTGCCGGAGCCCCTGAAAAGTCAGGTCAAGGCATTTTCCCGGCAAGCTTTGCATGCCTGGCTCCTTGCATTTCGGCATCCCACTACCCATCTAACGATGAGGTTCGAGGCGCCGATACCGGGGGACATGGAGGAACTTGTCGGCAGCTTTCGCAAACTCTGAACCTGCCATCAAAAAACCTGAGTGGCATTGTTCACTTCAACGTGACACACTGTTTCGTGTTGAACAAATGCCTGTCTTTTCTGGTTTTGTTCCTGTATAAGTTCTGATGTCGCGGGCGAGCCTTTTGGTGCTCGCGTCACATGCCCGCCGCGTTTCGGGGGCATCACTCCAATAGAGAGGGGGCGCTATCATGGCCCAGTCATTACCCAGTATCGTTTCCGGCGAAGGCGGCCTCAGCCGCTATCTGGAAGAAATCCGCCGCTTTCCCATGCTTCAGCCGCAGGAAGAGTACATGCTCGCCAAGCGTTACGCCGAGCATGAAGACACCACGGCCGCGCACAAGCTCGTCACCAGCCATTTGCGGCTCGTCGCCAAGATCGCCATGGGCTATCGCGGCTACGGTCTGCCGATCGGCGAGGTGATCTCGGAAGGCAATGTCGGCCTGATGCAGGCCGTCAAGAAATTCGAACCCGAGCGTGGTTTCCGCCTCGCCACCTACGCCATGTGGTGGATCAAGGCCTCGATCCAGGAGTACATCCTGCGCTCGTGGAGCCTGGTCAAGATGGGCACGACCGCCAACCAGAAGCGTCTGTTCTTCAATCTCCGCAAGGTGAAGGGCAAGATCCAGGCGCTGGACGACGGCGACTTGAAGCCCGACCAGATCGCCGAGATCGCCACGCGGCTGAACGTTTCCGAGGCCGAAGTGGTGTCGATGAACCGCCGCCTGTCCGGCGACGCGTCGCTCAACGCGCCGATCCGGGCGACGGAAGGCGAGTCCGGCGAATGGCAGGACTGGCTGGTCGACGACCACGAAAGCCAGGAAGAGATGCTGATCGAGCAGGACGAGCTGGAAAACCGGCGCGGCATGCTGTCGGGCGCTCTGGCCGTGCTCAACGATCGCGAGCGGCGCATCTTCGAGGCCCGTCGCCTCGCCGAGGAGCCGCTCACCCTGGAAGAACTGTCGGCCGAGTTCGATATCAGCCGCGAGCGTGTTCGCCAGATCGAGGTGCGCGCCTTCGAGAAGGTGCAGGATGCCGTCAAGGCCGCCGCCAAGCGCCAGATGCAGGCGCTGCGCACCATTGAGGCACAGCCGGCGGCTTAAAGCCGGGATCGGCCAGGAATATCAAGGCGGCGTCAGGAAACTGGCGCCGCTTTTTTGTACGCCCAGCGAGCCACGGTTACCTCAAAGCGAATCCAGTGGAAATTTGAGGTACCGCCGGCCATTGGCTTCCGGTTCCGGCAGCCGTCCGCCGTTCATGTTGACCTGCAGCGCATGCAGGATCAGCCGCGGCATCGGCAATGTGCGGTCGCGCGCCTCGCGTAGCGCCACGAACTCGGCCTCGGTGCGCGCGGCGACAAGATGGGTGTTGGTGGATTTCTGTATCGCCACGGTGCTTTCCCACAAGGGCTCGCGGCCACCGGGCTGATAGTCATGGCCGACGAAGACACGCGTCTCGTCGGGCAACGCCAGGATGTCCTGGATCGAGCGCCAGAGCCGTGCGGCGCTGCCGCCAGGGAAATCCGCCCTCGCCGTGCCGCTGTCGGGCATGAACATCGTGTCATGCACGAAGACCGCATCCCCCACCACATAGGTGATCGACGCCAGCGTATGTCCTGGCGAGAACAGCACCTTGACCGGAAGGGTTCCGATCCGGAACGTCTCGCCCTCGGCGAACAACCTGTCCCACTGCGTGCCGTCGGCGCGAAAATCGGGCCAGTTGTAGATGACCTTCCACAGGGCCTGGACGTCGACGATCCTGTCCCCGATCGCCACCGGCGCTCCGGTCTTCTGTTTGAGGTAATGCGCCGCCGAGATATGGTCGGCGTGCGGGTGGGTGTCGAGGATCCATTCGAGCTCCAGCCCGTTCTCCCCGACGAAACCGAGCAGGGCATCCGCGCTCCTCGTACCGGTGGCGCCGGATCTCTCGTCGAAATCCAGGATCGGATCGATGATGGCACATCGCTTCGTCGCCGGGTCCGTGACGACATACTGAATGGCCCCGGTCGGCTTGTCATAGAAGCCGCTGACCAAAGGCCTGGCCAAAGCTACATCCACGTCCGGCTCCCTCACCCCACGGCCGGCAGGAACGATTTTCTCCACCGGAACCCATTGCGGGCATGGTTGTCCGCTCCCGCGGGCCAGTCAAGCATGACTTGGCTCGCAGAAGCGGAAAAACCAAAAACGGTTGCGACGCGTTGGCTTCAGGCGGAAGGCTGTTTGGTCTTCCTGAGATAAGGCAGGATGGTCTCGTAGGCGCCGAAGCGCTTGATCGCATCCTCGTTGGAAACGGCGGCGGTGATGATGACGTCCTCGCCCTGCTTCCAGTTCGCCGGCGTCGCCACCTGGTGCTTGGCTGTGAGCTGCATGGAATCGACCGCGCGCAGGATCTCGTCGAAGTTGCGCCCTGTCGTCATCGGATAGGTCAGCACCAGCTTGATCTTCTTGTCCGGTCCAATGACGTAGACCGAGCGCACGGTGGCGTTGTCGGCGGGCGTGCGGCCTTCCGAGGTCTCGCCGGCGCCGCCTGGTAGCATGTCATAGAGCTTGGCGACCTTGAGGTCCTTGTCGCCGATCAGCGGATAGTGCACCGAATGGCCGGTGGCCGTCTTGATGTCGTCCTGCCATTTGCCGTGGCTTTCGACCGGGTCGACCGAAATGCCGATGATCTTGACGTTGCGCTTCTTGAACTCGCCCTCGAGACCCGCCATCGTACCAAGCTCGGTCGTGCAGACCGGCGTGAAATTCTTCGGATGGCTGAACAGGATCGCCCAGCCGTCGCCGATCCAATCATGGAATTTGAGGGCTCCCTGCGTGGTTTCTGCGGTGAAGTCCGGCGCGATGTCGTTGATACGAAGACTCATGACCTATCCCTACCCCTTGTGAAATGTAGCCGGTATTCTTTTCGCCGGCCGGTGCCGGCGCCCGATCGTAGCACCGCAGCGTGACTGATTAAACGCTGGAGATGACGGCTATTCAGCCGGCGGGCAAAAATTTTTCCGTGTCCGCGGATCGGGCGCGAAAAATAAGGCGCGACATCGGGCATGAGACAAACGCCAGGGATCGGCGAGGCGCGCCTCAGGCCTTGGTGATCGCCAGCGACGTCGCCAGATCTTCCATCCGCTGCGCCAGGGCGCCAAGCGCGCTGGTCAGCACGCTGTCACTCTTGTCGGCCTTGGTCAGCGCCTCGTCGCGCGTCTTGCGCAAGGTCAGCACTTCGCTTTCCATGCCCTTGACGCGCTTCTGCAGTTCGGAAAGCTCGTCCATCACCATGATGCCGGCCATGACGGTCAGCCGCTGGTCGCCGATCTCGCCAAAGGAATCCTTCAGATGCGAGACATAGCGGTCGAAGCGTTCGGCGAGATCGATCAGATGCTCTTCCTGGCCCTCGTCGCAGGCCATGCGGTACTGCTTGCCGTCGATTGAAACCGTGACCTGTGCCATCGGGCCAGCTCCTATCTGTCCAACACGGCGCGGATGGTTTCCATCGCGGTCACCAGCCGTCGCGAGACTTCCTTGTTGGCGTCTTCCAGCCGTTCGGCGCGCGCTTCGGAATTGTCGAGCTCCTGCGCCAGCCGGGAGCGATCGGCATTCATCCGCTGCACTTCGGCCTCGGCTTCCGAATAGTCTCGTTCATGCTCGAGCTTGGCCGCGACGGCATTTTCCAGCCCCTCGATGGCCTTGCTCAGCCTGGCGATTACTTCCTTGAGCGTGGTTTCCCCGGTCATGGCCTTCGTCCTGTGCCCTGCCCATCACCGAATCGTTCGCGTTCAGAACGCGTTATGTCAGAAACATTAGGCACCGGGTGAAGGCAACGTCAACAAAGCTCTCGCGACTGTCCCCCGCTAACGCTAATGTAGGCCCGCCGACGGCATCACAAGACCGGCAAATCTGCACCCGATTTGTTGACTAAAAGCCCGCGCCTGCTATGTGTCGCGCACCCTTTTCAAGGGCTCTCCCAAGCCCTCAAACCCCCACCTCGGAGGAACCATGACGTCGCGTGAACAACATGACCGGATGGCCAATGCGATCCGTTTTCTCTCCATGGACGCCGTCGAGAAGGCGAATTCCGGCCATCCCGGCCTGCCCATGGGCTGCGCCGACATCGCCACGGTGCTGTTCACCCGCTTCCTGAAATACGACCCCAAGGCCCCGCACTGGGCCGACCGTGACCGCTTCATCCTGTCGGCCGGCCATGGCTCGATGCTGCTCTACTCGTTGCTGCATCTGACAGGCTACGAAGACATGACCATCGACCAGATCAAGCACTTCCGCCAGTTGGGTTCGAAAACGGCGGGCCATCCCGAATACGGCCATGCCACCGGCATCGAGACCACGACCGGCCCGCTCGGCCAGGGCCTCGCCAATTCGGTCGGCTTCGCGCTCGGCGAGCGCATCATGAACGCCGCCTTCGGCAATGACCTCGTCGACCACTACACCTATGTGCTGGCCGGCGACGGCTGCCTGATGGAAGGTGTGTCCCAGGAAGCCATCGCGCTTGCCGGTCACCTCAAGCTCAACAAGCTGATCGTCTTCTGGGACAACAACAACATCTCGATCGATGGCCCGGTGTCGCTCGCCGACAACACCGACCAGGTCGCCCGCTTCCAGGCCTCCGGCTGGAACGCCAGCCATATCGACGGCACCGATCCGGAAGCGATCGCCTATGCCATCGAAGCCGCCCGCCATTCCGACAAGCCGACGATGATCGCCTGCAAGACGACCATCGGCTTCGGCGCCCCGACCAAGGCCGGCACCAACAAGGCGCACGGTTCGCCGCTCGGCGCCGACGAGATCGCGGGCGCGCGCAAGTTCTTCAACTGGGACTCGCCGCCTTTCGAGATTCCGGCCGACATCCTCGACGCCTGGCGTACCGCCGGCAAGGCCGGCGCCAAGCCGCGCACCGACTGGGAAGGCCGCCTCGCCAAGGCCGATCCGAAGCTGAAGGCCGAGTTCGAGCGCCGCCTCGCCGGCAAGCTGCCAGGCAATTTCGACGCCGTCATCGCCGACTACAAGAAGAAGCTCTCGGTCGACAAGCCGAAGGTCGCCACCCGCAAATCGTCGGAAATGGCGCTCGAAGTGATCAATGGCGCGGTGCCGGAGACCATTGGCGGCTCGGCGGATCTGACCGGCTCCAACAACACCAAGACCAGCCAGACCAAGAACATCACGCCGGACGACTACGGCCAGCGCTATGTCCACTACGGCATCCGCGAGCATGGCATGGCTGCCGCGATCAACGGCTTGACGCTGCATGGCGGTCTCATCGCCTATGGCGGCACCTTCATGTGCTTCTCCGACTATGCCCGCCCCTCGATGCGGCTTGCCTCGCTTATGGGCATTCGCTCGATCTTCGTCATGACCCATGATTCCATTGGTCTGGGCGAAGACGGCCCGACCCACCAGCCGGTCGAGCACCTGGCGGCCCTGCGCGCCATCCCGAACCACAATGTGTTCCGTCCGGCCGACGCCGTGGAAACCGCCGAATGCTGGCAGATCGCGCTCGAATCCGAAAAGACGCCGTCGACCCTGGCGCTGACCCGGCAGAACCTGCCGACCGTGCGCACCGAGTTCACCGAAAGGAACCTGAGCAGCCAGGGCGCCTATGAACTCGCCGCCGCCAGCGGTGAAGCCGCGGTGACGATCTTCGCCTCCGGCTCCGAGGTTGAGATCGCGCTCGGCGCCCGCGACCTTCTGGAAAAGCATGGCCACCCGACCCGTGTCGTCTCGGTGCCCTGCTTCGAACTGTTCGACAAGCAGAGCGACGCCTATCGCAAGAAGACGATCGGCGACGCGCCGATCAAGATGGCGATCGAGGCCGGCATCCGCCAGGGCTGGGACCATCTCATCGGCTCCGACGGCATCTTCATCGGCATGACCGGCTTCGGCGCCTCCGGCACCATCGAGCAGCTCTATCCGCATTTCGGCATCACCGCCGATGCGGCTGCCAAGGCCGCTGAAGCCCGCCTTCACGGCAAGTGAGGCCCGGGCAGGTCGCCCAAAATTGCATCGCGGCGTTGGGAACGACATGCACCAAACAAAATCCGGCGAGATCGCGTGAAAAGCGGTTTCGCCGAACTGGCCTAACCTAATCGATTTAAATCCGGCCCGCTGCGGCTGGATTCTTCGCCCGTCCGCCGCTATGAAGCTGCGGACCAATCGCCTTCCAGCTCCCAGGGAGAGAACAATGACCGTCAGAGTTGCCATCAACGGATTTGGCCGCATCGGCCGCAACATCCTGCGCGCCATCCATGAGTCCGGCCGCAAGGACATCGAGGTCGTCGCCGTCAATGATCTCGGCCCGGTCGAGACCAATGCCCACCTGCTGCGCTTTGACAGCGTGCACGGCCGCTTCCCCCATGAAGTGTCGGTCGACGGCGACCAGATCACCGTCGGCAAGGAGAAGTTCAAGGTCACGGCGATCAAGGACCCGACACAGTTGCCGTGGAAGGAACTCGGCGTCGACATCGCGCTCGAATGCACCGGCATCTTCACCGCCCGCGACAAGGCCGCCGCGCACCTGACCGCCGGCGCCAAGCGCGTGCTGGTCTCGGCTCCCGCCGACGGCGCCGACCTCACCGTCGTCTACGGCATCAATCACGACAAGCTGACCAAGGACCACATCGTCATCTCGAATGCGTCCTGCACCACCAACTGCCTGGCGCCGCTTGCGGCCGTCCTGCATGAAACGGTCGGCATCGAAAAGGGCATGATGACGACGATCCATTCCTATACGGGCGACCAGCCGACGCTGGACACCATGCACAAGGATCTCTACCGCGCCCGCGCCGCCGCCCTGTCGCAGATCCCGACCTCGACCGGTGCCGCCAAGGCGATCGGCCTCGTGCTGCCCGATCTCAAGGGCAAGCTCGACGGGATCTCGATCCGCGTGCCGACGCCGAATGTCTCGGTCGTCGACTTCAAGTTCATCGCCAAGCGCGCGACCACGGTCCAGGAAATCAACGAAGCGGTCATCGCCGCCTCCAACGGCAAGCTGAAGGGCATCCTCGGCGTTACCCATCACCCGAACGTGTCGATCGACTTCAACCACGATCCGCGCTCCTCGATCATGGCGCTCGACCAGACCAAGGTGATGGACGGCAACTTCGTTTCGGTGCTGTCGTGGTACGACAATGAATGGGGCTTCTCCAACCGCATGGGCGACACCGCCGTGGCTTTCGGCAAGACCATCGCCTGATCGAGATCCGCTTTCCGACACTCGAAACGCCCGGCTTCGTCCGGGCGTTTTCGTTTGCCGGAGCAGCAACGCGAAAATCGGCGGCGCTGGGCAAAAAACCACCCTCCCGCCTTGCACTGGTCACGCCTTCGCCCCACTCTCCCGTAAAGCCAGCAGGCAGAGGAATTCGAGGGGCAAATCACGGATGGAGCATGCGATCTATCTCGTTACGCTGGTCGGCACGGCGCTTGTTGTCGCCGCCGCGTTTTCGAGCCTGATCGCCTTCCGCTTCGGCGCCCCCCTCCTGCTCCTGTTTCTGTGCATCGGGCTCGCCACCGGAACCGACGGCCTCGGCATCCAGTTCGACAACGCCCGTATCGCCTATTTTGCCGGCTCACTGGCGCTCGCCGTCATTCTGTTCGATTCCGGTTTCGGCACGCCGCTCAACGCCTTGCGGCAGGCGGCAGGACCGGCCCTGTCGCTGGCGACCTTCGGCGTGCTTCTTACCACCGGCCTGTTCGGCGCCGCCGCCTATTATCTGCTCGACCTCAGCTGGCTGGAATCCTTCCTGCTCGGTGCCGCCGTCGCCTCGACCGACGCGGCGGCGGTGTTCTTCCTGCTGCGCGCCGGCGAGATCAATCTGCGCGAGCGCGTGCGCTCCACGCTCGAGGTGGAATCGGGCACCAACGATCCGATCGCCATCTTCCTGACCATCACGCTGGTCGAGATCATCGCCGCCCACGCCAATCCCGAAGCCAATGTCCTGGTTACCAATCTGATCCTCGGCTTCCTCGTCAACATGGGCCTCGGCGCCATTGTCGGCGTGCTTGGCGGCCTCGCCATCGTACGCCTGGTCGATCGGCTCAACCTCGACCATGGCCTGCTGCCGATCTTCGTGCTGACCCTCTCGCTGATGGTCTTCGCTGCCGCCGGCGCAATTGGCGGCTCCGGCTTCCTGGCGGTCTATATCGCCGGGCTCATCGCCGGCAATTCCGATATCCGCGCCGTCACCATCCTGAAGCGCTTCCAGGACGGCATGTCGTGGCTGGCGCAGATCATCATGTTTCTCATCCTCGGCCTGTTCGCCACGCCCTCGCAATTTCCGGCGATCATGGTGCCTGCGATAGCGCTTGGCCTGTTCCTGATGTTCATTGCCAGACCTGTCGCCGTGTGGCTCTGCCTGATCCCATTCCGCCTGCCGCGTCCCGAAGTCGCCTTCGTCTCCTGGGTCGGCCTGCGCGGCGCCGTCTCGATCCTGCTCGCCATCACACCGCTGCTCGGCGGGCTGGAGAACGGCCGCACCATCTTCAACGCCGCCTTCATCATCGTTCTGGTGTCGCTGGTCATCCAGGGCTGGACGGTCGGCCCGCTGGCGCGGCGCCTCGGCCTGATCGTGCCGGCGCGGCTCGGACCGCTGGACAAGGTCGAACTGGAACTGCCTGGCTCCGCGCATCACGAGCTCCTTGCCTATCGCGTGGCGCCGGGCAGCCCGGTGGCGCGCGGCGAGCGCATCCCGCGCTGGGCCCGGCCCTCGCTGGTGCTGCGTGACGGCCGTTCGATGCGTTTCCAGGACATGGGCCGGCTCGCCGCCGGCGATCAGGTCTACATCTTCGTGCCCGACCGCTATCCGCGCCTGCTCGACAAGCTGTTTGCCAGCCGCGCCGTGGTCGACCCGGAGGATGCCGATTTCTTCGGTGCCTTCGCCGTCGATCCGGCGCGTTCCGCAGCCGAACTGGAAGCCGCCTATGCGCCCGGTCTCACCGAGGCCGAGCAGAAACAGACCGTCGGCGCGCTGGTCACAGCGCGGCTCGGCGGCCATGCCGAATATGCCGACCGCGTGCTGCTCGGCCCGATCGAACTGATCGTCAGGGATGTCGACGACAAGGGCAGGATCACGGGTCTGGGCCTCTCCTTCGAGCCGACCGCGCCGGTTGCGCGCGTGCCGGTCTTCCTCAGCGCCGGCGAGATGGGCGACCGTCTGAGCGCCTTTATCCGCAACTGGCGCAAGCCGGCCGAGGCGCAGGTGGCGGCACAAGCGGATGACACCCCTGAGCCGCCGGTCGAGAAGGCATCGGTCGAACGCTGACTCGGGCGACCGTTTGCACCGCCCCCACATACGCCGGAGTGGTATTCACGGACTATGTCCGCGCCGGTCTCAAAATTTCGCATCCGACCTCGGCCTAAGCCTTGCATCGCCGCCGATGCGGGGTATGGTCCCGGCGATTTTCAGACGAAAGGGACCGGCATGGCTGCCTTCAAGACACTGGACGACATCGGCAACATAAGCGGCAAGCGCGTGCTGGTGCGCGTCGACCTCAACGTTCCCGTCGCCGACGGCAAGGTCACCGACGCCACCCGCATCGAGCGCATCGCGCCGACCATCGCCGAATTGTCCGGCAAGGGTGCCAAGGTCATCCTGCTCGCCCATTTCGGCCGGCCCAAGGATGGCCCCTCGGCCGAATTCTCGCTGGAGCCGATCGCCAGGGCCACCGCGCAGGTGCTCGGCCGCCCCGTCGGCTTCGCCTCCGATTGCGTCGGCGACACGGCGGGCAGCGCTGTCGCCGCCATGGACAAGGGCGACGTGCTGCTGCTCGAAAACACCCGCTTCTACAAGGCCGAGGAGAAGAACGATCCCGCCTTTGCCGAACGGCTCGCCGCCAATGGCGACATCTTCGTCAACGACGCCTTTTCGGCGGCCCACCGGGCGCACGCCTCGACGGAAGGGCTGGCGCGCCTGCTGCCATCCTTTGCCGGCCGCACCATGCAGGCCGAACTTGAGGCGCTGGAGAAGGGCTTGGGCAATCCGGTGCGTCCGGTCGTCGCCATCGTCGGTGGCGCCAAGGTCTCGACCAAGATCGACCTGTTGATGAACCTGGTGAAGAAGGTCGACGCGCTGGTTATCGGGGGCGGCATGGCCAACACCTTCCTCGCCGCGCGCGGCACCGATGTCGGCAAGTCGCTTTGCGAGCATGACCTGGCCCCGACCGCCAAGCAGATCATGATCGAGGCCGCCGAAGCCGGCTGCGCCATCATCCTGCCGGTCGACGGTGTCGTCGCCAAGCAGTTCAAGGCGGGCGCCGCCTGCGAGACCGTCGCCATCTCCGACGTGCCAGCCGATGGAATGATCCTCGACGTCGGCGCCAAGACCGTGACGACAATCGGCGAATGGATCGACCGCGCGGCGACGCTGGTCTGGAACGGTCCGCTCGGCGCCTTCGAGATCGAGCCGTTCGATTACGCCACGGTGGCGGCGGCCAAGCATGCGGCCGCGCGCACAAAGGCCGGCAAGCTGGTTTCGGTCGCCGGTGGCGGCGATACGGTGGCGGCGCTCAACCATGCCGGTGTCGCCGACGACTTCACCTATGTCTCGACCGCCGGCGGCGCCTTCCTGGAGTGGATGGAAGGCAAGCCGTTGCCCGGCGTCGACGTGCTGAAGCGCTGAAGCGTTCGGCGGCTCCCCGGCAATCCGATCAACTCGAAGGGAGCCGGCGGCGGCGCCGGCGACTTTCAATCGATTCGAGCTTTCCGGCGTCATTCCTTTGGCGGTAGTGTTCTGCTAGGCGCAGATCAACCGGTTCAGGAGAAGCAGAATGAGCGAACGTCTCGAAGACATTGCCGCCGCGATCGTGGCCAACGGCAAGGGCCTTTTGGCCGCCGACGAAAGCTCCGGCACCATCAAGAAGCGCTTCGACGTCATCGGCGTCGAATCGACCGCCGACAGTCGCCGCGACTATCGCGAGATGATGTTCCGCGCCAAGGACGCGATGACCAGGTACATTTCCGGCGTCATCCTCTATGACGAGACCATCCGCCAGAAGGCCGCCGACGGCACGCCTCTGGTCGACATCATCAAGGCATCAGGCGCCATTCCCGGCATCAAGGTGGATGCTGGCGCCAAGCCGCTGGCCGGCTTTCCCGGCGACACCGTCACCGAAGGCCTCGACGGCCTGCGCGAACGGCTTGCCGACTATTACAAGCTCGGCGCCCGCTTCGCCAAATGGCGCGCGGTGATCGACATCGACACCGCCAGGGGCGTCCCCTCGGCCACCTCGATCGGCGCGAACACCCATGCGCTCGCCCGCTATGCCGCCCTTTGCCAGGAAGCCGGCATCGTGCCGATCGTCGAGCCTGAAGTGCTGATGGACGGCGCCCACGACATCGGCACCTGTTACGAAGTTTCCAAGACGACGCTGACAAGGCTCTACGACGAGCTCTACGCGGCCCGCGTCGTGCTTGAAGGCACGATCCTGAAGCCGAACATGGTCCTGTCGGGCAAGAAGTCGGGCACCGTGGACAGTCCCGAGCAAGTCGCCGAAAAGACCATAAAGCTGTTCCGCGAGACGGTGCCGGCGGCGGTACCGGGCATAGCCTTCCTCTCCGGCGGCCAGGAGGACGAGGAGGCGACCGCCAACCTCAACGCCATCAACGCCATCGGCCCGCACCCGTGGAAGCTGACCTTCTCCTACGGCCGCGCGCTGCAGGCGGCGCCGCAGAAGGCCTGGAGCGGCAAGGCGTCCAACATCGCCGCCGGTCAGGCCGCCTTCACCCACCGCGCCCACATGAACCATCTGGCCGCACTCGGCAAATGGAAGGCGAGCCTGGAACAGGCTGCCTGAAGACCCCCTGCTATCCCTTCCCTTCAAACCCAGGCCGACGTGCCCGGGTTTTTGTTTTGGCGCGCCGGCCTTGGGGCAAGGCATTCGCATTCTTATTTCCTCTGGGCATTCCTGGCAGCGGCGATGTCGGCTCGCGCCCATCCCGTACGTCCTTGGGGTGCAGACAGGGAGAAGTTCATGCATCGCAACAGGGTCGTTTCGCGCGAAGACTGGTTCGAGGCCCATAAGGCACATCTAAACCGCGAGAAGGAACTGACGCGGTTACGCGAACGCGTTGCGGCCGAGCGGCGGAAGCTACCCTGGCTGAAGGTGCGGAAGGATTATGTCTTCGAGGCGGAACACGGACCGAAGAAACTGGCCGATCTCTTCGCCGGCCGCAGCCAGCTGATCGTCTACCACTTCGTGTTCGCGCCGGGCTCGACGCATCACTGCGAAAGCTGTGCCTTCGTCGCCGATCACATCGACGGCGCCAACCAGCATCTCAGGCATCATGACGTGTCGCTTGTCGTGATCGCGCGCGCGCCGCTCGCCGAGTTGCTGCCTTACAAGCAGCGCATGGGATGGAAATTCGACTGGGTGTCCTCCTACGCCTCGGATTTCAACTTCGACATGCAGGTCTCCTTCACCGACAGGCAGATCGCCTCCGGCGAAGCCGTCTATAATTTCGAAACGCCCGTGTCGACATCGAAGGACCTGCCTGGCACCACTGTCTTCTACAGGGAGGAAGCCGGTGACATCTTCCTGACCTTCATGTCGCGCGCCCGTGGCAGCGAGCAGTTCATCGGCGCCTATCAATATCTCGACATGGCGCCGAAAGGCCGCGGCGAGACCGGCCCCTATGGCACTTCGATGGACTGGGTGCGGTTGCACGACGACTATGGAAACAGGTCGCGGCAGGACGACGCTTGCCCCTAGGGCAATTTCAGAAAAAGCGTGAAACGGTTTCCCGTCCGGAATTGCGCCAAAACAAAGGGCATCGGCCGATGAGGCGGGGATCCGTTCACGCCGATCAAAACATGCGCTAAGGCTGCCTCGTCTTTTCACGGTATTGCCATGCGTTTCCCGACCATCCTCACCTGGCTCGCCTTCCCGGTCTATGTCTGGCAGGGGTTGGGCGTGCGCCGCCGCACCTCGCGCATGCTGCCGGCGCAAGGCCCGGTCATGCACGAGATCTCGGGCAAGGCCCCGGTGATCTCGCTGCTGGTCCTGGGCGATTCCTCCGCCGCGTCGGTCGGCATCGGCAATTCCGAAAACGGCCTTGCCGCGCAGCTCGCCGTGATGATTGCGCAGCGCACGGGCAGCGCTGTGCGCTGGCGTGCCGCCGGCTTCAATTCGGCGACATCTGGCCAGATCCGCGACCATGTCCTGCCCAACCTGTCGGCCGATCCGTGGACGCATATCGTGCTCGCCATCGGCACCAACGACACCAAGAATTTTCATTCCGTGCCGCGCTTCAAGAAGGAGTTCGGCGGCCTGCTCTACGCGCTGCGCGCCAAATGGCCGGAGGCGCGCGTGGTATGGTCGCCGGTGCTGGAGTTCACGCGCGCGCCGGCCATGCCGTCGCTGCTCGGCAAGATCCTCGAGGTCCGCGCCACCGCGATGAACCGGATGGGCGAACGCCTCTGCCTGGAACGCGGCGCGGTGCCAGCGCCGCGCCTGCCGATCACCAACCCTGAAGCCGGTTTTGCCTCCGACGGGTTCCATGCCTCGGAGGCCGGCTACCGGGCCTGGGCGGGACATCTCGTCGACCCTGTGCTTGGCGACTGAATATCTATGGCCAGGCGGCGTGACAGCTTAGGTCAAATGCCCGAGCACGGCCGCCAGCGAAATCGCCGCCATCGCGAGAAGCGCCAATTTCCAGAAATCGCCGCGTCGCCTGAGCCCGGGCCAACCGAGCGGCTTGATGAGCTGGATCACCATGAACCCGACGATGACAAGGGCGAGGAGTTTCGTCATGCCGCCTTTGACCAGCAACGCCGTCACCTGTCAAAGCGGTTTCGCTCGGTCTCCGGGAAAGAAAGACGACGCGATCCAGAACCGGAACGCGGCGCCCGCACCTAACCGCGCAACGATCTACTTCAGCGGCTTGAGGCCAGCCTCGATCGAAGCGCGTTTTGCCTCCAGGAACGGCGGCAGGGCAAGGCTTTCGCCGAGCGTTTCCAGCGGCTCGTCGGCGGTGAACCCCGGCCCGTCGGTGGCGATCTCGAACAGGATGCCGTTCGGCTCACGGAAATAGAGCGAGCGGAAGTAGTAACGCTCGACCTCGCCGCTCGACGGCAGCCGGAATTCGGCAAGGCGCGCCGTCCAATGATGCAACGTCTCCTGGTCCGGCGCCCTGAAGGCAACGTGGTGAACCGCACCGGCGCCTTGCCTTGCGGGTGCCAGCCCCGGCTGCACGGCGACATGAAGCTCCGCCGCCGGCCCGCCCGCGCCCATTTCGAACACGTGGACCTGGCCCTCGCCGTCCGGCGAGGCATAGTCGCGTACCTTGCGCATGTTCATCACCCTGGTCAGCACCGCCTCGGTGTTGGTGATGTCGGGAACACTGATGACGATCGGCCCGAGCCCGCGGATCTGATGTTCGGCCGGCACCGGGCTTTGCGCCCAGGGATGGCTGCCGCCCTTTCCGTCATCGCTGACGAGCCGCAGGCGCTGGCCTTCGGGGTCCTCGAAATCCAGCGACTTGTAGCCGCCGATATCGACAATCTCTCCTGTCACGATGCCTTCGCTGGCAAGGTGCTGCTTCCACCAGGCAAGGCTCTCCTGGCTGCCGACCCTGAGGCTGGTTCGCGCGATGCTGTGCGTGCCACGCCGTTCGCGGCCGACCGGCCAGTCGAAGAAGGTCAGGTCCGTACCCGGTGTTGCCTCGCCGTCGGCATAAAAGAGATGGTAGGCCGAGGTATCGTCCTGGTTCACCGTTTTCTTGACGAGCCGCAGGCCCAGCACCTTCGTGTAAAAGTGCAGATTGCCGGGCGCATTGGCGGTGATGGCGGTCAGATGGTGAATTCCTGTCAGTTGCATGCTCATGGTCGTCTCCCTGTTTTTGGGGAAGAATTTTCTCCTTTCATATCAGAACTCCGGTCGTCCCGCTTAAGGCCGCCTGTCCCGACGGTTTGTCGCCAGGCGATGAACAATACGGCCAGATTGGCTGATCTTGGTGAACGACCCGCACCCGCAGGACCTGCCATGACGAGAACGGAACTGTCGCGATACGACCTGCCATCCTCCTGACAGACTGCTGTCAGGAGGGGTATGCGATACTGCCTCCAGTTAGAGAGAGGAGATTGGTCATGAACGGTTTTACCATTCTGCGTGGCATGCAGCACTATGTCGGCAAGATCCGCACGATGCGCAACGAGATCCGCACGCAGCGGTTCATGAACGCGCTGCCCGCCGACATTCGCAAGGATATCGGCTGGCCCGACATGTATGCCGAGCGTCGCCATCACGGCAATTGAGCAGAATTTTCAAGCCAGCGGTTGGAGGCTGACACGTCAGCACCCAGATATCAGGTCCGGCGCGAGGGATGGAGCGAGCTCATGCCCGAGAACAAGACAATCGGCTTCCTTTTCATCGAGGGCTTTGCCGACTGGGAATATGGGTTGCTGGCGGCCTCGGCGGTCGAGTGGTGCGGCGCTCGCGCCGTGTCGCTGACGCCGGGAGGCAAGCCGGTGACCGGAATCAGCGGTTTTCGCCTGACACCGGACGGTTCGGCGGACGCCGATGACAATATCGATCTCGATGCCGTGGCCGTCATCGGTTCCGACCAGTGGGCGGGCAAGGCGCCGCCGGATGCTTCCGAACTGCTGACGGCCGTCGCGGCGCGCGGCGGTGTCGTTGGCGGCATTTGTGCCGGGACGCTGGCGCTGGCCCGAGCCGGCATGTTCGAGAAGGCCAGGCATACCAGCAATGGCCGAGACTGGATCAACCGCCACGAAGCCGGCTATGCCGGCGATGGCAATTATCAGGACGTGCCGCATGCCGTGGCCGACGGCAGGATCGTTTCCGCGCCGGGCTCTGCGCCCGGCACCTTCGCCCTTGCCTTTCTACAAACGCTCTATCCCGAAAAAGGCAGCGATCTCGCGCAGATGCGGACGCTGTTCGCCAAAGAGTATGCTGAAGCCTCCTGACAGTATGCTGTCAGGAGGCGCGTGCGATGGTGACTGATGCGCATGGCCGGCCGAGAGGACGATCGATGAAAAGCTGGAACGACAGGCTGAACACGCCTGGCATCAACGGCGTGAAACCAACGCCGCGCACGATGGGAGACGTCGTCGAGGGCCAGCCCATGCTGGTGCCAACCGCGCGCCAGGTCGATGATTTCATCCGCTCGATTGCTGAAGGTGTCGAGATGGACGTTCGCGCGTTGCGCACCGCGCTCGCCATCGAGCACGGCGCCGAAGTGACATGCCCGGTCACCATAGGCTATCATCTGCGCACGGTCGCCGAGGCGGCCAAGGAGGATCTCGAGCGCGGCATGACGCTCAGCGACGTCGCTCCCTTCTGGCGCGTGCTTGATGCGAAGACGCCGACAACGAGGAAACTGTCCTTCGGCGCGGAATTCGTTGCCGCGCAGCGTAAGCGCGAAGGGCTGAAACCGTAATGCATGTCACGTGGAAGTGGATCCGGTCCGGGAGCCACGGCATGCATGGGAAAGACACTGGGGAAGCAAACGATGCGCCGCGCCGACAGGCTCTTTCAGATCGTGCAGCATCTGCGTGGTGGCCGCCTGGTCACCGCCCAGAAGCTCGGCACATGGCTCGAGGTTTCCGAGCGAACCATCTATCGCGACATAGCCGACCTGCAGTCGACCGGGGTGCCGATCGACGGCGAGGCTGGCGTTGGCTACATGATGAGGGAGGGTTTCGACCTTCCGCCGCTGATGTTCACGCGTGACGAGATCGTGGCGCTGGTTGCCGGCGCCCGCATGGTGCGCGCCTTTGGCGGCGCTGCCATGGCGCGCGCCGCCGACGAGGCGCTGGTCAAGATCGGTGCCGTACTGCCCGATGCCGAAAAGGATCGCATCGCCCGCACCGAGATCCACACGCCGATGTGGGTGGTCAGCGACGCCGCCCGCGAGGCGATCGACCTGATCGAGCGCGCGGTCGAAAAACGCCAGGTGCTGACCATCGACTACTCGGACGAAGCCGGTCGCGGTACCGCGCGCGATATCAGGCCGCTCGGCCTATGGTTCTGGGGCAAGGTTTGGACGCTGGTCGCCTGGTGCGAGATGCGTGATGATTTTCGCGCTTTCCGCATCGACCGCATCGCCTCGGTGGTCATCGCCGGCCGCATCTTCAAGCCGGAACGCGGCAAGCAGCTCGCCGATTTCTACCGGGCGGTGGAGCGCAGCGAGGACTACGGCATGGCGCCCGACCGCGCGGCGCGAAGCTGAGATTTGCCCGACCGCACAAAAAAGCCCGCTCGAAGCGGGCTTTTTTGTCGAATTGGCGAAAAGCCTATTCTTCGTCGTCCGTATCGGTGTCCTTCGACTTCAGCGCTGACAGCTTGGCGAAGACGGCGTTGGCGTCGAGCTCGGCGTCCTCGTCCTTCGGCTTCTCCGGCGCCGGCACCAGCCGCTCGGTCAATGCCGCCGGCAGCAGCGTATCGCCGACCGGCTGCGCCTGTTCGCGGCCACGCGAGGCGCGGTTGACCTCCATGTCGAGGTCGATCTGCGAGGCGAGACCCAGCGTCACCGGGTCCATCGGCTGCAGATTGGCCGAGTTCCAGTGCTTGCGTTCGCGGATCTGCTCGATCGTCGACTTGGTGGTGCCGACAAGGCGCGAAATCTGCGCGTCCTTGAGTTCGGGATGGTTGCGCACCAGCCACAGAATGGCGTTCGGCCGATCCTGGCGCTTCGACAGCGGCGTGTAGCGCGGACCCTTGCGCTTGGATTCCGGCACCCGCACCTTGGGGTCGGAAAGCTTGAGGCGCTGGTTCGGGTCTTTCTCGGCGCGCGCGATCTCGTCGCGGGTCAGCTGGCCGGTCATGATCGGATCCATGCCCTTGATGCCTTGCGCCGATTCGCCGTCGGCGATCGCCTTGACCTCGAGCGGATGCAGCCCGCAGAACTGCGCGATCTGCTCGAAGGAAAGCGCGGTGTTGTCGACCAGCCAGACGGCGGTCGCCTTGGGCATCAGCAGCGTATTGGCCATTGCAAAAATCCTTCTCGTTCGCCCGCGTTCCCGCGCGGGCGGTGGTTTAGAGCCACCAAAATGGGAAATTCGGGGCCTGTATAACCGTTCCCTGGCCGCTTCGCAATGTTTTTGGAAAAGCCCGCCGAAAACCGCGAACCGGCGGTTACCGGAACGGCTCCGTGCCCTTGAGCAGCGCGACAAGCTGGCTCTGTTGGCGCGTTCCGGTCTTGGCGAATATCCGTTCGAGATAGGTTCGCCCGGTCTTAACGGTGATGTTGGCGCTCGCCGCCGCCTCCGTCAGGGTTCGCCCTTGCGAAAGTGCCGAGGCCAGGCGCGCCTCGGCCGGCGTCAGGTCGAACAGTCCGGCAAGCAGTGTTGGCGATGGCACCATGGAACTGGCGTTCACCGCCGTCGCCGCGACCAGGATGTCGGCGCCCGAGAATATCTCGTGGGCGGAGCGGCGCAGCGGCAGGACATGAAGGATCAGTGGCGACCTGTCGGCGGCGGCCGGAACAGGGATGGACCGGACCGAGGGTTCGGCGTCCCCCCGCGCAGCGACGACGGCCTGCTGAAACAGGCGATTGGCATCCGCATCGACGATTGCCATGCCGCCAAAGGCGACCGGCAGGAAGATAGAGCCCATGCTCTCGAACAGCTGATTGGCGGCGAGCACATGCCCCCTCGATGAGAGAATGGCCGCCGGCAGCCCCATGGCCGTCATGGCGGCAACGGTTCCCTTGGCCCGCTCCAGGCCAAGCCGTCCGGCGATCAGGCTGGCGCGCGCCATGGCCGGCCGCAAACCGTCGAGAATGTCGAAGCTCCCGGCGTCGTAGCGGCCCTCGCCAAGCCTTCGCTGGAAGACGAAGATGGCCAGTTCGCCGCTCGGCATCGGGATGGCGGTACAGGTATGCGCGCCAATCCCGAGCGCGCGCAGGCGGACCCGGATGGGATCGTTCTCGATTTCCTCGGCTGTCAGGAAACTCTCGACATCGACGAAACTCGCCGGCTGCACCGCGCACATGCGTGAGACCGCCGTGGAGAACTGCAGCGTATCGCCCAGAAGGAATTCGCTCAGCAAGTCCTGCAGCAACGGCACCGTCCTTCCGCGCACCGGCTGCTCGTCGGCAAACAGGAACACGGCGCCGCCCACCGAGTCCGAGGCGCTATTTATGCCTTCCAGTACCTCCGGCCATAGGTCCGGAACGAAAGCAGCCTCGTAGATCTTGTCGGTAAGATCATCCAACATGAGCGTGGAAGCCTTCGTCGATGCCTGCCCTGCCAGCCACGCGCTCACGCGGCAACCGGTCCCCATTCGTCAAGATGCCATGCTGAAAACAGAGGTCAAGCCGCCTGGTGCTTGACACGGGTGACGGTGGCTCACGCCGACTGGCCCCCCAAAAGACAAAACCCGCCGGACAGGGTCCAGCGGGTTCGGAACCGGCGACGAACAAGGCGTCTGCGTCGGCTCTGCATTGCGACCCTGCCTTGCGGCGGGGTCGCGCTTGCAATCAGATCGCCTGACGGGCGATCCTTTCGATGTCGGCGCGGTTGATGCCGAGGTCGCTGAGCTGACGTGCGTTGAGGCGGTTCAATTCGCGAACGGTCTCGTTGTACATGCGCCAGTTACGGAAAGCGCGGATCGGGTTCATGGTAGTCCTCCTGAATTGGGTTCGTTTCGATGATGCTCAAATAGTGATCATCGATGAGGACTTGAACGGCTGATTTTGCATAGCAATGATGCAAATGCTGCATTGCACCATTAAGCTTCTGTTCATCTTGCAGGCAGGGCGCGCACCGGGGGACGGTGTCGAGATTTTAGGTGATATGGGCCTAGCCGACGTCGAGCACGATCTTGCCGATATGATCCCCCTCCTCCATTCGCTCATGCGCGCGCCAGGCATCGGTGAGCGGGTAGATCATGTCCATGACCGGCGCCACCTTTCGCGTGCCCAGCAGCGGCCACACCTGCGCCTCCAACGCGGCCGCGATCGCTGCCTTGAATTCCACGGTGCGCGGCCTCAGCGTCGAACCCGTATGGGTCAGCCGCTTGACCATGATCTTGGAAAAGTCGGCGCTCGCCACGGCACCTGCCTGGACGGCGATCTGCACGACGCGGCCTTCGATCGCGGCGGCCTCGTAGTTGCGCTGGACATAGTCGCCGCCGACCATGTCGAGGATGACGTTGGCGCCCCGGCCTTCGGTCGCCTCCTTGACCGCGGCGACGAAATCCTGCTCGTGGTAATTGATCGCGCGGTCGGCGCCGATTTTCAGGCAGGCGTCGCATTTCTCTTTGCTGCCAGCAGTGGTGATGACATAGGCGCCGAAGGCCGAGGCGAGCTGGATCGCCGTGGTGCCGATGCCGGACGAGCCGCCATGCACCAGCAGCGTCTCACCCTTCTTCAGGCCGCCGCGCTCGAAGACATTGTGCCAGACGGTGAAGTAGTTCTCCGGCACCGCCGCCGCTTCGGTATGGGTGAAGCCCGCCGGCAGCGGCAAAACGCTGCCTGCGTGAACCCTTACATATTCGGCGTAGGCGCCGCCGGGCGTGAGCGCGCAGACCCGGTCGCCGATGCGCCAGCGCGATATCTCGTCGCCAAGCGCCGCCACCTCGCCCGACGCTTCGAGGCCGGGCAGGTCCGATGCGCCGGGGGGTGGCGGATAGGCGCCCTTGCGTTGCTGGACGTCGGGCCGGTTGACGCCGGCGGCATGCACCTTGATCAGGATTTCTCCGGGGCCGGGCAGCGGCACGTCGCGCGTTTCCGGCTTCAGCACCCGGGGCCCGCCCGGTTCCGAAATCGCGATCGCCGTCATCCGTGCCGGAATTTTCTGTCCGCTCGCCATGAAGTTTCCCGTCTTTCCTAGCCGGCTTTTACCGGCTGTTTGCATCGATGCCCCTGCCCTATGTATGCTGATTGCCAAATCAGGCAAATGGCCAATCTGGTCTGGCGTAGGAGGAGCGACGATGGCGATCTTCGACGACGAACCCAAGAAGAAGGCACGCCCGCACGAGATCGGGCAAGACCTGTCGCTGCTTTCCGTCGGTGAACTGTCCGAGCGCATCGGCATCCTGCGCGACGAGATCGCCCGGCTGGAGGCCGAACTCAAGACCAAGGACAACACCAAGTCGGCGGCCGAGGCGCTGTTCCGCCGCGGATAATTCGCTGAGGTAACCGTTCGCCGCCGAAAAGCCCGAATGCGACTGTCTTCAAACCTGCGCCCCTCCCAGCCCTCAGCCGGATCAAAAAATGCTCGCAGCCTACAGACCGATCCTTTCCCTGCTCCGCGGCACCGCCTTCCTTCTGGCGGCATCGGGACTGCACGGGCTGCTGTTGCCCCTGCGCGGCCAGTTGGAAGGGTTCTCGACCGCTTCGCTCGGCCTGATGGGCACGGCCTGGGCCGGCGGCTTCGTCACCGGCTGTTTCTTTGCGCCGCGCATCGTGCGCCGTGCCGGGCATGTGCGCGCCTTCGGCGCCTTTGCCGCGTCCGGCGCCATCGTGGCGCTGCTGACGGGCCTGGTCATCGACGAATATGTCTGGATCCTGCTGCGTGCCTTCACCGGTTTCACCATGGCCGGCGCCTTCATGGTCATCGAGAGCTGGCTGAACGAGAAGGCGACCAACGAGAACCGTGGCACCGTCTTCGGCCTCTATATGATGGTCACCTATGCCTCGATCATGGGCGGACAGATGATCGTCGCCGGCGGCGACGTGAAATCGGCGTCGCTGTTCATGATCACCGGCATCCTGTTCTGCTTGTCGCTTCTGCCGACAGCGGTTTCGAGCGCTTCCCTCCCGAAGCCGCTGCAGGACGTCAAGCTCGACGTCAGGGGGCTCTACGCCAACTCGCCGGTGTCGGCGATCGCCTGCCTCTTGATCGGCATCGCCAACGGCGCCTGGGGCACGCTCGGCGCGGTCTACGGTGCCCGCATCGGCATCTCCACCGCCGAGATCGCCTTGATGATGAGCCTGGTGGTCGTCGCCGGTGCCGCCATGCAGCTTCCGGCCGGGCGTCTCTCCGACAAGACCGACCGCCGTTTCGTGCTGGCCGGTGCTGCCTTCGGCGCGGCGCTGTTTGCGCTTCTCATCTTCCTGTTCGAGCCGCGCTCAGCAGTCTTCGTCCTCGTCTTCACCGCCGCCTACGGCGCTTTCGCCTACACGCTCTATTCGATTGCCGTGGCGCATGCCAACGACCACGCCCGCTCCGAGGATTTCGTCAAGGTATCGGGTGGCCTGCTGCTGCTTTACGGCTTCGGCACCATGATCGGGCCGTTGCTGGCCGCCGCCCTGATGGGCTGGATGCGCCCGGAGGGCCTGTTCTTGGCGACCGCATTGGCGCATCTGTCCCTGGCGGGTTACACGCTGCTGCGCATCAGCCGCCGCGCTCCGGTGCCGATCGAGGATCGCGACGCCTTCAAGACGCAGCCGGCCGACCGTTCGGTGACCCCCGAAGCATTGCGGCTCGATCCGAGAAGAAAAGCAGAAGCAAACAGTTGAGATTTGAAAAACTTTGCCTCACAAATGAGGCATGATGTTTTCCGACGCCTTCATGGCGATCGCCGACCCCAATCGGCGCCATCTTCTGGAAGAACTTCGACGCGGTCCGAAGACCGTCAACGAATTGGCGTCCGGACTGCCAGTCTCCCGCCCGGCCGTATCACAGCATCTGAAAGTGTTGCTCGACGCCGGGCTGGTCAACGCCAAGGCTGAAGGCACGCGGCGTGTCTATACGGTGAGCAATGCCGGCTTCCTGAGACTCAACATCTGGCTCGATCAATTTTGGGAAGCCTGATCGTTTCTGCCTCCGGCACTTGAGCAACCCGGTCAGCATTGCGAATTCACGAAGGCGCCGAGCGCGTCGAGCAGTTCGCTCGTTCCATGCTCGCGCGTGGCTGAGGTGTCGTGGCCGTCGAAGAAGGCGCCCTGCTCCGTCATCACAAGCCGCGTGCCGCCGCTTTCCGCCACAAACTCGATCGTCGCCAGCGACACCGAAACGCGGGTTTCGCCGAACAGCAGCTCATAGCTGTAAACGATGCGCTCGTCCGGCACGATGTCCTGATAGACCGCGTTGAAGAAATGCATTTGCCCGTCGCTCGGGCAGCCGGCATTGACCTCCTTGCCGCCGACGCGGAAGTCCATTTCGTGCCGGGTGGGCACCGGGTCATGGGGATCGACGAACCAGCGCCGCTTGGCATCCGGGCTGCTGAATGCGGAGAAGACTTTCGCCGGTGCCACCGGATAGCTCCGCTCGACGACAAAGGTGGAATGGACAACGGATCGCTCAGTCATGAAACCTTCCTTGGTGGATTGAATTGCCCGGAACGTGACCCTGAAAACCGGAGGCCGGTCTTCGGGAGCATGCTTGAACCCATCACGGCGCGGTCTCCGGCCTGAAAGGCGGCGAAATAGCCGCGCACCAGTTCGGATTTGGTCTTCGACATGACATTTTCCTCTCTAGCTTTCGGCCAGGAAATCGCCGAGCCGATCCAGCCGGCGCTCCCACGAGAGGCGCCGCTCATTGATCCAGTGCTCGGCCGCTCGCAACGCCCTTGGATCGATCTGGCAAGTGCGCACCCGCCCGACCTTCTGCGTGCGCACGAGGCCGCTCGCTTCCAGCAGATTGAGGTGCTGGACGACCGCCGACAGCGACATCGCCAACGGCTCGGCCAGCTGGCTCACCGAGGCGGGGCCGCGTGACAGCCGGTCGACCATCTGCCGCCGCGCCGGATCGGCGAGCGCCTGGAACATCAGGTCGAGTTGGGCGGGATCGTGCAGCATCGCGATCAGCCGTTGTTGTAGGGGAAGAACTTGAAGTAGGGCTGCGCCTCCTCGATCACCCTGATGAAGGCGGCGCGTTGCAGCAAGCGGTCGTGATAGCGCTTCACGGCGGGATATTTGTCGCCGAACGGCTCGACCTTGTTGGCGTAGAAGAGCGCCGGAGACGCCGCGCAATCGGCCATGGTGAAGGCATCGCCTACAGCCCATTCCCTGGACTGCATTTCCTGTTCGATGATGGCATAGGAATTGCGCAACTGGCCGCGCGCCTGTTCGACACCGAATGGATCGGTCTTGTCGAGCGGCCGCAACCTGTCGCCGACGATCTTCTGCATGGGCTCCTGCACATAGAAATCATAGAAGCGGTCGGCCTGACGGACCGCCAGCGCCAGGTCGATGTCGGCGGGAACGAGTTCGACCGGTCCCGGATAGTGCGCGGCCAGATATTCCACGACAATGGTCGATTCCAGCACAGTGCGGTCTCGCGCGTCGTCGCGCAGCGCCGGCATCTTGCCGGTCGGCGAAATCTTCAGGAAGGCCGCGCGTGATTGCTCGTCGCCGAGATCGACAATGACCGGCGCAAAAGGCGTGGCGTTCTCGTAAAGCGCGATCAGCGGCTTCCAGCAGAAGGAAGCCAGCGGATGGAAATGCAGCGTCAGGGACATTCTTGTGCTCGTCTGCTTCTGTGGTAACACTGAAGCATTTGCTTAACTATTGCGGTGAACCTCGCTCGTCAAGGCCCACCCGCGAAGTCTCAGCTGGATCGGACGTGCGCGACGATGGCGGCCTCTATGTCAGGCCAGTCATCCGGATGCAGTTCGTGACCGCCGCCTTCGATGCGAAGCAGTTTCGCGCCGGCAACAGCTTGGGCCAGGGCCTCGCCATGCTCGACCGGAAAGATCGGATCCGACGTGCCGTGGATGACCAGAAGCGGCGCCGCTATTTCGGGCAGGCGGCCCTTCCACTGGTTACCGCCCTTGAGCATGAAATGATTGGTGGCGCTCAGGAAGCCGCCGGACCTGCTGTAATCCCGTTCGATGAACGCTCTCATCCCCGCCTCGTCGAACGGATGGGCGGTGCTGGCGATCGCCCGCGCATCCCTGACCATGAAGTCGATGACCTGGCGGCGATCCGTCCAGTCGACTTTGGCTCCATCGGCCGAATGCTCCAGATAGGCGTCGGTCGTTTTCGGCAGATGCGAAGTGTCGGTCCCCACGGGCGAACTGCTGATCACGGTCAGCGAAGCGACGCGCAAGGGGTGCCTGAGCGCCACGAACTGGGCAATCATGCCGCCCATCGACATTCCCACGACATGCGCCTTGCCGATGCCGCGGCTGTCGAGAGCGGCAATCGCGTCGTCGGCCATGTCGTCGAAAGTGTAGGGCGGCTGTCCCACCGGGTATTTGGTCGACCGGCCGGTGTCGCGATTGTCGTAGCGGATCACGTAGAGGCCGGCATCCGCGAGTTTCCGGCAAAACGCCTCGGGCCACCAAAGCATCGAGGCCATAGCGCCCATGATCAACAGCAGCGCGGGGTCCGCCGGATCGCCAAAGGTTTCGGATATGATCTCGGGACAGTCCTTGGTTGTCATTTGCTGGCCTCCTCACCTGCTTGCATTTTGCAATCGGTTGCACGATAATAAAACCGATACGATAATGCAACTGGTTTTGCGTGGAGAACATCGAATGACCCTCGATCGCCGGTCAGGCTGCCCGATCAACCTCTCGCTCGAGGTGTTCGGCGACCGCTGGAGCCTGATCATCCTGCGCGACATGATTTTTGGCGGCAGGCGGCATTTTCGTGAGTTGCTCAACGGGTCGATGGAAGGCATTGCTTCCAACATCCTCGCCGACCGGCTGAAGCGGCTGATGGAACTCGGCATGCTGACCAAGGCGGACGACCCCAGTCACAAGCAGAAGGCGATCTACAGCCTGACCGAGATGGCCATCACACTGGTGCCCATCCTTGCCCATCTCGGCGCCTGGGGCCGCGTCTGGCTGCCGACCAGCGAGGAGCTTTCGATCCGCGCCGAACTCCTTGAAAAGGGCGGGCCGCCAATGTGGGAGAAATTCATGGCCGAGTTGCGCCATGAGCATCTCGGCACCCCTCTCGATACAGCGCCCGGCCCCTCTGTCCGTGCAACGCTGCGGGCCGCCTATGAAGCGGTGGTTGCCGAAAAGGCCCTCAACGCCAGCCCGGCCGGCTGACCAACTATTTTCCCCGTTGAAAGGCCGGCTCTGCTACAAGGGACGAAAATCACACGTGATGGGATTGGATAGACTCTTGGTTGAGAACTCTAGGGACACTGCCCGCGCGCGTGCCGATCTGCGCTTCAAGAAGCAGGAAGAGGCGGCGACGGTCCGGCAGAAAGCCATGGCCGAGTATGTCGCCGAGAGCGATGCCCGCAAGGCCAAGACCGACAAGCTGCGGGCGCTGCGGCTCGCCAAGGAAGCCGAAGATCTGGCCAACACGCCTGCCGCACCTGCCAAGAAGCCGGCCCGCGCCAAGAAAAAGTAACGTCTCCCCCTCCGCCAATTCCTCGCCCTGAATCGAGCTGTGGTGACGCCACCGGTCAGGCGCCTTCATCCCGCTGCTTCACAGGAAGCAATTTCAACCGAAACCGGGATTGCCTCGCCCGGCTGACCGCCGATGATCGGGCTGTTCAACAGGAGATTGCCATGACCGCGCTGCCGCTCGAAAAAGCCGTCGAGATCATTGATGCCGCCTTCGCCAGGGGCACCGATCTCAAGCTCAAGCCGCTCGGCGTCTCGGTGCTCGACGCCGGCGGGCATCTCGTCGCCTTCCAGCGCCAGGACGGCGCTTCGTTCCTGCGCCCGCAAATGTCGGCCGGCAAGGCCTATGGCGCGCTGGCCATCGGCATGGGCTCGCGCAAGGTCGAGGCCTTCGCCAAGGAACGTCCGCATCTGGTTGCCGGCATTTCCGACGTGTCGGGAGGACGCGTGCTGCCGGTCGCCGGCGGCGTGCTGATCCGCGACAAGGCAGGGAGCATCATCGGTGCCGTCGGTATTTCCGGCGATACATCCGACAATGACGAGGCAGCCGCGATTGCCGGCATCGAAGCCGCCGGCTTCACCGCCGATCCGGGCTGAGCCTCAATTCAAATTGATGTCGCGGCTGGCCGACCGCATCGACACCGCGAACCCGGCCAGCACGTCGAACAGCGCGATGATCATCAGCGTGAAGAAGATGGAGTGCGCGGCACCCTTCACCAGCAGGAACTCGACCAGGAAAGCGACGAAGACCAGCATCGACAGAAGATGGTCCATGATCGAGGCCGTGGTCGTGCGCGCCGACTTCACCATTTCGAGGAACAGGAAGATCAGCCCGATCAGCACAATCAGGTCGCCGAGCGTCATCGAGAACACCCCGCCCGACATCATGCGGAACGAGAAGATCTCACTCGCCCACGGATCGTCGCCGCCGCCGAATATTCCGAGCAGGCCGAGATTGTAGAGCACGAAAGGCACGATCAAAAGCGGGACGGCACCGAACATCTGGCGTCTCCATATGGGGGCACCTTCTGTAGAATGCTCCACAGGCACGGCGTCAAGATTTTTCGTGCGCGGCCGCAAACACGGTCGAAGACCGGATGCAACAACCATGTCAGCCGATTGCCCGGCCGACATGGAACAAACGGGAACTGCAAGCTCAGCGCTTGAAGTAGCCCGCGCGCACGGCGGCGCCGATGACGTTGAGGATGATGTGGCCCGCCGTCATCGAGGTGATCTCGTTGACGTCGCGCGCCGGCGCGATCTCGACGATGTCCATGCCGATGAGGCGCCCCTTGCCGACCAGCCCCTGGATCAGCTCGATCGTCTGGCGGTAGCTGACACCGCCCGGCTGCGGCCCTTCCACCGCCGGCATGACGGCTGGATCCAGCCCGTCGGCGTCGATCGTGAGGTAGTAGCGGCCGCCATCCGGAATGCGCTTGAGCAAGGCGGCGGTGCCCATATCCTGCCACTCGTTGGTGGTGATGATGTTGGCGCCATAGGCGCGCGCCGCCTCCACCTCCTCGGTGCGCGCGCTGCCCTGGCCACGGACGCCGACCTGGAAGATATCCTTGATATGCGCCATCTCCGAGGCCCGGCGGATGGTGCTTGAATAGCCTTCCTTGACGCCGTTGACATTGTCGCGCCAGTCGAGATGCGCGTCGAGCTGCACCAGAGTGATCGGGCCTTCACCATCAAGCGCCCTGAAGATCGGGATCGGAATGCCATGGTCGCCGCCGATTGTGATCGGCAGGGCGCCGGCGGCGCGGATCTTGCGGATCGCCGCTTCGGCCCTGCCGTAATGCCCGACATGGTCGGCGGCATTGCCGGGCACGTCACCGACATCGACCACCTTGATATCCTGGCCGGCGAAGACCGGCCCGCCAATGTCGAAATCATAACGGTCGAGCGCCTGGCTGATGCGCTTGGATGCCCGCCGCACCGCCGTCGGCGCATTGGTCTGGTCGTTGATCAGCTCGTCGATCGTATAGGGATCGCCATAGGGCATGCCGATGATGGCCACATCGGCTTTGAGCGTATCGAGATCCTCGACCAGCGGGAAGTTCATGAATGTCTGGAAGACATCGCGCGGCGCGGTGGTGAGCTTGGACATGGGGTCTCCTCTGTGTTGAAGGCTTTTTGGGATCAGGCGCCACGGCGGGCCGCGAGATGGGGCTGCAGCCTGTGCTCCAGGCTGCGCGAGATCGCCGCGACAAGGGCGGTCAGGCCCCAGTACAGCAATGCGATGGCGGTGAAGATCTCCACCGGCGAGAAGGTTCGGCCGATGACGTTCTGAGCCATGTAGGTGAGTTCGGGGACGGTGATCGCCGACAGGATCGCCGATTCCTTGATCAGCGTGATGGTGAGGTTGGTGGCGGCCGGCAAGATATAGCCGAGCACTTGCGGCACCAGGATCTTGCGGAAGATGGTGAGGTAGCGCAGCCCCAGCGCGTAGCCGGCCTCGACCTGGCCCCGCGATATGCACTGGATCGCGCCCCTGATGATTTCGGCGGAATAGGCGCTGGCATAGGCCGACAGCGCGCCGACCGAGACCACGACCGGCGAAAGCCTGATGCCGAACATCGGCAAGGCGTAGAACAACAGGAATATCTGGATCAGGAACGGGATGTTGCGGAACAGCTCGACATAGGCCGAGACGATCGCCGCCGGCAGCCGCCCGCCGCGCAGCCTGACCAGCGCCAGCAAGATGCCGAGAGCGAAGCCCAGCGGCAGGGAGACGGCGCACATCAGCACGGTGTTGCCGAAGCCCTTGGCGAGAATCTGCCAATTGTCGGCGATGACGGAGACGTCGAAGCTCATGCCCGCGCCCCGTCCGCCTTGCGCTCCAGGTGCCTGGTCAGCAGGCTGCAGGAGAACAACACGATGAAGTACAGCACCGCCGCCATGCAGAACGCCTCGACCGGCCGGTAGGTGACGTTCATGATGTTCTGCGCCGTGCGCGTGAGTTCCACCACCGCTATCACCGACAGGATGGACGACGCCTTCACCAGCATGGTGAACTCGTTGACCATCGGCGGAATGACGGCGCGCAAGAGCTGCGGCAGGATGATCTTGAACCAGGTCACGACAGGCTTCAGGCCAAGCGCCTTGGCCGCCTCATACTGGCCTGCGGGAACGCGCGTCAGCCCGGCGCGCAGGATCTCGGCGACGAAGGCCGCGCTGTTGAAGCTGAGCGCCAGCACACCCGCCAGAAGCGGCGGCAGGTCGATGCCGACCAGGCCGGGCAGCACGTAATAGACCACGAAGATCTGCACGATCAGCGGCGTGCCGCGGATGAAGCTGGTGTAGAGCGCGCCTATCCAGCGGACCACGCGCCACCGCGACCGGCCGCAGGCAAGCAGGCCGAAGCCGATCAGCGTGCCGACCAGGAACCCCAGCGCCGAGACCCCGAGCGTGATGGCGGCACCGGTCAGGAATTGCGGCAGAAAGGTCAGCGTCTTTGAAAAATGGAACATTTTTCAGCTCGAACGGAAAAGCATCGTCTGGCGTCGGCGCGGGCGCTATCAGCGGCAGCGCATCGTCCGCGCCGCGCCAGACATGTTCGGGGCTCAGAGTGCGCCGGGCGGCAGATAGCCCTGGTCCGGCGTCTTCATCTCGAAGCCGAACCATTTCAACTGCAGCTCCTTGAGCTTGCCGCTGTTTTTCAGCTCGCCGATCTTGGCGTTGATGAATTCGCGCAGATCCTTGTCCTCAGGCCGCACCACCCAGGAGAGATAGGAGAATTCACCGATCGAGCCGACGACCTTGTAGGTGTCTGGGACGTTCTTCATCAGCACGGCCGCCGAAGGTGAGGCGATGACGATGGCGTCGACCTGGCCCGAGGCGAGCGCGACGTGGGTCTCGGGGAAGGACGTGAAGAGCTTCAGCTCGCCGACCCCCTTGCCGCCCTTGTCCTTGAGCTCCTTGTCATAGGCCTCGATGATGGGCTGCACTGAAGAGGCAAGCTGCGTCGCCACGACCATGCCGTTGATGTCCTCCGGCTTCTTGATGCGTTCCTCGTCCGCGCGCACGACGATGACGTTCTCGAACGAGCCCGTCGGCCGCGTATAGGCATATTTCGCCGCCCGCTCGGGATTGATGCCGGTCGAGGTGGCCATGAGATCGAACTTCTTGGCGAGCAGTCCCGGCAGCAGCCCCTGGAACGGCAGGTTGAGCTGGTCGAGCTTCACGCCGAGCTGGCTGACTGCATAGTCCAGAATGTCCTTGTTGTAGCCGACGATCTGGCCGTCGCGCACGAACTCGAACGGTTCGAACGCGGCCTCCGTGCCGACGACGATGGTGCCGCGCTGCTTGATCTGGTCGACTAGACCATCGGCATGGGAGGCGGACGCGAATGACAGGACGAGCGGCGCGGCGGCAAACAGGGACAGGACGCGGCGGCGCGATGCGAAAAAGAACTCACCCATTGTTGTTACCCTCTTTTTTCTTCTGTTTTACTGCGCTGGTAGGCCCGGCCTGAGTGCTTGAACACGCGGCCGATCATGTAGCTCTCGGAATCCTTGATCCCGGGAACGTTCGCCAGTTCGCTGACCAGGAAGTCGTGCAGGCTGGTCGTCGACGGCAATGTAAGCTGGATGATGATGTCGAACGGCCCGGTCATGGCGTAGACGCTGTCGACGAACGAGTATTCCGACAGTTTGCGGGCAACGCTGATGATGTGCTCGCGGTCGACGTCGAGCCCGACGATGGCCGCGATGCCGACATCGCTGCGCAAAGGCCGGACGACCGCCTGGATCGAGATATCCGGATCCTCGAGCACGCGGGCCATCTTGCGCCGCACGGTCGCTTCAGTGACGCCGATGCGCTTGGCGATATCGACACTCGACATCCGCCCGTCGACCTTGAGCTGGGAAAGCACCGCCTGTTCGGTGTCGTCGAGGTCACTCGTGCTGACGAAATCCCACATTCATTTCCCCATTTGTGTCGATTTCCGACTATTATTCAGAAAATTGCATAAGAAACCGTACAGAGCAATCCCATATCGATCGAAAAACATCGAGCAGCAGGGGGGCGGTGGCCACCTGCCTCGGCTGCCTCGGCGAGCGTTTGTTCGATTTTGGGAACTTGGCAGTGGCCGGTACTGGGTCACGGTGCGTTCACGCAGGGGCCGACCATCCCCTGAGGATGCACGCCGAAGTCACGTGGAACGGGAGCAGGCAACGAGATGAACTGCGCCGCTCGAGGCTCGGCGGTCGGAGCATGGGCCGCCAAACGCAAAAAGACCGGCCAGAGGCCGGTCCTTTGTTACTCAAACCCAGGGAAAAGCTGGGCTCAGCTTTCCTTGGGAGTCAGCACCTGGCGACCGCGATACATGCCGGTCTTCAGGTCGATGTGGTGCGGGCGGCGCATTTCGCCGGAATTCTTGTCCTCGACATAGGTCGGGGCCTTGAGGGCGTCGGCCGAGCGGCGCATGCCGCGCTTGGACGGAGAGGTTTTGCGTTTCGGAACGGCCATGGATATGCTCCACTACATGGTCAAAAGCCCCGCCCGCCCTCGTGAAAGGGCCATGTCGGGGCCTAAATCTGAGAAAGTCGGGTGCCTATACACGCCTGACACCGTTTTGGCCAGCGCTGCGGTGAATCTTTTTTGTGCCGGCTAGTCCAGGCAGCCGACATAGGCGCCCGAGCGGCCGGCGCGCCGCTCGATCAGGTTGGCCAGCCGCCTGAGGCCCGGCCCGGGCTTTGCGGGATTGCGGGCGATCGGATTGGGCAGCGTGACGGCGAGAAGGGCCGCCTGCCGTCTGGACAATTGTTTTGCCGGAATGCCGAAATGGTGCTGCGCCGCCGCCTCGATGCCATAGATGCCCGGCCCCCATTCGGCAATGTTGAGATAGATTTCCATGATGCGTCGTTTCGACATCACCGCGTCGAAATAGACGGCCAGCGGCAGCTCTACGACCTTGCGCACCGAGCCCAGCGGCCGCGACCAGAGGAAGAGGTTCTTCACCGTCTGCATGGTGATGGTCGATGCACCGCGCGTCGCCTCGCCGGCCAGCGCATCGTCGACGACGCCCCTGAGCTCGCCGAGATCGACGCCGCGGTGGAAACAGAACTGCCCATCTTCCGACATGATGACCGAATGGGCGAGCACGGGCGCCACGTCATCGATGGACACCCAGCGCCGGTCGTAGCCGGAGAAGGTCGCCAGGTCCTTCAGCATCAGTGTCGACACCGGATGCACGAAGGACGGCAGGTAGAGAAAGGTCAGCACCACCGGGACAAGCGCCAGCACCGCGGCCACGACGATGCCGCGCCGGACCCAGCGCCTGAGATTGCGGCGGTTCACGCCTCGCGATCTCGTCGCCATGTCCAGCTTTTCGGTCTCATGATCGACGATCGGTTCCGCCAAGCCGCCCAACCCGTGCCACGAAGCTCGTCTCGAAACGCGCTCCCGAGGGTCATAAGACGGTGTTTTCGAGCACCGGAGCGGAGCGTACATTCGAGTACGTGAGCACCGGAAGCGCGGAAAATGCCTTCAGATGACCGCAGGAGGTGAGTTTCCAAACGGGCTCTTACCGCTCCGGCATAATGGCGCTTGCCTTCTTGCGCAACGTCTGAGTGTCGGCTACCGGTCCCGGCCATGACGAATGACGACGAAATAGCGTTCGAAATGGCGATCATCAGACGCGCGGCCGCCGTCGAGGTGATGCTGCGTCGGTTGCTCGACGACCGCCCGCTTTCGGGCGAGATCGCGAGGCCCGATCGCCTGATGGCGGCGATGCGCCATGGCGTGCTGAACGGCGGCAAACGCCTGCGCCCCTTCCTGGTCATGGAAAGTGCTGCCTTGTTTTCCGCCGATGGCGAAGCGGCGCTGCGCGTCGCGGCCGCACTTGAATGCGTGCATTGCTATTCGCTGATCCATGATGACTTGCCGGCGATGGACGACGACGACCTGCGCCGCGGCCAGCCGACCGTGCACAAGGCCTTCGACGAGGCAACCGCGATACTTGCCGGCGACGCACTGCTGACGCTCGCCTTCGACATCCTCGCCGGCGAGGCGACCGCGCTGCCGGCCGAGCGGCGCGCAGCCCTTGTGCTGGCGCTCGCCCGCGCCGCCGGGGCCGGCGGGATGGTCGGCGGCCAGAAGCTCGATCTCGAAGCCGAGCAGGTGCGACCGGACGAGGCCGGCATCATCCGGCTGCAGGCGATGAAGACCGGTGCGCTGATCCGTTTCGCCTGCGAGGCGGGTGCAATCTTGGCCGGTGCACGATCGGATGACATGGAAAGGCTGGCCGAGTTCGGTTCGGCGATCGGCCTTGCCTTCCAGCTCGCCGACGACCTGCTGGATTTGACGGCCGACGCCAGGCAGATGGGCAAGGCGACCGGCAAGGATGCCGCCGCGGGCAAGGGTACGCTGGTGGCCTTGCACGGCGCGGATTGGGCTCGCAAGCAGCTCGACGGTCTCGTCGGCCAGGCGCACGCGTTGCTCGAACCCTATGGCGAAAAGGCGGCCCTGCTCAAGGCCGCCGCGACTTTCGTGGCAACCCGCAACAGCTGACGGCAGGCCCCATATCGGGTTGCGCATGGTCGACGGCTCGGCGTCACCGCATCGATCCGATCCGCCGCGTCCCCGCAGCGCATGCATTGACCTGCGGTGCGCCAACGAAATCTTAATGTAAATGAAGCGTAATCCCGACCATTAAAATAATGCGTATGTGTTGGGGTTGCGCATGCCGGAATATTCTTCCTTCATCCGGTCCGTCCGGATACGTTATCTTTCGGGACTGTTGGTTTTCGCGCTGGCTTCGGCCGCCATCATGGTTGCGCTCAATCGCGTCAATTCCTTGCGCCATGAAATCGATGCGCTGAGCAGCAATCTCGTCGTTTTCACCCGCGACCTGCGCAACGCCACCAGCTTCGCCGAGACAACCAGTTCCGCCTGGCGGATCGAGACGCGCGATGCGCTAACGGCTTCGGCGCGCGACCATTCCGAGCGCCTGACCGGCGAGATCGAGACGCTGAGCGCCCAGCTCGCCGCGATCCGCCCGCGCCTGTCGGTCAAGACCGTCAACGAGCTGGCGGCCGCTTCCGTCAATGGCGATCTGTTCTGGTCGCCGCGTGACATGGTTCGCAACTTCAACCTGATGTCGGTGGCGCAAAAGACCGATGAATGGAGTTCTCGCGAAATCCGCAACCAGAACGACCTGTTCGTTCAGCCCATGCTGGTGCGTGTCCGCACCGCGATGGACGACGAACGCCATCTCGCGGACGCCTCCGGCGACCGGCTGCTTTTGTGGGCGAGCGGCCTGTTGTTTGCCGTGCTCGCCATCGTTGCCTTCTGGATCTTCCGGCCGATGGAACAGGCGATCCGCCGCGCCTTTGCCCAGTCGGCCGAATCCTTGTTCAAGGCCGAGGCGGCCGACCGTGCCAAGTCGGAATTCCTCGCCAATATGAGCCACGAGATCCGCACCCCGATGAACGGCGTGCTCGGCATGGCCGAATTGCTGGCCAAGACCGAACTGAACCCGCGTCAGAAGACCTTCACCGACGTCATCGTCAAATCGGGCAACGCGCTTCTCACCATCATCAACGACATCCTCGATTTCTCGAAGATCAATGCCGGGCAGCTGACGCTCGATCCTGCCCCCTTCCGTCTCTCGGAAGCGGTGGAGGATGTGGCGACACTGGTCTCGGCACGCGTTGCCGAGAAGAACCTGGAACTCATCGTGCGTGTCGATCCTCGGCTGCCGGCCTATGTCGTCGGCGACGCCGGTCGCTTTCGGCAGATCGTCACCAACCTGGTCGGCAATGCGGTGAAATTCACCGAGAAGGGCCATGTGCTGATCGATGTCGGCGGCGAAACCATCAACGACGTCGTCCAGCTGAAGCTGCGCGTCGAGGACACCGGCATCGGCATCCCGGCCGAGAAATTGCAAAACGTGTTCGAGAAGTTCGCCCAGGTCGACGGGTCTTCGACCCGCCGTCATGAAGGCACCGGCCTCGGGCTTGCCATCGCCGCCCGTCTCGTCGACCTGATGGCCGGCAAGATCGGCGTCGAGAGCGAGATCGGCCGCGGTTCCGTCTTCTGGTTCGCCGTGCCGCTGCCGGTCCACCGTGCCGAGGCGCGCGACGCTGTCGTCCCGGTGGACGTCACCGGCGCGCGCGTGCTGGTCATCGACGACAATCCGGTCAACCGCGAGATCCTGCTCGAACAGCTCAGAAGCTGGAGCTTCGACTGCGCCGCCGCCGAAAGCGGCGCAATGGGCCTCGCCTTCCTCGATCGCGCCTGCCAACTCGGTGCCAGCGTCGACTGCATCATCCTCGACTATCAGATGCCCGGCATGAACGGCGCCGATGTCGCCCGGGCTATCGCCGCCGACAGCCGGCTGTCCGCCATCCCGGTCGTGATCCTGACCTCCGTCGACCAGGTCGATTTCGGCAAGATGATCATCGACTTCGGGATATCGGCGCACCTGACCAAGCCGGCGCGGTCGGCGGTCCTGCTCGGCACCGTCATCTCGGTCATCCAGAAGGCGCGCTCGCAGGTCGGCAAGGCGCAGTTCATTCGCGAACCGGTCCAACCGATGCAGGCACCTCCGGCCTTCACGGTTATCCGTGGCCCCGCGGTACCGGTCGCGACAGTGCCGGAATTGAATGCCGCGCCGAACAGCCCGATCGACATCCTCATCGCCGAGGACAATGACGTGAACCAGATGGTGTTCGGCCAGATCCTCAATGGACTCGGCCTGAGCTACCGCATCGCCGGCAATGGCCGCACCGCGGTCGAGATGTACCGGTCGCTGCATCCCAGGCTGGTTCTGATGGACGTCTCGATGCCGGAAATGAACGGCTACGAGGCGACACGCGCCATCCGGGCGATCGAAGCGTCGTCGGGCGGCCACATCCCGATCATCGGCGTCACCGCGCATGCGCTGAAGGGCGACCGCGACAAATGCATCGAGGCCGGCATGGACGACTATCTGCCCAAGCCCGTTTCGCCCGATCGCCTGGGCGCCAAGATCGGCACCTGGCTCAGCGAGACGGTGGTGGCCAAGACCGCCTGACCACCACCAACGCCTCAGACGGCCGCGTCCAGATGAAACCGGCGCATCCAGTCCAGGCTTGTCTCGTCGGCGAGCTTCGCGACGCCGGGCCTGACATGCCCGGCATCCGGCGCCGGGACGCCGAGGGCTTCGCAGATGCGCAGCAATGCCACGGCCGGCTCGGCGGCAAGGTGCTCATAGCCGATCCGCAATGGTGCTATGCCCTGTTGTGCGAACCAGATGTTCCAGGCCGTATCATAGGCTTCCAGTTCTTCGACCTCGCCCTTGATGCGCTCGAAATCATAGTGAGGTTCCCTGGCAGGTCCCACCCTTTCGATTTCGGTTCCGTCGGGGGCGATATGCCAAAGGCCGGTTTGCCGGGCTTTGATCAGGGACACAGCCTGCGCGAGCTTGTTTTCGCGCGACAGGTGTATGTAGAGGACTCGGCCAAAGGCTCTTTCGAAACGCGCTGTGTCTGACGCAAGCCCGGGATAGACCTGATCGAGGATCGCCGACAGCTCATCCAGGTTCTCCCGCATCAGGCGCAAGCCGAAAATTTCAGTATCGCCCTTGCCGGCACCGATCGCCGCATTGAGATAGGCAAGCTGGAATTCACGCTCGCCCATCGTGTCGCGATCGGGCAATCCCCAATCCTGCGCCCACTCCGACACATCCTGCCGCCGGTAGAATGAGTGGGGATCACCGGTCGTTCCGGTGGCCGCCAACAGCTTGCACAGCAAGGTGCTGCCGGTTCTGGGCGTGCCGCAGATGATGTATCCGTCGAACATGGGCGCTCGCATGACAGGGCTGCTGCCCAAGGAGAGATGGTGGCCGCGCTATAGCTGAAACCGTTGCTGGATGCGACGGGCACATTGCAGCGGCGTTTGGGCGTTCGTCTCGACTTCGAGATCGTAGCGTATCCGGTTGTGGACGCTCATATTGCCAGCGCGCCAGCCCCGCCAACCTGTCGGCGCAGCGCTTCGCGCCCTCGGCCCTTACCGGTTGCGCACCACCACGCAGGCGCCGCCGACGCTTTGCAGCTTCTGGCAGATGACATTCGCGGCGGCGCGGTCGTCGATCCCGATCCTGACGGCGTAGATGCCGCGCCGGCCGATCGGCGTGCGCACCCGGCTCACCACAGGATCATGCCCGGCAAGCAGGGCCGGAAAGCGGCCCCGCACCCTGAGCCACTGGCCGATCGCCGCGCTGCGGCGAAAATTGCCCGCCACCTGGATGCCCCATGGCTTGATGTTGATCGAGGCCATTGCGACCGTCCGCGACATGATCACCGGCAGCTTGCGGCAGGCGACGGCGAAATCCAGCTTGGCATCGAGCGGCTCGACTTTGCCGGCATAGGCCGGGTCCGTGAACTTGTCGACCGGCTCGCCCATGACGTCGAACACATAGCTTTCCGTCTCCATCGGCAGGAAGCCGCCGGAATTCAGCCAGCGCGACACCCGGCTCTCGCCGGCATTGTAGGCGGCCGCCGCTAGGCCAAGATTGCCATAACTGGTCTTCATTTCGGCGAGATATCTAGCCGACGCCGGGATCGCCTGGTTGATGTCGAAGGAATCGGCAAGCCCCCGCATCTTGGCGGTGCCCGGCATGAACTGGGCAATGCCCTCGGCGCCGACGGGGCTCACGGCATTAGGATCGAAACGGCTTTCCTTCCAGATAAGGCGGGCGAAGAAGTCCCGGGGCAGAGCGTTCTGGTCGGCATGCGCCTGGATCAGGTTGCAGACCTTGTCGATCAGCCGCTGCTTGGCCGATTGCGGCGGATCGGCCTGGGCAAGCGTCGACCAGGCCATGCCGCACAGGAAAATCAGCGTCGCCCACAGGAAACGCCGCATTTGACCTACTCTGCCGCGGCCTTGCCGCCCTGACCGAACCTCTGTTCGATATAGTCGGCGACCATCTTCTCGAAATCCGCCGCGATCGACGGCCCGCGCAGGGTCGCTGCTTTCTTGCCGTCGACGAAGACGGGCGCTGTTGGCGTCTCGCCAGTGCCGGGCAGCGAAATGCCGATATCGGCGTGCTTGGACTCCCCCGGACCGTTGACGATGCAACCCATCACCGCGACCTTGAGGTTCTCGACGCCTGGGTATTTCTCACGCCACACCGGCATGTTCTTGCGCAGGTCCGCCTGGATGTTCTGCGCCAGTTCCTGAAACACGGTGGAGGTGGTGCGGCCGCAGCCGGGGCAGGCCGCGACGATCGGCACGAACTGCCGGAAACCCATGGTCTGCAGCAGTTCCTGCGACACCTGCACCTCGCGGGTGCGGTCGCCATTCGGCTCCGGCGTCAGCGAGATTCGGATGGTGTCGCCGATGCCTTGCTGCAAGAGGATGCCCATGGCGGCGGAAGAAGCAACGATGCCTTTCGACCCCATGCCGGCTTCAGTGAGGCCGAGATGCAGCGCGTGGTTGGAACGGGTGGCGAGTTCGGTGTAGACGGCGATCAGATCCTGCACGCCGCTGACCTTGGCCGATAGGATGATTTTTTCGCGGCCAAGACCGATCTCTTCGGCCATCTCGGCCGACAGGATCGCCGACTGCACGATCGCTTCGCGCGTGACTTCCTGCGCGGTCAGGGGAAAACCCTTGTCCTGGTTGTCGTCCATCAGCCGCGTCAACAGCTCCTGGTCGAGCGAGCCCCAGTTGACGCCGATGCGCACCGGCTTGTCGTGCTTGATCGCCATCTCGACGATGTCGGTGAACTGCCGGTCCTTCTTGTCCTTGAAGCCGACATTGCCGGGATTGATGCGGTACTTGGCAAGCGCCTCGGCGCAGTCCGGGTGATCGGCCAGCAGCTTGTGGCCGATATAGTGGAAATCGCCGACCAGCGGCACGTTGATGCCGAGCCGCAACAGTCGCTCGTGGATGCGCGGCACGGCGGCGGCACTCTCGTCGCGGTCAACGGTGATGCGCACGATCTCGGAGCCGGCGCGGTGCAGCGCCGCGACTTGCGCGACCGTCTGATCGACATCGGCGGTATCGGTATTGGTCATCGATTGCACGACCACGGGCGCGCCGCCGCCGACGACCACGCCGCCGACATCGACGCCGACCGAGGTGCGGCGGGGGAAGGGAAAGGAAAAATACCCGGTCATGCCGGCAGCCTTTTGTCTCTGGAGCGCCATGCGTCTCTCTGGAGCGCTATGCGTCTCTCTGAAGCCCGTGCGTCCGCTTGGACGCACAAGCCGGGTCCGATGCGCTGAAGTCCGGGCATGAGGTGGAGGAGCAAAGATGGCTTGTCAATGGCGACAGGTCGCCACTGGCAGCAATTGGTGCCGGCCAGGACCCTGAAACAGCGCACGACCTTACGGCGGCCCGGCATAAACGGCCCTGACGAATATTAGCTTCGGCTTGTGGAATCGCTGAAATTAAAACCACTGCACCGGCGGCTGGCGCCGCCGGCAAGGAAAACCGCCAGTGGTGAGCGGCTATATCACGTGAGGATCAATGCGTGGTTGGTTGCGCCCTCAATTTCTCAATCGCATCCTTGAGTGCCAGCTTGCGTCGCTTGAGATTCACGATTTCGAGGTCGTCCACCGACGGGTGGTTCATCGCGTCATCGATTTCGCGTTCAATGTCGCCGTGTTTCCGCTGCAACTCATCAAGATGGGATGCAAGAGACATGATTGGTTCTCCCTTTCATGGTTTCCTCGATTGCAGCCGCCAAGGCACGTCCACCGCAGGTCGTATCTGTGACGGCACAATGACAGTGTGCCACCATCAGACGGCGATGTCGAATGCTGCGTGGTAGCATTCCACGACAACATGAAATGTGATATGGGCTGCGCGCCGGTGGCAGAAATTGCCGCCCCCGCCCAACCAGGCCCAGTTTTGGGCGCCGCAGACGTGCAGACGGTAGAGAATGTCCGATCAGGAACAGGCCGATACTCGCCTCGAATTTTCCCGGCTGAAGCAGGAACACGCCGATTTCGATGCCGCGATCAACGCGATGATCGCCATGAATTGCGACCCGCTGCAGATCCAGCGCATGAAGAAGAAGAAGCTTGTCCTCAAGGACCGGCTGATGAAGCTGGAAGACAAGATCATTCCAGACATCATCGCCTGAGACGCGAACGCTTTTCCGCCTATCCGCCAATCGAGAGCCCGGCGGCGCGGCCGCGCAGCAGGCCGATGAGATCCGCGGTCCGCTCCTCCGACGTGTCGATCGGAACCACCAGGCACATCGTCGCCTCGACCTTGCCTGGCGCTGAAAAGACCGGCACGGCGAGGCATTTCGTATAGGCGTCGACCAGGCCCGAAGTGACGCAGTAACCGGTCACCCCGGCCTTTGCGATGTCGGCGATGAAATCGTCGAGCCGCAGCTTGCGGCCATCGGGCAGCACGAGGTCGTCGTCGGACACCATGGCCTCGATCGCGGCTCTATCCAGCCCCGCAAGAAGCAGCCGTCCCGAGGCAGTCCAGGGCAGCGGTATCTGCAGGCCTGTGGCGGAGCTGATGCGGAACGGCCTGGTGCCAGGGCTGGAATGGACGATCGTGTAGCGGCCGCTCTGCAGCATGCACAGTTCCGAGGTCTCGCCGGTCTCGCGCGACAGATGATCGACCTCCTGGCGCCCGCGCCGCAACAAATCGTTGCCCCGCACATAGTCCATTCCGTAGAGATAGAGTTTCTTGCCGAAATAGACGCGGTTGCCGTCGCCGGCCATTTCCAGCAGGCCGGCATCGACCAGCGACCGCACCAGCGTGTAGGTGGTCGAACGCGGCGCGTTCACCCCCTTGGCAAGATCGCCAATGCCGATCGCCCGCTGCGTGGTGTGAAGAAACTCCAGGATCTCCAAGACCCGGTTGAGGCCTTTCTCGCGGGAGGCGGTCGTCTTCTCGTCCGCCGAAATTGCTGGGGCATTGCCATCTTGCATTGTCGATTCCCGGTGTTAGTATCTGTCTTGTACAGGATACATGCGTCTCTTGTAAGAGACAATTTTGATAATCGCCATCGCGTGTATGACCTGTGCATAGGGGAACACAACACGAAAGGAGGTCGCCGTGAACGACACATCCGGAAGACGTGATTTTCTGAAATTGGGAATGGCGGGACTGGCCACCGCCGGGGTGCTGGCAACCGTCGATGCCCAGAAGGCCGCCGCGCAAGCCGCATCCGACAGTCTTCTGCGCACCGTGCTCGACAGAGGCAAGCTGATTGTCGGCACCGGCAGCACCAACGCGCCCTGGCACTTCGAGAACGATGCCGGCGAACTGGTGGGCATGGACATCACCATGGGCCGCATCCTCGCCAAGGGCCTTTTCGACGACCCGACCAAGGTCGAGTTCGTCATGCAGGACCCTGCGCAGCGCATTCCCAACGTGACCACCAACAAGGTCGACATCACGATCCAGTTCATGACGATGACGGCGCAACGCTCGCAGCTGATCAATTTCTCCCGGCCTTACTATGTCGAAGGCGTTGCCTTGCTGACGCTGCCGACCGCCGAGAACAAGACCTTCGACAAACTGCTCGCCGGTGGTTCGGCAACCCGCATTTCGATCCTGCAGAATGTCGACGCCGAAAGCTCGGTCCACTACGCTTTGCCGCAGGCCCAGGTGCTGCAGATCGATACCCAGGCCAACGTGCTGCAGGCGCTGGAATCGAAACGCGCCGACGCCGCCGCGGTCGATCTGTCCACCGTGCGCTGGCTCGCCTCGCGCAATCCCGACAAATATTTCGATGCCGGCAAGAGCTGGTATTCGATGCTTTATGGCGCGGCACTTCGGCAGGGCGATCTCGACTGGCTGACCTTCGTCGACCAGACCTTCACCATCGCCATGTTCGGCCATGAATCGGCGCTCTACGACGCTGCCTTCAAGGACTATTTCGGCCAGGAACCGCCGGCGCGTCATCCCGGCTTCCCGGTCATCTGATCCCGGATTACGGAAGGGCGGCATTCCAGCCCTTCCGTAATCGACTCGACGCCCTTCACACCGAGGCGGACGCATGGGCTATGCCCTCAATTTCAATCTGATCTGGCGGCATTTCGACAAGCTGTGGGGCGGCCTGCTGCTCAGCCTCGAGCTTGCCGTGATCTCGATCGCCATCGGCGTCGTCATCGGGCTGGTGCTCGCGGTCTGGTACGTCTCCGCAGGACGCGTGGTGCGGGCGCTGATCGCCGCCTATGTCGAGTTCATCCGCAACGTGCCGCTGATCCTGCTCGTCTATCTCGTCTTCTACGGCCTGCCGACCGTGGTCGACCTGGCCTACAGCGCACCGACCTCGTTTGTCCTGACCCTGTCGGTCTATAGCGGCGCCTATCTGGTCGAAGTGTTTCGCTCAGGCCTCGAGGCTGTCCCGCGCGGCCAGCTCGACGCCGGCAAGGCGATCGGCCTCACGCCCTGGCAAAGGCTGCTCCACGTGCGCCTGCCGACCATGCTGCGCATCACACTGCCGGCGCTGTCCAACACCTTCATCTCGCTGTTCAAGGACACCTCGATCGCCTCCGTCATCTCGGTGCCCGAACTCACCTTCGGCGCCCAGTGGATCAACTTCAACACCTTCCGCATCGTCGAGGTCTACCTGGTCACCACCGCGATGTATCTGGTGACGGGCTACATCATGCTTTTTGGGCTGCGGCTCATCGAGCGCCGGTTCAGGGCGGCACGCTGACATGCTTGGCCAGATCCTCTACGCGCTGCCGTTCCTCGCCCAAGGCTTCGCCGTGACCTTGTGGGTATCGCTGCTGGTCGTGGTGCTGTCGCTCATCGCCGGCGTCCTGCTGGGCGTCGGCCTGGTCTATGGACCGGCGCCGCTGCGCTGGGCGGTGCGCATCTTCTCGGACACCATTCGCGGCATTCCGATCCTGGTGCTGATGTTCTTCGTCTATTACGGCCTGCCGGCGATCGGGCTGCATCTGCCGTCGTTCTGGGCCGCGGTGTCGGCGCTGACCCTGTTCAAGACGGCACAGGTCATCGAGTATCTCAGGGGCGCGGTCGGCTCCATCCCGAAGGGACAGTCCGAAGCCGCGATGGCGATCGGGCTGACCTTTCGCCAACGGCTCACCTACGTCATCTTTCCGCAGGCCTTCAGGCGCTTCCTGCCGCCCTGGATCAATGGCGTCACCGACGCGGTCAAGGGCAGCGCGCTGGTGTCGCTGCTTGGCATCACCGATTTGATGCAGGCCATCAACCAGGTCATCGGCCGCACCTATGAGGCGATGCCGCTCTATATACTGGGCGCGCTCATCTATTTCGCGGTCAACTACGCGCTCTCGCTCGCCAGCCGGCGGCTGGAGCGGCGTTTCTCCTTCATCCGGGAATAGCACGATGTCCGAAGCCTCGAACGCCAATCCCGCATTGCTCGACGTACGCGATGTCTCCAAGGCCTTCGGCGCCGTCGAGGTGTTGCGCTCCGTCAGCCTTCAGGTGAAGCGCGGCGAGGTGGTGACCGTCATCGGCCCTTCCGGCAGCGGCAAGACCACGCTGCTGCGCTGCGTCAACTTCCTGGAGAGCTACGACAGCGGCTCGATCCGCATCGACGGCAAGGAGGTCGGCTATCGCGAGGCCGGAACGCGCCAGCGCCGCAGCGAACGCGATTTGGCCAGCATGCGCGCCGAGACCGGCATGGTGTTCCAGAGCTTCAACCTGTTCCCGCACCTGACGGCAGCCGGCAACATCATGCTGGGCTTGACCAAGGTGCGGGGTAAGAACGAGGCCGAGGCACGCTCGATCGCCGAGCACTGGCTCGGCCGCGTCGGCCTTGCCCACAAGGCCGACAGCCTGCCCGCCGAGCTCTCCGGCGGCCAGCAGCAGCGCGTCGGCATCGCCCGCGCCGTGGCCATGGAGCCGAAGATCCTGCTGCTCGACGAGATCACCTCCGCCCTCGATCCCGAACTGGTCGGCGAGGTGCTGGCCGTCGTGCGCAGCCTCGCCGAGGACGGCATGACCATGCTGATGGTCACCCACGAAATGGCCTTTGCCCGTGACGCTTCGAGCCGCATCGTCTTCATGGCCGATGGCGGCGTCAGCGCCGTCGGGCCGCCGAAGGAGATCCTCGCGGCGGAGACCACCAACGAACGCCTCCGCACCTTCCTGGCGCGCTTCCGCGCCTCGCATTTCTGACATCAGGCGGCCAAAGCTGCCCCAAGGAGCCTTCATCAATGACGCCTTATACCAGGCTCGCCCAACTCGGCCTGACGCTGCCCGAGCCGCCGACGCCCATCGCCAACTTCGTCACCCATGCCGAGAGCGGGCGATTGATCTTCCTCTCCGGCCAGGGGCCGCTGCGCGCCGACGGCACGCTTTGCACCGGCAAGGTGGGGGAGGATGTGACGGTCGAACAGGCCTATGAGCATGCGCGCCTGACCGGGCTCAATCTGCTTGCCGTCATGCATGCGGCAGCCGGCGATCTCGGCCGCATCGTGCGCGTCGTCAAGCTGCTCGGCTTCGTCAACGCGACGCCGACCTTCAGCGACCACCCACGCGTGGTCAATGGCTGTTCGGACCTGTTCGCCGATGTCTTCGACAAAATCGGCGGCCATGCCCGTTCGGCGATCGGCGTCGGCTCGCTGCCTGGAAATATCACCGTCGAAATCGAAGCGGTCGTCGAGATCGCCGCCTGACCTGCCACCAACGGGATTTGCTCACATGAAAACCTATTCCGACACCGGCTCCAACACCACCATTCGCGAACGGCTGGGCTTGCGGCCGATCATCAACGTCTCCGGCACCATGACCGCGCTCGGCGCCTCGATCATCGTTCCCGAGGCGATCAGCGCCATGGCCGAAATGGCCTCGCAATGGGTGGAGATGGACGATCTGCAGCGCGCCGCGAGCACCATTGTCGCGCGCCTCACCGGCGGCGAGGCCGGCTTCATCACCGCCTGCTGCGCCAGCGGCATCACCATGGCGATCGCCGGTGCGATGACGGGGACCAACCTGCTCGCCATCGAGCGCCTGCCCGATGATACCGAAGGGCTGAAGTCGGAAGTCGTCATCCAGCTCGGCCATATCGTCAATTACGGCGCGCCGATCGACCAGTCGGTCCGCGTCGCCGGCGCCAAGGTGGTGCCCGCCGGCACGGTCAGCGTCACCCAAGACTATCATGTGCGCGAAGCGATCAACGAACGCACGGCGGCGGGCCTCTATGTCGTCGCCCACCACACGGTGCAGTACGGCATGCTGTCGCTGGAAGAGTTCTCGGAGATCTGCCACGCCAAGGGCGTACCGGTGATTGTCGATGCCGCGTCCGAATACGATCTGCGCGGTTTTCTGGCGCGCGGCGCCGACGTCGTCATCTACAGCGGCCACAAATTTCTGAGCGGACCGACCAGCGGAATCGTCACCGGCCGCAAGGATCTGATACGGGCCGCCTATCTTCAGAATCGCGGCGTCGCGCGCGCCATGAAGGTCGGCAAGGAAAGCATCGCCGGCACCATGGCCGCGCTCGAAGCCTGGGAGAAGCGTGACCATGCCGGCATCCGCCGGCGCGAGGAGGCAGCCCTGAACCTGTGGAAGGATGCGTTGCAGGGACTGCCCGGCATCGCCGCCATCATCATTCCCGATCCCACCGCCAATCCGCTCGACCGGCTGCAGATATTCGTCTCGCCCGAGAGCCGCTTCACCGCCGCCGGTCTCGCCTCGGCACTTGCCGCGGGCGCGCCGCCGATCATCGTGCGCAACCACGAGGTCGAGCGCGGCCATTTCTTCCTCGACCCCTGCAACCTTCACCCCGGCGAAGCGGAGATCGTCGCCGAGCGCCTGCGCGCCGTACTGACCGCGAAGGAGCGCCCGGCCGACGCGATGAAGGTCGCCCGCAAGGATTCGTTAGGCGTCTCGCGCTGGCCGGATTGATCGCCAAACCGAACCAACAATGCCGAAAGCACCGGCTGATCACATGACTGTGAACAGCCGGATTTGCCCACGCGGGAATAAATCGTCTCCTCGACAAGTCTTCTCGACATACGCCACTTCCGGCGTTGAGGAGATCGGCATGCCGCATCATTGCCAGGCCAGCGACCATGGTTGCGGCGTCGGCCGTCGCCGTGCGCTGGCAAGCATGATGGTCGTCAGGCTCTCCCTTGTGGCGCTTGACACCGGTGATGCAGATGAATTCACTTTCAGCACGGCAGGCGACTTTGTCCGTTTCCGGCGGCTTTCCTCCCGCAAGCAAGGCAAAATCGCTGTCGCATCTTGAGGCGGCGCGCCCAGTCCGTCCCGGAGTATCGGATCATGGTGCTGCTTTGAGCGAGAGGGCCTTGGCAGAGCGCTTCAATCAGGTGGTGCTGCCGCATCTCGGCGATGCGCTGGCGCTGGCCCGTTGGCTGACCGGCAATGCCGCCGACGCCGAGGATGTCGTGCAGGACGCCTGCATCAAGGCGCATGCCGGCATATCAGGCTATGCCGGCGGCAATGCCCGTGCCTGGCTGCTGACCATCGTGCGCAACACCTCCTACACCTGGATGGCGCGCAACCGGCCGCGCGGCATGATGGCTGTCGGCGATCTCTGCGATCTCGACGACATGGCGGCGGCCCATGGCACCAGCCTGCCCGACGAGGACGGGCCGGAGGCGAGCCTGATCGCCAGGGCCGATACGGCGGCACTAGAGGCTGCGATCGCTGCCCTGCCGCAGCCGTTTCGCGAGACGCTGGTGCTGCGCGACATAAACGGCCTCAGCTATCGTGAAATAGCGGCCATGCTCGACGTGCCGATGGGCACGGTGATGTCCAGGCTTGCCCGCGCCCGCGGCCTGCTGACGTCTGATTTGGGGAGAGCGTCATGACGCACGACGACGGACTGCCCGATGATCCCGAAGGTATCAGACTGATGATCCACGCCCTTGTAGATGGCGAACTCGATGCCGCGGCCGCCCTTGCCGTGGAGCGCCGCATCGCCGCCGACCCCCGGCTTGCCGCCGAACATGCCCGCATTGTCGCCTTGCGAGGCGCGGTCAGCCGCCTGCCCCGCCCCGAAGTCAGCGACGCGTTTCTGGCCCGCATCGCGGCAATCGGCATGGCGGATACCGAACGGCAAGGCGACGCAGAGGCGACCGAGCCGCAGCGCGGCACGCCGTCGGCGCTGCCGGGATTGATCACGGGCGCCGGCGCAGGCCAGAGACGGGAAGCCGGGACGCGTCCTTCGCAGGCGCGCACATCGCCAAGGGCACGCCGCTTCGGCTCGTTCGACTGGCGCGCCATGGCGGCGTCGATCATGATCAGCGCGGTGCTGGCCAGCGGCGCGACGCAATGGGTGATGTTCAACGGCGCGGAGGACGGCTTTGCCGCCGCTGTCGCCAGCGGCCATCGCCGCAGCCTGCTCGCCGCGAGTCCGATCGACATCGTTTCCTCCGACCGCCATACGGTCAAGCCGTGGCTCGACGCCCGCATCGGTGTCTCGCCGCCGGCGCCCGACCTTGCCCAGGACGGCTTCGCGCTGATCGGCGGCCGGGTCGAGGTGATATCAGGCCGGCCGGTACCGGCACTGGTCTACCGCCATCGCGAGCACCTGATCACGCTGGTCGCCGAACCGCAGCAGGGCGGCAAGGCCACCCAGCCGGACGATCTTTCCTCGGGCGGCTTCTCGATGGTGCACTGGAGCGACGGCGCCTTCTCCTACTGGGCGATCTCCGACATGGAACGCCCCGAGCTCGACGACTTCGTCGCCCGCTTCCGCAAGGCCGCGGTATGAGCCGGATGTGGCCGTCGGCATCTCGCCGATGGCCGCATATCCTTGCGGCCCCGCGCGAATTCCGCTAAGGCGCGCCTTTGTCGCCGGGGAGCAGAAGCTTGAACCATCAACGCGCCGACGTCGCCATCATCATGGGCAGCCAATCCGACTGGGCGACGATGCGCCAGGCGGCCGAAACGCTGGAGGCGCTTGGCGTTCCCCATAAAAGGCTGATCATTTCGGCGCACCGCACGCCCGACCGGCTCTATGAATTCGCCAAGGGCGCCAAGGCGGCCGGCTACAAGGTGATCATCGCCGGAGCCGGGGGTGCGGCGCATCTGCCCGGCATGACGGCGGCAATGACGCCATTGCCGGTGTTCGGCGTGCCGGTGGAATCGAAAGCGCTGTCGGGCCAGGATTCTCTGCTCTCCATCGTCCAGATGCCGGCCGGCATTCCGGTCGGGACACTGGCGATCGGCAAGGCAGGCGCGGCCAACGCCGCCCTCCTGGCCGCCGCCGTATTGGCGCTGAACGACGACAAGCTTGCCCAGCGGCTCGACGCCTGGCGCGCCTCGCAGACCGCCAAGGTCGCGGCCGAACCGACGGACACGCCGTGAGCCTGCCCGCGGGATCGACGATCGGCATCATTGGCGGCGGCCAGCTCGGCCGCATGCTTGCAATGGCCGCTGCCCGCCTCGGCTACCGCACCGCCGTGCTGGAGCCGCAACCGGATTGCCCGGCCGCCCAGGTCGCCAACAAGCAGATTACGGCCCCCTATGACGACCCGGCCGCGCTTGCCGAACTGGCGGCGGCCAGCGCCGTCGTCACCTACGAGTTCGAGAACGTGCCGGTGGCCGCTGCAACCGCGCTTGCCGCCAAGGTGGCGGTCTATCCGCCAGCGCGTGCGCTTGACGTGGCGCAGGACCGGGTGAGCGAAAAGACATTCCTCAACAGCATCGGCATCGCCACCGCCGATTTCCGTCCGGTCGACACGGACGACGAGTTGACGGCGGCGCTGAAGGCATTCGGCGGCAGCGGCATCCTGAAGACGCGGCGCATGGGCTATGACGGCAAGGGCCAGCGCGTCTTCCGCAACATGGAGACGGGTGGCTTTGCCGGCACCTGCGAGGCGATGGGCAATGTGCCGCTTATCCTGGAGAGCTTCGTGCCCTTCGAGCGGGAGGTTTCCGTCATCGCCGCGCGCGGGATCGATGGGGCGGTCGCCGCCTATGATCCGGCCGAAAACGTGCACCGCGACGGCATTCTGCACACATCGACCTTGCCGGCCGGCATCAAACCCGAAACGGCGGTAGCCGCGCAGGTCGCCGCGTCGAAGATATTGTCCGCGCTCGACTATGTCGGCGTCATCGGTGTCGAGTTCTTCGTGCTGGCCGATGGTTCGCTGCTGGCCAACGAGATCGCGCCCCGCGTCCACAATTCAGGCCATTGGACCGAAGCCGCCTGCATCGTTTCGCAGTTCGAGCAACACATCCGCGCCATTGCCGGCCTGCCGCTGGGCAGCCCCAATCGCCACTCCGATTGCGTGATGGAGAACCTGATCGGCGACGACGTGCTGCGCGTTCCAGCCCTGCTCGCCGAGCCCGACCTGATGCTGCACCTCTACGGCAAGGCGGAGGCGCGGCCTGGCCGCAAGATGGGCCACTTCACCCGCATCAGTTCACGTACTTAGTTCGCGGGACACGAGCCTATTGCACCTCGCCGCTGTCCTCGCCGGGGCCGGCGCAGCTTGCATCGCCTTCCTCGCAATTGGCGGAGGCGGCGAGTTGCTTGATGCGATCATTGGTCAGCCTGGTCAGGCACTGCGAAACTTCCATCGCGTGGATGGAGCCACCCGCGCTGGCCGCGGTGTTATGCGCGCATTCGGCATCCCGGAAGCTGATCCAGGCGCGCTGCGCCACCTGAAGCAATCGCTTGCCACCCGCATCATCAGAGCCGATCAGCGCCTGATAGGCTGCGTTGAGTCTGGCGTCGGCGGCCTGATAATCCTCGCCGGCGCAGATGTTCATCATTTGCTGGCTGTCGTCGGAACGGTCGCATTCCTGAGCGCGGGCGACCGCGCCTGCCGCCAGGACGGCGAGGCAGGCGAACAGGAAAATTCGACGCATCTTTGTCCCCAAATCACTTGCTTGTCGCGGCATCATCCCAGCCGACTCGTGGTCGCGCAATGCCACGGGTGCCGACATGGCGGATATTTGATGATATCAGGACGCGGAGCACGCTTGCCGTTGACTTACGGTTGACATGGGCAAGGCTCCTCGTTTATGAGCCACCCACCGTTCAAAAGGCGCGTCTTCTGGCGCGCCTTATAATTTCGACCCGGAACCGGGTCCACACCGACAGGCAAGACCATGAAGATCAAGAATTCGCTCAAGGCGCTGAAGGCGCGTCACCGCGACAACCAGTTGGTTCGCCGCAAGGGCCGCATCTACATCATCAACAAGACCGCCCCGCGCTATAAGGCGCGCCAGGGTTGAGTTTTCGGCCGGAGGCTTTTTGCCTCCGCCCATTGATGCTTGTCGGCGAGCCGACCTTCCCACGTTGAATTCACTTTGATGTTCCGCCGCCCGGGACTAGAGTCGGGCGATGCGGATTCTTTTTGCATTTTTGATCGCTTTCCCTCTTTCCGGTGCCGTTAGCATAGCGGCCAGGGCAGCGAACGATCAGGCGGCCCAGCCGGCGGCCCCGGACACTCCGGCCCCGCCGATGACGAAACAGGCCCGGCTCGACAGGCTGTTCTCCGACCTGAAGCGCGAGCGCAACGAAAAGGCCGCCGAGCGCATTGCCGGCAACATCTGGAACGAATGGTTCCAGTCCGGCAGCGCCTCGATCGACCTGATGATGCAGTGGTCGCAAAATGCGATGAACGATCAGAAGTTCGACGTCGCGCTCGATTTCCTGGACCAGGTGGTGACCTTGCAGCCGAGCTATGCCGAAGGCTGGAACCGCCGCGCCACCGTGCATTTCATGATGAAGAACTACGGCAAGTCGATGGCCGATATCGACCGCACGCTGCAGCTCGAGCCACGCCATTTCGGCGCGCTGTCGGGCCTGGCCCAGATCATGGCGGAGACCGGTCACAAGCAATCGGCGCTCGAGGCCTGGCAGAAGGTGCTGGCCATCTATCCCATGATGCGCAGCGCCCAGAACCAGGTCGCGACCCTGTCGGAAGAGCTTGCCGGCGAGGGAATTTGATAGACTAGGCAATAGGCATTAGGCGCTTGAGCTTCCCTACTGCCGCCCTACAACTTATCAACCTCCCTTCCCGTATATCCCCCATGAACCTGATCTACGCCGCGCTCGCCTTCCTTTTCGCACTCGTCCTTGCCCTTGTCGGCGTCACTCGCGTCGGCTCATGGCTGATCGAGCGCCGCGGTCCGCCGGTCGGCGCGTTCGTCGACATTGGCGGTGCCCGTATCCACTATGTCCACGTTCCCGCGTCAGTTGGTGCGGATCTGCCACCGATCGTCTTCATTCACGGCGCCAGCGCCAATTTGAAAGACCAGATGCTGCCGCTCAGGCCGCTGCTCGAAGGCCGTGCCGAAATGCTGTTTTTCGACCGGCCGGGAGCCGGCTGGTCGGGACGCGGCCCCGGCAACAATGAAAATCCGTCGGCACAGGCCAACACCATCGCCGCGCTGATGGACCGTCTCGGCATCAAGCGGGCCATCATTGTCGGCCATTCCTTCGGCGGCGTGGTGACGGCGGCCTTCGGCCGCGAGCATGCCGACAAGACGCTCGGCCTTGTCTTCCTGGCGCCGGCGAGCCATCCCTGGCCGGGCGGCGCGACGTCCTGGTACTACGACCTGACCATCATTCCGGTGATCGGCCGGCTGTTCTCCGAGACCCTGAGCTATCCTGCGGGAACGCTGCAGATGGCGGACGCCACGACCTGCGTCTTCTCGCCCAACAAAGTGCCGGAAAATTACCTCGCCTCAGCCGCGATCCCGCTGGTGCTGCGGCCGTCGGCCTTCCGCGCCAATGCCACCGACGTCGCCGGGCTCTATCGGTATGCGCTTGGCGCGGCACCGCATTACAAAGTGATAACGGCGCCGACCGTGGTCATCTCCGGCGATCGCGACAAGGTGGTCTATGCCCGCATTCACTCCGTCGGCCTAGTGCGCGACATATCAGGCGCCGAGCTGGTCTGGGTGCAAAATCTTGGCCACAAGCCGGACTGGATCGCCTCCGACCTCGTCGTCGGCGCCATCGAGAAGGTTGCCGGCAAGGCTATCGACCTGGAAGCAATCGCCACGACGGTGGAAGCCCGGATTGCCGACGATGCCTATGGCGTGGGCAAATGCGCCGACATCAAGGAGCCACGGGCCGAGCTCGCCCCGACCTGACAATCCGAAGCTATCGCAAGACGCTATTGGGAACAGAGCGGCATGTATGTCCTGAAACACGGCATAAAGAAAAATCCCGAAAAGCGATGGGCACTGCCGGATCGCATCTTCTTCGGTCACGGCGCGTGCGCCATTCTCGCCGGCACCTTTCTCAAGCATCCGCCTCTGGAGGGATTTTACGGCGAACGTATCATTCCCGGCGAAGGCTTTTCCGGAAACCATATCTACGTGACGAACGGCGTGATCGCTTTCGACTACCACGGCTATTGCGCTCGAGAGCGGTTGCTCGAACACCATGCGAGAGGCTGGGCTTCGCGCCACACCGGATGGCATTGCACCATCGCGCGGGTCGATTTCGATCTGCTCGATACGACCGAACTCAACCGGCGAAAGATACTGGGCCCGGATCAGTATCTGTACGATCCTATTCCTCGCGCGCGCCGGTTTCTCCAGGCAAGAAATCACGCGGAAGCCGCGGCAAGGGCGCTCGGAGCCGCGACGGTATGAGGCCATCAGGTGTTAGGCAGGCGTCGCCAGCCGCTAGATAACAAGCAGCGGCGTCTTGCCGGGAACCCGATCGTAGAGGTCCATGACGTCCTGATTGAACATGCGCACGCAGCCGGATGACGCGGATTTGCCGATCGATTTCCAATCCGGCGATCCATGGATCCGGTAGAGCGTATCGACGCCGTCCTTGAAGATGTAGAGCGCACGCGACCCGAGCGGGTTGCTGATGCCGGGCTGCATGCCCTGGCGCCATTTTTCCAGCTTCGGATCCCTGCGGATCATCGCCGAAGGCGGCGTCCAGGTCGGCCATTTTCGTTTCCGCTGGACGATCGCGCGGCCCTTCCAGGAATAGCCCTGGCGCCCCAGTCCGACGCCGTAGCGCATGGCCTTGCCGTCCTCGAGCACCCAGTAAAGGTGCTTGTCGGTCGTATTGACCACGATCGTGCCGGGTTTTTCGCCTGTCGGATCGTCGACGCTCTGCCTCAGGAACCGCCCGTCGACCTTGGCGAACGGGATTGCCGGCAGCGCATGGCCGCCGTCTTCGACCGCGCTGTACATGCCCGCATAGTCGGGCGACGCCGGGCTTACGGTTTCAGGCGCGGCAGCTTCGATGGGCGCCTTTTCCGGTGCCGGTTCGAGCGGAACCGGGGTAGGCGTGCTCGCCAAGCTGATCGATTGCCTGGGCAGTTGGGCACAGGCGGAGACGGTCGAAACGCCAATAAGCGAAAGCCCGGTCAGAAGGGACCGGCGTGAAACGGCAAATGACATTCAATATACTTTCAAGCGAAGGGAAATTCAGGCGGTTGCGAAGCGGCTGTTAACGCCGCCTCACCGCGTCTTGTAGAGTGGATCGCGGCGGCCCTGTGTCGAGACAAGGGCGGCGATGATTGTCCAGACTTTTGTAGCACTGCGGCCGCAGTGGGCTCTGCGCCAATGCATGTCGCCCAAAAGTGACCTCGGTTCGCGCGGTGTTCCCTCGAGAAGGCTTACCGTCCGGCTGTTTCCGATCCGACATAGGCGATGCGCAGCATGTTGGTCGATCCCGGCGTCCTGAGCGGCACCCCAGCGGTGATGATGACGCGGTCGCCCGGCTTGCCGAATTCCTCTTCCAGTGCAATGCGGCAGGCGCGGTTGACCATGTCGTCGAGATCGGTGGCGTCTGGCGAGACCACGCAATGCGTGCCCCATAAAAGTGACAGGCGCCGCGCCGTATTGAGGATCGGCGACAGCGCGATGATCGGCACTTGCGGGCGCTCGCGCGCGGCGCGCAGGCCGGTGGTGCCTGATGCCGTGTAGGTGACGATCGCCGACAGTTTCAGCGTTTCGGCGATTTCGCGGGCGGCCAGCGAAATGGCGTCGGCGCCGGTCGCTTCCGGCTCGGAGCGCTGCGCGTTGATGATGCCGGCATAGGTCGGGTCGGTTTCGACCTTGGCGGCGATGCGGTTCATCATGGCAACCGCCTCGACTGGATAAACGCCCGCCGCCGATTCCGCCGACAGCATGATGGCGTCGGCGCCTTCGAAGACGGCGATCGAAACGTCGGAGACCTCGGCGCGGGTCGGCACCGGGGCGGTGATCATCGATTCCAGCATCTGCGTGGCGATCACCACCGGCTTGCCGGCACGGCGCGCGGCGCGCGTGATCTGCTTCTGGATGCCGGGCACCGCTTCCAACGGCATTTCGACACCGAGATCGCCGCGGGCAACCATCAGCGCATCCGACAGTTCGATGATCTCGGCCAGTCGGGCGACAGCCTGCGGCTTTTCGATCTTGGCCATGATCAGCGCCCGGCCGCGCGCGATCTTGCGCGCTTCGGCCAGATCCTCCGGCCGCTGCACGAAGGACAGCGCGACCCAGTCGACGCCGGTCGCCAGCACCGCGTCGAGGTCCTTGCGGTCCTTCTCGGTCAGCGCGCCCACCGGCAGATCGGTGTCGGGCAGGCTGACGCCCTTCTTGTCGGAAATCGTGGTGCCGGCAATGACGGTGCACACGATCGACTTGCCGTCGCTCTTCACCGCTTTCAGCTCGAGCTTGCCGTCGTCGATTAGGAGTCGATGGCCAGCCTCGACCGAACTCAGGATTTCGGGATGCGGCAGGTAAACCCTGGTCGAGGTACCGGGCTCGGGATTGTCGTCGAGCGTGAAGGTCTGGCCCAGCGTCAGCACTTCCTTGCCGTTGGCGAACTTGCCGACGCGCAGCTTCGGACCTTGCAGGTCGGCCAGGATACCGATCGGCCGGCCGACTTTTTCCTCGACGGACCGGATACGTGCGACCAGCGTGCGCATCAGCTCATGATCGGTATGGCTCATATTGATGCGGAAAACATCCGCACCGGCTTCGAACAGCTTCTGCAGCATCTCCTCGGACGAGGAGGCCGGACCGATTGTGGCTAGGATCTTGACCTTGCGGCTACGTCTCATTGACTGTTCGTTCCCGGGGCGGCTGGGGCGCCTCCCGTTGCGGGCTCATCGGTGAGCTGGACCATCCAGCTTGCCTGCTCGCCCGTGTCATATTCCTGGAATCCAGCGCGCTGGAAGCCCCGGGCGACGCAGTCGCTTACGCCCGCGATCTTGAACTCTTTTTCAGCCACGCACATGTTGATCGGGCCGTCCCAGCGTCCACCGCGCTCGGCGTCTTCTGCATAAAGATAATAAAACCTTGATGACAGCGGCCCTTCGATCAACGTCTTGCAGCTCGATCCTTCGATGTGCCACCAGCCCTCGGTGATCCAGCCGGCCTTGGCACGATAGCCGATGCCGACACCGACCAGGTTCTGCGTGGCGTTGCAGACGCGGAAATCGGCGTGCGCCGGCGAGGCCATGACCATTGCCGACACGCCACCGGTCAGGATCAGGAGCGGCATCGCAAAGCCGGAGCGCATGCGCTGCCTGCCGGCGGAACCCATTCCAAAACCCCTCAAGAACCACATCAGCATCTCTCTGCGCCCCTTTTCGGAAAAGTCCGGGCGCATGTCAACGCGCCGTTTTGTCCAATTCCAATCGATTTAGGAAGGCTCCCGGCGCACGATCCGTCGCCCCTTGCCAGATTTCCCGGGAAACCTTGGCCAAACAACGGCATTGCGCACGCGTCGTCTTCGTGGAATGACGATAGCATCCTCCCCAAAAGCCAGCGAACGACCATTTTCCGCCAATGACCCGATCCACAGTTTTCGCGCCCTTCGACATCGTCGAGGGCGACCGCAAGCGAAGCATCGTGCTGCTGGCTGATCATGCCCGCCGCGACCTGCCCGAGGAGTATGGCAGCCTGGGGCTGCCGTCGGCCGAATTCGACCGCCATATCGCTTATGACATCGGCGTCGAAGCGGTGACGCGCGAACTGGCCGCCTTGCTTGGCGTGCCGGCACTTATCGCCAATTTCTCGCGGCTCTTGATCGATCCCAATCGCGGTGAGGACGACCCGACGCTCATTCGCCAGCTTTATGACGGCACGATCGTGCCGGGAAACTATCCGATGGCGCCGGAAGAACGCGAGAGGCGTCTCGACCGCTTCTACCGGCCCTACCACGACGCGGTCGGCGCCATGATCGCTTCGGTCGTTCAGGCCTCCGGGCAGGCGCCCTTCATCTTTTCGGTGCATTCCTTCACGCCGGTCATGCAGGGCATCAAACGCCCCTGGCATGTCGGCATCCTCTGGGACAAGGACGACCGGGTGGCGCGGCCGCTGATCGACATGCTGGCCGAGGACAAAAACCTCATCGTTGGCGACAACGAACCGTATGACGGCGCTCTGCGCGGCGACACCATGTTCAAGCATGCCATCGTCAATGGCTATGCCCACGCGCTGATCGAAATCCGCCAGGACCTGATAGCGGACCAGAAGGGCATTCTCGCCTGGGCCCAACGGCTGGCGCCGATCGTTGACGCCATCGACCGCCGTCCCGATATACATGCGGTAAAGATGTTCGGCTCGCGCACCGGGCCGCTGTGACGGAGGTTTCGATGACCGAACTCAGCGACGAACAGAAGCGCGACTTCGAGGCCGCCGCCTTTCGCCGGCTGGTGACGCATTTGCGCGAGCGCAGCGACGTGCAGAACATCGACCTGATGAACCTCGCCGGCTTCTGCCGCAACTGCCTGTCGAATTGGTATCGCGAGGCAGCGGAAGCCAAGGGCGTCAACCTCGGCAAGGATCAGTCGCGCGAGATCGTCTACGGCATGCCCTATGCCGAGTGGCAAGCGCTCAACCAGACAGAGGCTTCGGACGCCAAGAAGGCCGAATTCGAAGCCCGGCGTCCCAAGGATCACTGAGGCCGTTTGGCCCAAATGCTTTCTCGAAAGTGCGCTTGACTGAAAATTGAATCGATCTAATTTGCCGCGCAAAGCCATTTTCTGACCGGAATCGCCCTATGAACGCGCCGAACGCCATGCAGACTGCCATTCGCGGCCGCTGGGCCGTGGCGGCCATTTTCCTCGCCAATGGCTTCCTGACCGGCAGCTGGGCGCCGCAGATTCCGGTGTTCCTGACGCGGCTGGATATCTCGAAATTCACGCTCGGCCTGCTGATCCTTTTGTTCGGCGCCGGCGCGGTCACCGCCATGACATGGTGCGGCCACCTGATCTCCAAACATGGCTCGCGCACCGTGCTGCGCTGGTTCGGTCTCTGCGGCAGCCTCGGCCTGCTGATCGTGGCACTGGCGCCCGACGTGCCGCTGGCGGCCGTCGCCATGTTCATCTTCGGCGGCTCGATCGGCGGCATGGATGTGGCCATGAATGCCAATGCGGTGGTGGTGGAACGGCGGCTGGGGCGCGCCATCATGTCCTCCTCGCACGGCTTCTGGAGCCTCGGCGGTTTCGCCGGCGGCGCCCTTGGCGGCTTTGCCATCCAGACGTATGGCCATCTCGCCCATGCTTCGGTGGTGACCGCGCTTGCCTTCGCGGCAATCGCGGCGGCGGTGCCCCATATCGTGGCCGAAAACAAACCGCAGGCGACCGAGCATCATAAATTCGCTTTGCCGGCAAACCCATTGGTCTACCTGATCGGCCTGATGGCCCTGCTGACGATGATTTCCGAAGGCGCGGTGCTCGACTGGGCGGCGCTGTATCTGCGGCAGGAACTCGGCGCCGACCTCGCCGTCGCCGGCCTTGCCTACGCCGCCTTCTCCGGCGTCATGGCGATCATGCGCTTTTTCGGCGATGGCGTCCGCAACCGCTTCGGCGCGGTGATGACACTGCGCGGCTCGGCCATCGTCGCGGCCGCCGGCATGCTGATCGCCGGCCTGTCACCCTCGCCCTGGCTCGCCATATCAGCTTTCGCGCTGTGCGGCTTCGGCATCGCCAACATGGTGCCGATCATCTTTTCGGCCGGCGGCAACCAGGAGGGCATGTCGTCGGGCACCGGCATGAGCGTCGTCACCACCATGGGGTATTCCGGCATTCTGGTGGCGCCGTCGGCGATCGGCTTCGTCGCCGAACATTCCAGCTTCGGCCCGATCTTCATCGCCATGTCGGCTCTGCTGATCGTCGTTCTTCTGATGGCCGGATTGGCTCACCGCGCCGAATTCGCTCCGGATGCCGCGCCCGCCGAATAGCGTTTCAGTTCCTCGTGGAGAAAATCCGCCACCCGGCGGATACGCACGCTGCCGCGCACGTCGCGATGCATGGCCAGCCATACCGGCAGGACAGGCAATGGCAGGCCGGGCAACAGCTTTTCCACCAGCGGATCGCGGTCTGCCAACGGCTCCTGGCCAAGGCCAATGCCGTTTCCCGCCCGCACGGCTTCCCAGAGCACGACCTGATTGTCCGCCCTGAAACGAAAACTGTTTCGGGTGACCGGGGCGCCATACTGGGAAAAGGCTCGGATCATCTCGTCGCTGCGATCGAAGCCGATCAGCGCGTGATCGACGAGATCGGCAGGCTCCAGCGGGCGCCCGTGCCTCTCCAGATAGCAGATGGCCGCGCAGGCGCAGAGCGCGATATCGCAGACCTTGCGTGCCACCAGTTCGTTCTGCGCCGGCTTGACCATGCGAATGGCGATGTCGGCATCCCGGCGCAGCAGGTTCTCGACCTGGTTCGAGGCAACGATCTCGACCTCGATGCCGGGTTCCTCGATGCCGAGCCGTGCCATCATGCCGGGCAGCACATAGGCGGCCACCACTTCGCTGGCGGCAATCCGCACCGTGCCTTCGATCGCTTCGACCGAACCCAGCGCCAGTAATGAGAAGGCGCTTGCCTGTTCGCTTACGGCCTTGCCACGTTCGAACAGGGTGCTGCCGGCTTCCGTCAGTTCATAGCCGCGTCGTCCGCGCCGGAACAAGGTGACGCCCAGCGCCTGCTCGAGTTCGCCGATATGACGGCCGAGCGTCGGCTGGCTGGCCGAGAGCTTGCGCGCCGCAGCCGACAGGCTGCCGGTTTCCGCCACGGTGACGAAACTCTTGATCAGGTTCCAATCGATATCATCCATTCATTTATGAATATCAAAACTCCATTCCTAGTCAATTTTCATTCGCAGATGAGGCAATCATATTCGAGCTGCAAACACCAACACGGAGACCTGAAATGACCAAGATCGCAATCCTCGGTGCCAATGGCCGGCTCGGCCGCGTCGTTGCCAAAGCCTTCATCGACGCCGGCTTCGACGTCCGCACCGTCACTCGCACCGGCAAGGTGTCGGCAGAGCTCGCAGGCGCCACCGCGGTTGCTGGCGATGCGCTGGACCGTCAATCGCTGATCCGGTCCACCGAGGGCGTCGACATCATCTTCAACGGCCTGAACCCGATCTACACCGACTGGGGCAAGTGCCTGCCGATGGCCGAAAATGTCATGGCCGCCTGCCATGCGAATGGCACGGTGCATCTCTTCCCCGGCACGGTCTACAATTACGGCTCGCCCATGCCGGCGGTGATCACGGAAGACACCCCCTTCCACCCGACCACTGAAAAAGGCCGCATTCGCTGCGCCATGGAGGATTTGTTCCGTCGTGAGGCCGAGGCGGGCCGCGTGCGCACCATCCTTCTGCGCGCCGGCGATTTTTTCGGCGGTACCGGCAGCGGCTCCTGGTTCGACCTGGTCGTTGCCGCCAAGATCAACAAGGGCATCTACACAGCGCCCGGTCCGGCCGACCTTGTGCATGAATGGGCCTATCTGCCGGACTTCGCGGTCGGCTTCGTTGCGCTGGCCAGCAATCTCGACAAGCTCGGCTTCTATGAGGCGCTGAATTTTCCAGGCCACGCCATCACCGATCTCGAGATCAAAGCCGCCGCCGAGAAAGCCATTGGCCGCCAGTTGAAGATGACGGCGATGCCCTGGTGGGTGCTGCGCGCCGGCAGTCCGTTCGTGGCGATGTGGCGTGAGATCGTCTCGATGTCCTATCTGCGCTTCGAACCCCACCAATTGGTCTCGACGCGGCTGGAAAGCATCATCGGCGAGGTCCCGCATACACCGCTCGATCAAGCGGTCGCCGAGGCCCTTGAGGATATCGGGATCGCTACGGTGAATAGCGCCGCGGAAGCTGCCTGAGGCTCGTCGCGGCCAAGCCGCCAGCGGCTGTCGATGGACGAAACGGCCGCTCAGATCCGCCCCACCAACAGCAACACAAGGACGACCACAAGCACCACGCCGAGAACGCCCGACGGGCCATATCCCCAGGAGCGCGAGTGGGGCCAGGCCGGAACCGCACCGATCAGGACAAGGATCAGGACGATGATGAGGATGGTGCTGATCGGCATGGCAAATTCCCCGCTCTGCGTTGTGCTTCCAAGACAATGCTTGGCATTGACCCTTGGGGGAAAATGCAAAAGGCCGCCCGGTTGTTCCAGGCGGCCTTTGCCGTTCATTGGGAAGTCTGCCTATTCCGCAGCTTTCGGGAAGGCGATCGCCGGCACGTCGTCTGCTGCCGGCGTGTCCGACGAGATCTCGCCCTTGCCACGCCGGAACAGGCGGCCGAACCAACCGCGCCGCTCGCCGGGCTTGATCTTGGCACGCGTGAACACCATCAGCATCGACGGCGTCACCACCAGGGTCAGGATGGTGGCGAAGGACAGGCCGAAGACGATCGCCGAGGACAGCGAAATCCACCATTGCGTCGACGGCGCGTTGATCGTCGTCTCGTGATGGAAGATTTCGAGCCCAAGCCCGAAGGCGATCGGCAGCACGCCGAGAATGGCCGACACCGCCGTCAGCACCACCGGGCGGGCACGCTCGCGGCAGGTCTGCAGCACCGCGTCCATCTTGTCCCAGCCTTCCTCGCGCAGCCGGTCATAGGTGTCGATCAGCACGATGTTGTTGTTCACCACCACGCCGGCCAGCGCGATGACGCCGATGCCCGACATGACGATGCCGAACGTCTCGCCTGTTATCAGCAGTCCGAGGAACACGCCGATCGTCGCCATGACCACGCAGGACAGCACCAGCCAGACGCTGGTGAACTTGTTGAACTGCGCCAGCAGCACCAGGAAGATCAGGAAGATCGCGGCACCGAAGGCCTTGCTGAGGAAGGCGCTGGCCTCCGCGCTGTCCTCGTTGGAGCCGGCCAGCTTCCAGCGTATGCCGCTGCCAAGATTCATGTCGGTGACGGCCTGGGTGACCTCCTGCTGCACGGCGGCGACCTGAGCGCCGGCGGCAACGTTGGCTTGCACCACCACGGTGCGGGCGCCGTCGATGCGGTTGAGGATGCCGACGCTCGGCTTTGCCTTGCGGACGACGAAGTTCGAGATCGGCACCGACCCTTGAGAGGTTTGCACCCTGAGCTCGTCGAGCGTCGACAGCGTGCGCCGGTCCTCCGGCAAGCGCAGGCGGATGTCGACAGCCTTGTCGGCGCCGGCGGGCCGGTATTCCGAAAGCTTCAGGCCGTTGGTGACGAGCTGCACCACCGTCCCGACCGAGGTCGGGCTGATGCCATACTGGGCTGCCTTGGCCCGGTCGACATCGAGTGCCCAGTCGACGCCAGGCGGCGGCAAGCCATCGGAAATGTCGATGACACCGGGCACCTTGGCGATGCGCGCGGCGACAGCGCGCGCCTTCTCGTCGAGCCCCTTGGGATCGATGGCCGAGAGCCTGATCTGGATCGGCTTGCCGGTCGGCGGGCCTGCTTCCGGCACCCGAACCTCGACATCGACGCCGGGAATGCCGGCCATGACGCCACGCAGATCGTTCAGAATATCGTTGGCCGATTTGCGCTCGCGCCAGTCGATGAATTCGTACTGGATCACGCCGACGACGTCTTCGGGCACTTCCTGGCCACCGCCGTCGGATTTGCCGACGCGTGTATAGACCGACTTCACGCCTGGCCAGCCGAGCAGCCGGTTTTCGGCAATCTTGGTCGCGGTATCCATTTCGGCCAGCGAGAGGTTGCCGCGGGCATGCACATAGAGCAGGCCGTAATCGGGTTCGACGCTCGGGAAGAACTCGACGCCGGCACCGTACTTCGAATAACCGACGAAGATGCCGGCCAGCAAGACGACGGTGAGCACCATCACGGTGATGGGGAAGCGCACCGCCTGCTTGACGACAGCCATGTACCAGCCATCACGATTGCCATCCTCGTGATGCTGCGGCGCCTTGGCGAAGATCGCACCCAGCGTCGGCGCGAAGACCAGTGCATAGAGCATCGAGGCCGACAGCGTGACGATCAGCGTGATCGGCATGTACTTCATGAAATCGCCAATGATCCCCGGCCAGAACAGCAGCGGCGAGAAGGCGGCGATGCGGGTCATCGTTGCCGCGATGACCGGACCGGCCATGCGCTTGGCGGCGAGCGCGAAGGCTTCCTGCTTCGGCATGCCCTCGCTCATCCGTCGTTCGGCGAACTCGGTGACGATGATGGCGTCGTCGACCAGCATGCCGACCGCCAGGATCAGGCTGAACAGCACGATCATGTTGATCGTGTAGCCCATCATGGCGAGCAGCAGGATGCCGATCAGGAACGATGACGGGATGGCGAGGCCAATGAGCAGCGAGGCTCGACCGGACAACGCGTAGAGGATGACGATGAACACCAGGATCACCGCGATCATCACGTGATTCTGCAGATCGCCGAGCAACTGGTTGACGAAGACCGACTTGTCCTGCGTGTAGGTCACATGCATGCCTTCAGGCATGGTCTTGACGAAGGTGTCGGACACCTCCCTGACCTTGGTCAGCGTGTCGATCAGATTGGCGCCGATGCGCTTCTTGACCTCGATGGCGATGGCCGGCTTGCCGTTGAGGCGCGTGATCGTCGTGGCATCGGCGAAGGTCGAGCGGATGGTCGCGATGTCCTTGGCCTGAACCACGGCATTGGGACCGGCGACCACGGGAAGTGCCGCCACATCCTCGGGCGTCTCGATCAGCGACGGCACCTTGACGGCGTATTTACCCTGCGAGCCCTCGATGTTGCCGGCGGCGACCAGGCTGTTGGACGCGCCGACGGCGCCGATCAATTGTTCGAGTTGCAAGCCGTAGGAAGACAGCTTCATCGGATCGATGACGACTTCGACCAGATCGTCGCGGGAGCCTTGCAGCGAGCCTTCGAGGACGCCGGGCACTTCCTCGATACGGTCGCGCAATTCGCGCGCCGCGGCCGCCAGCACGCGTTCGGGCAATTCGCCAGACAGCGTTACGACGAGCACAGGGAATTCGGAAATGTTGACCTCGGTGACGACGGGCTCCTCGGCCGCCTGCGGCAGGTCGGCCTTGCCGTCCTGAACCTTGGAGCGCGTATCCTGCAGCGCCGTCGCCAGGTTGGTCTGCGGCTGGAACTCGACCAGCACATAGCCGCCGCCCTGGAAAGCGGCCGAGCGCATCTCCTTGAGGCCTTTCAGGCTCTTCAGCTTGCTTTCCATCGGCCGCAGCAGAAGGCGCTCGGAATCTTCAGGCGAAATGCCTTGATAGATCAGGCTGACATACATCATCGGAATCGGAACGTCGGGCTCCGCTTCCTTCGGCGTCGACTGATAGGCGACCCAGCCTGCAATCAGCAGGAAGACCAGGACCGAGATGGTCAGGCGGGCATTGTTGATTGCGAGTCTGACGATATCCATGACTTATGCCTGCTGTTGGCTTCGGGAGTGGCGAACGGACACGCTGTCGCCGGGCAAGGCCCGGCGCCGGCGCCGGCGCTACTGCGTCCCGGCGGTGGCATCGCCGATCAGCTTGTTGATGGTCGCCTGGTCGGCCTCGACGGGCTTAACCTCATCGCCTTCCTTCACCAGTTCCTGGCCGGCGACGATGATGCGCGCATCCGCCGGGATGCCGCCAAGCACGAGACCGGTCGGCGTGTCGTCGACCAGGTCGATCGGGAAGAACGCCACCTTGTTGTCCTTGCCCACGGCGCGGATGCCGAGATCGCCCTTGTCGCCCAGCGTCACCACCGAGCGCGGCAAAAGCACGGCGTCGGTCGGCAACGCGCTGAGCTGGATTTCCGCCGTCATGCCGGCCGGCACCGAGCCATCGGCATTGGGGATGGCGATCTCGACGCGGAAGGTGCGGGTCGCCGACGAGGCGTCGCGGCTGATATAGCGCACGGTGCCTTCGACGGTCTGGCCGCTGACCAGCCGAACGCTGGCCTTGTCACCGATCTTGAGATAGCCGAGGTCGCGCTCGCTGATCTCGCCGCGCGCGATCACCGGATCGAGCTTGAGGATGGTGGCCACCTCGCCGCCCTGCATGACGGAGCTGCCCAGTTCCACCGGCACCCGGTCGATGACGCCGTCAAACGGAGCCTTCACTTCGTTGCGGTCGAGCTCGGCCTGCGCGGTGTCCAGCTGGGATTGCGCCTGGGTCAAATTGGAGCGGGCGGTGTCGAGCTGCAGCTTCGGCAAATTACCTGTCTTGGCCAGCCGCTCGGCCGCATCGAGCTCGGCCCTGCGCTGCGCCACGAGCTGCTTGGCATTGTCGACCATCGAGATCTTTTCCTCGGCGGCGAGCATCAGCACCAGATCGCCGCTCTTGACGTGATCGCCTTGCTTGACAGGCAGCTTGTCGATGACGCCGGCAACGCGGGTTGCCAGTACCGCGCGCTTGTCGGCCTCGGTCAGCCCGGAAATGCGGATGGCGCGCGCATAGGTCTTGCGCGGCGGTGTCACCACCGCGACGGTGCGCAGCGTGGCCTTGGGTTCGGCTTCCGCCGTCTTCGGCTTGCTCGCGTCCGGCGCCTTGCCCTCGACCTCGGCTGCCTTGGCCTTGTTGGCCGCTACGCTGCCAACCGATGAGAACTCGCCTGTCGCCATCCACGCCGCGAAACCGATGAGCACAACAATGGCTGCAAGCTTGTGAAACCTGATTTTAGGCATCGTCATTTTTCCACTGCGGGTTCGGCCAGCACCGCGTCTTATGATGCGGGCGCGTCGCCGATATGGGTGCGCGCCTGACCGGGTTCAAATTGCCGTGATCGGCGAGCGCGCTTCTACATCAAAGTTGCACCGCAATATAGTCCGAAAGTTGCAGCAGCATTGCGTAGCCGCACAAGCTGTGGCCGCCATGAAACGGTTCTTCGTGACTTGCCAGTCTACTTGACGAAGCGGCCCGCCGGCTCACGATCCGGCCTGAAACGCAGGCGACGGGCGACCAGCCCTGATCGCCATGGCCGTCTCCGGCATAGAGCCGCGATCCGCTTCGCTTCGCTGATTGAAGTGCAGGCACGAACCGACAATCCGCGTCGCCGCTATCGGCGAGGGACTAGGGGCTGCGGCGCCACAACGCCGGGCCAAGATCCTGGAATCGCTCGGGAAAAGGCGCGGCAGCTGCTTCGAATCAGGCGTGCCGATCCCGATGCGCCGAGGTCGAACCAGATGCTGAAAACACCAATGCGCTGACATTATTACGTCCCGCCCATCGTGTCCTGATACGCGCGACGACGGGGTCGGCGCGAGACTGGCGCGAGAACGCCGGGTGTGTTTCGTCCCATCCGCAATTCTGGATCGAGCGTTGCGCCCGATGCCTCAGAACGCCCCCGGGGCCGGCGCCATCCGATCGTCAGTGGCAACAGACGTCAGCATGATGACGGCTCTCCCGCACGCCAAGGTTGCTGTCACGCCGACGCCAGACCAGGCGCTGCTCCGGAAGCTTGGCCACGAGTGCCGGCAAACGCTGCCCCCTCTTGAAGCCAATTCCGTCAGGTTCAGGCCCGACGGCGCTCCGCCTCCGGGTTCTTGCGAACGGCGAGAAATTCCTTCACCCGACGGCCGGGTGCGGGACCGCGCACCGGCTTGAAACCGTCATCGAGTTCGCCCGAAAGATCGAGCGTTGCATGCTTGCCGACCGCATCGTAATTCTCCTCCAGCCAGTCGCTGGCGGCGGTACGGCCGAGGTCGCGCAGATAGGTCAAGAAGGCCCATTCGGCATTGACCTTGGAGGATGCCGACAGATCCTTGAACGCCTCGTCGGCATCGATGCGATGCATGCGGATGTCGCGGTATTCGCCATGCGGCAGACGCCCGGCGGCGATCAGTTCCTTGACGAAGGCGATCGAGCGGAATTCGCGCAGCAGCCCGGCATTGAAGGTGATCTCGTCGATGCGGTTCTGGATCTCGTTGGCGCTTCTAGGTGTCCCCTCGCGCACCACCGGATTGATCTGCACCAGAAGCACGTCCTCGGTCGCCGCCGTCTTGAAGAACGGGTAGAGCGCCGGATTGCCGCCATAACCGCCATCCCAGTAGGGCACACCCTTGATCTCGACGGCACGGAACAATTGCGGCAGGCAGGCCGAGGCCATCACCGTATCGAGGTCGATCTCGCCATCGGAAAACACCCGCAATTGCCCTGTCTCGACATTGGTGGCGGAGATGAACAGTTCCATCGACTTGCAGGCGCGGACATTCTTGAAGTCGATCTCCCGCGCGACGACGTCGCGCAGCGGATTGAGGCCGAGCGGATTGGCGACATAGGGCGAGAACACCCGCGACATGGTGTCGAAGAAGACATAGCCCGGCGTGTTCTCGATCGACCAGTTGCCCCAGGCAACATCCCACGGCATGCGCTGCACCGGGCTGAACCGGCCTTTCGCCGCCACCGCATGCCAGAAATCGTCCAGCTTCTTGCGCGCGCCCTCGACTCCGCCGCGGACAAAGCCGTCAGCCAGCGCCACCGCGTTCATGGCGCCGGCGCTGGTGCCGGAAACGGCCGATATCTCCAGCCTGCCGTCCTCCAGCAGCCGGTCGAGCACGCCCCAGGAGAAGGCGCCGTGCGAGCCGCCGCCCTGAAGCGCGATGTTGATCTTCTTCTTTTCCTCCGCCTTGCCGTTCTTCGTCATGGCGTTCCTGTCATCCTGATGCGCCGGCCTGCCCCTACGTCATTGGAAGGAAGCAGCTGTCGCCGGCTTATGTTGCAGTGCAGCATATAAGGACGGACCAAGGCAAGAACACGAACACGGTCGCGTGATCACATGAAATTTCGGTCATGTCGAAAAAGCCCCTCCGCTGCAAAGCGGAGAGGCCGTAGCTTTCGAAACAGGCATGAACCCTGGCAGACTGGAGCTAGGCGACGAGATCCGGCACCGGCCCGACATAGCGTGACTGCGGACGGATCAGCCGTCCGGTGGTCTGCTGTTCGCGGGCATGCGCGATCCAGCCGGAAACGCGCCCGGCGGCGAAGACATTGCTGAAAGCTTGCGGCGGAAAGCCCGCCGCTTCCAGGACAAGCGCTGTGTAGAATTCGACGTTGGTCTGCAGCGAGCGCTGCGGCTTTGCGATCCGAAGCACCTCGAGCGCCGTCTGCTCGACCGTCTCGGCGAAAGCCAGCCGGCGGCCGGTGCCGCCCTCGCCGCCCAGCTTGCGCACCACCGCTTTCAGCACATCAGCGCGCGGATCGCGCACACGGTAGATGCGATGGCCGAAGCCCATGATGCGCCTGCCCTGCGCGATCTCATTGCGCAGCCAGCCGGCCGCATCGCCATGCGCGGCGATCGCGTCGAGCATATCGATGACCGGGCCGGGCGCGCCGCCATGAAGCGGTCCCTTGAGCGCGCCGAGGCCCGCCAGTACCGACGATGTCAGGCCGGCCAAGGTCGAGGCGACGACGCGGGTGGCGAAGGTCGACGCATTGAGCCCGTGATCACACACAGTCACCAGATAGGTGTCGAGCGCCTTGGCCAAGGCCGGCGACGGAACCGATCCCCTGAGCATCCTCAACATGTCGGCGGCATGATCCGCCTTGCCGTCGGGTGCGATCGGCTGCTCGCCGCGCTGCAGGCGCAGCAGGGCCGGCGTCAGCACCGCCGGCGCCGCGATCAGCCGCAAGGCGTCCGTCAGCGTCTCGTCATCCGGCAGCAGTGCCATGCCCGCACGCATGGCGCTGTAGATGTCGAGCGGTGTCAGCAAGGGCAGCGCGGGCGCGAGCCGGTCAAACACCTCGACGCGAGCCTCACCCAGTTTTGCCGCCAGTTCGGCATCGCCAGGCAGATCGTCGAAGAACCCGTCCAGCAGCAGGTGGACGACCTGGGCGTAGCTCCATCGCCCTGCCAATTCCCCAAGCGAATGGCCCCGGATCGTCAGGCGACCGCCTAGACCATCCACATCGGACAGCACGGTTTCGGCCGCCACCACATCATCGAGCCCATTCGCCATAGCCTTGTCTCCTTGAAGCTTTTCCCGATGGGAGATAAGGGTGGGCACCATCTACATCAATCTTGATCAATAGAATCAATATCAGAGACCCAAATGTCCGAATGGTTGTCGCGGGAAGAGGCGCTGGAACGGCTGCGCGTGAGGCCGCAGACGCTCTATGCCTATGTCAGCCGCGGACGCATCGGCATGCGCCCGGATCGGGACGATCCGCGCCGCAGCCAGTACCGCGCCGACGACATCGCGGCGCTGGCAACGCGAAGGGCGCGCGGGCGCAGCCCCTCGGCCATCGCCGAAAGCGCGATCGCCTGGGGCGAGCCGTCGATTGTCACTTCGGTTTCGACCGTCTGGCACGGCCACCTCATCTATCGAGGCCGGGACGCCGCAGCGCTGTCCGACCATGCCACGCTGGAAGAAACCGCTGGGCTGCTCTGGGCTCTGCCTCGCCCCGTCCGTTTCGAAACGCCGTCGCCGGATGCGGCGCGCCAGATCGGCCGCGCCCCGGCCTTTGCGCAACTCGCCTTGCTTGCCGGCCAGGCGCGGCCTTCGCTGGGACGAAGTGCCGCCTCGCTATGCGCCGACGCGGCGCACGCGATCGGCGTGCTGGCCGGCGCCCTCGGTGCCGTGGCGGGACCGGAACCAGTGCATCGGCGATTGGCACGGGGCTGGTCGGTGGACGATGATGGCGCGGAAGCAATCCGCCGTGCCCTTGTCCTGCTCGCCGATCACGAACTCAACGCATCGACCTTCGCGGCCCGCGTCGCGGCCTCGACCGGCGCCTCGCCCGCCGCGGGCCTGCTCGCGGGCCTGGCGACGCTGTCCGGCCCGCGCCACGGCGGCGCCGGCGAGGCGGTTATGCAACTGGCGGAGGACGCCGCAAGTCATGGATCCGATGCCGCGATCCGGCGCTGGCTCGGCCACGACCGGCCGCTGCCGGGTTTCGGCCACCAACTCTATCCCGAGGGCGATCCCCGCGCCACGGCGCTTCTGGCGGCCATCGACAACAATGACGAGACATTGCGGTCGTTGGAAACCGCCGCCATCGCCGCGACCGGCGCTCCAGCGAATATCGACTTTGCCCTTGCCGTGCTGACGCGCGGCCTCGGCCTGCCGCGCGATGCGCCGTTCCAGCTCTTCGCGCTTGGACGCAGCGTCGGCTGGGCCGCGCACATGGTCGAACAGATCGTGAGCGGCAGCATCATCAGGCCGCGCGGCCGCTATGAGGGATTGTTGACGTGACGGCCTGAGACGTTGTCAGCCGGAGTTGGCGTTGGCCCCGAACCGCGCCCGGTATGCGGCGGGGGTCGTGGCGAACCGCCGGCGGAAATGATGCCGCAACGTCGCCGCCGCGCCAAATCCGGCCGTCTCGGCAACGCGGTCGATCGGCAAGCTTGTATCTTCGAGCAGCGTACGCGCCCGAGAAAGCCGTTCGGACAGGAGCCAGCTTGCCGGCGTGACGCCGGTTGCGGCAGCGAACCGGCGTAGAAATGTCCGCTCGCTCATCCCGGCCAGGTCGGCCAGGGTGGCGACCGGATAGTCGGCGGAAATGTCGGCGCGCATCCTGTCTATCAACGGTCCAAGCCGACTGCGCTCGTGAGGTTCGGGCACCGAGCTCTCGACATATTGCGCCTGGCCGCCGTCGCGGTGCGGCGGCACGACCAGGCGGCGCGCCACCATGTTGGCCGCCTTGGTGCCGAAATCGCGCCGGACCAGATGCAGGCAGAGGTCAATCCCGGCCGCGCTGCCGGCCGATGTCAGCACATTTCCCTCGTCGATGTACAAGACATCGGGTACCACCGTGATGTCGGGGTACCGCTCCTTCAGCCTTTCGCCGTAGCGCCAATGCGTGGTTGCCTTCTTGCCCTTGAGCAGGCCGGCCGCGGCAAGCACGAAGACGCCCGAGCAGATGGAAAGAACCCGCGCACCCCGCTCGCTCGCCTTGCGAAGTGCGTCGATCAGCAAAGGCGGCACAGGACAATCCACACCGCGCCATCCCGGCACGATGACCGTGCCGGCCTCGCTGATCAAGTCAGGTCCGCCATCGGCGAGGATGCGCACGCCGCCCATCGCACGCATTTCACCGGCGTCTATGCCGGCAACGGCAAAACGGTACCAATCCGGGCCCATCTCAGGCCTGGGCAAGGCGAACACCTCGGCCGCCACGCCAAATTCGAACGTGCACAGCCCGTCATAGGCGATTGCGACGACAAGCGGGTTGGCAGGGGGCGGACTGGCAAGCGACATGTTTGGCATGATCTTGACGATATATGGCAAAGCTGCCAGCTGCAATCGCCCGGCTCGCTGCGCTACCTCTGACCTATCAGCGATGGAGAACAGCTCCATCAGAGATGGAGAAATTTGATGAGCTATGTGACAGACATACCGGCGGCATCGCCGGAGATTGCCCGGGACCATTTCCTGCGCCGGCTTTCCGTGGAAACCGACTGTTCCGATGTCGCCGCGACGCTGCGCGGCGGAGAGCCGGACTTCGTGCTTCTGCACGTCGTCGGATCGCCGCAAGCCTATGAACGCCGCCATGTACCGGGCGCGCTGCATCTGCCGCACCGCGAGATATCGGCCGAGCGGATGGGAAAATGGCCGTCAGGCACGCTGTTCGTGGTTTATTGCGCCGGCCCGCACTGCAATGGCGCGGATCGGGCGGCCTTCAAACTGGCCAGCCTTAGTCTTCCGGTCAAGATCATGATCGGTGGCATTTCAGGCTGGCAGGATGAGGACCTGCCCTTCGCTTCGGGCAAGGAGCCTGGTGTCCTGCGCCCATGATGCCCATTGGACGGGCTACCCGACGAAATCCGCGACCTGTGGCAGTCGACCATCGACCGATAAGACACCGGCGGATTTTGGCCTGGACCCCGCCCCTTACGACATTGTGTCGAGCTTGCGCTGCATGGCAGCGATCTGGTCCTTCAGCTGCTGCAGATCGTCGGGTTTCTCCGGCGCTTCCTTCCTGGCCGATTCGGCAGGGGCCGCGGCGGGTGCGGAACCCGCCGGCGGAAATGGCGTGAACAGCCGCATCGCATTCTGGAACATTTCCATGTTGCGCCGTGTCTGTTCTTCCAGCGCCTTCATCGGCGTCGCCATCTTCATCACGTCCAGCGGCGACTTGCCGATGGCCCCCTTCATCTGCTCGCGGAACCGCTCCTGTTCCTTGGAGAAGGCGATCATCGATTGTTCGAGGAAACTCGGCACGATCATCTGCATCTGGTCGCCATAGAAGGCGATCAGCTGGCGCAGGAACGGGATCGGCAGCATGTTCTGCCCGTCCTTGTTCTCCAGCTCGAAGATGATCTGCGTCAGCACCGGATGGGTGATGTCGTCCCCGGTCTTGGCGTCCTGGACGGTGAATTCCTCGCCCTTCTTGACCATCTCGGCCAGATCCTCGAGCGTCACATAGGTGCTCGTCCCCGTATTATAGAGGCGGCGGTTGGCGTATTTCTTGATAATGATCGGGTCGTCTTTTGCGGCCATCTGCATCCTCCCCGGACACCGGCACGCCTGAGTAAGCAGCCGGTAACGATTGCGCCCTTTTTGAGGATATGCGCAAAAGCCCCACAATTCCAAGCAGTTTGTGCACTGCGGGATCATATTATGCTGCATAGCGGGCAAAATATGCTGCGCAGCAGCGCCCGGTCCGCCGGCACGGCGATGCGCGACCTGCTTGCGGCGCATGGGCGCCATGCCGATTTCCGGTTTGACTTGGGTCATGGAAAGGGCAAGAAAAGTTGCCAACAATGCCTGAAAACATGACAGCTCGAAGTCTGGAGAAGAATATGTCCTCTGCCAATTCCATCGTTGTCGCCAGTGCCGCACGCACGGCCGTCGGCTCCTTCAACGGTGCTTTCGCGGCCACGCCGGCGCATGAACTCGGTGCTGTCGTCATCAAGGAGCTTTTGTCACGTACGGGCGTCGAGGCGGCCGAGGTGGACGAGGTCATCCTCGGCCAGGTGCTGACCGCGGCGCAAGGCCAAAACCCAGCCCGCCAGGCCTCGATCCTTGCCGGCCTGCCCAAGGAAACCACCGCCTGGGGCCTCAACCAGGTTTGCGGCTCGGGTCTGCGCGCCATCGCGCTCGGCATGCAGCAGATCGCCACCGGCGACGCCAAGGTGATCATCGCCGGCGGCCAGGAATCGATGTCGCTGTCGCCGCACGCCGAGCATCTGCGCGCCGGCGTCAAGATGGGCGACTACAAGATGATCGACACCATGATCAAGGACGGGCTGTGGGACGCCTTCAACGGCTACCACATGGGCAACACCGCCGAGAACGTCGCCCGCCAGTTCCAGATCACCCGCGACGACCAGGACCAGTTCGCGCTGGGCTCGCAGAACAAGGCCGAGGCCGCGCAGAAAGCCGGCAAGTTCAAGGACGAGATCGTCGCCTTCACCATCAAGGGCAAGAAGGGCGACACGGTTGTCGATCAGGACGAGTACATCCGCCACGGCGCCACGATCGATGCTATGACCAAGCTGAGGCCGGCCTTCGACAAGGACGGTACGGTGACCGCCGCCAACGCCTCCGGCATCAATGACGGCGCCGCCGGCGCGCTGCTGATGAGCGAAGCGGAGGCCGCTCGGCGCGGCGTCACCCCGCTCGCGCGCATCGTGTCCTGGGCAACCGCCGGCGTCGATCCGGCGATCATGGGCACCGGACCTATTCCCGCTTCGAAGCGCGCTCTGGAAAAGGCAGGCTGGTCGGTCGGCGATCTGGACCTGGTCGAGGCTAACGAGGCTTTCGCCGCGCAGGCCTGCGCCGTCAACAAGGGCATGGGCTGGGACCCCTCGATCGTCAACGTCAATGGCGGCGCCATCGCCATCGGCCATCCGATCGGCGCCTCGGGCGCCCGCGTCTTCAACACGCTGGTCTTCGAGATGCGTCGCCGCGGCGCCAGGAAGGGGTTGGCCACCCTATGCATCGGCGGCGGCATGGGCGTCGCCATGTGCGTCGAAGCCATCTGAACAAGCCAATAGCGAACAGGAGTAGCGAATAAGGAAGAACGGCCTCAGCGCGGCGGGACATCAAACCCTATTCGCTATTGGCTACTCCCTATTCGCTCCTCCGACCAACGGGAGGAGAACACATGACCAAGGTTGCAATCGTCACGGGTGGATCGCGCGGTATCGGCGCTGCCATCTCGATCGCTTTGAAGACTGCCGGCTATTCGGTTGCCGCGAACTATGCCGGCAATGACGATGCGGCGGCGAAATTCAAGGCCGAGACCGGCATTCCGGTCTACAAATGGTCCGTCGCCGATTATGACGCTTGCGCCGCCGGCATCAAGCAGATCGAGGCCGACCTCGGCCCTGTCTCGGTACTGGTCAACAACGCCGGCATCACCCGCGACGCCATGTTCCACAAGATAACGCGCGAGCAGTGGAAAGAGGTGATCGACACCAATCTGTCCGGTGTCTTCAACATGACCCATCCGCTGTGGAGCGGCATGCGCGACCGCAAGTTCGGCCGCGTCATCACCATCTCCTCGATCAACGGCCAGAAGGGCCAGGCCGGCCAGGTCAATTACTCCGCTGCCAAGGCCGGCGACATCGGCTTCTCGAAAGCGCTCGCCCAGGAAGGCGCCCGCGCGGGCATCACCGTCAACGTCATCTGCCCGGGCTACATCGCCACCGAGATGGTCAAGGCGATCGACGAGAAAGTGCTCAACGAGCGCATCATCCCGCAAATCCCGGTCGGCCGCCTCGGCGAGCCGGAAGAGATCGCGCGCTGCGTCGTCTTCCTCGCTTCCGAGGATGCCGGTTTCATCACCGGCTCGACCCTCACCGCCAATGGCGGCCAGTACTTCGTCTAGGCATTGATTTTCGCCTGCCCACCAACCAGCGGCCTTGACGGGCGAAAACGGACCGGGAAACCGGTCCGTTTTCAAGTGATGCTCTGGGCCTAAAACCCCTCGCTACGAGCGGCTGCCCCAATCCGGCACGCAAAGGTTAATGGCGGCAGCGCGCCTGCGCGAAACCTGTGGGCAAGCCTGTGGATTCTCGGTGGATAAGCTGTTCACAACACAAGATATTGGGGGAACAAAAAGGGAAAATAGCGCTGACGCTGTTTTGTCGCCGATTCGTTCCGGCTTTGAGCGGAAGTTAACATTAATAGGCCGAGATCACCCATAGTTTCTTAACCCACAATTCAGAAAGATTAACAATTTCATAATCTTGAGCAGTGCGCATCGAGCCCCCGACCTCGTTCACAGGCGAAAGTTAACAGAGAGGTTCGCCTAGCATAAAACGGGCCAGTTTTCTGATTCAGCATGTGGTGAGACTCATGGTCGCAAAATCCATATCTAGCCGTGAACAAAAGCTGAATCTGACGGAGTCACCGATTCGTCGCTGATTCGTTCCAGACTCGTTCCAACTGTTAAGCAGGAACTGATTTGCGGGCTGACACGGGCGTCTTCGGAACCCGGGCGGAACATTCCGCTTTCGCTTCGCGCCCGAAATCCCTATGTGTCGGCTGTCATACGCGCCGTCCAGGCACGCTCCCGACAACGAGAGGCCAGAAAGCCTTATTTCCGAGCCGATGAACATCCAGCAGAAACATACCGAGCCGCTGATCCTGTCGGGCCGCGACGTGACCGCCGTGCTTGGGCCGACCAACACGGGCAAGACCCATCTCGCCATCGAGCGCATGGTGGCGCACGAAACCGGCGTCATCGGCCTGCCGCTGAGGCTGCTGGCCCGGGAGGTCTACACGCGCGTCTGCGAGAAAGTTGGCGCCCACAAGGTGGCGCTCATCACCGGCGAGGAGAAGATCCAGCCGCCGGGCGCCAAATATTCGGTCTGCACCGTCGAAGCCATGCCGCGCGAGACCGACGCCGCCTTCGTCGCCATCGACGAGGTGCAACTGGCCGGCGACCTCGAGCGCGGCCATATCTTCACTGACCGCATCCTGCATCTGCGCGGTCGCCAGGAAACGCTGCTGCTCGGCGCGGCCACCATGCACGGCATCCTCCAGCGGCTGCTGAAAGGCGTCTCGGTGGTGACGCGGCCGCGCCTGTCGCATCTGGCTTATGCCGGTTCCAAGAAACTGACGCGCCTGCCACGGCGCACCGCGATCGTCGCCTTCTCCGCCGACGAGGTCTACGCCATCGCCGAGCTGATCCGGCGCCAGCAGGGCGGTGCGGCGGTGGTTCTGGGCGCGCTGTCGCCTCGCACCCGCAATGCCCAGGTGGCGCTGTTCCAGTCGGGCGATGTCGACTATCTCATTGCCACCGACGCGATCGGCATGGGTCTCAACCTCGACCTCGACCATGTCGCCTTTGCCCAGAACCGCAAGTTCGACGGCTACCAGTACCGCAATTTGACGGCGGCCGAACTCGGCCAGATCGCCGGCCGCGCCGGCCGGCATCTGCGCGACGGCACGTTCGGCGTCACCGGCCAGGTCGATCCGCTGGACGAGGACCTGGTCCAGAAGATCGAGGGCCATGACTTCGACCCGGTGAAGGTGCTGCAGTGGCGCACCGCCCAATTCGATTTCGCCAGCCTCGATGCGCTGAAGCGTTCCATTGAGACCAACGCCCCGGTCGAGGGCCTGACACGCGCACTGCCGGCCGTCGATGCCCAGGCGCTCGAACATCTCTCCCGCGACGAAGGCATCCGCGCGCTCGCAACCAATGCCAAGCGCGTGGCGTTGCTGTGGGAAGCCTGCGCGCTGCCGGATTATCGCAAGATCGCGCCCGCCCAGCATGCCGACCTCATCGCCTCGATCTACATGGACCTCGCCCGGCATGGTCATGTCGACGAGAACTATATGGCCGAGCAGGTGCGCCGCGCCGACACCACCGAGGGCGATATCGACACGCTGTCGCACCGCATCGCCCAGATCCGCACCTGGACATTCGTGTCGAACCGGCCCGGCTGGCTGGCCGATCAGGCACACTGGCAGGAAAAGACGCGCGAAATCGAAGACAGATTGTCGGATGCGCTGCATGAGCGGTTGACGAAACGCTTCGTAGACCGCAGGACTTCCGTCCTCATGCGGCGCCTTAGAGAAAATACCATGCCTGAAGCCGAAATCAGTCCTACCGGAACCGTCCTTGTCGAAGGCCATCACGTCGGCGAGTTACAAGGGTTCCGCTTCACCGCCGACCAGACCGCCGGCGGCGAAGACGCCAAGGCCGTGCGCACGGCCGCGCAAAAGGCGCTGGCCGCCGAATTCGATGCACGCGCGGAGCGCTTCGGTGCCTGCGCCAATGGCGATCTAGCGCTCGGTTCGGACGGCACGCTGCGCTGGATCGGCGCGCCGATCGGCACGCTGGTTTCGGGCGAGGACGCGCTGAAGCCGCGCCTGGTGCTGCTGGCCGACGAACAGCTCACCGGCCCGGCGCGCGACAAGGTCGCCGCGCGCGCCGAGCGCTTCGTCAATTTCCAGATCGAATCCCTGCTGAAGCCGCTGGTCGACTTGAAAAATGCCGATCAGATTTCCGGTATCGGCCGCGGCATCGCCTTCCAGCTGGTCGAGAATTTCGGCCTCATCAATCGCCGCGACATCGCCGAGGAGATGAAGTCGCTCGACCAGGAAGGCCGCGCGGCGCTTCGCCGGCTCGGCGTGCGCTTCGGTGCCTACCACGTCTTCGTGCCGGCGCTGATCAAACCGGCGCCCGCCGGACTGGTGACCTTGCTGTGGGCGCTGAAGAACGACGGCAAGGACAAGCCCGGCTTCGGCGACGTCGTCCATGCGCTGGCATCGGGCCGCACCTCGGTGGTGATCGATCCGGCCTTCGACAAGGCGTTCTACAAGCTTGCCGGCTACCGCAATCTCGGCCGCCGCGCCGTTCGCATCGACATTCTCGAGCGGCTGGCTGACCTGATCCGCCCGGCGACCAACTGGAAGCCCGGCCTCGGCCAGCGACCGGACGGCGCCTATGACGGCCAGTCCTTCATGGTGACGCCGCCGATGATGTCGATCCTCGGCGCCACCGCCGACGACATGGAAGAGATTCTCAAGGGTCTCGGCTATCGCGCCGAGCCGAAGCCGGCGGCGGACGTCAAGGCGCGGCTGGAAGCGCAGGATACTGCCGCGCGGGAAGCCGCCGCGGCCAAGCAGGCAGCCGCGGAGGCAGCCCGCGCGGAACAGGCCAAGGCGGCGGAAGAGGCGGCAGCGCCAGCCGCCGAAGGATCGGAACCGGTGCCGGATGCGGCAGCCGCCGCGGCGATGGAGGTTGCGGCCGAAATCGCGGCAGACGCGCCGACGGAAGCTGCCGTGCAAGAGCAGGCGGAAGCCACGGCTGACGTTGCAGGGGGCGAAGAGGCGCCTGTGGCCGAAGCCGCCGTTGAACCCGTCGAGCCGGCGCCGGTTGAGTCGCGGGCCGAAGCTGAGACTGCCGAGATTGACGCCGCGCCCCCAGAAGAGGGCGCCGCGGCGGCGGAGCCGGCCGTCGGGGCCTCCGCGCCGACGGAAGCCGCCGAACCCGTTGCGGTGGCGCAAGCCGTCGGCGAAACGGTGCTGGAAGCCGAAGCGCCAAAGCCGATCCTGTTGTGGCGCCAAGGCCGCTTTGACCAGCGTCCGCGTCATCGCGACGGCCGCAACAACCGCCCGCAAAACGGACAAGCGCGTGGCCGAGGCAACGCGTCGGCCGATGCCGGCGGCGCACCGGCAACAGGCACGCCCACGGACCGTCCCGCCCATGAAGGACGCCGCGACGGCGCCGGCAAGCCGCGCTTCGACCGCTCAAAGTTCAAGCCCAAGCCGCAAGGTGACGGCGAGCAGCGCCGCGATGGCCGCCCGCAAGGCGATCGTCCCGAGCGCCGTGAAGGCCGCCCGGACTGGAAGGGCGGCAGGCCGGAAGGCAAGGGGGGCGGAAAGCCCGCCTTCCAACCCAAGCCGCGCGAGGAGCGCCCGGTGCGCTTCGATCCGGATTCCCCCTTCGCCAAGCTCGCCGCCTTGCGCGACCAGCTAAAGAAGTAGGCTCGGCGCTTCGATGGTTGCTGAAGGCCGCCAGCGCATCGACAAATGGCTGTTCTTTTCGCGTGCGGTGAAATCGCGCTCGCTGGCGGCTAAATTGGTGGTCGCCGGCCGCGTGCGCATCAATCGCGACAAAGCAGCGCAGGCATCCGATCTGGTCAAGCCGGGCGACGTGCTGACCATCACGCTCGACCGGCGTATCTTCGTCTGGAAGGTGCTCGGCGCCGGAGTGCGGCGCGGCCCGGCCGAGGAAGCCCGCACTCTTTATGAAGACATGTCGCCGCCGCCCGCACCCAAGGCCGACGCCCTTCCCGATGCCATCCCGGCGTTGCGGGAGGCAGGCAGCGGCCGCCCGACCAAAAAAGAGCGCCGCCAGACCGACCGATTGCTCGACGAAGATTGAGCCGTTCGACCGACCGCGGAGGGGCGTTGCCCGAGGGCAGCGACAAACAAAAAGCAGAACCGGGAGCGGCAAACAGGACGGCCGGTGGGGCATGCCGGGCCTTCGCGGCGCCGCCCACTTGGAATTCCATTCCCAAACCCTGACGCCCCTGGGAACGGCCACCCTTGCAAGCAGCCGATAAAGGCGTTACCTCACAAAAAAAGCCAACAAAAACGGGACATCCCGGAGCCGACCGATGACCTATGTCGTGACCGACAACTGCATCAAATGCAAATATATGGACTGCATCGAGGTCTGTCCGGTCGACTGTTTCTACGAAGGCGAGAACATGCTCGTCATCCATCCCGACGAGTGCATCGACTGCGGCGTCTGCGAACCGGAATGCCCGGCCGACGCGATCAAGCCCGACACCGAGTCCGGCCTTGACAAATGGCTGCAGATCAACACCGAATATGCCGAGAAATGGCCGAACATCACCGCCAAGAAGGAGCCGCCGGCCGACGCCAAGAGCTTCGACGGTGAGGCCGGCAAGTTCGAGAAATACTTCTCCGCCGAACCCGGCGAAGGCGATTGACAACACCGCCGTAAAGGCTTGTATGACGTAGCGTAACAAGCACGTCGGATTAACCGCCTTGACAGGCGGCGATTGGTTGTGGCCTTCGCTTACGCAGCAAAACCTTGATTCTTCCGACTTTTTGTGTTACATCAGCGAAACATGCCGGTGACACAACGTCGATTTATGGCGCAGACGCCCCAAATCACTGAAAGGTGAAAATCCCATTCCGGACCAGAGCGATCTGGGCCAGGCGGTCGCAATTCGTGCGGTTTGCCGGTCCCGGCTTTTTCCGGTGGGTTCATCTGTTGTGCGGCTAATGATCGGTGACCCCGATCACGTGAGTTCAGCCGGCACCGCCGCCGGCCCACAACAAGGAGTTCAGGGCGTAATGGCAACGATCACCCCGCAGAAGAAGTCCACGGCCGCGCGTCACGGTTTCAAGACCGGCGAGTACATCGTCTATCCGGCGCATGGCGTCGGCCAGATCGTCTCGATCGATGAGCAGGAAGTGGCTGGCCACAAGCTGGAACTGTTCGTCATCGACTTCCAGAAGGACAAGATGCGGCTCAAGGTGCCGGTCGCCAAGGCGACCTCCATCGGCATGCGCAAGCTGTCGGAAGAGGATTATGTCGAGCGCGCGCTGAAGGTCGTGCAGGGTCGCGCCCGCGTCAAGCGCACCATGTGGTCGCGCCGTGCCCAGGAATATGATGCCAAGATCAATTCGGGCGACCTGATCTCGATCTCGGAAGTCGTGCGCGACCTCTACCGCGCCGACAACCAGCCGGAGCAGTCCTATTCCGAACGCCAGCTCTATGAAGCGGCGCTCGACCGCATGGCCCGCGAGATCGCGGCCGTCAACCGCATGTCGGAAACCGAAGCCGTGCGCCTGATCGAGGTCAATCTCAACAAGGGCCCCAAGCGTGGCGCCAAGGCCGACAATGAGGAAGCCGAGCAGGAAGAGGCTGCCTGAGCTTTTCGCTTTCGAGTTAACGAAAAACCCGGCCTCGTGCCGGGTTTTTTGTCTTTAAGATTGCCGGAGATTGCCGCGTCTATGCGCCGGCCTCCTTCTCCGCCGCCTCCTGCTTCAGCGTGGCGATGAACCGCTTTGTCCTTTGGCGCTCCGGATTGCCGAACAGCGTGGCGGATGGCCCCTGCTCGACAATGACGCCGGCATCGAGGAACACCGCTTCCTGGGCGATCTTGGAAGCCAGGCGCAAATCATGCGTCGCTATCACCATGGTCGTTCCCTCGCTGGCGAGCTGACTAAGCACATCGACCACCTCCTGCGCCAATTCCGGGTCGAGTGCCGAAGTCGGTTCGTCGCACAGCAGCACCTTGGGCGACGGCGCCAGCGCCCGGGCGATCGCCACGCGCTGTTGCTGGCCACCCGACAGCGTCGCCGGCCAGGCATCCGCCTTGTGGGCCATGCCGACCTTCTCCAGCAGCGCGAGCGCCCGTTCATGTGCCCTCTGGGGCGACCATTTGAGCACCGTGACCAAACCTTCCATGACATTTTCGATGGCCGTGCGATGCGGAAACAGCTGGAAATTTTGGAACACCATGCCGGTCTGCAGGCGCAGACGCCTTATGTCCGCCGCCGGCACCTTTCCGCCCGGGCGGAACTCGAGCATCTCGTCGCCGATCCGCACCGTGCCCGAGGTCGGGATCTCCAGGAGGTTGATGCAGCGCAGCAGCGTGCTTTTTCCCCCACCCGAAGGACCGACAAGGGCTGTGACGCTGCCCTCGGCGATGGCAACCGTCACCCCTTTCAGCACGAGATTTTCGCCGAAGCGTTTTTCGATGTTGGTGAGGCCGATCATGAGCGTGCCTCCAGGAAGCCGCCATAGCGGTTGAGCCGCTCCTCCAGCCGCGTCTGCAAGGCCGACAGCACCGAACTCATCGCCAGATAGAGGATCGCAGCCTCGACATAGAGGATGAGCGGCTCATAGGTGGTGGCAACGATACGCTGCGCTGCCTGGAACATCTCCGGCACGGTGATGGCGGCGGCCAGCGACGTGTCCTTGACCAGCGAGATGAAAGTGTTGGAGAGCGGCGGCACCGCCACCCGGCCGGCTTGCGGCAGGATGGTGCGCCGCATCGCCTGGCTCCAGGTCATGCCGATCGAGTAGCCGGCCTCCCACTGGCCTTTCGGCACCGAGCCTATCGCCGCGCGGATGATTTCCGACGTGTAGGCGCCGATGTTGAGGGTGAAGCCGATCAGCGCCGCGGTAAAGGCATCGAGCAGGATGCCGACCGAAGGCAGGCCGTAGAAGATCAGGAACAGCTGCACCAGCAGCGGCGTGCCGCGGAAGATCCAGACATAGAAGCGCACGAGCGCCACCAGCGGCTTCGGGCCGAACAGCCGGCCGAGCGCCGCGCCCAACCCCACCGTCAGGCCGAGCACGAAAGACAGCAGCGTCAGCGGCACGGTGAAGATCAACGCTGCCCACAGCAGCGAGGGCAGCGACTCCAGCATCAGTTGCAGCCAGTGCGGCACGAAAAATCCTCCGGAATGAACAAGCGGCGTCATCGAAGCGCGAATGCGTCAGCCATATCACGACAAAAGCGGCGAGCCGTCAAAAACGGCTCGCCGCTGGATGGGCCGCGGGGCGACGACCGGCCCCGCTTTATGAATTACTTCGACACGTCCTGGCCGAAATAGGTGTCGGCGATCTTCTGATAGGTACCGTCGGCCTTGATGTCGGCCAGCGCCTTGTTGATGGCCGCGACCAGCTCCGGATCGCCCTTGCGCACGATGACGCCGGAATAATCGGCATTCTCTTCCTGGGCGGCGATCTTCACATTGGCGTCGGGCTTGTGCTTCTTGAAGTCGAGGAACGACAGGCTGTCATTGATGGTGGCGTCGGCGCGGCCGGTCAAAAGCAGCTGGATCGACTGGTCGAAGCCGTCGGTGCCGACCAGTTCGGCGCCATTCGACTCGGCCAGCTTGCCGAAATTGGAGGTCAGCGACTGCGCCGACTTCTTGCCCTTGAGATCGGCGAAGGTCTTGATGTCGGTGTTGTCGCCGCGCACGATCAGCACCGCCTTGGAGGCGATGTAGGGATCGGAGAAATCGTACTTGGCCTTGCGGGCATCGGTGATGCCGACTTCGTTGATGACGGCGTCGTAGCGCTTGACATCGAGGCCGGCGATCAGGCCGTCCCACTTGCCCTCGAGGAACTGCGCCTTGACGCCAAGCTTGTCGGCGATCGCCTTGGCGATTTCGACGTCGAAGCCGACCAGCGCTCCGGATGCATCATGGTAGGTGAAAGGCGCGTAAGTGCCTTCCGTACCGACCTTGATGACGCCGGCCTGCTTGATCTCGTCGAGATTGGCGCCGGCATGGCCCGATGCGACCGCCAGGGCCTGCAGCGTTCCGGCGATGATGAGTGACTTGAGCCATTTCATTTTTCTGTGATCCGTCCTTGGCCTGATGTCAGGCATGTTGTGAGGGCTGGAAAATGACAGATGCGGGTCGAAAAAATAAGGAATGAAATTTCAAAGAGGGCCAATTCCAGAAATCGAATACTCTAAAAGGAATTTCTCTGCAGCATTCAGAGTTCCGGGCAGCCGTGCCGAAATTGCCCGGATCTCATCGCTCGCCTGCCCGCGCCAGCGGAACCTTTCCCGCGCACGGCAGTTTTGGCTGTTCTAGGGCACGACGCCGTCATTTCAAGCCGGTGCCTGTCATCCGCATCGCCTGAGCCAGGGAGCGCCTTATGATGGAAGACACGGCAGGTCGGATCATGGTCCGCGCGGCAATGAGGGCGCCCTACCTCGAGCGCGATGAGGAGCATCGGCTTGCATTGCTCTGGAAAGAAGACAACGACCAGAACGCATTGCACAGCATCACCGTTGCCCATATGCGGCTGGTCATTTCCATGGCCTCGAAATTCCGTCACTACGGCCTGCCGCTTGGCGACCTGATCCAGGAAGGTCATGTCGGCCTGCTCGAGGCCGCGGCCCGCTTCGAGCCTGAGCGCGAGGTACGGTTTTCGACCTACGCGACGTGGTGGATTCGCGCTTCGATGCAGGATTACATCCTGCGCAACTGGTCGATCGTGCGCGGCGGCACCAGTTCGGCGCAAAAGGCCCTGTTCTTCAATCTCAGGCGCCTGCGTGCGCGCCTCGCGAACGGCGCCGAACCGCTCTCCAACACAACCCTCTACCGCGAGGTGTCGGTTGCGCTTGGTGTCTCCGAGGCTGATGTGGCGCTGATGGATTCACGCCTCTCCGCCCCGGACTCCTCGCTCAACGTGCCGCTTGCCGACGATGCGGGGGCGACCGAGCGGATGGATTTCCTGGTCTCCGACGATCCCCTGCCCGACGAGATTGTCGGCGACAAGATCGACGTCGCGCGCCGCTCGCTTTGGCTGAGGGAGGCGCTTCAAGCTCTCAACGCCCGCGAACTCCGCATCATCGAGGAACGCCGGCTGACCGACGAGGGCGCCACGCTCGAGGCACTCGGCGAGACGCTCGGCATTTCCAAGGAACGCGTCCGCCAGATCGAGGCCCGCGCGATGGAAAAGCTCAAGGTCGCGCTGGTGAAGCAGAATCCCGAATTCATGGCGACCGCCGCCTGATTCGCGCAATGGGCGCTACTTGTCGGTGACGATCTTGACCTTGTCGCCGGCCGAAACCGCGGCCCCCGGCGACAACGCGTTGAGCACGCGGAACAGGTCGAGCTTGCGGTCGACGCCCACCATCTGCGCGGCAAGCGAGCCCATGGTCTGTCCCGGCTGTACCGTAAGCACACGGATATGCAGTGGCTTCAGGGCCGCCTTTTCGGCGGGACTGAGAATGCGGAAGGAGCCGCTGACCGAGCGCGCCACCGTTTCCAGCGAGGTGCTGGCCGAGGGCGCCGCGGTCAGCAATCGGTAAACCTGGCCGCCGGCGCGGATCACCGCGATATCGAACTGCCAGCCTTCGGCGCCGGCATGCGCGGTCGCCGCCTCATTGCCGTTGATGGTTTCCTGCTTGACAGTGCTGTCGTCGAGGCCAGCCACCCAGCCGCTTCTGATATAGTCGGTCAAGGCGCGGTTCTTGTCGATCGAAACGCCATCGAAGCGGATCGCTATGTCGCCAGGACCGGTCGCCGTCACCGCTGCCGCCGAATTGTCGATGATGAAACCGTCCGGCACCGTGAACGACACGCCGAGGCCCGGATGCAGGAAGGTCTCGCCGCGCACATAGCCTTCTTCCGGCGTGTCGCCGTAAAGCAGGCCGTCTATGCCGGCGAGGAAGGAATCGCGGTCGCGCGTGCCGAAGCCGGGCGCGCCGAACTGGCGGGCGTGGCGCTGTGCCAGATCGATGCGCTGCGGCGTGTTGGGGTGCGTCGCAAGGAAGTCGAGGCTGGCGTCCGTGGCGCCGCTGATCGAGCGGAAATCGGTGTAGGCCGACATCGACTGCAGGAATCGGCCGGCGGCATAGGGATCGTAGCCGGCTTCGCCGATCGACTTGATGCCGATGGCGTCCGCCTCCAGTTCCTGGTTGCGCGAGAACTGCGCCAGCCTGAGCTTGCCGCGGATCAGTGCTGCCTTGGCGGTCGGGCTGTCGCCGAGCACATCCGAGACGACCTTGGTCGCCAGGCCCTCCTCGGCCTCCAACTGCTGGCGCTGCAGGCCATGATTGGCGGTGACGTGTCCCATTTCATGCGCGATGACAGCGGCGAGCTCGGACGAATCATTGGCCAGCGCCAGGAGGCCGCGCGTTATGTAGAGATAGCCGCCCGGCAGCGCGAAGGCGTTGACGTTGGGCGAATTGAGGATGGTGATGCGATAGGTCTGCGTCGGGTTGGCCGATACCACGGTCAAATTGCCGACCACCTTGGCGACCATGCGCTCGAGCTTGGGATCGGAATATTCGCCACCATAGGTCGCCAGGATGCGCGGATGCTGCGCCTTGGCGAGTTCGGCAAGCTTGTTGTTGGCGGCGACATTGTCCACCGTGATCGGCTTGTCGGATGGCTGGAAGCCGGATTCCTGGACCTCCGGAGGCGTGAACATCTGGCAGCTCGCCAGCGCCACGGCAAAGCCAGCCAGCGCCAGGAAGCGCGCCAGCGGGTTCATTCGTAGCCTGTCAACGCCGATCGCCAGAATGGCTTCCTTTCAGGTCCTTGCGCATGATCATGCAATGCGCAAAACAAACTGCTACAGCATCTGCTGCCCGCCCCTCGGGGCGGGCAGCAGATGCTGTAGGCAAATCACGGCCAGTGCCGGACCGGTATCGAGCGGACCTAGCCACACTACTCCAGTCATGGCAAGCAAGCGCCACATCGCCTCGGGCCGGTTTGAGCGTAAATTATGTCCGCTTCCGGGCAATATCTCGTGATAAGGCATCCCCGGCACCCGCACCGATATAGCGCCGGAACGCCTCCGGACCAGCCCCGGAAAAGAAATCGTCCGCCGTGCCTGTGGCGGCGATGGCGCCATTGTCCAGAAACACCACCTTCTGGCCGATGCGGCGGGCATCCTGCGGCTGGTGCGTGACGAACAGCACCGTCATGCCACGCTCGGCATGAAGGCCAGCAACCAGGTCGAGCATGTCGTCGCGCAAGGCGGGCCCAAGCGAGGCGAAGGGTTCGTCGAGCAGCAGCACCGGGCGGTCACGCACCAGCACGCGAGCCAGGGCGACGCGCTGGCGCTCACCGCCCGAAAGTTCGCGCGGCAGCCGCTTCTCCTTGCCGGCAAGACCGGTGCGCGCAAGGGCGCCCGCGATATCGGCGTGGTCGGTATCGGTCAGCCGCAACGATGGCGAACGGCCGAGCCCGACATTCTGCTCGACGGAAAGATGCGCGAAAAGATTGTTCTCCTGAAACACCATCGACACCGGACGCACGGCCGGCGGCTCACCACTGACATCGCCCCCGCCGATCAGCACGCGGCCGGATCTCGGCATCTCGAATCCGGCCACCAGATTGAGCAGCGTCGACTTTCCCGAACCGCTTGGCCCCATGATGGCAGTGATTTGCGTCGCGGTGAACTCGACATCGAAAGCGAACAATGCCTCGCCATAACTGAACGAGACCTTGTCCAGCCGCACCGGAACCCCTTTGCCGTCAGCCGCACCGTCAGACATCGCGGGCCATCCCCTTTCCCAGCCGGTCCGCTGCCAGCACCAGTACCAGGCAGACAAGGCCCAGCAACAACGCCAGGCCGGCGGCGTCCTGGGTGCGGTAGCTGCCCATGCGCGCCAGGAGAAGGTAGGGCAAGGTCTGTACGGAATCACTGCCGAACAGGGCGATGACGCCGAGATCGCCAAGCGACAGCGCCATGGCGAAGGCGAAGGCGGTGGCGAGCGGCCGCCGCAGCGACGGCCAGTCGACCAGCTTCAGCCTTGCCCAGCCGGAAATGCCGAGCTGTGCGCAGAGCCGTTCGTGGCGCTCGCTTGCCGCATCATAGGCGGGGCGGATGGCGCGCAGCGCGAAAGGCATCGCCATGACAGCGTTGACGGTGACGACCATGAGCGGGGCGATGGCAAAGACGTCGCCGACGTGGCGCAACAGAAGGAACCAACCGGCGCCGACGACGATCGGCGGCACGACCAGCACAAAGCCGGCGCCGGTATCGGTGGCGTGTTCGAGCAGTGTCATTGGGCCGGAGCGGCGGTTCGATGCCAGCGCCCGCCGCGCCATTGTCAATGCCAACGAGAGCATCACCGAAAGCAGCGCCGAAAGGAAGCCGAGCACGGCGCTGGTGAGTGTCGCCTGCCGGACAGCGGTCTCGCCGGCCAGCCGGTCGAGATCGGCGCTCAATCCGGCGATCACGGTCGCCGCCATCGGTCCCGCGACGACCAGCAGCGTCAATCCGATGAGCAAGGCATTCAGTGTGGCTTCGGTGCCGTTGACGGAGAGATAGCGGCGCGGCGCGACCGGCAGGTTGGTGTCGCCGACGACATTGGCGCCGAGCCGCGTCAGCGCCAGCACCACGATGAAGGTCAAGGCGATCTGCAGCAATGTCAGCGCGACAGCCCTCGCGGGATCGAAATCGAAGCGCAAGGCCTGATAGATGCCGACTTCGAGCGTCGTCGCGGCCGGCCCGCCGCCAAGCGTCAGCACGATGGTGAAGGATGTGATGCAGAGCATGAAGACGAGCCCGGCGACGCCGGGCATGGCGGCGCGCAGTGTTGGCCATTCGATCAACCGGAACGCCGGCCGCGCCGCCATGCCGAGCTGGCTCGCCAGCCGCCACTGGTCGGAGGGGATGGTCTGCAGCGCCTCGAGGAACAGGCGGGTGGCCAGCGGCAGGTTGAAGAAGACATGGGCGACGAGAATGCCGGAGAGGCCGTAGATGCCCGGCCAGCCCTGGCCGCCAACCCAGTTGAACAGGCCGGCGAAATAGCCGGCACGGCCATAAAGCGCCAGAATGCCGAGCGCCGCGACGATCGCCGGCAGCGCCAACGGCACGGCGAAGAGCTGCAGAATGAAGGCGCGGCCGAAAAACCGTGGATGCCGCGACAGCGCCCGCGCCACGAACAGGGCCGGCCCGACGGAGAGCAGCGTTGACAGGGCCGCCTGCCAGAGTGTGAAGCGCACGACGCGCAACAGATAAGGGTCGAAGGCCGCCCAGGCGCCGGAGAGGTCGTGTGCGCCTTCGACAAGCAGCCCGGCAAACGCGCCGCCGATCAAGAGCGCGATCGCCGCCAGCGCTACGCTGCCGGCGGTAATGCGGGGATCAGACGCGGGTTGCACGAAAGGCCTTTAACGTGCGTCGCGTTCCTTCGCGCCCCCCTCTGTCCCGTCGGACATCTCCCCCACGAGGGGGGAGATTAGCAGCTCCGGCGCCCAGCTCATTCCTGCAATGTTGGCGATTGGCGAAATCGCCGATGACAGCCAATCTCCCCCCAAGCGGGGGAGATGTCCGGCAGGACAGAGGGGGGCGCCGTAGAGCATTCATCTTCGGATCATACAGCCAACTACTTGCTCATCACCGCCAGCCATTCATCCACCCAGGCCTTGCGGTTGGCCGCGACCTCGTCCGGGCTGAACAGCAGGGTCTTGGTCGGCTTGACCAGTTTGTCGAAGGCCGGGTTGAGCGGCTTGTCGGTCTTGCCGGCCGGGAACATCCAGTTGGTCTCGGGGATGGCGTCCTGGAATTTCGGTCCGGTCATGAAGGCCATGAATTTTTCCGCCAGCGGGTTCTTGGCTCCGGTCGTGGTGATGCCGGCGACCTCGATCTGCAGATACTCGCCCTCTTCGAAAGACGCCGCCTGGTAACGCTCGGTGTTCTCGGCGACCATATGGTAGGCCGGGGAGGTGGTGTAGGAAAGCACCATCGGCGCCTCGCCCTTGGTGAACAGGCCATAGGCCTCGCTCCAGCCCGGCGTCACGGTCAGCACCTTGGTCTTGAGCTTGGCCCAGGCCTCCGGCGCCTTGTCGCCATAGACCGACTTCACCCAGAGCAGCAGGCCGAGACCGGGCGTCGAGGTGCGCGGGTCCTGGATGACGATCTTGTCGTCGGCGCTGCCCTCGACCAGCTCCTTCAAGCTTTTCGGCGGCGACTTCAGCTTTTGCGTATCGTAGACAACGGCGAAATAGCCATAGTCGAAGGGAACAAAAGTATCGTCGCTCCAGCCGCCCGGCACGTTGACATCGCTCGCCGCGCCATGCGGCGCGAACAGGCCTGAGGCCTTGGCATCGGCGGTGAGATTGGTGTCGAGGCCGAGCACGATGTCGGCCTTGGTCGAAGCGCCTTCCAGCTTGACGCGGTTGAGCAGCGCCACGCCGTCGGCGACCGAGACGAATTCGACATCGCAGCCGCATTCGGCCTCGAATTCCTTCTTCACCACGGGGCCCGGACCCCAGTCGGCGGTGAAGCTCTCATAGGTGTAGACGGTGAGCTTGTCCTTGGCCAAAGCCGGCCCGGACAGGGCCACTGCCGTGGCTGCGATGAGAGAATATAAAAACGTGCGCATCGGCGCCTCCTTCGTTTGCGTTGAAAGGAATTGAGGCGTCGGACTGTCCGAAACGTCTAATCCCTCCGCCGGTACAAACCGGATCAGGTTCAGCGGGTTGGCGAGACTGCCTCTCAGCCGGTCCGCGAAATTCGCGTCCGGCACCCCGTTAGAGCGTTTCGACACATAGGCCCGGCGGGTGGGACACGCAAGTGGGAGTTTGCCGCCTTCCGTTTCCCGTGCCGGGCTGGTAAGGCGACGGGATATGAGCACATTCACCATCCTGCTTGGCGGCGATCTCCTCCGCACGCCCCGGCTCGACCGCCAGGTCGAAGGCTCGCGCGTGATCGCCGCCGACGCCGGCATCGGTCATGCGCGGATACTGGGCCTAGTGCCGGAATTGTGGGTCGGTGATTTCGATTCGGTTCCGGCCGATCTGCCCGCCCATCTCGCCGCCGTGCCCCGGCAAACCTTCCCGGCGGAAAAGGACAAGACCGACGGCGAACTGGCAATCGCGGCCGCACTGGAGCGTGGAGCGACCCGCCTTGTGCTGGCGGGCGCCTTCGGCGGCAAGCGCGCCGATCACGCCTTCCTGCATCTGGCGCTTGGCCTGCGGCTGGCCGAGGCCGGAACGGATGTGCTTTTGACCAGCGGCGCCCAGGAGGGTGTCCCCTTGCTCAACGGCAGGGCCAGCTTCGATTATGCCGACGGCACGCTATTTTCTATTCTCGGCTTTTCCGAACTCTCCGGCCTGACCGTCACCGGCGCCAAATGGCCGCTCGACAAGGTCGAGGTGGCTTTCGGATCGTCGCTGACCATTTCCAACGAGGTCAAGGGCCGCCTCGACATCGCGCTCGGCCACGGCCGCGCGCTGCTGCTCGCCCATCCCTATCCATTGCCCGAAAGCTGACATGGCCCCGCCCCTTCTCAATCTCGACGGGATAAGACTGACTTTTGGCGGCACGCCGCTGCTCGATGGCGCCGCCCTGACAGCGTCGGCCGGCGACAAGATCGCGCTGGTCGGCCGCAACGGGTCCGGCAAGTCGACGCTGCTCAAGATCGCCGCCGGCCTGATCGAACCGCAGGACGGCGAGGTGTTCCGCCAGCCTTCGGCGACTGTCCGCTATCTGCCGCAAATGCCCGACATGGACGGCTTTGCCAATGTGCGGGCCTATATCGAGGCCGGGCTCGGCCCGGCCGACGATCCCTACCGCGCCAGCTATCTGATGGAGCATCTCGGCCTGTCGGGCGAGGAGCGGCCGGCAGACCTGTCCGGCGGCGAGGCCAGGCGCGCCGCCCTTGCCCGCGTCATGGCGCCGGAGCCCGACATCCTGCTCCTTGATGAGCCGACTAATCATCTTGATCTGTCGGTGATCGAATGGCTGGAAGAGGAGCTCGTCCGGACTTCCTCGGCGCTCATCGTGATCTCGCACGACCGCCGGTTCCTCGAGCGTGTGTCGCGTGCCACCGTCTGGCTCGACCGTGGCCAGACCCGCCGGTTGGACAAGGGCTTTGGCCATTTCGAGGAATGGCGCGACCTCGTGCTGGAGGAGGAAGAGCGCGAGCAGCACAAGCTCGGCCGCCAGATCGTGCGCGAGGAGCACTGGCTGCGCTACGGCGTGACGGCACGGCGCAAGCGCAACATGCGACGTCTCGGCGAACTGCAGACCATGCGCCAGCGCTTTCGCGGCCATCGCGGCGCCGAGGGCACCGCGACAATGGTGGCCAGCGACGCGGCCGAATCCGGCAAGCTGGTGATCGAGGCGAAAAACATAGAGAAGAGCTTTGGCGACCTCACCGTCGTCAAGGGGTTCTCGACCCGCATCCAGCGCGGCGACCGCGTCGGCCTCGTCGGACCGAACGGCGCCGGCAAGACGACGCTTCTGAAGATGCTGACCGGCGAATTGGCGCCGGACGCTGGTTCGATACGGCTCGGCACGAATCTGGAGATCGCCACGCTCGACCAGAAGCGCGAGGCGGTCGACCCGCAGGAGACGCTGGCGCAATATCTCACCGACGGGCGCGGCGAGAACCTGGTCATCAATGGCGAGCAGCGCCATGTCGTCTCCTACATGAAGGATTTTCTGTTCAAGCCGGAGCAGGCGCGCACGCCGGTGCGCGAGCTGTCCGGCGGCGAGCGGGCGCGGCTGATCCTGGCGCGCGTGCTGGCGCGCCCGGCGAACCTGCTGGTACTTGATGAGCCGACCAACGATCTCGACATGGAGACGCTGGAACTGCTGCAGGAACTGGTCGCCGGGTTCGCCGGCACCGTCATCCTGGTCAGCCACGATCGCGATTTCCTCGACCGCACCGTCACCAGCGTCATCGCGCCGGACGGTGGTGGCCGCTGGATTGAATATGCCGGCGGCTATTCCGACATGCTGGCGCAGCGCGGCGGCACCCGGCTCGACGACCGCAAGGCGCGCGCCAAGGCCGACGCCGGCGACGCGCCGACCACCAAGGCAGAACCTGCCGTAGCAAAAGGGCCGGCCAAAAAACTGTCGTTCAAGCAGAAGTTCGCGCTGGACTCCTTGCCCAAGAAGATCGAGGCCGTGACAGCGTCGATCTCGCGGCTGGAAAACAACATCTCCGACCCGGCCTATTACGAGCGCGACCCGGCCTCGTTCCAGAAGACCATCGCCGCCCTCGACAAGGAGCGCGCCACCTTGGCCGCATTGGAAGAGGAATGGCTGGAACTGGAGATGCTGCGGGAAGAGATGGAAGGGTAGGTTCCGCCCGCGATCGGGGCAGCTTGATTTTATTGCCTTCCATATCGGAATGCGCATATATTATGCGCATGTCGCGGAGGCCCACCATGCGTAAGATTGCCTTGAATGCGGTCCGTCAGCCAGCAAATCTGTCGATCGACTCAAATCTCATGCGGGAAGCCAAAGGGCTTGATGTGAATGTCTCGCGCGCCGCGGAGGCCGGCATCGCGGAAGCGGTGGCGGCCGAAAAAACGCGGCTATGGAAGCTAGAGAACCGCGCCACGATGGAGACGTGGAACGACTACATCGAGAAACATGGCGTCCCGTTGGAAGAGTACCGGCAGTTCTGATGCCCCGCTATGATGTCTTCGCCGGTCGCGTCGAAGGCAACTATTTGCTCGACGTTCAATCCGATCTGCTCGACAATTTCAGGACGCGGGTAGTCGTCCCCCTTCTGCCGTTCGCAACGGTGCCGCCGCCGATGCGAAAGCTTCATCCGATCTTCGACATCAACGGCCGGAAGCTGGTTATGGCGACACACCTGATTGCTACCGTTCCGGCAAGCGAATTGGGTGAAAGTCGGCTGAACTTGACGAAACATCACGACGAGATCGTCGCCGCGCTCGACATGCTGTTCCAGGGTTTCTGATCGAAGGCCGCCGTTACGCCGTCTGCTCAGCCCGCCGTTTTCGCTTGCCAGGCCTTGATCGCCTCGTCGAACACCTTCTCGCCGGGAATGCCCTTTTCCATGGTCAGCAATGCCCGCCGTCCGGTCTTGTAGACGACCGGTACGTCGATCCAGTCCTGGCCGCGCAGCAAGGTCATGTTGGCGTCTTCATCGGCCTTGGTGTCGTTGAGCGCGACCAGGAAGAAGCCGTCGGCGATCTTGGCCGGGATGCCGATCAGCGGGCTGCCGGCATCCTGTTCCGAGCTCTTCATGGCGACGCGCAATATGTTGTCGACGCCGCCGCCCTCGAAGCCGTCGGGCGTCAGGAAGATCATCTCGATGATATGGCTCGCCGGCAGGGTCTGGTCGGTGTTGCGGCGGATGGTCATGCGCAACTGGATGTCCTTGCCGGGAATGGTCGCCTCGGCACGGATCGCAGGCTCTGGCGGCAGGTCGCCGCCGGGCGATTCCTGCACCAGCGACCAGACGATGCTGCCGGGCTCGGCCGAACCCTGCGCGGTGCTGGTGCGCTCCTCGTAGAAGATCGCCTTCTGGCCGACCGGAACCGAGCTTTGCGCCGCAGCCGCGGCCGGAGCCGCCGGAGCGGCGCCCGCCGGCGCGGGCGGCGGCGTGGCGGCGGCACCGGCCGGCGCCGCGGGCGCGGTTCCGTTGGCGGGTGGTGTCGTGGGCGGGGTGCCCGCCGCAGGCGTGGTGGCGGCAGGCGCGCCTGCCGCGGGCGTGGCGGCAGCGGGCGTATTGGCAGCCGGTGCGGGAACCGCCGGCGCGGCCGTGGCCGGCGCATTCGTCGCCGTTGGCGGCGTCGTCAGCGCGGCGACGGATTCACCCTCGCCTATGCCGCTTTGTCCACCGCCCGGGCCGGGATCGGTTTCGCCGCCTTCAGGCGTCAGCCGCTGCGTGAATTTCGTGCCTTCGGCACCGGTCGCGGGCGCCGGTGGCGTGGCCGCGGCATCGGTCGCCGGCTTGGCCGGCGCCGTTTTCACCGGTTCGGTCTTGGCAACAACCTTGCTGCCGCCCAGGCCCAGCATCTTGCCGAAGGCATCCTTGTTCAGCCAGATGCCGTAACCGCCGCCGGCAACGACCAGCAACGCGACGACGGCGGCGATCAGTCCGCCATAGCCGCGCCTGCGTTCAGCTGGGCGCAAACGCTCGAAAGTGTCGGCGCCCGCCGGCGCTTCGTCATTGGCAAAGACATCGTCCTGGTCGTCGTCCCGATCCGCGTCCATTCCCGGCAAGGTCTTCTCCGAAAAGTCCGGAGCGGGCTGGACCGGCGTCGACCTTTGCCAGGCTGGCTCGACCTTGACCGCTGGAGCAGGCCGGTTGGGTTCGGGGTTCGCCACGGGCTGCGCCGGCTTGTACGGCTCCGGGCTGGCCGCGACAGGCGCCTGCCGATACGGGGACGGAGCGGGAATCGATTCGGCCTTGGCCGGCTGCTTGACGTGGCTCGACTGGTTCTTGTTGCGGTCGATGGAGGAAAAGATGTGCTCCAGTTCCGCGAGCGGGTCCGTCTCCGGCACACTCTTGACGTAGTCCCGCTCGACGCCGGCAATGGCGTCGTCCAGCGAGCGTTTCTGCTTGTCTATGGCCTCGGGAGCCAGCGGCGGCGAATATTCCGCAAGCTTCTTCGCCAGCATGGCGCGAACGCTGTTATAGATGCGCGCACGCTTCTCGGGCGTCTCGTCGCCGTGCTTCTCGAACGCGTTTTTCAGAACAGCAACGAAATCTGCCATGCTTCAGTCGACCTGTAGTTTGCCTCCGCGCCGGCCCCCGCAAATCAGCCGCGATGCCCGGAAAGGCTTCAGAAACTAGTCTTGAAACGGATCGGTCACAAGTATCGTGTCGTCCCGTTCCGGGCTGGTGGAGAGGAGTGCGACCGGCGCGCCGATCAACTCCTCTATGTACCGGACATATTTGACCGCCTGGGCCGGTAGATCGTTCCAGCTGCGCGCGCCGGCGGTGGTGCCTTTCCAGCCTTCCAGCGTTTCGTAGATGGGTTCCACGCGGGCCTGCGCGCCCTGGCTTGCCGGCAGATAGTCGATCGTCTCGCCGTCGAGCCTGTAGCCGGTACAGACCTTGATCTCGTCCAGCCCGTCGAGCACGTCGAGCTTGGTCAGCGCGATGCCCTTGATGCCGTTGACGGCAACCGCCTGGCGCACCAGCACCGCGTCGAACCAGCCGCAGCGGCGCTTGCGCCCGGTGACGACACCGAATTCATGGCCGCGCGTGCCGAGGAACTCGCCGATCTCGTTCTTCTGCTCGGTCGGGAACGGACCTTCGCCGACCCGCGTGGTGTAGGCCTTGGTGATGCCGAGCACGTAGCCGATGGCGCCCGGACCGACGCCGGAGCCGGCGGCCGCCTGTCCGGCGACCGTGTTGGACGAGGTGACGAACGGATAGGTGCCGTGGTCGATGTCGAGCAGCGTGCCTTGCGCGCCCTCGAACAGGATGCGCTCGCCGGCGCGGCGCTTGTCGTCGAGCACCTTCCAGACGCGGTCCATGTAGGGGAGGATGTCGTTCGCGACCGAGGTCAATTCCTGCATGATCGCGTCATGCGTGACTTCGCCATGGCCGAGCCCGCGACGCAGCGCATTGTGGTGCGTCAGCAGCCTGTCGACCTTCAGAGGCAAAGTTTCCAAATCCGCCAGATCCATCACCCGAACCGCGCGGCGGCCCACCTTGTCCTCGTAGGCGGGGCCGATCCCGCGCCGGGTCGTGCCAATCTTCGTTCCGGAATTCGAAGCGGCATCCTCGCGGAATCCGTCCAGCTCCCGGTGTACGGACAGGATAAGCGCCGTGTTTTCGGCTATTTTCAGGCGATCCGGCGTCACGTCCACGCCTTGGCCCTTCAGTTTCTCCACTTCGGCGACGAAAGCATGCGGATCGAAGACCACGCCATTGCCGATGATGGACAGCTTGCCTTCCCGCACGACGCCGGAAGGCAGCAGCGACAGCTTGTAGACCTTGCCGTCGACGACCAGCGTGTGGCCGGCATTGTGGCCGCCCTGGAAACGCACGACGACATCGGCGCGCTCCGACAGCCAGTCGACGATCTTGCCCTTGCCTTCGTCGCCCCACTGCGAGCCGACGACCACCACATTGGCCATGTTTCTTTTCCCTTGAGACGCCGCCGCGCGGCTTGGATATGGTTCGAAACGACAGGCCTCTATAGCGTCAAGACCTCGCGAGTGCGACCTTTCTTTGCCGCCGAAAATGCCCTGAGGCACAACAATTTTCGGCTTTGACATCATTTACTTGGACTGACGGGGGCAATAGGCCGGCAAACACCGCAACTCATCCTGCGGCCGGAAGCCCGCGATGCATCGAAGCGCCTACATGTTCCTGCTGCTCACCACCTTGCTGTGGGGCGGCAATTCGGTGGCCGGCAAGCTGGCGGTCGACCACGTCTCGCCGATGACGCTGGTCTTCCTGCGCTGGATGCTGGCCGTGGCAATCCTACTGCCGATCGGCTGGCGCACGATCCAGGAGGATTGGCCTGTCGTGCGCAGGCACTGGATCGTGCTGGCGGCGCTGGGCGCCAGCGGCTTCACCCTGTTCAACACCATTTTCTACACCGCGCTCAATTACACCACGGCAATCAATGTCTCTATCGAGCAGGCGGCGATGCCGATCCTGATCATGACAGCCAATTTCGTTTTCTTCCGCCTGCGCGTGAACTGGGCGCAGATCGCCGGCGTGGTGCTGACCATCTTCGGCGTCATCCTGACGGCCTGCCATGGCGATCCACGCCGGCTGCTGACGCTGGAACTCAATTTCGGCGACGCCATCATGCTGGTCGCGGTCGTTCTCTACAGCGGCTATTCGGTCGGGTTGCGGCTGAAGCCGGCGATGCGCTGGCAAAGCCTGATGCTGGCCATGTCGTTCGCGGCACTCATCACCTCGTTGCCCTTTTTCCTGTGGGAGGCCGCCGCCGGCAAGGTGATCGTGCCCGATGCGCGCGGCTGGGCTGTCATCGTCTATACGGCGATCGGCGCTTCGGTGATCTCGCAGATTACCTATATCAGGGGCAACGAGCTGATCGGCGCCAACCGCGCCGGCCTGTTCATCAATCTGGTGCCGATCTTCGGCACGCTGCTTTCGGTGCTGATCGTCGGCGAGACTTTCCAGCTCTATCAGGCGCTGGCGCTGGTCCTCGTTCTGGGCGGCATCTGGCTCGCCGAATACAGCGGACGAAAGACGATGCTGAACCGCCGATAGAGCCGCCGTCAGTCAATCGTTCGGCTTTCGCAACGATATCGAAATCCAGCCCGGAATGCAGGCTACGGCACCAATTCCTTGCGCACCGCCGCGATATCGTCGGACGAGACCGCCGGCGCGGAATTGCCCCAGCTGCCGCGCACATAGGTCAGCACGTCGGCGATTTCCTGGTCCTTCAGCCGCCATGCCAGCGAGGGCATCGAAGGCGTGGTCGGAGCACCAGTCGTGTGCACCGCCTGGCTTCCGGCAAGAACGACGCGCGCAAGCGTCTCGGGATTGCCCTGCGCGACGATGGAATTGCCGATGAGGGTGGGGAACAACGCGCCGGCCCCGGCGCCGTCGCCGCCATGGCAGGCCGAACAATTGTCACGGTAGATCGCCTCGCCCGCCACCATCCGCGCTTCGTCGGGCTTGGGCGCCTGCGCACTGCCGGTGTCCGACCCCAGGTTCTTGAGATAGACGGCCACGGCCTTTAGGTCGGGATCCGTCATTTTGGAGGTCGAGTTCTCGATCGCCTCGGCCATCGGACCGGACGCGATCGAATGCGCGTTGACGCCGGTCTTGAGGTAAGCGACCACATCCTCTTGCGACCATTTGCCAAGGCCGGATTGAGCATTGTTGGTGATGTCGGGGGCGAACCAGCCCTGCAGCGACGCCCCTTGCAGGAAGCTGGAGTCCTGATCGGCGCCCAGGAAGGATTTGGGCGTATGGCAGGTCCCGCAGTGCCCGGCCCCCTGGACGATATAGGCGCCGCGATTCCACTCCGCCGACTTGGAGGGATCGGCCTGGAAGCTCGCCTCGCTGAAGTTCAGGAGATTCCAGCCCCACATCGCCAGCCGGATGTTCAACGGGAACGGCAACTGGTTCGCCTCGACCTTGTTCGCGACCGGCTCGACCGTGGTCATGTAGGCCCACAGGTCGGAGATGTCCTGCTCGGTCATCCTGGTATAGGCGGGATACGGCATGGCGGGATAGAGCCGCACGCCATCGTGGCCGACGCCCGTCTTCATCATGTTGCGGAAATCGATCTCCGACCAATTGCCGATGCCCGTCTCGTGGTCGGGCGTGATGTTGGGCGGCACCAGTGCGCCGAAGGGCGTTTCGAGCGGCAGGCCGCCGGCCAGCGGCTTGCCCCCCGGCCTCGTATGACAGCCCGCGCAATCGCCGAGCACCGCCTGGTATTGGCCGCGGATGATCTGGTCGGCCTGATCGGCGGCAGGTGCAGGCGTGATCGCCAGCAGGGCCGCGCCGGCGCCGGCAGCGAGCGTCCTCATGCCTGCACCAACGGGGCGCCGGGATTGCGAAGATAATGATTGCGGATGCCGTCAGCGGCGCGGTAGGCGAGCGCGCCGACCGTTCCGGTCGGATTCTTGCCGGCATTCTGCGGAAAGGCCGACGCGCCGATGACGAAGACGTTGGTCACATCCCAGCTTTGCAGGAAGGTGTTGACCGCGCTCTTCTTCGGGTCGGTTCCCATGATGGCGCCGCCAGTATTGTGGGTGCTTTGATATGGGACGCTGTCCCAGCCCTTTTTGCGACGGCCTACATTGTATTGCTTGCCGCCAAGCGTCTTGGCAATTTCCTCCATCCGGTCGCAGAGGTAATTCGACATCCTGATATCGTTGTCCGGAAAATCGAAGGTCATGCGCATAAGCGGCCGGCCGAAGCGATCCTTGTAGGTCGGGTCGAGGTCGAGATAGTTGGTGCGTGTCGCGTAGCTGCTGCCCTGCGAGGAGAAGCCGAGCGTGCTTTTGTAGCCCGCGACGGTCGCCTTCTTCCAGGCGCTGCCCCACTTCGGCGTGCCCGGCAGCGTCGGCCGGGTCCCAATGGGACGTCCATTGGTGGGGATGCAGTTTATGCCCGCGCCGCCGACGAAATCGAGCCCGCCGTGGTCGAAGGCGTCGCCATTATAGTCGTCGATCGTCTGACCGAGCGCGCCCGCGGCAATGAACGGATTGAAGTTCTTGTCATCGAAGAACACCTGCACGCCGGCGTTGGTCTGGTAGCAGTAGTTGCGGCCGACCGTGCCCTCGCCGGTAGCGGGATCATAGATCCTGCCGATGCCCGACAGCATCATCAGCCGGGCATTGTGCAGGCCGTAGGCGCACAGAAGCACGAGATCGGCCGGCTGGAAGAATTCCTGTCCCGACGTATCGACATAGGTTACGCCGCGCGCCGACTTGCCGCCGGCGGCAAGATCGACATGCAGCACCTCGCTGTCGGTCCGGACCTCGAAATTGGCCTTCTTCATCAGGACGGGAAGGATGGTGGTCTGGGCGCTGGATTTGGAATAGTTGGCGCAGCCGAACCGCTCGCAGAATCCGCAATAGGTGCACTGCCCATGGTGATGCCGAGCGGATTGACATAGGTCCGCGACATGTTGGCGGACGGTGTCGGGAACGGGTGCAATCCCATGGACCGGCCGGCATTGGCGAACAGGGTCGGCGCGTAGGTCATCTCCATCGGCGGGTTCGGATAGTCCCGCGACCTCGGATCCTCGAACGGATTGCCGCCTTCCTGTAGCTGCCCCTTGATGTTGCCGGCTTTGCCCGAGATGCCCGCCAGATATTCGAACTGGTCGTAATAAGGCTCCATCTCGGCGCCGGTCACGCCCCAGTCCTCGACCTGGAGATCGGCGATCCGTGCCGCGCCATACCTCTTGGTCAGGTTGGTCTTGATCTGAAAATCCGAATCCCAGAACCGCCAGGTGTGGCCGTTCCAGTGCACCCCGGCGCCACCGACACCGTTGCCTGGCAGGAACGAGCCGAAATCGCGCATCGGCAGCGCCGTCTGCGACGGGTCGTTGCGCATGGTCAGCGTTTCCACGGCAGGCTGCAGGAACAGGTCGCGCCGCACGCTGTAGCGCAACTCGTCCTGTGCGTAGCCGATGTTGAAATCGGTTGCCGTATCGCGCCAGGGACCACGCTCGATGGCCAGAACGTCCAGGCCCTGATCGGTGAGTTCATGCGCAAGGATGGACCCTGTCCAGCCGAGGCCGACGATCACGACATCCTTGCGAGGCAGTATCGTCGTCATGGTCAGCTCCTTTTCACGAGCCATTCCGGGCTGCCCTCGATGGAGACGGGCGGCCGCGGATAGGGCTGATTGTGCTTGCTGACGTGGTCCCGGTAGTCATAGCGCGCGCCGGGGAAACCAAGCATGCGCCACGAGACCATGTCCTTGTTGCCGCCATAGACCGGATCGGCAAAGAACCCTTCCATCGTGTTCTGCAGCAGAAGCCCGAAGAAACCAGGACCCTTGACGCCGTTTGGCAAGTCAACCTTTCCAGCTTCCATGGCGGTCAGGAATGCATCCTGGTCCGCCGGCTGGAGCTCGGCGAATGTCTTGCCGTCGCGCTGTTTCAGGAAAGCGTCGATGGCGGCAAGGCCGATGCGGTAACGCTGGGCGGGATTGGCTTCGCCCTGGTAACCTTGCGTGGGCAACCCCGGCAGGAACGGTCCTTTTGTGTAGAGCCGGCTCGACGTTCCGAACGCGCCCGTCAACTGACGGTCTATATAGACAGCGCAGCCGGCCTCCTTGCCGCCCATCGAGAGATCGTCGGCGGGGACAAGGCGGTCGACGATGGCCTCGACGAGCGCGGCTTCCTGCGGCGTGAAGAACTGCCAGCCGCCGGACACGACCTGCATCGGCGGATCGGACGACAGCGGCGCCCAAGGCAGCGAGCCCGACAAGGATCGGGCAAAGCTTGCCGATGTTGCCGTTACCGTAAACATCGCAACCGAAGACAGAAAAAGACGGCGGCTCAGTCCGACAGTATTGTGACGATCCATCGAAGGCACCCCGACAACAATAGAGGCGCGCCGAAAGGGGCGCGCAAAATCATGACAAAATCAGTTAAGTTTAAGTCATGCCAATCACTTGGTGTCAGCCTGCGGAAAGAAACCGGGATCGTCAAGCAGATCACAAAATCGTTAGATTAGGCCAGTCATCTTCTTATCGGAATGCGCTAATGTACTGATGGCTAAAGAGGATATCCTTGTAGCAGCTTGAAGCAACGGGCGTATCATCAGGCGGGTTTCCAAAGCGTGCTACCGCCGGCAACGGCCCAATCCGCCAGGCCACTCCAGCGGTCACGGCAACGCCCCGCATGCATGCCGGCAAACGGGGCGTCGTAATGGTTTTGCTTATCACCCTGAGGGTGCGGAGGGATCGACTAGAACCCGCCCACGTCGAACTGGAGGCGCTTTGCCGAGTCGATCGACTTGTGGCCCCGCACCTGCTCCAGCACCTTTTCCGGGAACGGCGCGTCGAGATAGAGCAGGGCGATGGCGTCGCCCCCCGGCCGATTGCGGCCAAGCTGGAAGTTGGCGATGTTGACGCCATTCTCGCCACAGACAGTACCGAGCAGGCCGATGATGCCGGGCGCGTCGGCATTGGTCGTGTAGAGCATGTGCTGGCCGACCTCGGCGTCGAGGTTGATGCCCTTGATCTGGATGAAGCGCGGCTTGCCGTCGGAGAAGCAGGTGCCGGCGATCGAGCGGGTCCTGTGCTCGGTCTTGACCGTCAGCTTGATATAGCCGTCGAAGACGCCCGATTTGTCGCGCTTGACCTCGGCGACGATGATGCCGCGCTCTTTCACCATGATCGGCGCCGAGACCATGTTGACGTCGGCGACCTGCGGCCTGATCAGCCCGGCCAGGGCAGCGCTGATCAGCGCGCGCGTGTTCATCGTCGCGGTCGAGCCGTCGAACAGGATCTCGACCTCGGTGATCGGATCCTCGGTCACCTGGCCGACGAAGGCGCCGAGCACTTCGGCGAGCTTGACGAACGGCTTCAGCCGTGGCGCCTCTTCCGCCGTGATCGACGGCATGTTTATGGCGTTGGAGACTGCACCCTTGATCAGGTAGTCGGCCATCTGCTCGGCGACCTGCAGCGCGACATTCTCCTGCGCTTCCGCCGTCGAGGCGCCGAGATGCGGCGTCGCCACCACGTTCTCCATGCCGAACAGCGTATTCTGCTCCGCCGGTTCGACCTCGAACACGTCGATACCGGCGCCCGCCACTTTGCCGCTCTTCAGCGCCGCGACGAGGTCGGCTTCGACCACCAGCCCGCCACGGGCGCAGTTTATGATGCGCACGCCGTTCTTCATCTTGGCGATGGCGGCCGCATCGATGATGTTGCGGGTCTTGTCGGTCAGCGGCGTGTGCAGCGTGATGAAGTCCGCACGGGCGAAGAGTTCGTCCAGTTCCACCTTGTCGACGCCGAGTTCCTCGGCCCGCTTGTCCGACAGGAACGGGTCGAAGGCGACGACATGCATCTTCAGCCCGACGCCGCGTGTGGCGACGATCGAACCGATGTTGCCGCAGCCGATGACGCCGAGCGTCTTGCCGGTGATCTCGACGCCCATGAAACGGTTCTTCTCCCATCTACCGGCATGGGTCGAAGCGTTGGCTTCCGGTATCTGGCGGGCGAGCGCGAAGATCATCGCCACGGCGTGTTCGGCCGTCGTGATCGAATTGCCGAAGGGCGTATTCATCACGATGATACCTTTGCGGCTTGCCGCCGGGATATCGACATTGTCGACGCCGATGCCGGCGCGGCCGATGACCTTGAGATTGGTGGCGGCGTTGATCAGCTTCTCGGTGACCTTGGTCGCCGAGCGGATGGCGAGGCCGTCGTACTGGCCGATCACTTCAAGCAGCTTTTCCTTGTCCTTGCCGAGGTCGGGCAGATAGTCGACCTCGACGCCGCGATCCTTGAAGATCTGCACGGCGGTAGGAGAGAGTTTGTCGGAAACGAGAACGCGGGGCGCCATGGCGGCCTCCTTGAAAATGAGATTGATCCGGGAACGGGCGGCCCTCGGGCCGCCGCGGAGTACCTCAGGCAGCCGCTTTCAGCGACGCCTTCTGGCTGGCAAAGGCCCAGTCGAGCCAGGGCAGCAGCGCTTCGAGATCGGAGGTCTCGACGGTTGCGCCGCACCAGATGCGCAATCCCGGTGGGGCATCGCGGTAGGAACCGATGTCGTAGGCGACGCCTTCCTTGTCGAGCGTCGAGACAAGCCCCTTGGCGAACGCCGCCTGCCCGTCAGCGTCGAGCGCCGCGATATCCGGATCGCTGAAGGACAGACAGACCGACGTGTTCGAGCGTGTCGCCGGCGCGACGGCGAGATGACCGAGCCAGGATGAGCTTTCCACGAACCGGTCGAGCACGGCGGCATTGGCATCCGCCCTGGCAATCAGCGCATCGAGGCCACCGATCGACTTCGCCCAGTTCAACGCATCGAGATAGTCCTCGACGCAAAGCATCGATGGCGTGTTGATGGTTTCGCCCTTGAAGATGCCTTCGATCAGCTTGCCGCCCGAGGTCAGGCGGAAGATTTTCGGCAACGGCCATGAAGGCTTGTAGCTCTCCAGCCGCGCGACGGCACGTGGCGACAGGATCAGCATGCCATGCGCGCCCTCGCCGCCCAGCACCTTCTGCCAGGAGAAGGTCACGACATCGAGCTTCTCGAAGTCCAGCCTTTGCGCGAAGGCGGCCGACGTCGCGTCGCAGATGGTCAGGCCCTTGCGATCGGCTGGGATGAAATCACCGTTGGGCACGCGCACGCCCGACGTGGTGCCGTTCCAGGTGAAGACAACGTCGCGGTCGAAATCGATCTTGGCCAGATCCGGCAATTCGCCGTAGCCGGCCTCGATCTTGCGCACATCGGCGAGCTTCAACTGCTTGACCACGTCGGTCACCCAGCCGGAGCCAAAGCTTTCCCAGGCGACCATGTCGACGCCGCGTTCGCCGAGCAGCGACCACAGCGCCATCTCGACGGCACCAGTGTCCGATGCCGGCACGATGCCGATGCGATAGTCCGCCGGAACTTGCAGGATTTCGCGCGTCAGCTCGATCGCCTGTTCGAGCTTGGTCTTGCCGATCTTGGCGCGGTGGGAGCGGCCGAGCGCAGCGGATTTCAGCGCCTCGACCGACCAGCCGGGACGTTTTGCGCAGGGACCTGAGGAAAAATTGGGATTTACCGGACGGAATCCGGGCTTCGTATGCGTCGTCATCGTGGTCTATCCTTCCAGATAGTGGCCCCTCGTTGGGGAGGGGTGGCCCACGGACGGCGATATGCGTTCAAGCCTCGGGCGTCAAGAGGAAAGTTTTTGTCGCTGCCGGGATACCAAATGCATGTCGTCCAAAAGTGCCCGGCGGTTTTGGGTCGACGACATGCATCAAACAAGAATGTCCGTGATCAGGATCGCGTGATTCGAATGCAGACGGCGGACCGCAGGGATCCGCCGCCGAAATGCTGATCTGTCCGGGACCTACCAGAGATCGTAGCGCAGCCCCAGCTTGACCTGGTGATTGCTGATTCCCTTGTGGACCGGGAAGGAGGTCAGGCTTTCGGCCGTCACATATTCGGCGTCGGGGGCCGAGAAATACTGATAACCGAGATCGACGGAAACGTTCTTGGAAACCTGATAGGCAAGGCCGGCATTCAACGTATAGGCGAAGGAATACTGTGTCTTGTTGTCCTGCAGGTTGAAACTGTTGGCGGGGACATTGTTATCCGTGTAAGTCGCCGAAAGCGTGTGCCTGCTGCGGACAACACCGATGCCGGCGCCGAGATAGGGCGTGATTCCGACATATGTGCCGAGATCGACATAGCCATTGAGTATCCCTGAGAAGGCATAGTTCTTCAGCGATCCCGATCCCTGGGTCGACAATGTCGGCAGCGTGACGACCGCTGAATCGTCATAGCTGAAGCTGACGTCGTTACCGGGCAAATAGCCGAGGTTGAGATCGGCGCGCAGATAGTCGGTGAAATGATAGCCGAAACCGATGCTCGCGAAGGCCGCTTTGTTGCTCTCGCTAAAGTTTTCGTTGTTGATCGCCGACGGGAAGGTGAAATCCCCGTTTTTGAAGCTCTTTTGCACCAGATAGGAGACGTCGCCGCGCAGATACCATCCGGAGCCGACCTCGACCGGCACATAGTCCGGCGCCTGGTCGACATAGACCGGCGGATCGTAATCGGCGGCGAATGCCGATGTCAGTGGCAAGAGGCCAAATCCGGCAAGCGCCAACGCAATACGCGATATGAGTGTCATGGTCCCCGACTCCCGATTTGGCGACACCTGCGATCTCGCAGGCAGCCATCGTTTCAAGGAGCATTGTTAACCATAGTGGTTAAGTGCCGGTTAAGGCTAACAGAGCGTTAGCTAATTGATTTCGAACGGACTCACCCCGGATCATCTCAAACGAAAACCGCCCGGCTGATGCCGGGCGGTCGACGAATTCTTGGAACTTCTAGACGATTACTTGGTGTAGATCGGCTCGGGTTCGGGCTGATAGGCAACCGGTACGCTGCACCCGTTGTTACCGCCAAACTGATAGCGCAAGCCACCGCGCACTTCGTTGGTGTTGAAGCCGTGATCGAAGCCCGGCCCGGCGCCCGGCGTGGCGCCGCTTGGACCATACTCGAACATGCGACCGCCCTGAATATGGGAGAAACGGTAGCCAGCATCGAGGATGACTTTGTCGGTCAGACAGTAGGAGGCGCCGGCCATGACCGCGTAGGCGAAGCGCCAGCTGGATGTTCCGGGGTTGGACTCGGTCGTGTTCGGATCGTAGACAGTATCCCACTTGACGCGCGCACCGCCGATGCCGGCGCCGACATAGGGCGTGATGCCATGCCAGGTGCCAATATCGACATACGCATTGGCCAGCAGCAGCAAGGCGCTCATCTTCGACACTTCGGTGGAGGTCGTGGTGAGATCCGAGGTGGCGCCGTTGAAGTTCGACTTGAACCAATAATCGGCGGTCAGGTCGGTGCGGAAGTGTTCATTGATCTTGTAGCCGACGCCGCCGCCGAGCGAGAAGCCGCCCTTGAGCTTGCCGTAGTCGAAGCTCTTGCTGCCAGCGACCCCGACGGGAGGTCCGCACGGGCAAGGCGCGGCCCCATAGGTGATGTAGTCGATGTCACCCACCTTCGACTTGTGATAGTCGAGGTCGCCGCGGATATACCATCCGCCGACATCGACAGGCTCATAGACCGGCGGTGGCGCTTCTTCGACCTGCGGCTCAGGCAGATCAGCTGCGAGTACCGGCCAGGCCAAGCCCGCGAACAGCAGCGCGAACAGTGCCTTTCTTGCTGTATTGAACATGCTTGTCACCCCTAGAAACCCTCGGAACGGCGATCGTGTCCGAATGAAATTGGCTTTCAGGCGTGGATAATGAATTGCAAAAGTTAAAAGGCGTTTAACCTTGTCGATTAACCACGAATCTCTAAAATCCAGGAGATCTGGCGATGATTTCGACAGAATGAACCGGTTCTCCGGCCAACAAAAAGCCCGCCGGCGGGGCGGGCTTCGATGCAAGCAAGGCGGCGGCGCCTTCCGGCGGGCGAATGTCAGGCGGCGCTGCGGGTTTCCGAGATGACCCCGACGATGTCGTTGACGACGGCCTCGACCAGTTGCGGATCGTCGCCCTCGGCCATGACACGGATCAGCGGCTCGGTGCCGGATGGGCGGATGACCAGCCGCCCGGCCTTGCCGAGACGGTGACGGGCGTCTTCGATCGCGGCCTTGACCAGGGCTTCCTCCAGCGGCTTGCCGCCGGCGATGCGAACGTTCTTCAACAGTTGCGGCACCGGTTCGAACTTCTTCGACAGTTCGCTGACCGGGCGGCCCTGCCGCTTGATGCAGGCCAGCACCTGCAGCGCCGAGACCAGACCGTCGCCGGTGGTCGAAAAGTCGGACAGCACGATGTGACCCGACTGCTCGCCGCCGACATTGAGCCCATGCGCGCGCATATGCTCCACGACATAGCGGTCGCCGACCTTGGTGCGGTGCAATTGCAGCTTCATGTCGCCGAGAAAGCGTTCAAGGCCGAGATTGGACATGACGGTCGAAACGACGCCACCGCCGGCCAGCCGCCCGCTCTGGTGCCAGGATTCGGCAATCAGCGCCATGATCTGGTCGCCGTCGACGATGGCCCCGTTCTCGTCGACGATGACGACGCGGTCGGCATCGCCGTCGAGCGCGATGCCGATGTCGGCGCGCACTTCATGCACCTTCTTCTGCAGCCCGGCCGGATGGGTCGAACCGCATTCCCTGTTGATGTTGAAGCCGTTGGGCTCGACATTGATGGCCACGACCTCGGCGCCAAGCTCCCACAGCGCCTCTGGCGCCACCTTGTAGGCCGCGCCATTGGCGCAGTCGACGACGATCCTGAGACCCGAAAGCGACATCGAGCGCGGCAAGGTGCGCTTGGCGAATTCGATGTAGCGGTCGTGCACGCCATCGACGCGCTTGGCGCGGCCAAGCCCGTCGGAATCGGCGAGCGCCAGTTCGATGTCCTTGTCGAGCATGCTCTCAATGCGTTCTTCGATCTCGTCGGAGAGCTTGTAGCCGTCCGGGCCGAACAGCTTGATGCCGTTGTCGTAATAGGGATTGTGCGAAGCCGAGATCATGACGCCGATATCGGCGCGCAGCGAACGCACCAGCATGGCCACCGCCGGCGTCGGGATCGGGCCGAGCAGGAACACGTCCATGCCGGCGGCGCAAAGGCCGGCCACCATCGCGTTCTCGATCATGTAGCCGGAAAGCCTGGTGTCCTTGCCGAGCACGACACGATGGCGATGGCTGCCGCGCTGGAACGAAAGGCCAGCGGCCATGCCGACCCGCATGGCGATTTCCGCGGTCATCGGAAACTTGTTGGCGCGCCCGCGAATGCCGTCCGTGCCGAAGTAATTCCCTGCCATGCTAGCCAGTATCCCTGATTGTCCTTAGCCGGCACGTCATGCCACAATTGGCCGTCGTGCCCCGATCACATTGTGTGATTATATGTTACCAATCCTTAGAAAATCATTGTTGTGCACTGCACACAACCTGGTGGCGTCCTGTTACCGAGCCACCGTTGCGCCACAATATACCAGTTTTGCGAGCCATCGAGCGCGGATGCACCCCGAGAATTCTTAGCTCGGCGGCCGTAAGTTCAAATGATTTCATCACCTTGTCGTTAGAAGGCGATTTCCGGCGATATATAAGCCACCTGGCATCTGGCGCAACCGACCGTTGAGCGTTATTGATTCGCTGGGACGTATAATGGGCTTCAGCCACGGAGAAACGCTATGCTCATCCACCGAATTGCCACTCTCACCGGCCTCGCGGTCGCGACGTTGTTCCTGGCCGCGCCAGCCAACGCGCTGACGATGGCCGAGTGCAGCACGAAGTATAACGCCGCCAAGGACGCGGGGACGCTTGCGGGGGCGACCTGGAACCAGTTCCGCAAGGCGCAATGCGGTACCGACGCCGCGGCCACCACCGATACCAAGGCTGCCACCACCAAGGCGACTGAAACCAAGCCGGCCAAGACCACCAAGGCTGCGGCCGCGGCTGCCGACAGCACGGCCAAGGGCCTGACCGCCAAGGAATGCAGCACCAAGTACCAGGCGGCCAAGGCCGCCGGCACGCTGAACGGCATGAAGTGGAACGACTTCCGCAAGGCTGAATGTGCCGCTGGTGCATCCGCTGCCGCCGACACCAAACCGGCGACCACCAAGGCGGCGGCAGCTCCGGCCGCTGCTTCTGGCAAGGGTCTGAGCATGGCAGAATGCAGCACCAAGTACCAGGCCGCCAAGACGGCGAACACCCTGAAGGGCATGAAGTGGAACGACTTCCGCAAGGCTGAATGCGGCGCCAGCGCGTCCGACGACGACACCGTGCCCGCCCCGAGCGAGGCCACTTACACCAAGGAGCCGGCAAAGCCGACGACGGTTGCGCCCAAGGGCGTCACCTTCCCGTCCGCGATCTCGGCGAAGTATGCCAGCGAAACTCCCGGAAAGGGCCGCATGCATACCTGCCTCGACCAGTACTATGTCCTCAAGGACGCCAACGCGCTCGGCGGCCTGAAGTGGATCCAGAAGGGCGGCGGCTTCTACAGCCTCTGCAATGCCAAGCTGAAGGGCTGATCGCGTAGCCATAGTCTCCAAACAAAGGCCCGCGCATCGCAAGATGCGCGGGCCTTTTTGTTGCGCGCGAAGACGCCTGCGGCTTTGCACGCATGTCGCGGGGGCTGCCGGCATCATCAATTCGCCTACACTGCCCCCGCCAGGCTCATCGATAATCCGCAAAGATTCTGGTTGAACATACAAAGAACAAAACGTATACAAAAGGACGTCAAGCTTATTATCAACCAGGAGGGTCTTATGCACAGTTTGAAATTGGCGGTATTGGCTGCGACCGCATTTGTTGCTTGGAGCGTCGCCCCTGCAAGCGCACTGACGATGAAGGAATGCGGCGAGAATTATCGGACAGCCAAGGAAGGCGGCACTCTGAACGGCATGGACTGGGCCGCTTTCCGCAAAGAGAAATGCGCGACGTCCGCCGCCGAGAGTGTCAGCGCGGATACGGTCGAAACCACGCCGCAGCCGAAAAAGGAAACCAGCGCGGCGGTCGCCCCAACTGTAGCGCCGGTGGGCGTGACATTCCCGACCACCCTCGCCGCCGAGTTCAAGACCGAAAAGCCCGCGAAGGCGAGGATGAAGACCTGCCTGCAGGGTTACCACGGCAACAAGGAGGCGGGTACGTTGAACGGCCTTCGCTGGATCCAGAAGGGCGGCGGTTATTACAGCCTTTGCAATGCGCGGCTGAAAGCTGAATCATAAAAGTCGAATACGGCGGATAAAGCGGTTCACAGTTTTTCACGCAGACGTTGAGCCGTGATCCTCGGGCTTGTCCCGAGGATCTGCTGTCGGGCGACATCTGGGCGCCGGGTATGAGTTGGAAACCGCCAACTGCGTTTGCAGGTCATCGGGACAGCCCGAGGGGTGACGCTCCAATGTACGTCCGGCACGCCCCTTGAGTTCTGGAGCAATTTCCAGGAAAGTGCGTAACGGCTTTCCGTCCGGAATTGCGTGAAAACAAAGAGTTAGAGCGGGTTAGCGATTCTATCAAACGCTGAACCGCTCTAGCCCTGCGGTTGCGGCTCCATGCCGCCTTCGGGCTCGGGACCCTTCTTGCGGCGGCCTCCGGACTTCGGAACGGCCGAGCCACGGCTCGGCGGTGTGTCGTCGCCAAGGTCGCGCGAGGGCTTCTGCCCTGCGATCAACTGCTTGATCTCCTCGCCGGACAGTGTCTCGTATTCGAGCAGGCCTTGCGCCAGCGCGATCCATTCCTTCTTCTTCTTGGTCAGCACCGACTTCGCCGTCGAATAGGCGTCGTCGATCAGCCGGCGCACTTCCGCATCGATGATCTGCGCCGTCTCTTCCGAGATGTTTTGCGTGCGCGCCACCGAATGGCCAAGGAAGACCTCTTCCTGGTTGTCGCCATAGGCGACATGGCCGAGCTTGTCGGAGAAGCCCCAGCGCGTGACCATGGCGCGCGCCAGCTTGGTCGCCTGCTCGATGTCGGAGGAGGCACCCGACGTGATGTTCTCCTTGCCGAACTTGAACTCCTCGGCGACGCGGCCGCCCATCATGATGGCGAGGCGCGAGACCATGTATTTGTAGCTCATGGAGTAGCGGTCGCCTTCCGGCAACTGCATGACCATGCCAAGCGCGCGGCCGCGCGGGATGATGGTCGCCTTGTGCAGCGGATCGGCCGACGGCACGTTGAGCGCCAGGATGGCGTGGCCGGCCTCGTGATAGGCGGTCAGCTCCTTCTCGGCCTGGGTCATGGCCGACGAGCGGCGCTCGGCGCCCATCATGATCTTGTCCTTGGCGTCCTCGAACTCGGCCATGGTGACGAGGCGCTTGTTGCGCCGCGCGGCCATCAGCGCGGATTCGTTGACAAGGTTCATCAGGTCGGCGCCGGAGAAGCCGGGCGTACCACGAGCGACGACCTTGAGGTCGACATTGGGCGCCAGCGGCACGTTGCGCACATGCACCTTGAGGATCTTCTCGCGGCCGACGATGTCGGGGTTGGGCACCACCACCTGGCGGTCGAAACGGCCGGGACGCAGCAACGCCGGATCGAGCACGTCGGGCCGGTTGGTGGCGGCGATCAGGATGATGCTTTCGTTGGATTCGAAGCCGTCCATCTCGACCAGCAACTGGTTCAGCGTCTGCTCGCGCTCGTCATTGCCGCCGCCGAGACCGGCACCGCGATGGCGGCCGACGGCGTCGATTTCGTCGATGAAGATGATGCAGGGCGCATTCTTCTTGGCCTGATCGAACATGTCACGGACGCGGCTGGCGCCGACGCCGACGAACATCTCGACGAAATCCGAACCGGAGATCGTGAAGAACGGCACGTTGGCTTCGCCGGCGACCGAGCGGGCGAGCAGAGTCTTGCCGGTGCCGGGAGGACCGACCAGCAGCACGCCTCGCGGAATCTTGCCGCCGAGGCGCTGGAACTTCTGCGGATCGCGCAGGAACTCGACGATCTCTTCAAGATCTTCCTTGGCTTCGTCGACGCCGGCGACGTCCTGGAAGGTGACGCGGCCATGCGCCTCGGTCAGGAGCTTGGCCTTCGACTTGCCGAAGCCCATGGCGCGCCCGGAGCCGGACTGCATCTGGCGCATGAAGAATATCCACACGCCGAGGATGAGGATCATCGGCAGCCACGAGATCAGGTAGCCGAACAGCGAATTGGAACCGTCGGTCTCGGGCCGCGCATTGATGGTGACGTTCTTGTCCTGCAGCCGCGAGACCAGTTGGGGATCGCCGGGCGAATAGGTCTGGAAGCCGCTGGAATTGTCGGTGTAGGTGCCGGTGATGCGGGCACCCGCGATGGTCACCGTCTTGACCCGGCCGGCCGCGACATCCTGCAGGAACTGCGAATAAGGCACATCGCTCGAAGCCCCGCGCGTCTGCGGCGTCTGGAACAGATTGAAGAGGGCGATGAGCAGGACCGCTATGATCGCCCAGAGCGCGAGGTTGCGATAGTTCGGATTCATCAATTGTCCCGTTGGTGTCCGCGAGCGGACAGCATCATGAGAGGAAACTTGGGCCTAACATAGGGAGAGCGTCCCCCCTTGCCAAGCAGAACAGCATGTCTGGGTTAAGCTTTCGCGCAGCATCAACCGGCACTGTGGCCGGCGAATGGCAAGGCGGGAAACGGCGCCGCGCCGATCAACCCGGCGACGGCGCGCGCCGGGGCCAGATCGAAGGACGGCAGGAAGCGGGCGAAGGGAGCAACGAATGGCGAGGCCGCAAACCCTTGCGATGTCGGCCAATCAGGCGCCGAACCGGCCTTTTCGACGGCTTGCAGCAGGCCTGGTTCAGCCGCCAATGCCGCGCGCATCAGGCTTGGCGGGGTTTCGCCCCGGCCTACAGCCAGCCGCTTCGCCGCCAACGCCCCGAATGGGGCGATCAACAATGCGCCGCTGGCGTCGTGCAATGTGATTTGGCGGCGGCCATCCCAGATGGTGGCGTCGACCGTTGCCGCTGCCGCCGGCAAGCCCCGCATTTCCCGGCGCAGGAAGATGCCGGCGCGCCGGAAGTCGATCACCGTCCGCGACAATGTGGCGCAAAGAAGCCCCGCCTTCAGCCGGGCGAACAACGCCTCGCTGCGAGCCTGGTCCGGCAGGAAGGCAATCCCGCCTGTCGTCGCCAGGAGAATGCGCAGCGCGTAGACGGCCGCCTGGTCGTCGCCGGCGCTGAGCAGGGCCGGGTCGAGCCGGACGAGACCCGTCGCCGGCCGGCTGGCAAAGCGCTCGACCAGAGAGGCGGCCTTGGCGCCAAGCCGCATGCGGGCGCCGGCCGCCTGTGCCGCCAACGCCAGCGCGTCGTTCATGCGCTGTGCGCCGGCCTCCCCGGCAAGGGCCGCGCGCATGCGCGGCCGCTCGAAGGCTTCATCGGCATTGGTCGGGTCCTCGGCCCAGCCGACCTGTTGGCGGCGCAGGAAATCGCGTAGCGCAGAGCGCCGGACGCCAAGAAGCGGTCGCACGATCCAGTCGCGCCAGTCATGCAAGGTGGCGGGCGCCATCCCGGCAAGGCCCCGTCCTTCATCGCGGCCCGCATCGTTGCGATCGCGCCGCATCAGCACCGTCTCGGCCTGGTCGTCCGATGTATGTCCGGTCACGATCAGGCCGATGCCCTCCGCCCGGGCGGCGCTGGCGAGCAGCCGGTAGCGCGCCTCGCGCGCTGCCGCAGGCAGGCCGGTCGACGGTTTTTCTCCGGACCAGGCCAGGATGCGGTGGACGATGCCGCGATCCGCGCAAAGCTGCGCCACGGCCTGCGCCTCACCAGCCGAACCCCGCCGCAAGCCGTGATCGACCGTGATCGAGAGCAGCCTCGTGGACGGCGCGGTTTTGTCGAGATGCTGTTTGAGAAGAAGAAGGAGCGCGATCGAGTCGCTGCCGCCTGATACGGCCGCAACGGCGCCGTTGGTAAAATCGATATGCGAAAAAAGTCTCGTCGAAAACTCAGGCCCGGTGTCGAGCATCAATGCATTCGTCCAAAAGTCCCCGGTTTGGGACTGCGACATCCCCGGGAAAGATCAGCACGCAGCCAGGGCCTTCTCCTGCTTGACGCGTTCCTTGAGTGTGCTGGAAATATCGGGATAGCGCTTGCCGACCTCGCTGAAGGTGGCGCAGGCGACATCATGCTGCTTGAGGCCGACCAGCGACACACCGAGCTTCAACAGCATGTCGGGTGCCTTCTTGGCCTTGGGATAGTCCTTGCTGGCAGCGAGGAAGACTTCCGCCGCATCGCGGTATTTCTGCTGGCCAAGCAGCGATTCCCCCAGCCAGTAATGCGCGTCCGCCGTCTTGGCGTCTTTGGGGAAGCGGGAGATATGGTCGCGGAAACCCTGTTCGGCGGTGCCGTAGTCGCCCGACAGGATGAACTGGTAGGAGTTGCGGTAGAGCTCTTCGGGATTGTTGGTGGCGGGCAGCGCCGCGACCTGCGTGCCGCCGGACTTGCCAGCCTTGGCAGGTGCGCTGGCGGCAGGTGCGGTGTCCTGTGCCGGCGCGGTTGCCTGCGTGCTGCCGCCGGCATCGATCACATTGCCGTTCTTGTCGACGGTGATGGACCCAAAAGTCTTTTCGGGCGCTCCCTTGCCGGGGATCAGCTTGCCGGGGTCACCGTCGGGCGATTCGACGATGACGTCCTCGACCGTCTTGCCGCCTGTGGATTGATCGCCGCCGGGCGCGGCGCCGGCACCAGCCGGCGCCTGGGTTGCCGGGGCCGAGGCCACGTCGGTGTTGGTTCCGGTGGTGGCATCTGATTTCTTCTGCGCCGGCGGTTGTCCGCCTTGCGAGCCGCCTTCCAGCTGCTGGAAGCGGAACTCGTTGTCTTCCTGCTGTTTGCGGATCTGCTCCTGCATCTGCAAGATCTGGAAATTGAGTTCCTCGACCTTGCCGGTCAGCTGCCGCAGTTGGTCCTCGAGCCCGGTCACGCCGACGCCGCTCGACTGCGCGAGCTGGACTTGATCCTGCTTTTTCTTCTCACCGAAAAGGCTGGGCAACTCAAGTGTCGGCAGATGGAACGAAAACCCGCTCTCGGTTGATTGCCCCGAACCGCTCGCCAAAGCGGTTACGCCTGATAGGAGCAGCAGCGCAAGCGTGCCGCTCAGAACCGATCTCAAATGCATGTGCCTCTCGCCGTCCAATCGTTAGCTTGTTCGCGCCTTCCAATCGATGTGAGACCAGCCAAGCGCCCTCGGCTCATAGCAGGGCGCGAGACTTCGGCCAAATTTTGTTTCGGGCCCCAGGATATGAAAAAGGCGGCCGGGAGGCCGCCTTTCGCAGAGGTGTGTTGTATTTTTGCCGATCAGGAACCGGCGCCGCTGAGCGTGGTGACGGCCCGGCGATTCTGCGACCAGCAGGAGATGTCATCGCACACGGCGACCGGACGTTCCTTGCCGTAGGAAATCGTCTTGAGGCGGCTGGCCGAAACGCCCTTGGAAACCAGGAAGTCGCGGGTGGCGGCGGCACGACGGGCACCGAGCGCCAGATTGTATTCGCGCGTTCCGCGTTCGTCGGCATGGCCTTCGACGACGATGGCATACTGCTTGTACTGGTTCAGCCACTGCGCCTGGCGCGAAAGCGTCGTCTGCGCGTCGGCCCGGATCGAGGTCGAGTCCGTATCGAAGAAGATGCGGTCGCCGATGTTGACGGTGAAGTCCTGCGCCGAGCCGGGTGTTGCTGCACCTGCGCCGTTGAGACCAAGATCGGCCGCGTTGTTCGGCGTCTTCTTCGAGGCGCAACCGGCGACGGCGAGCATCGCCACCAGCGCGATCATGACCGGGTTTCTGGTAAGTGCTGCGATACGGCCCATGCCGCCTCTCCTTCGTATTCGAGTGATCGTGTTTCGAGTGATTTCGTTGATCACCCAGTAACCACGTTTGGGTTAACCGGCATTCAAGAAACACGGTTAAAATTTGGTTTAGGCCGCCCGTCCGCAGCCGTTTGTCGTAAGCCACAGTTGGCGCGGACCCTAGGCGGAAATGCGGCCAAAACGCGACGAAGGCGTGGAAAAGGGGGAATGTAAGGGGAATTGAAGAGTTGGAGAACTGGAGAATTGAAGAAGGATGTTCACCTTAACTTCTCTCTGAGGTTCACCAGCATTCCGTACACATGGGCATACGATTGTAGCCACTCGTCCCGTTGCGCCTGTGAGATGTATTCGAGGTCGAATGCGTATGAAATCCACGTCTCGACTTCACTGCACGATCCCATGGCCATCGAAACGAACCGGGCGAATTCGGCTTTGGAGTGGGTCTGTTTGGCAAACCCCTCGGCCAGATTGGCGCAAATCCCTTTGCTGGAACGCCGCAGCTGATCGGCCAGCGCGTATTGCTCTATTTTGGGGAAAGCGAGCGTGGCCTTGTGAACCGTAAGAGAGACCATGTAAGCGCGCTTGTAGACCTCCAGATCCTTTGCTCGCTTTACGTAGCCTTCTGCTTTCTCCATCTCTTCAATTCTTCAATTCGCCAATTCCCGTATTATTCCAGCAGCGGTGACCAGGCCGGATCAGAAGCAAAATTCGCGGTCGGGATCGGCTGCTCGTTGCGGCCGGTGAGATCGACGGAAACCAGCTTCGGGCCGCCATTGGAGTCGCGGAAGAACATCAGCACGCGGCCGTTCGGCGCCCAGGTCGGGCCTTCCTGCTGGAAGCCGGACGACAGGATGCGCTCGCCAGAGCCGTCGGTTTTCATGACGCCGATCTGAAATTCGCCGCCGCTCTGCTTGGTGAAGGCGATGAGGTCGCCGCGCGGCGACCACACCGGCGTCGAATAGACGCCGTCGCCGAAGGAGATGCGGGTCTGGCCGGAGCCATCGGCGCCCATGACGTAGATCTGCGCGCGGCCGCCACGGTCGGAGGTGAACACCACCTTGCTGCCGTCGGGCGAATAGGAGGGCGAGGTGTCGATGGCGGTCGAGTTGGTCAGACGCGTGGTCGAACGGCTGCGCAGGTCCATGGCGAAGATGTTGGAATTGCCGTCGTCGCGCAGCAGGCTCATGATCACCTTCTGGCCGTCGGGCGAGAAGCGCGGCGCGAACGTCATGCCGGGAAAATTGCCGACCAGTTCGCGCTGCCCGGTCTCGATCTGCAAGAGATAGACCCGCGGCTGGCCGCTCTCATAGGACATGTAGGTGATTTCCTGCCGGTTCGGCGAGAAGCGCGGCGTCAGCACGATCGACCGCCCATCCGAGAGGTAGCGGATGTTGGCGCCGTCCTGGTCCATGATGGCGAGACGCTTCTTGCGCGCGTTCTTGGCGCCGGACTCGTCGATGAAGACGACGCGCGTGTCGAAATAGCCCTTCTCGCCGGTCAGCCGCTCATAGATGGCATCGGCGATGATATGAGCGACGCGGCGCTGATTGGCGTCGTTGGCGAAGAACTGCTCGCCGGCCATCTGCTGGCCCGCGAATGTATCCCACAGCCGGTACTGGGCGCGGATGCGGCCGTCTGCTTCCTTGCTGACGCTTCCGGTGACCAGCGCTTGCGCGTTGATCACCTTCCAGTCGTCGAAGCGGGGGGTTGCGTCCGGATTGGCGATCTTCTCGATGAAGGCGCTCTTGTCGATCGGCGCGAACAGGCCGGAGCGCTTCAAATCGGCGGTGACGATCTGTGAGATCTGAGCGCCAAGCGCATCGCCACCCTGGAAATCCGTGATGGCGATCGGCAGCGGCTCGACATTGCCCTTGTTGACGTTGAGTTCGACCAGCGCCCACGCAGGCATCGGAACGACGGCCGTCATGCCCAGCGCCATCGCTGCAATCGTCAGGAGCGGCTTGAGGAAAGATCGCATATCTTCTCGCTTCTCTTCTTTGATTGGGTGGACGCCCGGCCTAGAGGCCAAGCATTTCCCTTGGATCGAAGGTGACCCGGATGTCGTTCCAGATGTCCTGTTTGCCGGCGGGAACCTGCAGGCCGGCCACGTCGCATTTCTGAACCGCGCGCACCGCGCTTTCGTCAAATTGCCGGTTGCCGCTCGACTTTTCGACGGACGGGCGGCCGTCGAGCTTGCCCGAATTGTCCAGGTTGAAGCGGACCACGACGACGAAATTCTCCGAACCTTCAAGCCCGGCCGGCAATGTCCAGCAACCGCCCAACTGGCTTTCCAGGGCGCCCTGCTCCGACTTCGACAGCTTCTGGCCCTGATCCTTGTCGCCACCGAGCGACGCCTGCTGGGTCGAGCGCTTGGCACCACCGCCGGACGGCTTCTGCTTGTCGAGCAAGGCCGAAATCTCATTGGCGTTGAACTGCTTGTCGTCGGACTTCGGCTTGGACGAGGCTTCCTTGACCGGCTTGTCGGCATCCTTGCGTTCCGGCGCCTTGGCGCTTTCGGCCTGTGCCGGCTGCGGCTTTGGCCGCGCTTCCGGCGCGGGCGCCGAATTCGGCAATTGCGTCTCTTCGGTTGGCGGGTCCTTCGCTATGGCCTCGGCGACGGCGTCGGGCTTGACCTCGGGCGTCGGATCGATAGCGGCTGTCTTGTCCTGCGGCGGCGGGGTCGGCGCCGGCTTGGCCGGCGTCGGCTTGGGCTCGGTCTGCTTGACCGGCTCGGGCTTCACCTCTTCCTTGGGCGTCGGCGCTGGCGCCACTTCCGTCGCCGGAGTGGGCTTGGGCTTTTCCTGCGGCTTCGGAACGTCCTCGGTCTTCGGGATTTCCTTCGGGGTCGGCGCGGGTGGCGGCGCCGAGGTCGTGTCGACGGGTTTTGGTTTGGCTTCCGGCGTTATCGGCTTGTCGGTGTCGACGCTGTTTTCGCCGACCTTCTGCGCGTTGGGTACGATATCGGGACGCTGCGTCGGCAGCGGCGCCGGCTTTTCATGCATCACGGCCTTCTTGTCGCCCTGCAGCGTCTGCGCGATGGCTTCCATCGGCACGATGTCGACCGCGACCGACTCCACGTCGGCGGACGGAAGCGCGGCCGGCGCCGACAGGGTGAACAGGCCGAAGGCCAGCACCGCCGTATGCAAGATCACCGATGTGGTGAGGCCGGTCCTCATCGTGAGTCTATTGATCCTGTTCCTGCAGTGAAACCAGGCCGATGTTCTTGTAGCCAGCGGCCGAGATGCGAGCCATGACCTTCATGGCCGTGCCATAGTCGGTCGACTTGTCGCCACGGATGAAGATGCGCTCTTCATAACCGGTCTTCGAGATAGCCTGCAGTTTGGCCACCAGCTCCTCGATCGGAATCTCGGTTTCCTGCAGGAAAATCTTCCCGGTCGCATCGATCGAGACGGTGATCGGCTGGGTGTCGGCATTCATCGCCTTGGCCTGGGTGTCCGGCAGGTCGATCGGCACGCCGACCGTCAGCATCGGTGCCGCGACCATGAAGATGATCAAGAGCACCAGCATCACGTCGACCATCGGCGTGACGTTGATCTCCGACATCAGCGCATGGTGACGGCCGCGCCGCCGGTGGCCGCGCCCGCCGCGCCCTCCCATGCCTACGGACATACCCATCTCGTTACTCCTCAGGCCTTAGGCGCGACTTTTTCATCGATTTGGCGCGAGAGTATGGCGGAGAACTCATCCGAGAACCCCTCCATGCGCACGGCGATCTTGCTCGCATCCGATGACAGCTTGTTATAGGCGATGACCGCCGGAATCGCGGCGAGCAGGCCGATGGCCGTCGCCAGCAGCGCCTCGGCGATGCCGGGCGCGACCACCGCGAGGCTGGTGTTCTTGGAGCCGGCGATGGCCTGGAACGAGGTCATGATGCCGATGACGGTGCCGAACAGGCCGATGAAAGGTGCCGCGGATCCGGTGGTGGCGAGGAAGCCGAGGCGCCCCTCCAGCTTCTCCATCTCGCGGGTCAGCGCCAGGTCCATGGCCTTGTCGATGCGGGTCTGCAGGCCGAGCGGCGACTTGGCGCCTTTTTCGAAACTCTTCTTCCATTCGCGCATGGCGGCGACGAAAATGGCGCCCATGCCTGTCGTCTTGCGATCGGCGAGCGTGCGGTAGAGCTCCTCCAGCGACTGCCCGGACCAGAAAACCTGCTCGAAGCGGTTCAGCGCCAGCCGCATGCGGCCATAGGCGACCAGCTTGTCGACGATGATCGCCCAGGTCCACACCGAAGCGCAGAGCAGCCCGATCATGACCAGCTTGACCACCCAGCTGGCCTGCATGAACAAGGCCCAAATCGACAATTGCGCGCCCGGTTCGGCGAGTGCGATATTTTCCATCGTTACGTCCTTAAGATTTTCCGGGCGAAGCTGGCGGCTGGCCCATGGCATCCCTTGTGGTCGGTTCGCACGAAGCTACCGGACACCCCAAACCGTGCCGTTAGCGGCCTTTTCGGGGCAAATATTGGTGAAAGGAAGGCGCTGGATAACGCCAATCTTCACCAGTCTCTTCATGAACCGTTATGGTTAAGGATGGGTTAGTGTATAAGGCGCGGCGCATTGCCGCGCCTGGGTATCGCAGGCCGGCATCACCTGAATATCAGCCGACCCGTGGCATGAACGCCGCCACCCATTCCCTGGGAAAGCGCCTCGGCCGGCCGTTCTCGCCGATGATCGCCGCCTCGACCTTGGCCTCGACCAGCACCTCGTCGCCCCGCTTGAGCTGCTGTGCCATGAAGATTCGCGCACCGGAAATGGCATCGGTGCGGGTGTCTACGGTCAGGATGTCGTCGATGCGAGCGGGAATGCGGAAGTCGATCTCCATGCGGCGTACCACCCATGCGATCTTCTCGCCATGCTTGCCTTCGGCGAGTTCGGTGTGGTGCACGCCGGTGAGCCGGAGATAGTCGGAGCGGCCGCGCTCGAGGAATTCGAGATAGCGCGCGTGGTAGACGACGCCCGAAAAATCGGTGTCGGCGTAATAGACCCGCGCCATCAGCCGGTGGCCGAACTCGGTCAGCGCGCCGGAAAGCCCAGCCAGCAATGCCGCGGATTCACCATGATCGCCCATTGCGCTTCCCTTTTGGATGCCGACGCGGCAGGTATTTTTGGCGCATGAACCCGATGGCACTGTTGACGACGATGATCAAGACCTTGATGGCAGTCGTGCTAGCGCTGGCGGCTTCTACACTTTCGGCTGAAACGGCCACCTTCTCGATGAAGCGCGGTCTCAATCTCGACCAGTGGGTCACCTGGCCCGGCGAGGATCGGTGGGGTGATGCCAAGGCCATCCTGCCCTACCCGGAATGGCGAAAATTCCTTGGGGAAGACGACCTCAAGGCGTTGAAGGATGCCGGCTTCGATTTCCTGCGCATGCCGGTCGATCCGTCGCCTTTCCTCTCGGACAATACAACGGACCTGCGTGACCAACTCTATGCCAGCGTGCTGGCCTCGGCGCGCATGATCAACCGAGCCGGGCTGAAGGTCATCGTCGACATGCACCTGATCCCGGGCGGCGGCAGCCGCAAGATCGGCATGGGTGAGGTGATGGACGATCCCGCGACCTTCGACCGCTACGTCGAGATGGTTCGCGGCATGGCGCGCACGCTGGCGGGCGAAGATCCCGAAAAGGTCGCTTTCGAACCGATGAACGAGCCGATCGTCGATTGCGACAGCGACGGCACCAGCCTGTGGCCCGACCGCCAGCGCGAACTGTTCGCCGCGGCGCGCGCCTCGGCGACGAAGCTGACGCTGGTCCTGACCGGAGCCTGCTATTCCGCCGCCTCGTCGCTGGGGAAGATCGACCCGGGGACCATCCCCGACGACAACATCATCTGGACCTTCCACTCCTACGATCCATTCCTGCTCACCCATCAGGGCGCGACCTGGGCCGGCGACTTTATCCCCTACGTGACCGGCCTGCCCTATCCGTTGACGGCGGTTCCCAAGGCGCAGCTCGACGTCACGCTCGACACCATCCGCGCCCGGATTAAGGCCGAGGCGCCGTGGACACGGCAGAGCGGCCTGGTTGCCTATCTCGACGAGCAGGTCGCCAGCATGGACAGCCCCGACAAGCTGCTTGGCCTGATGGATGCGCCGTTCAAGACCGTCGAGGCGTGGGCGAAGGCCAACGGCATCAAGCCGCAAGACATCACCCTGGGCGAGTTCGGCATGATCCGCCAGGAATATGGCAATGCCTATGTGATGCCGGCGGAGTATCGGGCCGCCTATGTCAAGGATATGATCGCGCGGGCCGAAGCGCACGGCTTCTCATGGTCGCTGTGGAGCTATGGCGGCGCTTTCGGCGTCGTCGATGCGTTCAATGGCGACAAGGCCGAGCCAGGCGTGATGGACGCAATCCGAAGCCTCCCCTGAAGTCCCGGTCAGCCGAGGTCGATCTGCAGGATTTCCGGACGCATGCCGAAACGGATGGGCAAATTGCTGAAGCCGAGCCCGCCCGAGACGATCAGGTTGCGGTCGTTCTCGATGACATGGCCATAGGCGTAGCGATTGCCGAACTGCGACGGCACGATGGGCGAATAGCCGAACAGCCGCACCTGGCCGCCATGGGTGTGTCCCGCTAGCGTCAGCGACACACGCGACGGCACTTTTGGAAAAATGTCCGGTTCGTGCGCCAGCAGGATGACAGGCGCGGCGTCGCTGATTTTGGCCAGCGTGCCGTCGAGATCGTCCAATCCCCTGGGACGCTCGGTGTTCTTTTTCCGCAATAGCGCCAACTGATCGGCGAGGCCGGCGATCCATACGCCATGTCCGTCCTTTTCCAGACGCACGGCGTCGTTCTCCAGAACCGGGATGCCGACCTTCTCCAATGCCTTGCGCGCGATCGTCGGACCAACTCCGGCACGCTGCGCGAAGCCATCGGCCCACCAGTCGTGATTGCCGAGGATCGACAGCACGCCGAGCGGTGCCTTGAGGCCCGACAGGGCGCCAGCCCATTCCGGCGGCGTGACCCTACGTGACGCCAGGCGCATGCCGGCGATGTAGTCGCCGAGCAGAACGATCAGGTCCGGCTGCAACGCATTCGCCTCTTCGGCAAGCGAGGCAATCCGCTCCGGCGTCATCCAAGGCCGGCAGGCGTGGATGTCGGCAAGGGCGACGACGCGCAGCTTCAATCCATCAGGCCAATGCGGTGGCGTCAGCGCATAGCGCTTCACATGCGTCAGCAGCATCGGCTCGATGCCGACGGCGTAGGCGCTGAACGAGGCGACCGACAGCAGCGACCCGCCGATAAAGCGCATGAACCCGCGTCTGGTTATCATTGAGTGGCTCCGGCACCTCATTTCGGCATGCGCTGGTGCGTGTCGATCCTGGTTTGGGCGGACGACATGCATGGAGGCAGCGAACCCGATACAATCCAGGAATACGCCGGTAAGCCGGCAAAGATGAGGAGAATTTGCGCAGGCCCGTTCACTGATGCTTGATCACTGGTCCGGGAACCCGTGACTGATCGATTGCCCCGCTATTCTTCCTGGAACAGGCTGATCTGCTGCTGCGCCAGGTCCTTCGGCGCATCAAGGCCGAGATGGCGCCAGGCATTGGCGGTCAGCACGCGGCCACGCGGCGTGCGCTGGATGAAGCCCTGCTGGATCAGATAGGGCTCGATAATGTCCTCGATGGCGTCGCGCGGCTCGGACAAGCCCGCCGCGATCGTCTCGATTCCCACCGGCCCGCCGCCGAAATTGCGGGCGATCATGCTGAGATAGCGGCGGTCGAGCGCGTCGAGGCCGAGCGCATCGACTTCGAGCCGGGTCAAGGCCTCGTCGGCGATCAGGCGGTCGACATGGCCGTCGCCGGCGACCGAGGCGAAATCGCGCACGCGCCGCAACAGCCGCCCGGCAATGCGCGGCGTGCCGCGCGCGCGCCGGGCGATCTCGAGTGCACCGTCGTCGCCGAGCGGCATCTGCAGGATGCGGGCGCCGCGCCGCACGATCTGCTCCAACTCCTCGACCGTGTAGAAATTGAGCCGCACCGGGATGCCGAACCGGTCGCGCAGCGGATTGGTGAGCAGGCCGAGCCGCGTGGTGGCTGCCACCAGCGTGAAACGGGCAAGGTCGATCTTGACCGAACGCGCCGCCGGTCCCTCGCCGATGATCAGGTCGAGCTGGAAATCCTCCATCGCCGGATAGAGGATTTCCTCCACCGCCGGGTTGAGCCTGTGGATCTCGTCGATGAACAGCACATCGCCTTCTTCGAGATTGGTCAGCAGTGCCGCGAGATCGCCGGCCTTGGCGATGACCGGCCCGGAGGTCGAGCGGAAATTGACGCCGAGTTCGCGCGCCATGATCTGCGCCAGCGTCGTCTTGCCCAGCCCCGGCGGTCCGACGAACAGCACGTGGTCGAGCGCCTCCTTGCGGCCCTTGGCGGCCTCGATGAAGACTTTGAGGTTTGCCCGAACCGCCGCCTGGCCGACGAAATCGTCGAGCGTCTGCGGCCGCAAGGTCTGCTCGGCATCCTCGCCGCGTTTTTCCGGAGCAATGAGACGGGGGGAAAGGCTCATGCCAGCAATTCCATGCTTGCAATGGACCTTGCAGCCCGCTGATCGAAAGTAACCGTATGAGAACAGCCCACATTTCGGTTGTGTTCGGCGATGAGCGCATCGGCAAAGTCAACCTGCGGCATGTTGGACCTTTCGAGCGCGATCACGATGGCATCGAAATCCTCGAAAACCAACGTTCTGATTTTCAGCAGTCTTTGGATTGCGGCCAGGACTTGTTCCTTGGACATCCTGTAGCGAGAAATCAGCGACCAACTGAACTCGACCAGGACAATCAGGCTGACAAAGCCTGGGGTATCCTCACTAAGGCCTTTGCCGAAAGCCAAGGCTTTTGCCCTTTGCTCGGCATCATCGTTCAGCACCATTCGAAGCAGAACGTTCGTATCGATGCCTATCGACGTCACGCGTCGCCCTCACGTCCGCCCTTCGGCGCGTCCCCGACAACATGCCGTCCAACCGCGTCCCGAACCGCGGCATCGATTTCCTCGAGTGAAGCCGGCCCGTCGGGCGGATCTCCCAGGAATCCGGCGAGGTCAGCAAAGTCGAGATTGCGTGGCGTTCCGATCAAATAGCCATCCACTACGGTCCAGGCGATCATGTCACCCGCCTTGAGCGACAGTGCATCCCTGACGTCCTTTGGGATGGTAAGCTGGCCTTTCGATGTCAGGCTTGCATAAGCACCCATTTTGTTACTTTCTGAGAAATTGCTTACAAAACATATTGTAGTTGGAATTTTGTTTTCAAGCAATCACCGCGCCAGTTCCTTCAGCCCGAAACGGATCAGCTTGGAGGCATCGGCCCCCTCTCCTGCCGTCTTCAGCGCCGCCGATACCGCATTGGCGGCGGTGTCGCGGGAATAGCCGAGATTGACCAAGGCCGAGACAGCGTCGGTGATCGGCGCCGGCGCCACGCCTTCGCCGAGCTCCTGCTTCAGCCCGATCGTGCCGGAGGCAGCGCCGGCATAGGCCGGTGCCTTGGCCTTCAATTCGGTGACGATGCGCTCGGCCACCTTCTTGCCGACGCCGGGCGCGCGGGAAACCATGGCGATGTCGCGCAGCGCGATCGCATTGGCGAGGTCGGCCGGCGCCAGCGTCGACAGTATGGCCAGCGCCACCTTGGCGCCGACACCCGGCACATTGTTCATCAGCAGCCGAAACCATTCGCGCTCGAGCTGCGACTGGAAACCATAGAGCCGGATCATGTCCTCGCGCACATAGGTCTCGATGAACAGCACCAAAGCTTCGCCGGGCGAAGGCAGCGCGGCGAGCGTGCGCGCCGAGCAATAGGCGACATAGCCGACGCCATGCACGTCGACGAGGCAATGATCCTCATCGATCTCGTCCAGCGTCCCCTTGAGCTTGCCAATCATTCCCGACAGCCTCTCACGACGCCAGCGCCAGCCTATAGGCGGCACTTTGCCGGTGATGCGCGTGGCAAATCGCAATGGCCAGCGCGTCAGCGGCGTGTTCGGTGTCGACGACCGCCTTCGGCAATAACACCTTCACCATCATGTGGATCTGCTTCTTGTCGCCGTGGCCGACGCCGATCACCGCCTTCTTCACCGCGTTTGGCGCATATTCGGCGACAACGAGGCCGGCGCGCGCCGGCACCAGCATGGCGATGCCGCGTGCCTGCCCGAGCTTCAGCGTCGCAACGGCATCCTTGTTGACGAAGGTCTGTTCGACCGCGGCCTCATGCGGCATGGCCTGATGCAGGATTTCGGCGAGCCCGTCATGCAGTTGGCAGAGCCGCGTCGCCAGCGCCGCCTTGTCCTCGGAGCGTACGGTGCCCGAAGCGACGAAGCGCAAGGAATTGCCGAGGCTCTCGATGATGCCCCAGCCGGTGCGCCTGAGCCCCGGATCGATACCGATGATGCGAATCGCGTCCCCCATGCCGTGAGTGTACCTCCGGCGGACAGCGATGCCAGCGAAAAGTGAACAAACCGGAAACGCCCACCCCGCCAACCGGGGAACGCTTCGAAGTTTCTCAGTTGCGGGCGAAGGCGGTGTTGAGCAGGCTGATCTGGTCCGAGACCGGATTGGGCCGGCGGGTCACGGGCTGCATGTCGACCACCGCGCCGGCGCCGTAGATCTCTTCGTCCATGCGGCGCACCAATGCCTGCAGGCGCAGCGACCGGTTGACGAGGTCGAGAAAATCGCTCGGCAGTTCGGCCCAGCCGGCCGCCTCGTCATGGGCGGAAGCGGTGTCGAGGCGCACCTTGGACTTTTCCGAAGCGACCTGGTCGCGGGTCATCTCGCCGGAATTCGCCGCGCGCTGCAAAAGCAGCCACGAGGCAACCTGCATCAGCCTGGTGGTCAGCCGCATCGACTCGGCCGCGTAGAGCGTGGCTGCCAGCCGCGACAGTTTCTTGGCCTCGGCCCGGCCCTTGCCGTCGAGATACTCCGCCGCCTGTTCGACTAGGCCCATGCCTTCCTGGTAAAGCGGTTTGAAGGAGTGCGAAAACACCCGGCGTTCCGCCAGCTTGACGGTTTTCACAACGCCTTTCGACGGCTCGTTCATTGATAACGCCCCTGCACTTGCAACCGGCCGATTCGGCTCTCTGCCGATACACCCGTGACCCTATAAAACTGAAGCTTGAAAATGCGCTTCGTCCGGGGTGAAGGCAAGCACATGTTTAACAGAAGGTTAACAGCGACCGGCGTCGCGGGATGCCACCGGAATGCGGACAAAAAAAGAGCCGCGGATAAGGCGGCTCTCAGGAGTTTAACAGGGAGGCGTCAAACAAAGTGGCTCCAACCACTCGGTAAGAATCCAGATCACTGGATGCACATAGTAAACGCCTGTAAAGCTTAATGGACCCTTAACATCCCTGATATTTTTTGACCCTACACACTACTCCTGTGCCGTAACAGCACAGCCGCACAGGCAAGGTTTCGGCCTCACTCAGGCCTTTTTCCACACCACCGGCAAGGCGATGAAGGCGAACAGCAGCATGCCTGCGTAGAAGCCGATCGAAGATATCCCCAGCAACGGCTCGATCCCCGGATTTCCGGCAAGCAGTATATAAAGGCCGATCATGAGCCCGATGCCGCTGATCGCCGTCAGCCAGAAATGGACGAGGGCCAGCGTCTTTTGCCCGGCAGCCGGAAACAGGTGGTAAAAGAACGCGAAGACCGCCGACATAAGCCAGCCAGCCACCATCGTGTGGGCGTGGGTCGGCATCTGGCCATGATCCTCGCTAATCGCCATGTGGATGCCGAGTGCCATGCCGCACAGCGCGTAGATGATCGCCAGCGTGAAGAAATTCCGTGCTACCCCTTGCATATATTAGTCCCCCGAATTGCCTTTTCCCAAGTTGGGAATGAGTTGATCGTCAGGCAAGCGCTGCCGCCGCCGGACCTCCGGCGTCGGCACTAGCATCGGCATTGTTTCCGGACGATGTCACGCCCCCGACAATGCCGACAATAGCAGAAAGCCGGGCGGCGCCTTCATCATATTAGCGGTGCCTTTCGTTAGCCGGCGGCCTGAAACACAGCCGGTTTTTCCACGACATCGTCTCGAAACAACCGCAGCGCTAAACGCAGCGGCGGCGAAGCGGACGGGCAATGGCCCACCCCCGCCAGCAACCATTGGGCATCGGGGAGAAAGCCATGGATTGGTATTCCATCGTCAAATTGCTGCACATCCTTTCAGCGACGCTTTGGGTCGGCGGCGGCTTCACGCTGATGGTGCTGGCGACGCTGGCGGATCGAGCCGGCAACATCCAGGGAACCCTGCAGGCGATGCGCGCCACCGGCGAGCTGGGCAACCGCTTCTTCGCGCCGATGTCGATGCTGACATTGGCCTTCGGATTGATCATGTGCTCGTTCTGGGTCGGCTTCTCCGATCTCTGGGTCCTGATCGGCCTTGCCGGCTACGCCACGACCTTCTGCATCGGAATGTTCGTTTTCAAGCCGACTGCCGACCGCATGGGCGCGATGATCGCCAGGGACGGCGTGACGCCCGCGGCACTGGCCTATGGCCAGCGCATCCTGCGGGCGGCGCGCTTCGACTATGCGGTCATGCTCGTCATCATCACCGACATGGTGCTGAAGCCGACCCTGCACGACGTCGTCATTCTCGCGGGCATGGTGGTGGTTCTTGCCGCCGGTGCCGCCATGGCGCTCAGCCGGCCAAGACGCATGGTGCCCAGCGCCGCCTGACGCGGGCTGGAGTGCTACATGATGCCGGCGATCCCGTCCCACAGAAGCTTCACGGCCACGACCGCCACGGTCGCATAGGTGAAGGGATAAAAAATCTCCGGCCGCATGCGCCGCACCAGCCATGCGCCGGCGATGGTCGACAGCGGCGCCAGCGGCATCAGCACCGCCGATGCCGTCAGGTTGGCGGTATCGAACTGGCCGAGCGCGAAATAGGGAATGAGCTTCAGCGCGTTGGTGGCGGCAAAGAAGATCGCCGCCGTGCCCGACAGCACCTTGGGGTCGAGCCGGATCGGCAAGGCATAGACCTGGAAGGGCGGGCCGCCGACATGGGCGACGAAGCTGGTGAACCCGGCGACCGTGCCCCATATGGCCGCCGCCACGCGATTGGGCGCGGCGGCATGGTCGGAGCCGTGACGAAACTGCAGGTAAAGCCAGCGCAGCACGAAGATGATGGCGACGGCGCCGACGATCAGCCGCACCGCTTCCTCGGTGACGAGTGCCGCCGTCAGCCAGCCAAGCCCGATGCCGATGACGGCGCCCGGCATCATGTCGACCAGCATCTTGCGATCGTATACGCCCCACCACGTCCACACCGAGACGATGTCCATCAGGCACAGGATCGGCAGCAGGATGGCGGCCGCCTGCACCGGCGGCATGGTCAGCGCCATCAGCGGCACGCCGACGAAGCCGACGGCGCCGCCAAAGCCGCCCTTCGACAGGCCGACCAGAATGACCGCCGGGACGGCGGCCGCGTAGAACCACGGATCGAGAAGCAGGCCTGACATGGGGAGGGACTGGTCTGGAGGGAAAGCGGATCAACGCCTGAATAGCCCAGAATCGCGTGCCCGGCGACCGCAAATATGGGCTGGCCGCGACGCGCCTGGCCGACGGGCTTCGAATAGCTATCGGCGCGCCGAAACCAGCAGGAACATCGGCCGCTCGAGCTCTTCCGCAAGACCCGGCATGGCCGCGATCTGCGCGTCCGTCGGACGGAATTCCTCGACATGCTCGATCGTGAAACCCGTCCCGATCAGCGTGTTGAGCGTGGTGCCGATGGTGCGGTGATGTTTTACCACGCCCTTGGCCAACCAGTCGGTCTTGCGCGGCCCTTCCACCAGATACCGGTCGACAGGCCAGGTCTTTTTCCCCTCGCCATCGATCGACCAGCCGGGATTGGTCGGCGCCATGTAGATCGGATGCTCCGTCGAGAAGACAAAATGGCCGCCTGGCGACAGGGCCTGATGCACGGTTCCGAACAGGCGCTCGACATCCGCGACATAGTGCAAGGCGAGCGAACTGTAGGCGAGGTCGAAGCTGGCCCGCGGCAGGCTGAGCTGGTCGAGGTCGGCTCTTTCATAGGTGATGCCCGTGTCCGGGCCGGCAGCTCTGGCCCGGGCAAGCATCTTCTCCGACAGGTCCAGCCCAAGGACATCGCGCGCCCCTTGCCCGTGCGCCCAGCGGCAAAACCAGCCAAAGCCGCAGCCGAGGTCGACGATCCTCAGGCCTGTGACATCAGGCAGCATCGCGCGCAGCGCCGGCCACTCGGCGGCACCGTCCAGGCCTTCGACCGAGCGGCCAAGCTGGCTGTAACCCGCGAAGAATTCCGGTTGATCGTAAATGTTCTGCGCCATGTTTTTCTCGCTCTTCAGACAGCCATCTGGCGGAAGGCTGACATTTGGTGGACTGGCCGCGCCTTTCCACCATGGCCTCGGGGTGTCAAGCCTATGAGCCCGACGGCAACCCCAGTGGCGGCGGCCGCCGCCGGATCGGCTGTGCCTTGATGATGGCGGTGCTGGTCTCGGCCTTGTCGGCGATCCGGTCGAGAATGCCGTCGAGGTCGCCGATCGAGCGCACGAACAGCCGGGCGACGAAACAGTCATCTCCCGTCACCTTGTCGCATTCGCCAAACTCTTCAATCTCCTCGATCAGTTTCTGGACGATGTGCAGCTTGCCCGGCAAAGGTTTGATCCGCACGATCGCCTGCAGCGTATAGCCGAGCGCCAGCGGATCGATCTCGACGGTGAACGCCCGGATGACGCCGCGCTCCTCGAGCCGCCGCAAGCGCTCCGAAACGCTCGGCGACGACAGCCCGACCTGGGCCGCCAGATCCTTCAGCGAGGTCCGCGCATCCCTGACCAGGATTTCGAGGAGATTTCGGTCGAGATCGTCCAGCATTTCTTTTTCTCGCAGATTCGAGCGGCTGCCTAATATAATTAGGCCACCTCCTCATATAGCCTTCCTGAGGAGATGGAAAGCCTCGACATCACATGAGATTATGCTGGCTCAACGGGTTCAGAGGCTTATCATGAACGATACGGTACGTGGCACGGTCGAAATGTCGGCCGCAATGGCGATCCTGGGAACGATCGGATGGTTCGTCATCATGTCCGGCCAGCCGATCATGGATGTAGTGTTCTGGCGCTGCGCGTTCGGCGCGCTGACGCTGCTCATCATCTGCGCTTCGCTTGGATTGTTGCGCAACAGGCTGTCGTTGCGCATCGTCGGCCTCGCAGCACTTGGGGGCGCGGCGATCGTCATCAACTGGCTGCTCCTGTTTAGCGCATTCTCACGCGCCTCCATCTCGATCGCCACCGCGGTCTACAACACGCAACCCTTCATGCTGGTCGGCTTCGGCGCGCTGTTGTTCGCCGAGCGGCTGACATTGACCAAGCTGACCTGGCTGGCAATCGCCTTCGCCGGCATGGTGCTGATCGTCGGAGCCGCCCCAGACGCCGGCGATGTCGGCACGAACTATTTCGCCGGCATCCTGATGGCCCTGGCCGCCGCCTTTTTCTGGGCTGTCGCGGCCATCGTCACCAAGAAACTCAAGGGCACGCCGCCGCATCTGATCGCGCTCATCCAGGTCTGCGTCGGCGTCGTCATGCTGGCGCCCTTCGCCAATCTCTCGCATCTTCCCGCCGACCCATGGAGCTGGGCCATGCTGGCAACGCTCGGCATCGTCCACACCGGCGTGATGTACATCCTGATGTACGGCGCCATCCAGAAGCTGCCGACGCATCTGCAGGGGTCGCTGTCCTTCATCTATCCGGTCGTTGCCATCCTGGTCGATGTCATCGCTTTCGGCCATCGGCTGCATCTTAGCCAGGTCGTCGGCGCCGCCGCCATCCTGATCGCAGCCGCCGGCATGAACCTCGGCTGGACATTGTGGAAATCGAGACCGTCCGCCGCGAGCCCGCAGCCGACCAAGTAAGGCGGCACGCCGGCTACCCGGCGGTCAAAAAATCCGATCCTGGCTGTCCGCCTGTTCAAAGCGGGCAGTTTGCTCTATGCCGCAATCCAACCATCTTCGCCCGGCATAGGCGAAACCCGGGATCGAAGAACCATGAATGACGCCACGCCTCCCAACCGCTGCCGCATCGTACTGATCGCGCCACCCGGCGTGCCGGCCGCCCGCATCGCGGCCGCGTTCGACGGCGGCGACATCGCCTCGCTGATCCTGCCCGAGAACGGCATGGACGAGGCCTCCTTCCAGGCCTTTGCCGAACAGGTCGTGCCGGCCGCGCAGGCCGCGGGCGTGGCGGTCATCATTGCTGGCGACACCCGCATCGCCGGCCGGGTCCAGGCCGACGGCATCCATGTCGAGGTCTCCAAGGCCGAACTCGCCGAGACGATCGAGCATTTCCAGGCGAAAATGATGGTCGGCACCGGCGGTGCCAAGACCCGCGACGACGCGCTGGAGCTCGGCGAAGCCAGGCCCGATTACATTTTCTTCGGCCGCTTCGGCTACGACAACAAGCCTGAGCCGCATCCGCGCAACCTGTCATTGGGGCAATGGTGGGCGCAGATGATCCAGATTCCTTGCATCGTCGAGGCCGGTTCCGATCTTGCCTCCGTCGAAACGGTGGCCGCCACCGGCGCCGAATTCGTCGCGCTGTCGAGCGCCGTGTTCGCCGACGGCGTCGATCCGAAGGTGGCGATCGCCCGGGCCAATGCCCTGCTCGACGACACAGCGCCGCGCTTCGAGGATTGACGTGTCCCTGGCAAGGCTTTCCCTTCAGGCCCTGCTTGCGGCGGTGATGATCCAGGCCGCCGCCGCCGAAACTATACCCTTGCCGCAGCGCAAGCCTGAAACCGGCATGCACACCGACAAGCCGATCGAAAACAAGCTGCCGCAGCCCGCCACCACGGCGGAGCCCGCACCGCTGCCCTCGGTCGACAGCGTCAATCCCGACCGCTTCGGCGCCAAGCCGGCGGACGCCGCCTATGGCGCGTTCCAGCGCGGGCTTTACAAGACCGCCTATAATCTGGCCCTGGTCCGTGCCCAGAACGGCGACCCGGCGGCGCAGACGCTGGTGGCCGAGATCCTGTCGCGTGGGTTGGGTGTGCCGTTGAACTCCGCCGAGGCCGCCAAATGGTACGCGCTTGCCGCCGAGCAGGGCGTGCCGGAATCGCAGTTCCAATATGCGCTGATGCTGCTCGACGGCCGTTACGTCAAGAAGGACGCGAAGGGAGCCTATGCCCTAATGCAGGCAGCCGCCGAAGCCGGCAACCAGCTGGCGCAATTCAATTTCGCGCAGATGCTGGTCCAGCAGGATCCCGGCGACGCCGGCCTGGCCAAGGCGGTTTCCTACTATGAGCGCGCTGCCGCGACCGGTCTCGCCGACGCGCAATACGCCATGTCGCAGATCTATGCCAACGGCGTCGGCGGCAAGCCGCGCGACGATGCACAGGCACGGCGGCTGCTGGCGCAGGCCGCCCGTCAGAACTACGACACCGCGCAGATCGATCTCGCCGCCTGGATGATCGAGGGCCGCGGCGGCGCGCGCGACCTGAAATCGGCTTTCGGCTGGACGAAACAGGCCGCCGAAGGCGGCAATGTCGCGGCCCAGAACCGCCTGGCAAAACTCTATATGCAAGGCATCGGCACCGATCCGGACCTGGTACTCGCCGGCGCCTGGTATATCGTTGCCCGCCGCGCCGGCCTCATCGATCAGGAGATGGACGATTTCCTGCAAGGGCTGAGCGATGACCAGACCAAGCAGGCCCTGCAGAAGGCGAACCGCCTGCCCTGAGGACAGCGCGCGCTCATTGCATGTGATCCAGGACGACTTTGCCGAAGGGCGAGCCGCGTTCGAGATGGCGGAAGGCGCCGGCTGCCTCCCGCCACGGCAAGACCTTGTCGATCACCGGCCTCAACCGGTTGACGGCGAGGGCCCGGTTCATCGCCTCGAAGGATTCGCGTGAACCGACCGGAATTCCGCGTGCCCGGACCTGGCGGCGAAAGATGTCGAGCGGATTGATTGCGCCCTCGCTGCCACCGAGATAGCCGATCACATTGATCTGGGCACCGCGCGCCGAAGCCCTCAGCGACTGGGCGAAGCTTTGCGGGCCGCCGACTTCGATGATGTGATCGGCGCCACGCCCACCGGTGAGCGCCAGCACGGCCGACGCCCAATCCGGGTCGCTGCGATAGTTGATGCCGTCATGGGCGCCAAGCGCCTTTGCGCGTGTGAGCTTGTCGTCGCTGCTCGACGTGACGATGACGTGTGCCCCGGCGGCAGCCGCAAACTGCACTGCAAACAGCGAGACGCTGCCTGTGCCCAGGCTCAACACCGTCTCGCCGGGCTTCAACCGGCCTTCGCTGAACAGCGCATGCCAGGCCGTCACGGCGGCGCAAGGCAGCGTCGCGGCTTCGACATCGCTCAGGTGCTCCGGCGCAAGGACGGCCGCCTGTTCATCCAGCCTGGCGAACTCGCTGAGCAACCCGTCGATCGGGCCGCCCCGTTGATAGGAGGGCTCAGCCATGGCGAAACTGCCGCCGACCCAACGCTGCCAGAATGTGGCGCAGACACGATCGCCGACCTTGAAGCGGGTCACTTCGGCGCCAACCGCAACCACTTCGCCGACGCCATCCGAAAGCGGCACCAACGGCAGCGCAAAGGCAGTGTGGTAAATGCCACGGGCGATTTCCACGTCGCGGTAATTGAGCGCGGTTGCCCTGACCCTGATGATCATCTCCTGGCGCCCCGGTTCCGGCATTGGCCGCTCGACCAGTCTGAGGTTGTCGATGCCGCCCGGGTGCTGCAATTCGATGGCCTTCATTGTCTTTCCTTTCCGTCTGGAGGTCCTGGAAAGGAAAATCGCTTGCCTTGGTCATGATTTCAAATTCATAATAATCAGGATAATTATGCATTTGGAGCAATGTTGGAAATGCTGGAGGAATTACGCACGCTCGTCCTGTTCGCCGAGGAGGGCTCGATCCAGAGCGTGGCCCGCCGCCTGCCTCTGACGCAGCCTGCCGTCACGCGTCAGATGCAGCGACTGGAGGATATGCTCGGGACGACGCTTCTCGATCGCCGGCAGAAGCCGCCGCGCCTGACCACGGCGGGACTGGAGGTCTTGGAGCGCGCGAAAGACATACTGGCTTCGGTCGAGGCTCTGAAAGCCTTCGCCGCCGACACCGAGCCGCAAGGCGTGCTGCGTGTCGGCCTGGCACATGGCCTGTCCGACGCGGGCGTTGCGGGCGGTATAGCCAGCGCGGCTGGGGCGTTTCCAAAAATATCCTTGCGGCTCAAGACCGGCTGGAGCGCGGAGCTGATCGAGCAGTTCGAACGCGGCCAACTCGACATGGCGATCGTTCTGCGATCCGCCGATCATGAAGGCCCGGACGCGCTTGGCACGGAACGCCTCGCCATCATAGCGCCGGCTGGCACCACCAAACCCCGTCTCACGGACGCCGCCTGGGCTTCCAGGCCTTGGGTACTTGGTCCCGAGCCTTGCGACGCGCGTCAGAGACTCCTGGCCATTTTGGGCGGCGAACGGCATCGGCTCGTTATAGCGGCGGAAATTCAGGACCCGGCGATGCAGATGGAATGGGTACGTCGGGGACACGGCCTCGGCCTCATGCCGTCGCGGCTTGCCGCGCGCGGACTTCCCGACGACCTCGCGCTTGTCGATACCGGAGATCTCGATCTTTCATTGCAGGTGGTGGCCCTGCGCTCTCCGCACCTCAACCGCCTGGCAAAGGCCGCGCAGGCCATTGAAAAGACCGTCGGCGATGTCCTGGAGGTCGAGACCTGACGCCGGCTTGCCGGCCGGAGCCGATCCGCCCTCCCTTGCCTCTCCGGGCGATTTGTGGTCTTGGAGCCTTAAATCGCTTGTCACGGCGAACATCCCATACCAACGGCCTGGCCGTTGGCAGCATCCCGGATCCCATCATCATGGCCAAGATCAATGGCAACGAAATCCGTCCCGGCTATGTCATCGAACACGATGGCGGCCTCTGGGTGGCGGTCAGGACCAACACCGTCAAGCCCGGCAAGGGCGGCGCATACAACCAGGTCGAACTGAAGAACCTCATCAACGGCACCAAGCTCAACGAGCGCTTCCGTTCGGCCGAGACGGTCGAGCAGATCCGGCTCGACCTGAAGGATTTTTCCTTTCTCTACGAGCAGGAAGACGCGCTGGTGTTCATGGACACCCAAAGCTACGAGCAGCTCGAACTGAACAAGGATTTCGTCGGCGACCGCGCCGCGTTCCTGCAGGACGGCATGATGGTGACGGTTCAGCTCTACGAGGAACGGCCGATCGGCATTTCGCTGCCCGACTATGTGACGCTGACCATCACCGAGGCGGATCCCGTGGTGAAGGGCCAGACCGCAGCGTCCTCCTACAAGCCGGCGGTGCTGGAAAACGGCATTCGCGTGCTGGTGCCGCCCTTCATCGGCGCCGGCGAACGCATCATCGTCGACACCAACGAAATCACTTACGTGCGCCGCGCCGACTGATGCGTGCCGCCCAGAAGTGGCCCCGGATTTGGGTCACCGGCATGTATCGAGACAGAGTTTAAAGCGCCGCACCAGGAAGAAGCACTATGGCACGCTCAGCCCTCCTCAACGTCATGGTCCAGGCCGCAATGAAGGCCGGCCGCTCGCTGTCGCGCGACTTCGGCGAGGTCCAGAACCTGCAGGTCTCGATGAAGGGGCCCGGCGACTATGTCAGCCAGGCCGACCGCAAGGCCGAGGACATCGTCTTTGCCGAATTGTCGAAGGCACGCCCTGGCTACGGCTTTCTGATGGAAGAACGCGGCGCGGTCGCCGGCGATGACAGCCAGCACCGCTGGATCGTCGATCCGCTCGACGGCACCACCAATTTCCTCCACGGCATTCCGCTTTTCGCAGTCTCCATCGCGCTCGAGCGCCAGGGCCAGATCGTTGCCGGCGTCATCTACAATCCTGCCATGGACGAGCTCTACACCACCGAGCGCGGCGGCGGCGCCTTCATGAATGATCGCCGCCTGCGCGTCGCCGGCCGCACGAAGCTTGTCGACACGGTGATCGGCTGCGGCGTGCCGCATCTCGGCCGCGGCCACCACGGCAATTTCCTGGTCGAGCTGCGCAACGTCATGGCCGAGGTCTCCGGCGTCCGCCGCATGGGCTCCGCCTCGCTCGATCTGGCCTATGTCGCCGCCGGGCGCATGGACGGGTTCTGGGAAGTGGGCCTGTCGGCCTGGGACATCGCCGCCGGCCTGCTCTTGATCCGCGAAGCGGGCGGCTTCGCCTCCGACATCGATGGCGGACAGGATATGCTCGACACCGGCACGGTCGTCGCCGGCAATGAGATCATCCAGCGCGCATTGCTGAAGACGGTGAAAAAGCCGCTCCCGCCGCGCTGAACGGCCGCAGTCGCAAAACCGCAAACAAAGCTTGAAATACTGTCCGGCGGTTGCCCAGATAAAGGGTGACGCTAGGACGATAGATGATCAACACGCCGTCACAGATCGAGATTCCGTTCATCGGACGCTGGCATTATTCGCGCGCCGAGATGATCGCCGACGGGATCGTCCATGCGGTGGGCATCGTGCTGGCGATCACGGCCGGCTCGGCGCTGCTGGCGCTCGCCGCCTTCCGGGTCGGGCCCGGCGAATACATCGCCGCCGTCTTCTATGTCGTCTCGCTGCTCACTGTTCTGTCGGTATCGTTGACCTACAATCTGTGGCCGGTGACCTCGCCCGCGAAGTGGATCTTGCGGCGTTTCGATCATGCCGCGATCTATCTGTTGATCGCCGCCACCTACACACCCTTTCTCGCCCAGTTGGGAAACTCGCCGCTGGCGCGCTGGATGATCGTTCTGGTCTGGGCCGCGGCGGCAACGGGCATTGCCATCAAGGTGTTTTTCCCCGGCCGCTTCGACAGGCTGGCGATCGTCTTCTACCTTGCCATCGGCTGGAGCGGCGTCATCCTTGTCAAACCGCTCGTCGAGACGCTGCCGACCACGTCGATCATGCTCATCGTCGCCGGCGGCGTCGTCTATTCCTGCGGCGTGATTTTCTTCGCCTGGAAGGCGCTGCGCTTCCACAACGCCCTGTGGCACGGCTTCGTCGTCACCGGCGCCGGTCTGCACCTGGCGGCCATGGTCGACTGCCTGGTCATCAACCGCCTTTGAGGCGCCGGCTCCTAAGGCTACCTGTGGCAATATTGCCAAGCACCATTCAATTTGGTCACAATTCCGTTTAGAGTCGCCACCTACGTGATCGGCGGCAGCGGCATCGGAAACGGGGCACGGATGGCTTTTCTCAGATCCTTCGGCATGGGCAGGCGCTCCGACGTACTGGTCTACGATCCACACAAATTGTCGAGTCCGCAGGTCTTCCTGCTCACCATGGTCATCTTCCTGGCCATCGTCGCCTTCATCGCCGCCATCTTGACCCGCCAGGTCACCACCGCTTTCGTCACCAATCCCGGCCTCAATGGCCTCATCGTCGGCGTGCTCGTCGTCGGTATCCTGCTGGCCTTCACGCAGGTCGGGCGGCTGTTTCGCGAGGTGCGCTGGGTCAACTCCTTTCGCGCCGGCTCGGAGACCACGGAACCGGTGCTGCTGGCGCCGATGAAGGCGATGATCGGCCGCTCGTCGTCGATGGCCTTTTCGACCTCATCGATGCGCACAATGCTGGATTCCATCGCCACGCGCCTTGACGAAAGCCGCGACACCTCGCGCTACCTGGTCGGCCTGCTGGTGTTTCTCGGCCTGCTCGGCACCTTCTGGGGCCTGTTGAATACGATCGGCTCGATCCGCGAGACCATCGAGTCTCTCGATCCCGGTACCGGTGATGCCGCGGCGGTGCTCGATTCGCTGAAGCAGGGCCTGTCGGCGCCGCTGGCCGGCATGGGCACCGCCTTCTCGTCCTCGCTGTTCGGCCTCTCCGGCTCGCTCGTGCTCGGCTTCCTCGACCTGCAGGCCGGCCGCGCCCAGACGCGCTTCTACACCGAACTCGAAAACTGGCTGTCCTCGGTCACCGACCTGTCGTCCGACATCGTCGTCTCCGATGCGGCCAGGACCGAGCCCTCCGACGAAATCCGCCTGTTGTCGGAGCGGCTGCGCAGCATGCAGGAGAATGGCGGCGGCTCCAACCCACGCGTCGCCACCGCCATGGCCAATCTCGCCGACGGCATTTCCGGCCTGGTCAAGAACATGCGTTCCGAGCAGCAGATCATGCGCGACTGGGTCGAGGCCCAGTCCGACGAGCAGAAGGCGATGCGCAACACGCTGGAAAAGATCGCCGACGCGCTGAAGAAGCCCGGGGTGCACTAGCATGGCGCTTGCCAGGGGCCGGCGCACCGATCGCCGCATCGATTATTGGCCTGGCTTCGTCGACGCGCTGTCGACGCTGTTGCTCGCCATCATGTTCCTGCTCACCGTCTTCGTACTGGCGCAGTTCCTGCTCGGCCGCGAAATCTCCGGCAAGGACACGGCACTGTCGCGCCTCAATTCGCAGATCAACGAACTGACCCAGCTTCTGGCGCTGGAGCGCTCGACGGCGCAGGACAAGGAGGATTCGCTCGCCAATCTGCAGGCGTCGCTGTCGGCGGCTCAGGCGGAAAAGAGCCGGCTCGAACAGTTGCTGGCACAAGGTGCCGGCGCCGGCGACGCCGCCAACCAGCGTGCCGCCGAGCTGGGCGGCGAACTGGACAGCCAGCGCCAGATCAGCCAGCAGGCGCTGAGCCAGGTCGAGATCCTCAACCAGCAGATCGCGGCCTTGCGCAAGCAGATCGGCGCGCTCGAGGATGCCCTCAACGTCTCCGAAACGCGCGACCGCGATTCCAACACCAAGATCGCCGATCTCGGCCGTCGCCTGAACGTGGCGCTGGCGCAGCGCGTGCAGGAATTGAACCGCTACCGCTCCGATTTCTTCGGGCGCCTGCGCGAAATCCTCGCCGATCGCGAGAACATCCGCATCGTCGGCGACCGCTTCGTGTTCCAGTCGGAAGTGCTGTTCCCGACCGGCTCCGAAGTGATCAACGATGCCGGCAAGGTCGAGATGAAGAAACTCGCCGACGCCATCATCGAATTGCAGAAGGAGATCCCGCCGGAGATCAACTGGGTGCTGCGCGTCGACGGCCACACCGACAACAAGCCGCTGTCCGGCAATGGCCGTTACCGCGACAATTGGGAACTGTCGACGGCACGCTCGACCTCGGTGGTCAAGTTCCTGATCGAGAACGGCGTGCCAGCCAACCGGCTGGTCGCCGCCGGCTTCGGCGAGTTCCAGCCGCTCGATCCCGCCGACACCGACGAAGCGCGCAACAAGAACCGCCGCATTGAACTGAAGCTCACCGAACGTTGATCCATCATCACGCGAACTCACGCGAAATTGTTCGTCGGCTCAACTCTAGGGCGCAGGGATCGGCCGGCAAGGCCTGAAAAGATTATCTTTTTTTAATTACACTTCGCGCCGAGGCACTCCTAGCTTGCCGCACAGGGCCGAGAACCGCCAGCGATGCCTCTCCCATCGCGACGCGACGGAACCGGACGGCCCACGTCCGGAACGCGGAGCGGCAAGACCGCTCCCTTCCCAGCAAAAGGAGGCGCCGTCATGCGCTCTTCAGCATCTCTCAAGACTGCAATCCTTGCCGCAATTCTGATCGCCGCCCCGCTTGCCGGCGCCTATGCCGCTGGCCATCACAAGGGCGCTCTCGACGCGACCGACCCGACCGACATGACGGGTCCGCGTGTCGAGGCGCTCGTTCAGCAGGTTCAAGGTGTCCACCAGGGCATCGCCGACGCAAGGCAGGCCAAAAACATCACCCCGGCCGTCGCGGAGCGCCTGGAAATGCGAACGGCCCGCATCGGTCAGGCCGCCGAGAAGATAGCCGCGTCGGATCACGGCAGGATACCGGCCGCGCAATACCATGACCTGCTGCGCCGGCTCGACAATGTCGACCAGCGACTGAGGGTCGATACCGGCACCGGTTTCCTGATGGGCGACGGCTCCGACGGCGGAAACTATCCGAACGGCTGAGGCCATCTGCCTGGAAGCGTCCCAGAGGAAGGGACCACCTGGCGTCTTCGGGACCCCAATCCCGCGGGCGTCCTTTTTCCTCGCCAGCCCATCTACCAATCGAGCCAGACCGCGATCAGGGCGACCACCGCCGGAACGGTCTGGATGAACAGGATCTTGCGGCCGACCGTCGCCGCGCCATAGAGACCGGCAACGGCCACGCAAGCCAGGAAGAAGACCTTGACCTGGAAACCGGCGGCGCCGAGGTAAAGCCCCCAGATCAGGCCGGCGGCGAGGAAGCCGTTGTAGAGGCCCTGATTGGCGGCGAGCACTTTGGAGGCGCTGGCGAATTCCGGCGTCAGGCGGAATGTCTTGTGCCCGCGCGGCGTGTCCCAAAGCACCATCTCGAGATAGACGATGTAGGCATGGATCAATGCCACCAGCCCGACCAGGATGTTGCCGATCATTCTGCTCCCCTTCATGCGTCGCCGGCAGCATTTCATGCTCGACCTCGCCTGCGCAAGCTGCATCCGCCGGATGGTATCCGAGGGTTGCCAATGCTTTTGCGTTGGTGTCTTTTCGCGCCGTCCTCAATCACGGAAGCCGCCATGTCCTTTCACAAACTCGACGACCTCGGCCACAAGCTCGAAGCGCTTGAACATGCGCTGGCCATCCTCGGCGCCGATGAAGCGACCCACATGGCCGTCGGTGGCGGCGAGAAGCGCGCCGAGGCGATGGCAGCCCTTGCCGGCATGTATCACACCAGGGCGACCGCACCGGAAATATCGGACTGGATCGCCGCCGCTGAAGGCGAGGCATTGGACGATGAGCAGCGGGCGGCTCTCGCCGAGCTGCGGCGGCAGTACACCAACCTGACCTGCCTGCCGGTCGAGTTCGTCGAACGCCAGACGACGGCGCGCATGCGTTGCGAGCAGCTATGGCGCGACCTGCGCGCCAAGAACGACTGGGCTGGCTTCCAGCCGGCGCTCGAGGGCGTGGTGGCGCTGGTGCGCGAAGAGGCGGCCCTGCGCTCCGACGTGCTAGGCCTTGCCCCCTATGACGCGCTGATGGAGCAATTCGACCCTGGCAACCGCACGGCTGACATCACTCCTGTCTTCGCCGACCTGAAGGCCTTCCTCAAAGGCTTCGTGCCTGAGGCGCTGGCGATCCAGGAAGCGCGGCTGCGCAAGCATCCGCTGAAGCCGCTTTCGGGCACCTATGCGATCGACCGGCAGCGCGAACTCGGCCTTGCCATGATGGCCGCGGTCGGCTTCGACCTGACCCACGGCTCGCTGTCGGTGTCGCACCATCCGTTCTGCGGCGGCGTGCCCAGCGACGTGCGCATCACCACCCGCTACAAGACATCGGATTTCCTGTCGGCGCTGATGGGCGTGCTGCACGAGACCGGGCATGCGCTCTATGAACAGAACCTGCCCAAGGCATGGTCGCACTGGCCGCTCGGCAAGGCCCGCGGCATGGCCGTGCATGAAAGCCAGAGCCCGTTCGTCGAAAAGCAGATCGGCCGCAATCCCGCCTTCTGGCGCTGGGCGCTGCCGGTGGTGGAAAAGCATCTCGGCGAAGCCTGGTCGCTCGACGATATCCTGCCACATGTGCATCGTGTCGAGCGTGGCCTGATCCGTGTCGACGCAGACGAAGTGACCTATCCGCTGCATGTCATCCTGCGTTACGAACTGGAGCAGGAGCTTGTCTCCGGCCGCCTGGAGGTGGCTGATCTGCCCGAAGCCTGGGATGCCAAGATGCGCGACTATCTCGGCCTCTCCACCATCGACAATCCGGCCGATGGGCCGATGCAGGACGTGCACTGGCCGGGTGCCGCCTTCGGCTATTTCCCCTCCTACACGTTGGGCGCGATGATGGCGGCGCAGCAATGGGCCGCGCTGGTGCGCGAACATCCTTCAGCCGAGGACGACCTGGCGAAAGGGAATTTCGCGGCCATCAACGGCTGGCGTCGCGAGAAAATCTGGTCGCAGGGGTCGCGCTGGTCGACGCCGGACCTGCTCGAACGCGCCACCGGCGAAAAACTCAACGCCATGTATTTCACGGAGCATTTGCGCAAACGATACGGAACTGCGTGAGGCGACGCTGTAGTCGCCGGCCGAAACGCGCCCGCTATTCAGCCGCGCCCCTGAAGGCGCTGGCGCCGGTCTCGAATTGCAGCTTGGCCAGCCGCGCATAGATGCCGCCCTTGGCGACCAGGCTCTGATGCGTGCCTTCCTCGACGATGCGGCCGCCATCCATGACCAGGATCCTGTCGGCCTTCAGCACCGTCGCCAGCCGGTGGGCGATGACGATGGTGGTGCGCCCCTGCATCAGCCGCTCGAGCGCCGTCTGCACCAGCGTCTCGCTTTCGGCGTCGAGGGCGGAGGTCGCCTCGTCGAGCAGCAGGATCGGCGCATCGCGCAGGATGGCGCGGGCGATGGCGACCCGTTGGCGCTGGCCGCCCGACAGCGTCACGCCACGTTCGCCGACCGGGCTGTCATAGCCATGTTCGAGCTTGAGAATGAATTCGTCGGCAAGCGCATCCTTAGCCGCGGCCTCGATCTCGGCCTCGCTGGCACCTGGACGGCCAAAGCCGATATTGTCGCGCGCGCTCGCCGCGAAAATGGTGACATCCTGCGGCACGATGGCGATGCGCTCGCGCACCGAAACCGGATCAGCTTCGCGCACGTCGACGCCGTCGATCAGGATCTTGCCGGTTTCGGGATCGTAGAAGCGCAGGATCAGCGAAAAGACGGTGCTCTTGCCGGCCCCTGAAGGACCGACGATGGCCACCGTCTCGCCGGGTTTGACCGAAAAACTCAAGCCATGGACGGCGGCGCGGTCGGGTCTTGCCGGATAGGAGAACGAGACATCATCGAAGATGATCGCGCCTTTGGCGGCCGCAGGCAACGGCTTCGGATCGGCAGGCGCCTGGATCGCCGGTGTCTCGGCCAATATCTCGGTCAGCCGTTCGGCGGCGCCGGCTGCTTGCGCGAGTTCGCCCCAGACTTCCGACAGCGCGCCGAGCGCGCCGGCGGCGAACACCGAATAAAGCAGGAACTGCCCGAGTGTGCCGGGCGACAGATTGCCGTCAAGCACGTCGCGCGAGCCGAACCACAGCACCGCAACGACCGAGGAGAAAATGGTAAAGATGGCGAAGAAGGTGAGGAAGGAACGTGCGAAGATAGAGGCCCGCGCCGCCTCGAAGGCCGCTTCCACCGCACCCGAAAACCGTCCAGTGACCAGTGTCTCATTGGTGAACGCCTGCAGCGTGCGCACCGCGCCGATCTGTTCGCTGGCATAGGCTGTAGCGTCGGCAAGCGTGTCCTGCGCCTGCCTCGACTTGCGACGCACCGAGCGGCCGAAGGCGACCAGCGGCAGCACGATGACCGGTATCGCGGCAATGACCAAGCCGGACAGTTTCGGGCTGGTGACAACCATCATCGCCAATGCGCCGAGGCCAAGGATGACGTTGCGCAGCGCGACCGAGGCCGTGGCGCCGACCGCCGATTTGACTTGTGTGGTATCGGCGGCAAGCCGCGACACGATCTCGCCGGACTGGGCGGTGTCGAAGAAGGCAGGCGACAGCGTCGTCACATGGGCAAAGACATCGCGTCTGATGTCGGCGACGACGCGCTCTCCGAGCGTGATGACGAAATAGTAGCGGCCGGCCGATGCCGCCGCCAGCACGGCGGCCATCGCCACCAGGGCGGCGAAGTATTCGGCGATGAAACTGGTGCTGGACGACGAGAAACCATGGTCGATCATGCGCCGCACCGCCAGCGGCAGCGCCAGCGTCGTTGCCGCTGCGATGACCAGCGAGATGAGGGCGCCGACCACCAGCGTGCGATATCCAGTGATGTAGGGAAACAGGCGTCTGAGCGGCTTGAGCGAGCGTCGGCGCTGGTCTGCGCTGCTTGGTTGCGCCATCTCGCTGTTTCCTCTAGCCGCCTCAGCTTCATGCGCCTTGAATATGCGCTTGCCGCGGCCTTGTGATTCAATTCCGGCTGATGTATAGGCACGCCGACCGTTTTAGAAGCCGTGGCTCCTCAATAGCTGCGGCTTCGAGTTTTAAAAAGAGGCGCATCGACGCAGGCTTATGCCCGTCAGCCGCGCCGGCAAGCCAGGAACCGAGCCATGAAGAGCGCAATCCATCCCGACTACCACACCATCAAGGTCGTCATGACCGACGGCACCGAATACATGACCCGTTCGACCTGGGGCAAGGAAGGCGATACGATGAACCTCGATATCGACCCGACCACCCACCCGGCCTGGACCGGCGGCCAGCAGACCCTGCTCGACCGCGGCGGCCGCCTGTCGAAGTTCAAGAAGCGTTTTGAGGGTTTCGGCCTCTAAGCCGCATCGGGCTTTCGCAGATCAAGAACCCGCCTTCGAGGCGGGTTTTTTGTTGACCAGAACCATCTTCCCCTCCCCCCGTCATAAAGCTGTTCTTAAATATCACAGGCCCGCGCTGCCCCTCACCTGCCTGCCGGCATCCTCTCCCCGTATAGTGACGGGGGAGAGGGGCTCCGTCCTTGGCGGCTTCACCAGATGTTAAAACTATGGGAAGTTCAAGGCTTCTCTACTCGGCCAGCAGCTCCCGCAGTGCCATGCGCTTGTAGGCGGCGACCAGCCTGTCGCCTTCTTGCCTCTCGACCGAGATCGCCAGGCGCATGACCGCCTCGCCCATCTGCCAGACGAGAAACGCCGTGGTCTCCAGGGAGACCGGGTCGGCGCCGGGGCGTAGCCGCTTTAGCACCGCGACCAGGAATTCGGCATTGGCCCGGCTGTCGGCGAGCTCGAGCTGGCGCAGCGTCTTGTCGGCTTGCGTACCAGACCAGATGTCGCGCATCACCGGCTCGGCCAGGAACAGCCCGTAATAGATGTCGACCAGCTCCGAGAACGCCCGGCCAAGCCCTTCGGCGTCGTTGACGTCTTTCAACGCCGCCGAAATGCACGCCTGGCTTTCCACGGTGTAGCGCTCGGCCAGCGCCCAGACGATCGCCCGCTTGTCCGGAAAGAATTGGTAGAGCGACCCGATCGACACCTCTGCCCGTTCCGCCACCTCGCCCATGCGCATGGCATCGCTGCCTTGCTCCGCGATCAGCGCCGAGGCGGCGGCCAGCATGCGCTCGACCCGCTCGCGGCTGCGCTGCTGGCTCGGCGCCCGGCGTGGCGAGGCGATCTGATCGTTGGCCGCTGTGCCGTCCATGACTGTCTCCAACAAACCCGCTCGGCAAATCGCCGGGAATGACTTGACTTACAAAATACGAGGGTTTATCACGTTTTGCAAATGTGAGGATTACTCATGTTTTGACGCGGAGAAAATGACATGACTGATACCAAACCAATCCTGATCCTCGGCGGCACCGGCAAGACCGGCAGCCGTCTCGCGGCGCGGCTGACCGCGCATGGCGTGCCGGTACGCATCGGCTCGCGCTCCGGCGCGCCGCGCTTCGACTGGGAAGTTCCCGCCACCTGGGGACCCGCACTCGATGGCGTCGACGCCGTCTACATCAGCTACTATCCAGACCTCGCCGTGCCGGGTGCCGCCGAAACCGTTGGCGCCTTCTCCCGGCTTACGGTGGCCAGTGGCGTCACCCGGCTGGTGCTGCTCTCGGGGCGCGGCGAGCACGAGGCCCAGCGCGCCGAGGAGATGCTGAAGGCCTCGGGCGCGGAGTGGACGATCCTGCGCTGCGCCTGGTTCTCGCAGAACTTCTCCGAAGGTTTTCTCATCGAGCCGCTGCTGGCGGGCGAGGTGGCGCTGCCGGTCGGGCCTGTCGGCGAACCTTTTGTCGATGCCGACGCCATCGCCGAAGTGGCCTTCGTCACGCTGACCGAGCCCGGCCATGTCGGCCTGCTCTATGAACTGACCGGACCGCGGCTGCTGAGTTTCGCCGACGCCGTCGCAGAGATCGCAAGGGCCGCCGGGCGCGACATCCGCTTTGTCAGTATCTCGCATGACGAATTCACCACGGCGGTCGCCGCGCATGACCTGCCGCCTGAGTTCGCCTGGCTGCTCAACGAGCTGTTCACGCAAGTTCTCGACGGCCGCAACGAGGCCCTCGCCGACGGCGTCCAGCGCGTGCTCGGCCGCCAGCCCAGGGACTTTTCCGCCTACGCAACCGAAACCGCCGCAACCGGCATCTGGAGCAACTGACATGATCGCCAAACTTCTCCCCAGCCTCACCTTCATCGCGGCCCTGGGCGCAGGCGTCGTCGGAGGCGTGTTCTTTGCCTTCTCCAATTTCGTCATGCCGGCATTTGCCCGTCTGCCGGCGGCGGGCGGCATCGCCGCCATGAATTCGATCAACGTCACCGTCATCACGCCGATGTTCATGACCGCCCTTTTCGGCACAGGGCTGATCTGCCTGGTGCTCGTCGCCGGCGCGATCATCGGCTGGAGCCAGCCGGGTTCGTTCTGGCTACTCGCCGGCGCGCTTATCTATCTTGTCGGCAACCCGATCGTGACCATGGTCTTCAACGTGCCGCTCAACGATGCACTGGCCGCAGTCGATCCAGCCAGCAGCAATGGTGCCGCGGTCTGGTCCGACTTTCTCAGGGACTGGGTGATGTGGAACCACGTCCGCACCGTCACCGCCATCGTGGCGATGGCATCCTTCTGGTTCGCCTCGCGTTGACATGTTTGCGGGCCGCCGCATCGGGCGTTGCGGCGGCCGCAAGCATTATCGGGAGAAGAGCCGTGAACGACCCCTATTCGACCATGGCCATCGGCATCGCGATCGGCGTTGGCCTCGGTGCTGCCCTTGGCGCGGCGATGGATGATTCGGCCCTCGGCGTCGGCGTGGGCATCGCGATCGGTGCCGGCATCGGTGCTGTTTTCGGACGCCGGCCCGGAAAATGATGGTCCTGCTTTCGCAGCAAAATCTCAGCTCTTCGCCTTACGGTCGGCGTGGCCGAGATCACGATCCGGATCGATCACATCGCGGACCAACTGCTTGAGTTTAGCCGCGTCCGGAAAACCGCCGTCGCGCTTGCGGTCCCAGACCAGCACATCGTTGCAGGAGATGGTGAAGATGCCGCCTGTGCCCGGCACCAGCGTCACCTCGCCGAGATCGGTGCCGAAGGTGGAGAGCAGCTCCTGCGCCATCCAGCCGGCACGCAACAGCCATTGGCATTGCGTGCAGTAGGTGATGCGGATGGCGGGCAACCGAGCTTTGCTCATGTCGGATCGGGCTTCACTCACGCCGCGCTGAGCTTGGCCAAGGTCTCGTCATCGACTTCGAAGTTGGCGTACACGCTTTGCACGTCGTCATCGTCCTCGAGCGTCGCAACCAGTTTCATCAGCGACTGCGCCCGCTCTTCGTCGACGGGGACATTGTTCTGCGGCCTCCAGATCGCCTTGACCGATTCGGCCTCGCCGAGCGAGGCTTCAAGTGCCTTGGACACCTCGCCGAGAGTCTCGAAGGCGCAATAGATCGTGTGGCCTTCCTCGTCCGACTCGACATCGTCGGCGCCGGCTTCGATGGCCGCGTCCATGATCTTGTCGGCACTGCCGGCCGAGGCCGGATAGTAGATTTCGCCGGCGCGGTCCCACATGAACGACACCGATCCGGTTTCGCCGAGCGCGCCGCCGGCCTTGGTGAAGGCGGCGCGGACGTTGGACGCCGACCGGTTGCGGTTGTCGGTCAGTGCCTCGACGATCACGGCGACGCCACCTGGGCCATACCCTTCGTAGCGCACGGCTTCGTAATTCTCTGCATCACCCATCGAGGCCTTGTTGATGGCGCGCTGGATGTTGTCCTTCGGCATCGACACGGCCTTGGCGTTCTGGATCGCCAGGCGCAGGCGCGGGTTCATCGATGGATCGGGCGTCCCGCTCTTGGCGGCAACGGTGATTTCGCGCGCCAGCTTGGAAAACATTTTCGACCGCACCGCGTCCTGACGGCCCTTGCGGTGCATGATGTTCTTGAACTGTGAATGGCCAGCCATGGCACCCCTGTCGTGTTCGGCTAGAGCCCCTTGCCGCGAGATGCGTCACCTCGCCTTTGCAAAAGGCTCGAATTCAAAATTTCAGAACGACCCTGATGCGTCCGGGTGGACGCGCGGCGCTCCTTGTCGGAATGGCCGGCTTATAGATAAATCGGCTCAATTCGTCCAGCCGCGCAGCGCCACGGCGATCCCGGCCTTGTCTATGCTTCCAGATCGGACCTCAGCCGGTCGATGATGCTGAGCGCGTGGCCGGCATACTGGCTGATCCAGCGGTCGTGGATCTGCTTGATCGGCAGGGAATTCAGATGGTTCCAGCGCTCGCGTCCGTCACGACGCGCAACGATCAGATCCGCCTCCTCCAGCACCTTGAGATGCAGCATGACGGTGCAGCGGTCGATGGCGGGAAAGGCATCGCACAGCATGCCGGTGGTCTTTGGCTCGTCTTTCAACTGATCCAGTATTTCGCGCCGGCGCGGATGCGCCAGCGCCTTGAAAACATTGTCGTCTTGCGATCGGCTTGACATGTTATGTTTCTATAACATATCGTTGTCGCGATCAAGCAAGGAGCTGTGGATATGTCTCTTGGATTCAGTGTTTCAGGGCGCATCGGCAAACCGGTCGCCGAAGTCTTTGACGCGGTCGTCAATCCGAAGAAGCTCAGCGGCTATTTCACCACCATCGGCGGCGCCAGCGCGCCATTGGTTGCCGGTTCGGGTGTCGTCTGGTGGGGCAAGGTGCCGGTCGAGGTCGACGAAGTGGTCAAGGACAGCCGCATCGTGCTGCGCTGGGATGCCACCGACATCGACGGCAAGCCCGCCTACAGGACCCGCATCGAGATGAATTTCGAGCCGCTCGACGATGGCGGCACCTTCGTCACCATCGCCGAGAGCGGCTGGCAGGAAGGCGCGGTCGGCCTGAAGAAGTCCTACCTGAATTGCGAGGGCTGGTCGCAGATGCTGGCCTGCATGAAGGCCTACGTCGAGTACGGCATCAATCTGCGCGACGGTTATTACCGCAGCGAGATGAGGGGCGAACCCGCCAGCGAGGCCAATGTTTGAACGACGATAGGAAAAGGGGAGAACCCGCGATGACGAAAGTAAGGCCATTCCTGATGTTCGAGGGCAAGGCCGAAGAGGCAATGACCCTTTATTGCGGGACCATTCCCGACAGTAGCATCCTCGACGTCACACGTTACGGTTCCGGTGAAGACGGCGCGGAAGGTACGCTCAAACTGGCGCGCGTTTCCATCTGCGGCCTGGAGGTGACGGTCTATAACAGCCCTGTTCACCATGCTTTCACCTTCACGCCGTCGTTCTCGCTCTATGTCGACTGTTCCTCCGAACAGGAACTGGAGCGCATCGTCGAAACCTTGGCGAAGGGGGGCGGCTTCCTGATGCCGCCAGACAACTATGGCTTTAGCCGCCGCTTCGCATGGCTGAACGACAGGTTCGGCGTCTCCTGGCAGATCAACCTGCCATGACGGAACGCCAGTTGAACCAGCCAACCAGCACCCCAACAAGGACGTGAACCATGACCGCGAAGATCACTGGCGGCATCAACATCGCCATGAAGGTGCCGTCGCACCAGTACGAAGCGACGATCGCCTTCTACCGCGACGTCGTCGGCCTCAAGCCGTTCACCGCCAAGCCGCCGGCGATCGGCTTCGAACTTGGGCCCAACAGGCTGTGGATCGACGAAGCGCCGATGATGAGCCAGGCCGAGATTTGGCTGGAGCTTTTCACGCAGGATTTTCCGGGCGCCGCGGATCATCTGGCCAAGGCAGGCGTTGTGCGTTGCGATGCCATCGAGCCATTGGGCGAGGGTTTCCGTGGTGGCTGGATCACCAATCCGGCCAACATCATTCATATGGTGCGCGAACCCGACGCCTGGTGAGCGTATTCGAAAGGAGATCGCCATGGAAATCCGTGAAACACCGACAGCCGAAGCCGCCATGCTGATCCGGCGGCCGGTCGCTGATGTTTTCGAGGCCATCGTCGATCCGGCGATCACGACCCAATTCTGGTTCACCCATGGCAGCGGCCGGCTTGACGGTGGCAAGCCTGTTCAGTGGGAGTGGCGCATGTATGGCGTCTCGACGACCGTCGACGTCAGCGAGATCGTCCGGGACAAGAAGATCGTCATGACGTGGAGCGACCCGCCGACCACGGTGGTCTGGACCTTCACTGAAATGCCTGGCGAGGCGACATTCCTCGAAGTCCGGAATTTTGGCTTTACCGGCCATGGGGACGAGCAGGTGAAAGAAGCGGTCGGCTCAACCGGCGGCTTCACGCTGGTGCTCGCCGGCGCCAAGGCCTGGCTGGAGCAGGGCCTGACCCTGAGCCTCATCGGTGATCGTCACCCGAAGGGGGTACCGGCAGGTTAAACGACTCAGGATCGCCGTTTTTCCTGTTCGATCACATGGTGGCGGAGCACGCGATTGATCTCGGTTTGATAGCCCCCACCTCCGACATGTTCCTTGAACCAGGAGAGCACGTCGGCATCGAGCCGAATGGTCACCGGCTGCTTAATTGGGCGGTAAAGATGCCCACGACGGGCTTGTATCCAGTTCTCGGCCGGAGCCTCTGGAATATCGGAAGTATCAATCTCGCTGTCAGGCAAATCGGCCAGCTTTGCAAGCTGGTCTCGCTGGTCGTGGCTAAGGTCCTTCCTGCTCATAGCGCCTCCTTTCATGCGGCGTCGCTTTCCGAGCCCCGACAATCCGAACCCGCTCTTCAGCTTCGCGATCCGGGTAGGTATGGACAACCAGCAGAACCACTACGGTTTTGACCATCCCGATCGCATGCCATCGTTGCTCACCGTCTTCGAAGCGGTCAGGCACGATAAGATGAAGCGGGTCATCGAACACCTTCTGGGCGAGATCGAATGCAACCCCATGTTTGGCAAGGTTGCGTCTGGCCTTTTCAAGGTCCCATTCAAATCGCAAAGCGGGCAGCCTCGATTTACATTACTGTACATACAATTCGGTAAAAATCAAGTCAAAAGTCGGACTGTGGCGTCCGCGCTCTAATGCCCGTCGCCGGATTTCGCTTTCTTGCGCCGCCGCGCCAGCATGTTGAGCCCCTCGACCAGCGCCGAAAAACCCATCGCCGCGTAGATGTAGCCCTTGGGAACATGATAGCCCATGCCGTCCGCGATCAGCGTCATGCCGATCATCAACAGGAAGCCCAGGGCCAGCATGACGATGCTGGGGTTCTTGGCGATGAAGTTGGCCAGCGGACCCGCCGCCAGCATCATCACGCTGACGGCCACGATCACCGCGATGTACATGATGGCGATCTCGTCGGTCATGCCGACGGCGGTGATGATGGAATCGATCGAAAAGACGAGGTCGAGCAGCAGAATCTGGAAGATCGCGCCGGCAAGCGAGATCTTGAGCGTCTCTCCCATCATCGTGTCCTTGTGGTCGTCGGGATCGACCGTGTGGTGGATCTCCTTGGTCGCCTTCCACACCAGGAACAGGCCGCCGGCGATCAGGATCAGGTCGCGCCAGGAGAAACCGTGGCCGAACGCGGTGAAGACCGGCGTCGTCAGTTGGACGATGACCGAAATGGTGGCGAGCAGCACCAGGCGCATGATCAGTGCCGCCGAGATGCCGAGCCGGCGCGCACGAGCCCTCTGGTCCACGGGCAGCTTGTTGGTCAGAATGGAGATGAAGATCAGATTGTCGATGCCGAGCACGATCTCGAGCACCACCAGCGTCAGCAAGGCGACCCATGCGGTTGGATCGGAAACGAATTGAAAATGCGGCGCAAGAAATTCGATAAGCTGCATGGAGGTCGTTGTCCCCTCTTTTAACGATCTGAAGCAGATGTCGTCGGCAGTTAGGTACTGCGCGCGCCTATATCAATGTCACGACCAGAACGACGGAGCCGTTTCTTCCAGTCTCGGCCCGCGACGAAACGGCGCGATCTTCTCGGTCAGTCCGGTACGATCGGAAATATTGACACCGACCCCACACAAGGTCGCCGGGCCGGTCGCTGCCTCGAAACGCCCTTTCGGTACTTTCGACAGGAACCGGTTGAGTGGTTCCTCCTTGTCCATGCCGAGCGAGGAATCATAATCGCCGCACATGCCGGCATCCGACAGATAGCCGGTGCCGCCATTGAGGATCTGGTGATCGGCGGTGGGCTGGTGCGTGTGAGTACCGACGACCAGGCTGGCGCGGCCGTCGACGAAATGCGCGAAGCACATTTTCTCCGAGGTCGCTTCCGCATGGAAGTCGATGATCACCGCATCGGCCTGCTCGCCGAGCGGACAGGCTGCAAGCTCACGTTCGCCGGCCTGGAACGGATCGTCGAGCTCGGGATGCATGAATACTCGGCCCATGATGTTGGCGACCAGCACGCGCGCGCCGTTTTTGGCGATGTAGACGCCGGAGCCGCGCCCGGGCGTACCCTTGGGAAAATTGGAAGGCCGCAGGAACCGCTGCTCGCGCGGCGCGAAGGCCAGCGCATCGCGCTGATCCCAGACATGGTTGCCGGTGGTGACGACATCGGCGCCTGCAGCGATGGTCTCCCGAAAGATCTCTTCGGTGATGCCGAAGCCGCCGGCGGCATTCTCGCCGTTGACGATGACGAAGTCGAGTTTGAAGTCCGAGATCAGGCCAGGCAGCTGTTCCCACACCGCCGTACGTCCCGTTTTTCCAACCATGTCACCGAGGAAGAGAAGTCTCATATGATCCTGCACCGAAAGTCAGCGAAGCAAATGCCGCATGACATCCGCGAAAAGATCATGCCTCCATTATCTACAATTTTGGCGTGAAGCGGCGCAACCCGCTCTCGGTGAGTATTTCCGGGATGATCACGTCATGGTTCTCGTCCGGAACCTGCGCCACTTCCTGGCAGTCGAAGGCTATGCCGATCAGCCGGGGCGTATGCCCCTTGTCGACGAGCTTCGCGATCGCGCGATCGTAATAGCCGGCGCCATAACCGATGCGGTGGCCGCGTGCGTCGAAAGCGGCGAGCGGCACCAGCATGACCGAGGGGTCGAGAACCTCGGCCTCCGCGTGCGGTCCGATCGTGCCAAAACCCATGTCGACCATCGGCGCGCCACGCACCAGTTCGCGAAAGACGATGGTGGTCTTGTCGAGAATGGCAGGCAGGCAGAGCCGTGCGCCCCGCTCACGCAAGGCGAACATCAGCGGCCTGACATCGACCTCCGAGCGCATCGGCCAGAAACCGGAGACGATCTGGCCAGGCCCGATCTCCAGATGGTCGCGCGCCGTCTCCGCCATTTCGAGCGCGGCCTCGACCCGCCAGAATTCGTCGAGCGCGTCGCGGCGAGCGAGTGCCTCGAGGCGTAGCTGCTTTTTCAGGTCTTTGGGAGAGGTCATGCGGCCAAGGTAGAAAAGGTCAGAGCTGTGTGACGTCTCAAGCGCGACGTTTTCCACCGCATCATCCGCCAGGATGGGTGGACGCCTTGCGACAAGTGACGGTCCACACAACCGGTGGAGAGGTCGATCCCGGGTGCCTACAAAGTAGGTGGGCGCCGTGTGAGAAAACCCACGGGTCTTCCCAGGGACAGCTCCCTAAGGATCGTTAAGGCCCCGGGGAAAAGTGTCTCCTGCCGGGAAGCGCAGACCGCCTCGATCAATATAGGCCGATGGTGACACAAGCGCCAGAGAGGAGGCGCTCTTTCCGCACCGGTCGGCATCATCGCCTTGCAGACCCGCCCTTGCGCGGACCGGAGGGCCTCCTTACGGTTCCCGGAATGAACCAAGGAGCAAAAATGCGTTTCGAAGGCACGGCGGCCTATGTCGCCGACAAGGATCTGATGGTGGCGGTCAACGCGGCGATAGCGCTGGAACGGCCGCTGCTGGTGAAGGGCGAGCCCGGCACCGGCAAGACGGAACTAGCCCGGCAGGTGGCGGTAGCACTCGGCCTCGACCTCATCGAATGGCATGTCAAATCGACGACACGGGCGCAGCAAGGTCTCTACGAATACGACGCCGTGTCGCGGCTGCGCGACAGCCAGCTCGGCGATGTCAGGTTCAACGACATCAAGAACTACATCAAGCGCGGCAAGCTCTGGCAGGCGTTCGCGGCTGGCAAGAAGGTCGTGCTCCTCATCGACGAGATCGACAAGGCCGACATCGAATTCCCCAACGATCTCCTGCAGGAACTCGATCGGATGGAGTTCTTCGTCTACGAGACCGGCGAGACCATCCGCGCCGCCGTCCGCCCGATCGTCATCATCACCTCCAACAACGAGAAGGAACTGCCGGACGCCTTCCTGCGCCGCTGCTTCTTCCATTATATCCGCTTTCCCGACGTCGATACGCTGCACCGGATCGTCGATGTCCATTATCCCGGCATCAAGCAGAACCTGGTGCGCGCGGCCCTCACCCAGTTCTACGAAATTCGCGACGTGCCGGGCTTGAAGAAGAAGCCGTCAACCTCCGAGGCATTGGACTGGATCCGCCTGCTGGTCGCCGATGACATCGCGCCCGAGGATTTGCGCGCCGACGCCAAGAACGCGCTGCCCAAGCTGCACGGTGCCCTGCTGAAGAACGAACAGGATGTGCATCTGTTCGAGCGGCTGGCCTTCATGGCCAGGCGGCAGCAATAGCAAGGCAGCAATAGCACTTTCCCCTGATGTGGACCGTTGCCGCCGGCCGCAGAGCACGTCAGCATCGGCCAGAACCGTTCGGAGGAGATGAAATGTCTGAGATTGTTGTCCGCCCGCTCGCGCAATCCGACCACGCCGACTGGCGCCGCTTGTGGACCGACTATCTGACCTTCTATGAAACCAAGCTGCCGGAAGAGGTCTACGCGATCACCTGGAAGCGGCTGTTCACGACAGGCGAATTCGAGCCGAAGGGTTTTATCGCTACCCTCGACGGCAAGGCCGTCGGCCTCACCCACTACCTCTATCACCGCTCCGGCTGGTCGGAGAAAAACAATTGCTACCTGCAGGACCTGTTCGCCGACCCGGATGTGCGCGGCAAGGGCATCGGTGCGGCCCTCATCGAAGCCGTGAAGCAGGAGGCCGGCAAGATCGAGGTGAAAAACGTCTACTGGATGACGCACGAGACCAACGCCACCGCGCGCAAGCTCTACGACCACGTCGCGCGCAGGACCGGCTTTATCGAGTATGATCTGTTGTAGTCATGTTCATCCCCTTCTTCCTTGAACTGAAGGCAGCGCGCGTTCCCGTTTCGCTCAGGGAATACCTCTCTCTGCTCGAAGGGCTGGAAGCCGGGCTTGTCGATTATGACGTCGAGGGTTTTTACTATCTCGCCCGCGCCGCTTTGGTGAAGGACGAGCGCCATATCGACCGCTTCGACCAGGTGTTCGCGCATGTCTTCAAGGGCATCGAGGCGCTCGGCGGCCCGGATGCCGTCGACGTCGCCGACATTCCCGAGGAATGGCTGCGCCGGCTCGCCGATAAGCACCTGACCGAGGAGGAGAAAAGACTGGTCGAGGCGCTTGGCGGCTTCGACAGGCTGATGGAGACGCTGAAGCAGCGGCTCAAGGAACAGAAGGGCCGCCACCAGGGCGGCTCGAAATGGATCGGCACGGGCGGCACCTCGCCCTTCGGCGCCTATGGCTACAACCCTGAAGGCGTGCGCATCGGGCAAGCTGAAAGCCGCAACCGGCGCGCGGTAAAAGTCTGGGACAAGCGCGAATTCAGGAATTTCGACGATGCCGTCGAACTCGGCACCCGCAACATCAAGATCGCGCTGAAGCGTCTGCGCCGCTGGGTGCGCGAAGGCGCCGAGGAAGAGTTCGACCTGCCCGGCACCATCCACGCCACCGCCGAGCACGGCTATCTCGACGTCCGGACACGGCCCGAGCGTCGCAATGCGGTGAAGCTCCTGATGTTCTTCGATGTCGGCGGCTCGATGGACGACCACATCAAGAGCGTCGAGGAGCTGTTTTCGGCGGCTCGCGCCGAATTCCGCCAGCTCGAATATTTCTATTTCCACAACTGCCTCTACGAAGGCGTGTGGAAGGACAATCGCCGCCGCCATGCCGAGGTGATTCCGACGTTTGACCTCATCCACAAATATGGCCCCGACTATAAGGTCATCGTCGTCGGCGATGCCTCGATGAGCCCTTACGAGATCGCCCACCCCGGCGGCTCGGTGGAACACTGGAACCCCGAGGCCGGAGCCGTTTGGCTCGGCCGGCTCCTGCAGCAATGGCCGAACGCGGTGTGGCTGAATCCGGAGAGTGAAAGGAATTGGGGCTTTACGCATTCGATCGCCATGATTCGCGACATCTTCGGCGGCCGCATGTTCCCGCTGACACTGGCCGGATTGGAAGCCGCGACGAAGCAGCTTTCCAGAAAGCATTAGTTGTCGGAGATACAGGACAAGGTTGGCGCTGCCCCTCATCGCCCTGCCGGGCACTTCTCCCCGTATAGTGACGGGGAGAAGGAAGCTGGCCGTGGCCTCGATGCCCATCTTGCAATGCCGGCGATTGGCGAAACCGGCGACGGGAGCACCCCTCTCCCCGTCACTGTACGGGGAGAGGATGCCGGTGTCCGAACCGGATAGATAGGTAACAGAATGGACCGATAGCATGGGTGACAGTTTTCTTGTCCGCCGGGAGGACCGGCGATGGTTTGGCGAGAAACTGGGATCATGGACGAGCGGCTGCGGTTTGT
>NZ_SRTH01000128.1:0-350 GCF_004792065.1 Mesorhizobium sp. M8A.F.Ca.ET.165.01.1.1 | reverse complement strand
TTGAGCTTCGGCTCCACTGGTGGGAAACCGCGGTCTTGTCGATTGCATACTATATCACTCATCCCCAGGTTCAGATCGACGCCGATATTCCCGTATCGGAGTGGGGTTTGTCCGAGCTCGGCCGCGCGAGAGCGAACGCGATGCTCGACCAGCCATGGGTCGGATCGATCCGGTGCATCGTCCCATCGGGCGAACGCAAGGCCATCGAAACTGCCGAGGTGCTCGCCGGGCGCCTTAACCTGACCGTAGAGGTGAGGGAGCGCATGCATGAGAATGACCGCTCGGCAACCGACTTCCTGCCGCCTCCGGAATTCGAGGCGGTCGCCGACCAGTTCTTCGCCAATCCAAAC
>NZ_SRTH01000127.1:0-350 GCF_004792065.1 Mesorhizobium sp. M8A.F.Ca.ET.165.01.1.1 | reverse complement strand
CGGCCAGCAGAGCCACAAGAACCGCGAGGACCAGCATCGCGGCAGCGGGCAGCAGCAGGCCGAGGACCGCAACATGGGTCAGCGGAGCGCCGGCCAGCACAGGGGCGGCAGCGGCAACTTCGCCGAGGACCGCCAGCGTGCTTCCGAAGCCGGCCGCAAGGGCGGCCAGCGCTGAGTTCAAAATGGCGTTCGTGTCCTGCACGGACGCCATTTCTTTCGGGACAATCGCGGAGGGACCATGGCTATCGAACAAGGCCACTGTTTTTGCGGGGCGGTGAGCGCGCGGATGGACGGCGAGCCGTTCTGGATCTGCTTCGATCACGACGATGATTGCCGCAGGGCCATCGGCA
>NZ_SRTH01000126.1:0-351 GCF_004792065.1 Mesorhizobium sp. M8A.F.Ca.ET.165.01.1.1 | reverse complement strand
GGCATGCCGGTGGAGACCGAGTTCCGCCATAACGTGCTCGGGTCGCCGCTCGACCCGCGTTACACTTTCGCGTCGTTCATCGAGGGTCCCTCGAACCGGGTGGCCTTCGCGGCCGCCAAGGCGGTGGCGGAATCGCAATCGAGCGCGGTACGCTTCAACCCGCTCTTCCTTCACGCGACAGTTGGCCTCGGCAAGACGCACCTGTTGCAGGCAATCGCGGCGGAATCGCTGCGGCACAATCCGAAATCGCGCGTGGTCTATCTGACGGCAGAGTATTTCATGTGGCGCTTCGCCACCGCCATCCGCGACAACAATGCGCTCACCCTCAAGGAGCAGTTGCGCGATATCGAT
>NZ_SRTH01000125.1:0-353 GCF_004792065.1 Mesorhizobium sp. M8A.F.Ca.ET.165.01.1.1 | reverse complement strand
CGACGCTCTTCCGATCTTGCCGATCAGCCGCGCCAGCTTGTCCATCTGCACCTCACGCGCGAAGTCGCCGATGGTCACGCCGAAGCCGCGCATGGCGGAGGAGGGGGTGCGGTTGGTGTAGACGCAGTAGGTGTCGATCCAGACATTCGGGATCGTGTAGGGCCCGGGATAGTGCGCAGCACCCTTCTGCGCGCCGTAGGGCGAATGGCGCGAATAGGCGCCGGCGTCGGTGTAGCCGGTCACTTTTCGCGCAACGATGCGGCCATCCTTCATGACGCCGTCCTTGATGACGACCTTCTCGGCCGCACGGGGTGACGAAATCTGCCTCTCCTCCTCACGGCTGTAGATGAAGG
>NZ_SRTH01000124.1:0-355 GCF_004792065.1 Mesorhizobium sp. M8A.F.Ca.ET.165.01.1.1 | reverse complement strand
CTTCCGATCTCGCATTTTCACGCCGACCATATCTCCGGCCTGTCGCTGTTTGCCAATGCGCGCTTCATCGCCAGCGATGCCGCCTGGTTGCGGCTGAAGGCGCGGACCGCCCGGCAGAATCTACGCCATGGCGTGTTCACCGAGCTTTTCCCCGCCGATTTCGAGGCCAGGCTCGACGGGCTGTCGAAGATGAAACAGGTACCGCCGCGCGGCGACATCCCCGGCGGGGCCGATCTGTTCGGCGACGGCAGCGTGATCGCGGTCGATCTTCCTGGACATGCCGACGGACAGTTCGGCCTGCTGTTCAGCGGCCTCGATCGGCCGCTGCTCTATGCCGTCGACGTGCAATGGATGC
>NZ_SRTH01000123.1:0-355 GCF_004792065.1 Mesorhizobium sp. M8A.F.Ca.ET.165.01.1.1 | reverse complement strand
GATGCTGGTGCGGGGTGCCTTCGCCTCGCTGTTCGTCGGCCTGCTCGCCTGGCAGCGCGGCGCGCTGGCCAATCCCGGCGCCATGCTGCAGCCGATGGTGGCGGTGCGTGTCGCCGGCGAAGCCGGCGCCACCGTGTCCTTCCTCATCGCCCTCGCCTATCTGCCGATCGCCAATGTCTCGGCCGTGCTGCAGGCCCTGCCGCTTGCCGTGACGATGGGCGCCGCCCTTTTCTTCGGCGAAGGCGTCGGCTGGCGTCGTTGGCTGGCAATTGCCCTTGGTTTTGCCGGCGTTCTGATCATCGTGCGGCCGGGGTTCGAGGGCTTCAGCGTCTATTCGCTGCCGGCGCTGACCAGC
>NZ_SRTH01000122.1:0-356 GCF_004792065.1 Mesorhizobium sp. M8A.F.Ca.ET.165.01.1.1 | reverse complement strand
TTGGGCGCTTCCAACGGTCACGCTCTGGTCGGCGCCGATATTGACGGTCTGCCCGGCTCCGACGTTCCAGCTGTCGCCGGCCCCGATGTCATGGCTCTGGCTGATACCGACGCTGACGGCGCGGGTCGCGCCGATCGTGTTCGTCTGCGAGGCGCCCACGGTCCTCGCTTCCGCTGCCCCCACCGTATCCACGCGCGCGACACCCACCGTGACTGTCTGGTTGAGCCCCACCGTCTGCGAATGGTTAGCGTCGATATTCTCCGTCGAATTGGCGACGACATGGATCGTCTCGTTCGCCATCACCGTCAGCGAACGGTTCTTACCCACCGTCTCAGTGTCATTGCTCCCGATATTCG
>NZ_SRTH01000121.1:0-357 GCF_004792065.1 Mesorhizobium sp. M8A.F.Ca.ET.165.01.1.1 | reverse complement strand
GGTTTCCCGACTGCCTATTTCATGGCGACGCGGCCGCCGGCGCAGCGCAACTGGTGGGTGCTTCTGATCACCATTCCGTTCTGGTCGAACCTTCTGGTGCGCACGCTGGCGATCATGTTCATCATCCGCGACGAGGGCCTGATCAACAACGCGCTGATCGGCCTCGGCGTGATCGATAAGCCGATCACCATGCTCTACACCAACTTTGCCATCCAGCTCGGCCTGCTCTACGCCTTCCTGCCGTTCATGGTGCTGCCGCTCTATTCGAGCCTGGAGAAACTCGACTTCCGGCTGATCGAGGCGGCCTACGATCTCTATGCGACACGCAGGCAGGTGCTGTGGCGGGTGATCATTCCG
>NZ_SRTH01000120.1:0-359 GCF_004792065.1 Mesorhizobium sp. M8A.F.Ca.ET.165.01.1.1 | reverse complement strand
CAACCCCCCGCCGGCAGCGTTTGCCCAGGGAGCTCCATGATTCGTCCTGCCGATGTTACCGCCCCTCGCGGAGGCAGAGCGGAGCTCGCTCATACGCGATCCGAAGGATCGTCGTGAATCCAAACAGGAGAGAAACGATGAAAACCACCCTCATTCCAGCTGTCGCCGGCCTGGCTCTGATGGCCGGCATCGGCGTCGCGGCCGCGGACGAGGTGATCGTCACGCCCGAGCAGCAGACCGTGGTCAAGGAATATGTCCACAAGCACCCGATCGCCTCGGTCAATGTGCTTGGCCTGGAGCTTGGCGTGGGCTCGACCGTGCCTGACACTGTCGAGCTGCAGACCGTTCCGGACGTCAAG
>NZ_SRTH01000119.1:0-360 GCF_004792065.1 Mesorhizobium sp. M8A.F.Ca.ET.165.01.1.1 | reverse complement strand
TAGACTCGGGCCACCTCGCCCCAGCCTTCCGTCCACAAAGTATTTTGCAGTGCAAATCGCCTATTGGGTGCAATCTGCGATTGATTCCGGCGGGGTAGGCAGGATATCCATAGCTCCCGAGATTGGGGTGTTGGGGGAAATCATGGGCAGTTTTTCGATATGGCATTGGCTGATAGTTCTAATCCTTCTCGGCTTGCCATTGTTGTTTGTCTTGAGGGCGCCGCCAGCCGGCGTCAATCGTTTCGGTGACACCCCGCCGTCGATGAATTTTGGTGAAGCGATTGCAAGCTTTTGCCGAAATTATGTGAACTTTTCCGGCAGGGCCAGTCGCTCGGAGTGCTGGTATTCCTACCTCTTCAT
>NZ_SRTH01000011.1:0-206783 GCF_004792065.1 Mesorhizobium sp. M8A.F.Ca.ET.165.01.1.1 | reverse complement strand
ATCTTGGCCGACACGCCGTAGACACGCGCCGCATGGGCTTTGGAGAAAGCGCCTTCTATCACCGACAGCGCCATCTCCTCTCGACGCAGCGGTGTGAGACGGGCATTCTTATGGATGTTCATTCGGACCCTCCGGTGAGTGCTGAAGCTTGGTAACTCCAGTCTCCCCGGTCCGGTCCGAATGGACAACCTCCCGAAAGCTCACAGCTAGTCGTGCGGTTATATAGTTTCCGAGGATGGCCCGCTTGCATACCTGCCTGCCGGTAATCTCTAACCCTTGACTTAGGGCGATGGCTATCGGTTATGCGGCTTGAAAGCGAAGAGGTGGACCCTTCGTCGAGCGCCGGTACGATATGGAGTGCTGCTCCGGGCTAATACCCATCCAGACAGAGCGGAACCTTCTATCACGTCAGACGCTCGGACAGTTGCCAAACCCCGATTTCCTGGGAACTGAATTGTGCTCGCCACCGGGTCCATTTTGCCGGCGCGTCTGTGGTGCAGGCCCCGATCAGCCTGACCAATGGCACAGGAACGCTTCTATGACCGAGCACTGCGAATTTGTCAGCTGGCGAACAATTCCTTGTAGCCGCTCGTCACCATCCAGTTCGCACGGTCGAGATGACTACGAAGCGCCTTCCTGGCGCGCTCCGGTTCAAGTGCCGGATCAATGCCGAGGATCAGTTGGGCCATTTCCTCTTCGGGCGCCTCATCGGCTGAGGCGTCCAGGAGCCTCATATAGATGGTAAAGTGCGCCCTGTCGTAGGCGGTAAGACGGTCAGACCAAGGGACTTCGTCGAGCAGTGTTGAGCTTTGAGTCCTATCTGTTCCCGTTGATTGATTCATGTCTGCCGCGAACCTCGCATGTTGATCGCTGGATCCAAGGCAGAATATCCCAAAATGGGATAATCCGAAACGGGGATTAGTCGCTGAGCCGGTCTCTACCTGCCGGTTCACCTAAATGCCCAAATCTCTTCGATCTCCCCGCCACCAGCGGTTTCTGGCCCAGTTGATCTCACTGCGCAATGTCAAAGGGCTGACGCAGGCGCAGGTGGCTGAGAAGCTTGGTCGTCCGCAATCTTTCGTGGCGAAATATGAGGGTGGCGAACGGCGTCTCGATGTCATTGAGTTTCTCGACGTAACTGCGGCCCTCGATGCTGATCCGTGTGAGATTCTGTTGAGCCTGCGCACGTAGTGGGCGCCCGCGCCCATCACCGCGCGTGCCGTGTGCCGGTGGGTCGAGCCCCGCTTTTCTTGGCTCTGGCGTCTCGACCATTCCGCTGCGCCTCCTAGCGCGTCGTTAGACTCTCGCAATTCGCTCTGTTTTGTGCCTTTCTCAGCAGGTGGCGCCGCATCCTTCTAGGCCCGCCGCGGCGTCCCGCAACCCTTAGCCAGCTGTGAGCTTTCAGTAGGTTGTCCATCCGGCCCTTCGGATGCGGTGCGGCTCAGACGGCGGACCCGTTCCTGTCATGATTCGCCGCCGCACCCATTCCTGGGAAGCAGCCATTGGCGAGCGGAGGACAAAATGATGAGACAGCGAAGCGCTGGGCCATCCGCGCTGTGGTGATACGTCGATGCATGGCGGTTGCGCGACTTCGTTGCTTGAAGCGAAGCGACCGCACCGCCCATTTCGTCAACTGGCGAACAAATCCTTGTAGCCGCTCGTCACCACCCAGTTTGCACGGTCGAGATGACTGCGAAGAACGTTGCGTGCGCGCTCAGGTTCGCGTGCCGGATCAATGCCGAGGATCACTTTGGCCATTTCCTCTTCAGTGGCGTTGTCGGCCGAGGCGTCCAGGAGCCTCATATAGGTTGTAAAGTGGTCCTTGTCGTAGGCTGTAATGCGGTCCGACCAGGGGACCTCGTCGGCGAACGGCGTGTTCGATCTGGGCTGCAACATCGCTAATTCTATCTCCGGCCAATGGACCCGCGAAGCCCTGTGCCTGCTAAATGTGGATTACATATTATAGTTGATAAACTCAAGCCGCCTGATCCGCTGGCTTGCGTGCATGGATATGCGCAAGTTGGTCGGACGGAATGTGCAGAGGATCAGGCAAAGGAAGCGCCTGACGCAGGAGCAGCTTGCGGAGATTTCCGGGTTCAGTCAGCAGTACATCAGCGGCTTGGAGAAAGGCCGAAGAAATCCGACAATTATCACGATCTATGAACTGGCATTGGCCCTCGGCGTCAGCCACATGGATCTGGTTCGGCCCGACAAACAGGCATGATACACCCGCCCTCCAAGTAGCTGGCCGCCTGATGGCGCGCGCCGGGTGCTCGTGAACCCAGGCTTTTCTTAGGGTCCCCCGGCAGCCCCTGCCATTTGGCTCGCCCTGGCCCGGCGCACCCTATTGGACAGTCGGCCGCTGCGGTTTTTGTCAGCCTTTCCTGGGGCGGTCGGCATTGCCTTTTAGGCCCGCCGCGGCCTCCCGCAACCTTCGCTCTCGCTTCAGGTCCTTCTCTTGGTTACGATCCTTCGGATGCGGTTCGCCTCTTTCAGCGGGCCTAATCGCTTTCTGCCGCCCACCCCACGGGGACAGCCACGCGAGACTAGTATGGAGCGTTGCGGTTAGCGCACGAACAGCAAAGGAACTGAAAAAACAGGCAACTGTCGAAGCATGGCTGAACCAGCCATCGTGTCGGCATCTTGGAGCCGCGTGTTCGCCTTGAGGCCCTGCCGGTAGGATCCCTGCAGTTGAAGTCATTGTCGGCATTCTGACAACAATGGACATGAACCGCCGAACTATCAAGGCGACCAGGTTGTTGTCTAGCAATGGTTTTCCGAATCGGCACGGCACTTGCGTTACCAAAAACAAGTACGCCGCGGCACGGATCGCCCAAGAGGCTGAACGACCTGATCTGTTTGACCCTCGCAGCAGGGGTGGATGGCTAACACAAAGGAAACTTTGAAGGTGGACGTTTTCGAAAGTTCTCCAATACCTGTCAGGAAAACACGGACGCCATCTTTCTCGGTGGATCTAGCCTTGCTGGGAGTCGCATTCGTTTGGGGGGCGAGCTATCCGGTCGGGAAAGGCGCACTGTTCTACGCGCCGGTTTCGATACTTGTTCTTTATCGCTTCCTGATTACTACGATCATTACGGCAGTGGCTGCAAGACATGAGATCGCATTGGTCTCCTGGGGCGATTTCATCCGCGGCTTCGCATTGGGAACAATACTTTTTTGCATCTTTATTGCTGAAACTTACGGCGTTGCATCGACAAGCGCAATGAACACGGCCTTGATCATATCGCTTTGTGTGATTTTCACGCCGAGCATCGACTATGGGCTATCACGGCGACTTCCACCTACGGGCATTTTGGCAAGTGCTGCCATAGCGTGCATCGGTGTCGGCATTCTCACTGGCGGGATCAGCAGGTTCAGCCCGGGTGACGCGCTTGTCTTGGGGGCCGCGATTCTGCGAGCGGTTATGGTCGTTTCCACCAAACGCCTTCTGGCCGGCCGGCAGATTTCATCTGCAGCCCTGACGGCCATCCAAGGATCGACGGTGGCAACACTTACTTTCGTTTTGGCCGTCGCTCAGTTCGGAATTTCAGGCCTTGTTGTGAGGGCCACCCTTCAGTTTTGGGGCGCTGTTGCCTTCCTTGCACTCTTCTGCACCCTCGCTGCATTCTACATTCAAAATGCCGCAGTGAGAAAATCCACACCGACACGGGTTGGCTTCTTGATGGGAACAGAACCTTTTTTTGGTTTCGTTCTAGCGCACCTTCTTCTGAATGAGCCTTTGACAGTACCGAGCTTGATAGGCGCAGGCCTCGTCCTCGCTGCGACGTTTGCTGGCATCTGGTTTGAGAGCAGGACATCCAAATGAACCCCATCTTGGCTTCCACCAAACCCGCCATCGGCGGCATTTCGAGTTTTGAAGATCTGGAGGCTTTTCCGGACCGAACCGCACCAGTTGCAACCATGTTCAGCGGCGGTCTCGACAGCACCTATCTTCTCTACAAGCTGCAAAGCCTTGGCTTTGCGAACATTGAAGCTGTCGCAGCGGATGTCGGAACGCGCATCGATCAGCCTTTGTTGGAACGGACGGCAGCCATGTTCGGCGCGCGCTTTGTCTGCCTCGAAGGGCGGGATGCCTTTGTCGAACAAGGCGTGAAATCAGCCATTCGAGCCCACGCCAAGTACCTTGGCATCTATCCGTTGAGCAGTTCGTTGAGCCGTCCCATAATCGCATCTTTGGTTGTTAATCATGCTAGGTCAATCAACTCACGGCTGGTTCTTCATACAGCAAACCTTTCTCAAAACAGTCTTCCGCGCCTTAACAATAGCATTAAGCGCTCAGGATTTTCCGGCAACTTCGGCAGTCCGTATGAATGCTCTGTGATATCCCGACAACAGAAGACCTCCGACCTGTCCAAGTGTGGAGCGACTTTTGTGGCGGACCGCACGTGGAGCGCGGACGAAAACCTCTGGTGTCGGGAATTCGAGTCGGGGCCTTTGGAAGATCCCGAGAACTTTTCCATCCCCGAGGAGGCATTTGCTTGGACGCGCCACATTCCCGCAGAGCAGCCGGTAGAGATCAAACTCGGGTTTGCAGACGGAAGTCTCGTGTCAATTGATGACCGTGATGTTGCATTGGTCGACGCAATCCCGTTCCTGAATAACACGGTCGGCAAATTCGGGCACGGCCGCTTTGTCGGGCTTGAACACATCACAACCGGCCAAAAGGTTCTCGAAGTCCGCGAGGCCCCTGCCGCGGCCATTATCTTCGACGCGCTGCGTCACCTCGAAACCGCTTCTCTTGACGTGGCATCAATCGTTTTGAAGCAAGGGCTTGAGCAAGCCTGGTCCCAAGAGGCGGTTTCAGGTGCATGGGGCAGTACTATTCACCAGATGTGCGAACGGGCCATTGCATCCGCCCTCGAGGGCGTTAGCGGGAGCGTCAGCTACATAGTCGATCACACACGCTTTTTACCTCGGTCGATCCGAGCCAGGACGCCGAGATACATTAGGGACCGCGACCTTTGGGAATACCAAGCCGCAACCCACATAGCGTTGTCCAAAGCGTTCCGTCCTCGCCAAGTCACCAAAAGGGAGACACCCGTGGAAAACAACGCACCCCAGGCGCCGGCCAACCTCAGTCAACAATGCACTGACGGTCTGGTGACAAATGGATGGTGGTTTTCAAAAGGCGAGCGCGCCGAAGCCTGCTTTGGCATCGAAATTGATGCAGCCTGGAAGAACTTTGCTGACCATTGGAATCGACTTCTTCTCGATGAATACATGCGTGACGGCGGAACATATCGTTACCGGCGCTATAGCGCTTTTGAATATGACGCGACTGACGGAATCTTTAGGCTCCTACCCCACGCCCCCTACGAACAATCAAAAAGTGTCAATCATCTGAATGGCGGCTTCAAGCGCCACTTCGAGCCCCTTGAAAACTCCTTTATAGACCATCCCGTCTTAGAAAAGATTCTGACAGGTTTCTGCAGAATTCTATGTGAAGCCGCCCGACATGATCGTTGGAATATCAAGATCCATCCCTACCGGATTGTCGCGCGCGATGGTGTAAATGGCAAACCGGCACCCGAGGGCCTTCACCAGGACGGGGTGGACTTCATTGCTTGCTATATGATTGGGCGGGTCAACGTCACCGGCGGCATGAGCATGATCACCGACGCCTCAAAGGAGTTCCTCGGCGAGGTCGAAATGAACTCCCCGAATGATTTTGTGATCTGCAACGACCGCGAAACCTTTCACGATGTATCGTCGATTGTGGCCGAAAACCTGAAAATGCCGTACGCTTATCGCGACGTCCTTGTGATCGCCTTCGAGAAATTATAACGCCCAGCGCGCCGAGAGCATTTTCAACAAGGTTCAATACTGCTTGGTATCCTCTCGGGTGTTCCTGGTGCGGGAACAATGCAGGATTAATTTCTTGCATCTAAACACCTAGATAGCAGTTTCGCCTCTCTGGTATGATGGTTTTTGGCCTCGCGGATCTCGCGTAATACGAATGACCGTGGACACCCCCGATCTTCGCAAGAAAGTGAGAAATTATCCTCATGCTGTCCGACGAGGTGGTCTGCGGCTTCGGAGGCACCGGGAACTGGTTTGGTAGCCAGACATTTGGGATGGAACCGGACATGCTCTCGATCGCCGGGGGGCTTTCATCCGGTCACCTGCCCATTGGCGGCGTCATTATCTCGACAAGATTTATCAATGCGCCGCTGACGAGGCCCACAAGGTCGGCGTGTTCGGTCACGGTTTCACCTACTCCGGTCATCCGGTGATAGCGGCCGTCGCCGCCGAGGCGATCAGGATCTACAGCGAGATCGATTTCGTGACCCAGGCGCGTCGTCTCGGCGATCACTTGCATGGAGCCCTCGCGGACGCGCTCGGCGACCATCCGCTTGTCGGTGAAGCCCGCGGCCGCGGCTTCATCGCGGGGGTTCAGATCGTCGAGGATCGTGCGCCCGTCGCGTCTTCGCGCCCGAGCTGAGGATCGGCGATGTCGAGCGGCGGTGCCGCGAGCACGGCGTCATGATCCGCAATATGGGAGACGTGCTTGGAATCTGTCCGCCCTATATAATCACCGAAAGCGAGATCGACCCCTTGGTTGACGGCATTCGTTCTGCACTCGACGGCGCCGCTGCTGCGAATTCCCGGGTCGGTCGGGTGGCATGAGTTCCAGCATTAAGACCGACTGCTTCACTTCAGTGGATATTATCGAGCAAACGCTCACCCGAGGGGTGCACTTCATCCGTGTCCGGTACAAAACGTCACCCATGTCTCAGGTCGGGCACGCCGCTCGCCAACGACACCGAGTTCGGCCTCGCGGCCTACTTCTACACCGGCGATCTCGGTCGCGCCTTCCGCGTGATGGAAGGACTGAAGTACCGGCGTCAATGAAGGCCTGATCACCACGCCGGAGGTGCCGTTCCGCGGCGTCAAGGAATCGGGCCTCGGCAAGGAAGGCGGCCTCCAGGGCATCGTGGATTATCTCGACACCAAACATGTCTGCATCGGCGGTCTCGGCGTCTAGTGGTTCCCGCCTGACATAGGAGTCCAATCAGAGATTCCCTTTCTGGCCTGCGCGTGCGAGTCTGGCGCATGCGCACAGGAAGATCGTTCACCGTTTCGTCGGCCGATCGCGTCCGTCTGACGGCGCTGATCAGGGATCGCAACGCCCCGCAAAAGCATGTCTGGCGCGCCGAGATAGTGCTTTTGCCCGCCGACGGCGTCGGCACCGGCGAGGTCATGCGCCGCATCGGCAAGTCGAAGACCGACGTCTGGCGCTGGCAGGAGCGCTTTGCCGCGGAAGGCTGTGACGGGCTGCTGCGCGACAAGACGCGACAGTGGCGCATTCCGCCGCTCGGTCCCGATGTCGGCGAGCGCGTCGTGGCACTGACGCTTGCCGATCCGCCGGGCGAGAGGACCCACTGGACCGCCGACATGATGGCGCAAGCCGCCGCAATCAGCGCCAGCGCCGTCAGGCGCATCTGGAAGGCGCATGGTCTCGCACCCCACCGCTGGCGCCAGGTTCAAGCTCTCCAATGATCCGAAGTTCGTCGACAAGTTGCGCGCCGTCGTCGGCCTCTATCTCGATGCGCCGGCCCATGCCATCGTTCTGTCGGTCGATGAAAAGAGCCAGATCCGGCGCTCGACCGCACCCACCCGGCCTGCCGATGAAGAAGGGGCGGCTCGGTACGATGAGGCACGACTACAAGCGCAACGGCACCACCACCCTGTTCGCCGCCCTCAACGTCCACTATTGTCCCGTTGACGAGAATATCATCTTAGTTGCTTGTAAAAATTTGTTCTCCACTTCCGTCTCCATCGTATCTCAGTCAACGCGATGGAGCAGGAAATGACTACAAACATTGTGAAACTGGAAGAAGGCAGGGCAATCGGCTCTAATCGTGACGTGCCGCTGTCAGATCATGAGGCGGAAGCCCTAGGGCATCTTGCGGTGGCGCTGAGTGGCATTTCGACGACCATTCGGTCCGCCGCCTACAAACACGCGCTAAACTCTAGTCACGCGATGAAGCCCCTAAAGGAGACGGAGGACGCGCTTACCGACTACGACGCCTTGGCGAGGGCGGCGGGCCGAAAGCAGCCGAAAGCGGCGGAGGAGGACGACAGGAAGGGGGACGCCCTAGCGAGAGAGGCCGCCGCACAGGTCAGCAGGGTCGATCAGACCCGATCTTCCCGCTGGAGCAGACCGCGAAGGGTACCGGTGGCATCAACGGACTACGTTCGGCAGGTGGTCATGGCAGATAGTCAGCTTGGAGCAGTGTCGGCACTGGTAAACGCGCGGCGAGTGGCTCCAGAACGCTTCCATGCTTCTGTTCCCAGTGTAGATAATAATCCGGATGCTCCGCTTCTGACCTCTTTTTCGGACTATCTGAGCAGGGTGTGCGGACTGGAGTCAAAGTCCCGCGAAGGCGTTCTCCTGGGCAGCCGCCGCTTTCTGGATTGGTTCCATCACCACCATTCCCGGCCAAGCCCTCGGCGCGTTGACGGCTGAGCATGTCCTTGCCGCTGTCGAACATCGGCTGTCACTATCGGCGACCTCCGGTACCCGCACCGGCAGCAACTTCTCACATCGTATTGGGCTGGCCACCACGACCAGAATCTCGCGCGCGTCGTCCCCAGGACGCCCCACTGGCGTTTGGCTCATCTAACCCTCGAACTCGGCTACGGCCCGTCGACGGTCTTCTTCACATGGGTCGGATTCGACGAAATGGACGAGGTCACAGGCGACGGCCATGCTGAACTGCTCGACGACGGCTCCATCGACATCACCTTCTATCACAACGGCGACGAGGCAATCCTCAAGGCCAAACGGGACACTTCTTCAACGGCCTGCTAGGAGATCCGTGTTCGCCTTGCGCTGACAAAGAAGCTCACACATGACGTCCGGGAGACGATGCTGGCAAATGGTCTGGCTGAAGCATTCCACCCACAATACCAAAGCCCGTCCCGATCCAAAGCGCTTCTAAGCACTCCACCTCAGGCGCAAGGCCGGTTGGCCAGTGCATCTTCTTGGTCCGCCGGAAGAGAACCCCGCCCGACAATAGCTTCATGAGGTCTTGCGCTGCAGTGTCGACCGTAAAAAAGGGCGCGCGAGGCGCCCTTCATTTAAACCGGCAGTCGGGAAGCAGACTTCACTCTGATATTCAAAAGCGGTAGGTGACACCTGCGCCTATCAGCCAGGGATCGAGCTCCGCCTTCCCCGTCAGCTTCGCGCCGGTCACCGTGACGTCGAAGTCCGGCTTCAGGAAAAGCTTCTTCACGTCGAAGTTGAGGCCCCAGTGCTGGTCCACCATGTAGTCGAATCCGACCTGCAGCGCCGTGCCGAACGTGTTCTTCACCTTGAGAGCATCAGCGCTGCCAGTGTCCTGGTTGTAGAAGATCGTGTAGTTCACGCCGGCGCCGACATAAGGCTTGAACGCGCCGAGATCGGTAAAATGGTACTGCAACGTGAGTGTCGGCGGCAGCAGCCAAACTTTGCCGATGTTGCCCAACCCTCCGATCGTCCCTTGGCCCGCGATGTTGGCATAAGTGGTACCGAGTATGAGTTCGGCGGCGATGTTGTCGGTGAAGAAATACGAGATATCGAGTTCCGGCGTCACCGTGTCCGAATACGAAAGACCGGAGCCGGGAAGCGTATCAACGTAGCCCAGATCTTTCGTAACGACGCCCAACGCCCGCAGGCGGACCTGCCAAGGGATTGGCGCTTCGGTGACCGAGGCTCCCGTCTCCGCCAGGACGGTCTCTGCTTGCGCAGGCTCCGCGGCGACGGCCTGCTGTCCCACCATGATCAGGGCCACCGCCGCTGCTGTTGCCCGCGCTACGCCCATTCGCGTTCTCGCCATGAGATTCACTCCTTGATGTTCAGAAAGGATGCACTGCACTATTTCGTCTCCTGCTCGAATGAATTGTTGATGGACCTCAAATGCCCCTCTTGCGTTGCAACGCGTTCCGCCGTCTCCGGAGGGTGATCGTTGAAGCCGATTGCGCTGCGGAGAAAATTGGTGCCTAGACTGATGAATGCGGCTTGCTCCCGATTGTCCTCGCCGCAGCCGTGCCCGCCTGCGCTGGCCTCGTAGAAGTAAGCGGGATAGCCAAGAGCCTGCAGTTTTGCGGCCATCTTGCGCGCATGGCCCGGATGGACGCGGTCGTCGCGTTTCGTGGTGGCGATCAGGATAGGCGGATAGGGCTGTCCCGGCGCTGCGGCGTGATAGGCGGAGATTTCCTTCAGGAAAGCCCAATCGTGAACCTTGTCCGGATCGCCATATTCGTCGATCCAGCTCGCGCCCGCCAAGAGCTTGGTGTAGCGACGCATGTCGATAAGCGGTGCTGTGCAGAACAGAGCCCCGAAATGCTCAGGATAGCGGGTCAGCATGTTTGCGATCAGCAGGCCGCCATTTGAGCCACCCTCGGCGGCAATCCGCCTCGGCAGGGTGATGCCCCTTCGCACGAGGTCGGAGGCAACGGCGGCGAAATCGTCGTGGGCGAGACGCTTGCCCTCCCTGCGCCCGGCTTCGTGCCAGCGGGTGCCGAACTCGCCGCCGCCGCGGATGTTCGCCTCGACACACGTGCCGCCGCGCTCGAGCCACAGCTTGCCCAGCGGGGAGTTGTAGTAGGGCAGGAATGATACGCCGAACCCGCCATAAGCGGAAAGGTGAATCGGAGCATCTCCGTTCCCGTTCGCCGGACCAACCTGCGTATAGGGGATCAGCTCATGATCGATAGAGACTGCCTCGTGGCGCGTGACCACCAGTCCGGATGCATCGAAATTCTCCGGGCTGCGCTTCAGGATTGCTGAAGCGCTGAGAGACGGCGCGGCATTCAGATCGAACAGCAAGAGCTGCGGCGGCGTGATCGGATCCTGAGCACAGATCAGGACCTCTCCATTGGTCTCGTGAACTGCCGCATCGAATGACCAGACGTCGACAGTACCTTCGGCGGGCAGGGTGTTCAGGACTCGGCGCGTCCATTCCTGGTGGCCGGGAGTGAACATCTCGAAACGCGGTGCGAGATTGACGAGGTAAGAGATAATGAGCTTCCCGTCATTCCAGAAGAATGACTGCATGGAGCGCCTTTCCCCTGGTTGAAACAGGGTCTCAAAAAGGCGTCCGCCGGCGAGGAAAGTGGAAAGCGAGATGACGATCAGCGCGTCGGCGGGATGGGTGGTGCCTCCCACCGTCCAGGGCTTGCGCGGCCTTACCGCCAGCCAGTCGCCGAAGACCCGCCACGACGCGTCGCGAGGAAGATCGATCTGCCTCCTCGGCCCGCTCCTATCGCCGATCCAGCTGATCTTCTCGAAGAAGGCCGGCTGCTCGATGAACCAAAGGCGCTCGCTGCGGCCGGTGCGGTCCGAATGACCAGACACTTGGAAGCTTTCGAACCCGGCCTCGAAGATTGCCGGCGTGGTGAGGGGATCCGCGTCACGCTTCCACAGTCGAACTGTGCGCGCATAGCCGGAGCGGGTGGCCATGCCATTACCAAGCGCACTGGAAAGCAGAAGCGTGTCAGGGTCCAGCCAATTAACGTAGCCTTTGGCCTCGGGGAGGTTGAAGCCGTCGGCGACAAAGCTCAGAGAAATCAGGTCGAATTCGCGATGCACGACCGCGTCGCTGCCGCCGCGCGACAGGCGCAGAACGGCTCTTTCCCGTCTCTCCGGCTCGATGGACGCGCCGTCCCAGATCCAGTCCTCTCCGTCGCTAGCCGCGAGAGCATCCAGATCGAGCAGTAGCTCCCATTGGGGATCCGCCTTCATGTAGGCGGCAAGGGTGGTCCGGCGCCACAGTCCGCGTGGATTACCGTCATCTCGCCAGTAATTGTAGAGGTACTGACTACGGCGCGCGATCAGGGGAAGATTGTCGCGATTGTCGAAAATGGCTGTCAGAGCCGCGCGGTCGCGCTCGAACTGCGTTCCACCGAAGTGCTTCAGAGTCCTTGCCGATTGGCCGGCGGCCCAGGCAAGTGCCCGCTCGCCCTCTACATCTTCAAGCCAGACATAGGGATCGTCGTCGGGAGCATCAAGCGTTGGACGGACATCAAATGCGTTCATGTCCGGACAGCCTTCAGAAAGAAGGGATAGAGGCTTCCGTCGGCTCGGGAACGCTCAGTGTCGGTAGCGGCGCCCACATGTTCGAAAAGCGTGATCATTGATGAGTTCTTCCAGTCGGTGCGGCATCGCAGTGCTTTTGCGCATAGGGCCGCAACCTTCGTGCCAACTGGGAAAATCGTTTCGGAACAATGCGATCGCTCTGGAAGCGTTGTGTCACATGTCCGACATCGTCGAGAATCCGACAACGAGTGCTCCTCCTAATCACCGGATCAACCTCCGGCGCCAGTCGTGGACACTGTGCAGAACTCGAGAAGTGAAGCTCATTGGAGTGAACCTGGTTGACGCCCAACATCTTCGCTCTGGAGCGCTTCACGCACACGGATTCATGGCAGACACCATGATGCGATCGATGCTGTTAGAGACCAAGCTGGCTGCGCCTGTGAGTTTCAGCCGCCAGCTGGAAGCAGCGGAGTTCTGAGGAGAAGGGTGGGGGGCCCAAGCCCTGCCGCAATCTTGGCCTGCACCGTCCCCTTGATTGTTGTGGGTCAACGTCTGCCTGCCCGCTGAATTTGGCACGCCTTACACCTACGTCACGACCAAGACCTTCCTGTTGCACTTCGGCCTCGACACACTGCGGGATTTGCCCGATTTCGAGGCGATTGAGGTTGCCGCGCTGCTCAGCAAGGAGAAGCTGCTGGCGGGCGATACTCCCATCGGGCTGGTGAGTGGTGGAGGAGGTGAGGAGCGACACTCCAAGGCCAGGACGGGCTAGCGCAGCAGATACATGGAAGTAATCGCTTGATATGAGCGGTTGAGAGTCGAATCAGGGAACTATGCGATCACTATCGATAAGAGGTGGCAATATCGATCGTGATTGTATCGGGCCACTCTACGGCGAAGGAGGCGGCAACTTGTGTCTCCGACCCGAAACGATTACCTTGCGGCCATTATGAGCAAGCATTTGGCATCCGTCTTGACGACGTGAACGCGCCCTGCAGCGTACAGCTGGACGACGCGGCGCTGGCCGATTGCTTTGCGGATCTCGATTTGGCCAAGCAGCATCCCGCTCATGTCAGCGCCTTTCTCGGCGAGGTCCCTCTCGCCCAGCAAGTCGAGTTCGCAACCGCGCACCACATTCGCGGTCGACGAGATGAAGGCTTTTGCCGCCAAGTTCTCTGCCTGGTCCGGCGAAAGCTATCCGCTCGCCGCATAATGGCTGGACATGATAGCCGACGCCCGTCCCGAATGGCGGCGGCTTTTTCGTATTATATCGACCTGATCGACAAGATGCGGCGGAACAGGGGTCCACGTGCGATGCGGCCAAAGCGGATCCAGCTCTCGAGCGCGACTACGGGGTAGGTGTGGTCGCTGGAGCCGCGGCCGACCTCGACCTCGCGCCAGCCGGTCTTGCCGCGCAGGGTGACCAGCAGCCCTTGCCGTCAAAAATCTCGATCCAGCTGGCGCCATCGCTGTTGTCGTCGCGCATGACGTCGAGACCGACGATCTCGGAGCGCCGCAGGCCGCCGCCACAGCCCAGGAGCAAAATAGCGCGGTCGCGCAGGCCCTGAGGTCGTGGCCGAGCGTGGCGATCATCGCCAGCAGATCGTCGCCAGGACCGCCTCTTTCTGCCGCGGTGGCTTTGCGTGCTTGCGGCGAATGCCGGCAAGAACCTTATAGATATGCCGCTCCGCGCGGTCCAACGGCCGGCCGCGCTGGGTAAAGTTCCAGGCGAGGCCGGAAAGCCGCCGCTCGATGGTCGCAAACTAAAGGGCAGGGGCGCCACGCTTCGGATCGCCGGCGGCGGTGCCCGAGGCACAGGCGCTGATATTGAGCCTGATCACCTTCGAGCCCGGAGGCAGGGGATCGAAGCCAGCGCGCCGGCACCAGGAGGAAAAATGCCGCCAATCCTTGGGGTAGGCGTCGCGCGTGTTCTCCGAGGTGGCGTTGTAGCCCCTCGCGGTCTCGACCAGTTCCTGGACATGCGCCGGGACTCTTTGAGCCGGGTCTCCATCTCCTTGTAGAGCTTGTCAAGCTCGCCATCGACTGGCTTCAGGTCGTCGATTGAACATTGCGTCATCATAGGCTTTGTGCCTTGTTGTAGCAGGCATCGTCCGTTCGCGCGGCGGACACAGACATCACCGTCGCTGAGCCGAGAACGACGGTAAAAGAAAATGCACTCACTGACTTCATAACCAATCTCTTTTGCGGGTGATTTAGAAACGGACGCCGAGCTTGGCGCTGAACCCGTGTGTCTGGGCATCCGAGGCGATCTGTCCCTGATAGGCGATGCCGAACGTCGCGTTCTCGGTGATGTTTACGTCAAGCCCAGCTTCGAGCAGAGCTGCGTTCTTTGCGATCGGCACGCCCTTGATGGCGAAGGAGGAACCGCCAGCAAAGGCAAGAGCGGTATCCGGCCTGACGTCGCCGAAGGCGTGGCGCCAGCCAAGACCGCCGCGCGCGGTAGCAGTCACGGTGCCGAGGGTCAGTACCGTCGACGCACGCAGACCTAGCGTGGTAAACGCCGTGTCGCTCGAGCGATCCCCGCTCGACAAGGCGGCTGCGCCGCCATTCTCGGTGAAGCCATCGGCGTCAAAATTCACATAAGCGAGATTAGCGTAGGGCTCGAAGGAAGCCGAAGCCGTATTGATACGGTAGCCGAGCTCGCCAAAGGCCTGGAACGTGCCGGCGTCGTAATCGGCCGAAAGGCTGTCGGCGAAGCCTGGAAAGACCACGGACCTGCCGGTCTCGATGCTGTGCCAGGTATAGGCAAGGCCGGAACGAAAACCGAGATTGCCGTTCTGCGTGCCGGCAAAAAGACCGAGATGGTAATTCTCGCTCGAGCCCGACGACGCGCGATCGTCCGCCTCCAAGGAGGTATGGCTGTAGCCGCTGATGAGGCCGAGCCGCCAGCTTTCGCCGACAGCCGCGTCACCGCCAGCCAGAAAGCCGCCTGTCGAGTGATCGAGACCGGCGGCATTGCCGTCGCTGTCGAGATGACCCCAGGCGCCGAAGCCACGGCCCCATACGGCGAAATTCTCACTCGTTGCCGGGGCCAGTTCCAGACCACCCAGCCCATAAGTCATCACCGGAACGCTGGAGGCACCGACGCCGTCGAACGCCGCACGGATCCGTTCGCTCGCGGCATCGCGTACAGAATGACTGTCCTCGATGAGGCCGCTATGAATGGAAGCATGAACCTCGCCTGATAGCATATCGAAAGCGTTGCGGGCTTCCGGCGCCGTCAGGAACAGGATGTTGTCCTGGATCGGATTACCGCTTCCAAGCGCCTGAGCCGCTGCGGCGACCGAGCGTTGATTGAAGGTGCTGGCTACATCGGCAAACGCCGTCGATGTGCGGCTGATATCGAGATAGACATTGTTGGCATCGTAGACGAGCTGGAAATCGACGAAGGGCGTCGCGTCTGTCGCCAGAGCCCCCGTCAGCCCGCCATAGGTGCCGCTTACGCCGCCTGCTGCGGAGAGCAGAGTATATCGGGCATCGACCGATAGCGTTCCCTGCCGCAGCAGCTCGATCTGCGCGCCGCTGTCGATCGCCGCTGCTCCGCCAACATCGATGAGATCGGACGACCTTGCGAGGTCGACCTGATAGATCGATCCGGACTGCTGCGCGAAATCGCCCGTGACAGTCAGTGTGGTGACGATCCTGCTCGGATCGGTCGCACTGCCAGGAGCGACCGTGCCGCCCTCGGAAATGGTGACCGCACCGTAGGTGCCGCCGCCTGCGACGACACCGCCGCTGTTTGCGATAGCCGTGCCCCCGATCTGCCCGTCATTCCCGAGAAAGCCGGACGTGGTCGCATCATGGGAAAGCACACCTGTATCGGCAAGCAGCAATCCCGCGCCGGAACCGACCGTCGTCATGCCGGAAAAATTGTTCTTTCCGCTCAGCGTTTGCACGCCACCGGCAACGAATAGTTTGCCGCCCATATTATTGTTATCAACGTCGAGGTCGTTGATGCTGCCGGCGAACGTGTCGTTCGAATCCGTTAGCACCAGGGTACGCTTGCCCAGTTCGACCGTTCCGCTGCCACTCAGGCTACGAATACGGGCATCGTTGTAGGCGTCGGAGATTCCCCAATAGTCGCTGCCATTTCCATGTTCGGAGATATCGAACGTGCCGTCTGCAACGACTTTCGCTGACCGTTGGATGTTGCCGAGCCCCGCAAGCGAGAGATAGGCATCCTGAGCAATATTCGTCTCGCCGGTGTAGGTGTTGACATTCGTCATCCGGACCACCGTCTTTGTATCAAGCGTCAGCGATCCGGAGCCGGAGACGACACCCGCTATGCCGAACCCGCCCTCATTCCCCATGCTCGTCGTGATCCTGCTCAGACCGGTCCCTTCGGGTGCGGATGAATCGGTAGAGAAGTTGCTGGCAGTGACGAAATGTGACGTATAAGCGGTATACTTCTTCTCCAGATCGAAAATGACCGATCTGTTTTTGAAGAAGTCAAGACCGGCAACAAAACTGGTCTGGTCATTGGGTTGTTCCGTCGTGCCGCTGGTGTAGGTGAAGTCGATATTGTCCAGCCTTACCGGATCGCCATCCGTTCCTGCGATTGTAACGCTCGGGATGTTGCCCGATGCGCTTACGATCTCGCGTTGCTCATTTCTCCGAACATTTTTAAGTTTGACGCCCGCATCCTGAAATTGCTTCAGCATCGCATCACTGATCTCCAGACTGCCACCGCCCGGTGTGCCGGTGTCGAGCAATACCGCGGTCTTGTTGGGGTCGGTGATTGGTGGGGCTCCATCCTTAACCGTGTACTGCAGATTGTAGCTGCCTTCGTATTCGGTCGAGGCATTGGCGCCAGAGCCAGGAAAATTCTGATAAGAATCCTGATCTTTTTCCTCGGGTTCTCCCCATGGCATGGCATTAGTATATTGGGCCCGGAGGCTTGGATTGAGGTTGACAATCGTGCAGGGGGAACAGCCAGGCGTTTGGTCGCTCTCGGAATCCGGATTCACATTGGCGGAGACCACGTAGCCAGACCTGGTGACACTGCCCATCATGCCCCAGACACTTGTCTTGCCAAGAAAATCGCCGGCCCCGAATGTACCTGCGAAATCGCCGCCTTCGTCTGCCATCTTGCCAGCGGTCATTTTCGCCCGCTGCTCCTTATCGGCGTGATAAGGTTCTTGGAGATCCTGACCATACATATCTTTAAGTCCATCCGTCACGGATCCCGGCGTGCACTTAAGATTGTTGTCCTTGCAATACGCATGGGTATAGACAAAATCGAGAATGCGAGCAGCCCGGTATTTCTTATCGCTTACAGACGGCCCGTCGATTGTTATCTTTTGATCTGGATCGACATATGTAAATTTATCAATTTCCACGTTCTGAAGCTTATTACCATACGTTCCGTCCCCGTACGTATATACGTAAGGCGTGTCGGCAATCGGGCGGACCCCGGTCACCTCTGACCCGATCTGCGTGTTGAGCTGGTCCGAGCCCGTGTCGAATACGTATCGCTGCGCGTTGCCATTGTTGATCTTGGCCCAGATGCCCAGGCGGTCATGGCCTTCCCCGACATACTCCAGCGGGATCGAAATCGGGTCGTCGGCCAACGCTTCTCCAGTTGGAAATGCTACCAGACCCACCCCGAGAGACACAGCCGGCAGGAATACCGTCGTCATCGCGGTGGTTGCCGCCAGAAAGTTCTTTGTCCTGAAACAAGCCTGCATACCTGGTCCTCGAAAAAGTCTCGCAAACTGATTGTTCATTGGAACGGCCTCCTGAATTGTTTAACGAGACCCTTTATGGCGGCCCTGGCTGACAACAGCCTGAAAGCTGCAAGCGGCCTGCGAGAATGGGGCGATCCTGAATGACGACAGGTGCTGTCAACAATGGATGAGTGCTCGGCCTGAAAGCTGAGCACGCTTTATGCTCAGGCTGCTGACAAGGCCAAAGCAGCGTAAGTGCGGAGTGAAATCCAAGGTCCACATGGGTCGTCGCGCTTCCCGTGCGCCTGGGAAGGCGCCGGCCCGGCCAAGCTTTCCCAGATCGTCCGGATGGCGCACAAGATACCGGTTCAGGTCGATCGAGATGGAGGCCGAGGCGTATGCCAAGGCGGTCGACTGCCTGACGAAAGATCAGAATGCGTCGCTGGCGCTCTACGATTTCCGCCGGCAGCGAGCTCAGCTCCTGCCGGGCATCCGTGTTTACTGGCGACGAGACACAAGATGTGCCCAAATTGCCACCAGACCGTCACCTGCGATGAGTTTCGGCAACTGATTTTGTCCTTTCAATCGTCGCCACTTCCTGGCCGCGGCCAACATGGGCCACTCGAAGGCAGCAGACTGGCGGCTATATGGACGGGCTGTGAGCCCGCACCGGAGACATTGGCGAAATCTACGATCTCTATAGCAACGTCAAGGAGAAGCGCGAGGTGTTGCAGATGTGGTCAAATCACATCGAATGGCTGATCAAGCAGGCTGCGGATGACGCTCTGGCGGCGTAGCTGCTGGCATGGGCGGAAGATGCGGCGCAACAATCGTCAGAGCCTCATCGAATTGGAGATCATGCTTGACCAGCAAATGCGCGGCCAATGCTTCGATGGCTGACCAGTGATCGAGTACTAGCCGGGCCGTGCGATCTTCGATCCGCCTCCAACGGGGGCGGCGCGGCATCAGGAACCGCAACTCACCATAGATTCGCTTGGCATCCGCGTAGTCGCTGCTCCCCTCATTCCCATCGGACGCATTCATCGCCATATCGCGCGGGTCCAGATAGCCTTCGAATGCGGATTCTGCAAAAGGACCTGCCAGACACGCAACTATCTCTTGGATCGCTTCATCGCGTTGGAAATGTCGATCCATATCGTTCTCGAAAATCGGCTTTAGCTCCGAGGTGAATCCTTGCGCTGAATAGAAAACCGTGCCTTCGACAAAACCACCGCACTCTCCGTCACCGGCGTCGGGGTAAATACTAACACTTGAGAAAGCAGGGAGTTCACGGTCGTCGTCGAACATCTGACGGTGCAAAACGATGGCGGCCACCGCGTGCCCGGCTTCGTGATGCGCCACAGACGGGAGAAGATATTGGGAGGCTACATTCATGCGGTGCGGCTCTCAGATCTAGTTTCCATCCAAGCCCTGATATCGGATTCAAGCCATGCGACTCGGCCGGGGGAGATGCGACGCCGCTTAGGGAACAGGCCTGCCTTCAGAGTCGCGCGGTCGCGCTCGAACTGCGTTCCACTGAAGTGCTTCAGGGTCTTTGCCGACTGGCCGGCGGCCCAGGCAAGTGCCCGCTCGCCTTCCACATCTTCAAGCCAAAGATAGAGATCGTCGTCGGGAGCATCCAGCGTTGGACGGACATCAAATGCGTTCATGTCCGGACAGCCTTCAGAAAGAAGGGATAGAGGCTTCCGTTTGATCGGGAACGCTTAGTGTTGGTAGCGGCGCCCACATGTTCGAAAAGCGTGATCATTGATGAGTTCTTCCAGTCGGTGCGGCATCGCAGTGCTTTTGCGCATAGGACCGCAATTGTCGTGCCAACTGGGAAAATCGTTTCGGAACAACGTGATCGCTCTGGCAGCGTTGTGTCAGATGTCCGACATCGTCGAGAATCCGACAACGAGTGCTCCTCCTAATCACCGGATCAACCTCCGGCGCCAGTCGGTGACACCGCATTCCTCTGTCTTTCCAGGAGACGGCGTGGACATCAATGCCGTTCCTCACCGAACCCGCCTCCTAGCCCTTCGCCCATACGTCACGGCCGCCCCCCGGTTTGGCTTCAACCTGAAGGATTACGGCGTCCTCTTCGCAGAGAAGATCGGGTTGTTCGTGGCGCGCGCAGCGGAGCCCAAGGAGCTTTTCTGGGTTGCGGATACTGGCATGTCGATATTACGACCGTGTGTCCTTCGACAAGCTTGGTGGCTTCTTCAACCAGAATCTCGCCGCGGAGATCGAATCGTTATCTGCGCCGCAAAGTGCGGCCGGTGAGCGGCGTGGCCCTGCGTTCCAGTTGGCCACGGTCCTCGCTGGGACGAGCAAGTAAATGGCTTGCGCAGCAACGGTGCGATCACACCTGGAGCACGGCGTCATCAGGAAAGCGCCATCCTTGTGCGCCCACGACACCCTGGTCGCCATCGGCCGCATCGCGGGGGGGCACTGTGGGCGATAACCATTCATTGATCTGGGCGATTGAGGGTTCTGCCGGGGCGCTATTGCTGCTCGGTAGGGCTGCGGGCTGGCGAGTCTACCAAGGCGAGCAACGACAGGCGAGACGGCAGACATTACGTGACGGAACTTGATATTGCAGTGCAGCAAGCGTAGAGCACCGCGCGCTTATCGGAGTGTCGTCCATGGCCCTTACCAATGCTGGTAACGAGGCAGAACCTGTCGAACAATCGAGCCATTCTGAGGTCGAGCAGCACAGCACCAAGGCGCTGATGTCGGGCGCACTAGGTGTCGTTTATGGCGATATAGGCACCAGCCCGATCTATGCATTTCGCGAGGCGTTGCATGCATCAGCGGGTGGCAACGTCGCCAGCCGTGGCGACATCCTCGGCGTACTCTCGCTGATCATCTGGTCCCTGACGATCACCGTGACGATCAAATACATCATGTTCGTGCTCCGCGCCGACAATCGAGGCGAGGGCGGAGTGCTGTCGCTTATGGCGCTGGCGCGCAACAGTTTCCCGACCTGCTCTGCGGTGATCCTCGGCATCGGCATCGGCATCGGCATCGTCGGCGCGGCGCTTTTTTTTGGCGACGCCGTCATTACGCCGGCAATCTCGGTACTGTCGGCGGTCGAAGGTATGAATGTCGTCACGCCGACGTTCCAGCCCTATGTGGTGCCGCTGACACTGGCCATCCTGGCGATCGTGTTTGCGGTACAGCGGTTTGGCACCGGCGGCGTAGGATTGGTGTTCGGACCCGTTACCGCGCTGTGGTTCCTGGCCATCGGCCTTTCCGGGCTCAACCACATCATGGACGACCCGGAAATCCTGCTGGCAATCAGCCCGCATTACATCGTGTCGTTCCTGGTCAACTCGCCTGACGTCGCCTTCGTTACGGTTGGTGCAGTCTTCCTCGCCGTCACCGGAGCCGAGGCGCTCTACGCCGACCTCGGCCATTTCGGCCGCAAGCCGATCGTGCTCGCCTGGCTGGCGATCGTGTTCCCTTGTCTGTTGCTCAATTATGTCGGGCAAGGCGCCTTCGTGCTGGCAAATGGCGGCGTTGTCGGTCATCCGTTCTTCGAGATGAACCAGGGCTGGACGCTTATTCCGATGGTCGTGCTTGCCACGGCGGCGACCGTGATCGCCTGCCAGGCGGTGATCTCCGGCGCCTTTTCGCTGACCAGGCAAGCGGTACAGCTCAACATGCTGCCGCGTTTCGTCATCCAGCACACGTCGGAAAAACAGTCGGGCCAGATCTATCTGCCGCGCATCAACCTGATGCTGGCGCTGGTGGTGATGCTGCTGGTGGTCGGCTTCGGCGAATCCAGCCGGCTGGCCTCGGCCTACGGTATTTCGGTGACCGGCAATATGCTGGTGACGAACATACTGCTTTTTGTTGTGATGACGCGCATCTGGAAATGGCCGCTCGGCGTCGCGATAGCCTTAATGGCGGTGTTCGTCTTCATCGATACCGGCTTCTTTGCAGCTAACATCGTCAAGGTATTCGAAGGCGGCTGGGCCTCGCTTGCCATTGCCGCAGTGATCGTGATGACCATGTGGACTTGGATAAGAGGCAGCAGGTATCTATTTGACAAGACGCGCAGGAACCAGATTCCGCTCGATTTCCTTGCGGGCAATCTGTTGAAGAAGAAACCGCAGCTGGTGTCCGGTACGGCCGTGTTCCTGACCAGCGATCCCGCCAGTGCGCCGACCGCGTTGATGCACAGCCTGAAGCACTACAAGGCGCTGCACGAACAGAACGTCATCCTCTCTGTGGTGACGGCGCAGCAGCCCGTGGTGCCCGACAGCGAGCGGATCAAGATGGAAACGATCAATGAGCTGTTCATGCGGGTGACACTGACCTTCGGCTACATGGAACAGCCTAACATCCCGCGTGCGCTGGCGATCTGCCGCAAGCAGGGTTGGAAGTTCGACATCATGACGACGTCCTTCTTCCTGTCGCGTCGCTCGCTCAAGGCGTCACCCAACTCCGGCATGCCGGTGTGGCAGGACAAGCTGTTCATCGGCTTGGCGCGCACGGCCGCCGACGCGACGGAGTATTTCCAGATCCCGACCGGACGTGTGGTCGAGATCGGAACGCAAGTGGCCGTTTAGGTATGCCCGGTTAAGCAGAATCAATTGGCATTTCGCGAGCCGGTGAATGCCTGACCGGGCGGAGGCCACGATGCTTGCGCCAAACTGGGGTCCGGTTCCAGGCCTGAAGCTTCCGGCCCCGAAAGCCGTCCTTTACGCCTGCGATCATTTCCGTTCCGCATTGTCTTGCCGACCCACCAGTCGAGATGCGCTGAAACGACCTCGCCGGGCAGCAACTTATCATTTGAACCTAATCGATGTGCCGCAAGTCCGACCTTCATTCTTCAGTTCACAGGCTAGCGTTGCCAAAATCGGCGTGCCGCCTAACCGGCGCCGCACCGTGACCTGTCAGGATGCTATGCAGGCGCGAGGCAGAAGCTGGCTCGAGGCCGCCGGCCTGGTGCTGGTCCGGCAGCGGCCGGGCTCGGCCAAAGGCTTCATGTTCCTCTGGAGGATGAGACGGGTGCGGCAAACGTCGTCGTCTGGGTCAAGATCTCTCGAGAAATTCCGGCGCGTGCTTCTTGCTTCGGCCATGCTCGGCGTCCGCGGACGCATCCGACGGAAGAGGAGGTGGTGCACCTCGTCGCCCACGAGCTGACCGATCTGTCGGCCGGGCTGGCCAGCGTGGGAAACCGCAAGACGCCGTTTCCGTTGCCGCACGGCCGAGGGACGAGGCTCATCACGGCGGATCGGGCATCGATCCGCGCGGCATGCCGAAGGGGCGCGACATCGTCGATGCAGTATGACCATATCGACCCTATCAAGTTCAAGACGCGTAACTTCCGGTAGCGCTTCCGGAGGCCACTTCAGCAGCATGTTGTGCACACTTTTGTCGGACCCTGTTAACTGCCGATTGGCAGCAGGTCACCCCGTGCCGGATCCCAAATGTCGTCGCTCTCAAGCGCAACGACTGCCCGCACCCTTTTTAAGTCAGCGAGCACCTCCACCGCCGGACGCCGCCCCGTTTCCTGAGCCGCGGCGTAACGGGTGTATTTGTGACTGTCCGGCTCAAACCACTTCAACGATTCCAAAGTAGCCATGGCATCGCCCTTGCGGCTGCGCGTGATGCGAATGATCGTGATCCCATCCTAAGCGCTCGCGTCGAATGGAGACACGCTGCCAACGCTTCATCTGCTCTACCCCATCTTTGTTCCAAGGCGGTCGGATCATCTCAATGAGCCCTGCCTCGGGGTGGCCAAAGCATGCATATTTATCGTTCGGCCCCGCATCGAATTATCATCTGCGATGTGGGACTCGATCTTGGGTTGGCGACGGCTTCGCTCCGGGAGTAGACGTCGGACCACTGATAAGTGCCGGACCTTCTCCACAATTTCTCGGCGGACTCATCGTGAACGCTCGATTGGACGTAAATGCGGTTCGCGGAAACGCAGGTCTGGCCGGCATTGCGGAACTTCGCCTGGACCGCACCGTCAACAGCACCGTCAATGTCGGCATCATCGAAGATGATGAAAGGTGCATTGCCGCCGGTTTCAAGGCTGACCTTCTTGATCTGGTCAGAGCACTGACGCATCAGCAGCCGTCCGACCTCGTTCGAACCGGTAAAGCTGATCTTTGGAATTGGTGCAGAGTTCACGGCCCACGCGATCACCTTCGGACGCATAGATCAGGTTGACCACGCCATCGGGAAAGCCGGCCTGATGGCGAGAGCAAACATTGCACCTAGCCACGCCACGATAAGATCGAGCGCGGCTTCGTTGCGTGCGGGTCTGTGGTCAGTGGAGGGCGGAGGAAAAGCGCTCGGCGTGCTCGCCCTCGCGATACCACTGGTTCGCGCCGGCAAGCGCCAGTTTCTGAGGCAAATCGCCGAACAGCTGGTAGAGCCTTACTCTCAGGGCTTGGCATCTATGTCGCCTACGACCGCCACATGCAGCCCGTCGCGTGCGAAAGCGGCTTTGTGGAAGGCGCTTAGATCGGAGGGCGTTACGCTAGTCAGCCTCCCTTGGGCGGTCTCGAATACGGATGCGTGCGTAGATTCCGCGCCGCCAGGCCAGCTCGGCGATCGCATGAGGTTCGCGCTCATTGGCAATGATTTCGGAGAGAAGCTGGGCGCGTATGCGGTCGAAAAGTGCTGGTGTAGCCGGATGCGGGTCCCGCCGCCGAGAATGTCGGCCAGCAGTCGAGCGCCGCGGCCCCGCACCAGGGACCGCCCATGAATGACTCATGCGAGGCGTCTCAAGGCTGTCCGCGATCCAGCGCCAGATCTCCGCCTCGCCCGAGACGCGCAGAGCTGGCCGGTTGTGCAGGAGCCGTCGGCAATATCCGCCTTCCTCGTTCGGATGGGTAACGCTTGCGATACGGAGTCTTGACTTTGGCAGTCGCTCTGTGACATTACCTATATAAAGTTCGAAAGAAGGCGATATGGATCATGCATAGGTCACAGAGACCCGAATGAAGGCAACGTATAAACGCACCTATTCGCGCTACGCGATGGAAGCGCTTGGCCTTTTCGGTAAGACCATCCGGCTTGGCCGGATGCAGCACCGGTTAACCGCACAGGAGTTAGCCGAGAGAATCGGTGTTTCACGCAGCACCCTGCAGCGCATCGAGAAGGGCGATCCCAAAGTCGAAATCGGACTGATGTTCGAAGCTGCTGCCATTGTCGGTGTGAAGCTGTTCGATGCCGACGGCAATGGCATCACAGCCCTCACAGGCCGCATGGACGATCGCATCGCGCTGCTGCCGAAGCACGTCTACAAGGCCGGCAAGCAGATCGTCGATGAGTTCTAAGGTCCCCAAGTACGACGAAGCCTATGTCTGGGTCTGGCTGCCGGGCGAGACCGCGCCGGTTGTCGCCGGGCGGCTATATGCCCATGACGGACTCGTCAGCTTCAACTATGGCAGGAGCTTTCGTGAACTGGGAAGCGCGATCCCGCTTTATCTCCCGGAACTGCCCCTGAAGGCAGGCGAATTGCCTTTGCTTCCTGGCCTAACCATGCCGGGATGCATCCGCGATGCTGCCCCTGATGCCTGGGGACGACGGGTTATCCTAAACCGCAAATTCGGTGTGAAGGGCGATGAAATCGCGCGGCTCGATATTTCAGAACTGACGTTCTTGCTGGAATCAGGCTCGGACCGCATCGGCGCGCTCGATTTTCAGTTTTCGCCAATGCATTACGAGCCGCGCGCACTGGCCAATGCCACTCTCGAAGAGCTTGTCCAATCGGCGGAGCGGGTAGAGAAAGGTATTCCGCTCACCCCCGAATTAGATCAGGCGCTGCATCACGGCAGCTCGATCGGCGGCGCAAGGCCAAAGGCGCTGATCGAGGGTGACGCCGTCAAGCATGTCGCGAAATTTTCCTCGTCTGCCGACCTTTACAGCGTCGTCAAAGGAGAATTCATAGCCATGCGGCTTGCCGCCTTGTGCGGCATCAGAGCGGCATCCGTCTCGCTCGTTCGCGCCGCAGGCAACGACGTGTTGCTCGTCGAGCGATTCGACCGGATCAAGGTCACGGGCGGCTGGCAACGCAAATCCATGGTCTCAGCGCTGACGATGCTCGCGCTCGATGAGATGATGGCGCGTTACGCCAGCTACCAGGATTTGGCGGAGATCATTCGCCACCGATTCACCGCGCCGTCGGAAACTCTGCGCGAGTTGTTCAGCCGCATTGTCTTCAACATACTTTGCGGCAACACCGACGATCATGCCCGCAACCATGCGGCATTCTGGGACGGCGCTAAGCTCACCCTCACGCCTGCGTACGATATTTGTCCGCAGGCCCGCAGTGGCCAGGAGGCCAGCCAGGCCATGCTCATCAGCGGCAATAACCGCATGAGCCGGATAGCGTCCTGCCTTGAAGCGGCGCATCACTTCCTGCTCAGCGCGCCGGAAGCTCTTGCGATTGTTGAAGGCCAGCTCCGATGCATTGCGGAGAATTGGCCGCGTGTCAGCGAGGAAGCTACGCTATCCGGCACAGATCGCAATCTGTTCTGGGGCCGACAGTTCCTCAATCCCTACGCTTTTACGGCGCTGGAAGGAAGCGCCGACGTTCTCCGCGCTCTGGCTGACGAACTACGCAACAGTGTTCACGCCTGATCCGGCGCTGGATTTCGGACAAGCTCGGCAAGCGCAAGACGCCCACAATATCGACAACCCTTGCCGTGCCAGGACGAAGATTGAACAAACGGCTCTTCAACAGTGACAACGTGCACTGCGGAGAGATGTGGAGCTGACACCGCAAAAGCCCAAGACGCGCGACTTCCCGCGATACAACTCCACATAACTGAGCGTCTACAAGCGGTGCAGCCAGCCAAACATCCAGCCATCAAAGCGATGATCGTCTGATCTTTTGCCGATGACATCACGTCGGGGAAGCCTTGTTCGAGCGCTTGCCGCTTCATATCGATACCGGCCTGGGCGTAGCGCATCGTTAGTTCAGCCCGAGTGGCCTGGCCATCGACTGATGGTGGCGATGTCAACACCCGCCTTGACGAGGTGGATGGCCGTCGTGTCCCGCAAAGGGCGATGATGGATGCTTTTTTCCGCCATGGTGGTTCCTTCGCCCGCAGCCATGTGTGCGCAGCAAGTATGGAACACCGAACCGGGTGAGCAGTGTGGGGCGGTCGTTGCTTTGCTCGGCGGGACAGGGCGATACCAGACGAAGGTCACAATCGAAGATTCAGGATCCCTGAACTCGTGCATCCGTATTGAACATCAGCGAAAACAGAGCGTAATCCCGCTGTCCAGAAGGCGTGCGGCGGACGATACGCGCCAGGACGCTCTTGATTTCCGGGCTCATCGAGATATTCGACAGGTGCCACCCACGCGCCCTCTTGAAGGGAAGTGTCACCACCAGTTGCAGCGTATCCTAATATTCGGGGTGCTCCGAAATCAGGAACCGCGCAAAGGCATCCATCGCCGCCAGCCTTGCATTGCGGGTCGCAACTGCCACGCTCGACCTCAAGTGATGTGAGAAAGCTGCCCATCCTGTCGGTATTGATGTCGGAGACCGCTTCTTTCAAGAATATCTTCCCGCTCTCCCGCGGCATGAGCCCGTGGCATGCTTCGGCCCAATGCTGTGGATTGATGTTTCTTCATGCCACAACCTCGCTGACGAGACCGCCGAAAGCCCCTTCAAAGCGGTCGGTGGCGATCTCTCGCAGCTTTGGAAGGTAGTGCATTGATTTTTCGTGGAATGGGGACCCTGTTTAAAGGGTGATTTTCGTCCAAACGGGACCCTTTAACGATGGGGTCATCAAGATGCCTCCGGCTTGATCGGAGGCATTTGTGTTTTGGATGTTGGTTTTAGAGACGATTGCAAAGATACGTCGGCTGTCGCTGGTCCAGGGGAAGTCGATCAAGGCGATCTGCCGTGAGCTGAAGATCTCGCGCAAGGTGGTGCGCAAGGTCCTGCGTTCTGAGCAGACGGAGTTCCGCTACGAGCGCAAGCACCAGCCCTATCCCCGCATGGGAGCTCGGCGTGAGACGCGGGACCGGCTGCTGTCGGCGAATGCGGCCAAGCCGCAGCGGGAGCGGCTGCCGGTCGCTTCGACGGCTTCCACTGCATTCCCCCGTCGGTGTCGAAGACCTGCACGGTGCGCTTCGACAACAACAAATACTCGGTGCTGTCGAGTGCCGTCGGTCGGCCCGTCGAGATCCATGCTTATGTCGATCGGATCGCATCCGCCAGAGGATGGCGTGGTCGTGGGAGAACACGTTCGCTCCTTTGGCCGCAACGAGGTCGTCTACGATCCCTGGCACACGGCGCGCGCCGTTCCTTAGCTGGGTCGTGCGGTCGGCAATGGAGAAGGTGCGGCGCAGCTCAAGGCGGTTGATGACGTCGACCGGCAGATGGTGTTGATCCTCACCTGGGTGCTGACCGACGGATTGAGCGCGGTCGAGGCCGCCTGTCAGGAAGCCATCGAGCACGGTGCATCGTCGGCGCCGGTGATCCTCAACATCCTGGCCCGCAGCCGCGATCCGGCGCCGGGCACGATCCTTTCCATTCCCCAAGCGCTGAAGCTAGCTCACGAGTGTCGCCGACTGCACCCGCTATGACAGTCTCAGGAGGACAAACAGCCATGGAACGCACCGAGGTACTGGAACTGATGGGAGCGCTGAAGCTCTACGGAATGCGCAGAGCCTATGACGAGATCATGGGCGCGTCGCCATCAAGCGACGGCACGAGCCGCCCAGGATTGTCGGTGATCTCTTGCAGGCCGAGATATCGGAGAAGCAGGCCCGCTCCATCAAATACCAGTTCGCTGTCGCCAAGTTGCCGCTGGCCAAGGACATCGACGACTTCGACTTCGCCGACACGCCGGTCACCCCCTGATGCGCGATCTCGCCCGGCCGCGCCTTCGTCGCCGATCAGCGCAACATCGTCCTGGTCGGCCGCCTTCACGGGTCACCCAACTCGCGCGGAAGGTCGACCGCATTGCGACGGGCGCGTGTCGACTTCCCAACAATGTCAGACAGGAGACGCAACGCTATCGGAGCGATCGCATTGCCCGAAACGATTTTCCCAGTTGGCACGACAATTGCGGTCCTATGCGCAAAAGCAAACTAGACCTGAGAGCCGCACCGCATGAATGTAGCCTCCCAATATCTGCCGCTTGTGGCGCATCACGAAGCCGGGCACGCGGTGGCCGCCATCGTTTTGCACCGTCAGACGTTCGACGACGACCGTGAACTCCCTGCTTTCTCAAGTGTTAGTATTTACCCCGACGCCGGTGACGGAGAGTGCGGTGGTGTTGTCGAAGGCGCGGGTTTTTATTCAGCGCAAGGATTCACCTCGAAGCGAAAGCCGATTTTCGAGGACGATATGGATCGATGTTTGGAACGCGATGATGCGATCCGGGAGATAGTTGCGTGTCTGGCAGGTCCTTTTGCAGACTCCGCATTCGAAGGCTATCTGGACCCGCGCGATATGGCGATGAATGCGTCCGATGGGAATGAGGGGAGCTGCGACTACGCGGATGCCAAGCGAATCTATGGTGAGTTGCGGTTCCTGATGCCGCGCCGCCCCGATTGGGGGCGGATCGAAGATTGCACGGCCCGGCTAGTACTCGATCACTGGTCGGCCATCGAAGCATTGGCCGCGCATTTGCTGGTCAAGCATGATCTCCAATTCGATGAGGCTCTGACGATTGTTGCGCCGCATCTTCCGCCCATGCCAGCAGCTACGCCGCCAGAGCGTCATCCGCAGCCTGCTTGATCAGCCATTCGATGTGATTTGACCACATCTGCAACACCTCGCGCTTCTCCTTGACTTTGCTATAGAGATTGTAGATTTCGCCAATGTCTGTCAAGGACGCCGCCTTGTGATTCAGTATGTGCTCGATGACGTGTGGCAATACCTGCCGCCTGCCGAGATTTGTCGCGAGCGTCCTGCGCAGATCGTGAAGGGTCCAGTTCTCCAAAGCCACCCCGTCAGTATTGACCTTGCCGTCTAGAGCCTTCTTGCCCTTCGCGTAGCCTGAGAAGTGGCTTCTTTCGTTGCCCCTCGCAGGGAAAAAAACGTGTCATTGGTCTTCGGTACCGTCTGGGGGACCGACACCGCCAGTGTGGGCAGCGGAATAAGCGTAGGCTCTTCGTTCTTCGTGCGGTCACCCGATAGTTCCATGTTCCGGCTTCAAGGTTGAGGACCAACGCATCGCGGCAACTTCCGTACGCCTCTGTCCGGTCAGAATGAGCAGCTTGACGATGGAGCCGAACGAATAGCCGATATCGCCCGGTTCGGGCTCACAGCCCGTTCATATAGCCGCCAGTTCGGCATCGTTCACCACTCGCTTGCGCTTGACGATCGGGGCCGGATCCGGATTTTCCAATCCCTCGCGGGGAAACCGCGGATGAGCCGTTGCGGCGGTTTGCGACACCAGTTGAAAAATGCCCGCATACACCAGAAGGCCGTGTTAGCCGCTTGCGGGTGACCCCCGGCGACGATCTTCTTGGTGACGTTAGCAATGTCGGTGTCGATCACATGGTGGATAGAGCGACTCCCGAGGGCAGGCACAAGATACCGGTTCAGGCTGGCCTCGACCAGTGCGGTGTTTTGAGGGTCGTTACTCGGCGGCCTGGAGGTGACCGCCATCGCCGTCCTCGGTATCGTCAGCGCTGATATGCGCCTGATCGGCAAGGAAGGCTGGCAGTTCCGATGGAGCTATGCTGGAATTTGGGTGACGAGGCTGATCAAGCGGCGCTCTGCGGCTTCGTTTCGATGACCTGGATTCCGTCCAGGAACCTGGCACCTGCGATGAGTTTCGGCAACTGATTTTGTCCTTTCAATCGTCGCCACTTCCTGGCCGCGGCCAACAGCTTGAAGACCATCAGCTGGGCGGTTTTCGAGGATAGCGAGCCCTTGGTACGCACCGTGCGATAGCGAACGGTTGCAAAGACGCTTTCGATGGGATTGGACGTTCGCAGATGATCCCAGTGTTGGGCGGGGAAATCGTAGAGCGCCAGCGACGCAATATGATCTTTCGTCAGGCAGTCGACCGCCTTGGCATACGCCTCGGCCTCCATCTCGATCGCATGCGCAAGCAATTTGCGCGCGCCGCTGCGAAGTACATCCGTCAGGGTATCATCGATTTCGTCGGGCTGACGAAGGCGAACAATGTGTTGATAGTCTCGTTCATGGCGTATCACTCTCCTTGAGAGGTACTGGCAGGCTTCATCACCCGCCTCGATACGCCGCTCTCCTCAAGCCGCCATCATCCAGTTTCCGCCATGGCTCCCCCTGATTGATCCGCTTCACCTGTGCAACTGCACAGGCTGCCCTAGCGGGGAGATTGGCCTCCAATGGCGAAAGCTTGCCGCAGGAGACCCTCCGATGACCGTGCCTATGGCGCCGCCGCTACGACAACTTGCCGACAAGCAGCGTGCGATCCACTGCCGCGCTACTGCGCCTTCAAGGGACGTCTGGATCGCGACGCAGGAGCCGATGACTGTTACGGGATCAATTCCAGGTCGCGCTGGCCGTCGCTGTGCCAGTTCGACGGTCTGGTGGCAATTTGGGCACATCTTCTGTCGCCGACAGTGGCGATGGCTGACGCTTCAACGAAACGGGGTCTTCGACGTCTGCTGCCTACGCCGATGCTTTGCGAAGTGGCATAATGTTTCGACGCACGCAGGCGCGGGCAGGGGATGTCAGTCATGAATCTCCTGACTGGCGCGGATCAGGCCGATTGGCGGGATGAAAGATCATACGACTACACCGCTGGCCTGACGCTGCGGGAGTGGGCTTGGGAGTTCTTACGCCGCAATCCAGCGTTCCAGCGCGATCTGACCGCTGCGCGCCAGCATTGCAAGACTTGGTCTCTCCAATCCTTTCTCGATATGGTCGCGTCGGCCGGCGACCTGTCACGCTGGGGTGTTCTGTTTCGCGGAGTCTTGTGGCCGCGCTTCGGTCGTATTCTGGTGTCCGCTCTGGTGCGTCCATGTGCTGCCGGTCATTGCGGAACGGTTGCCTGCCTCGTCGCCGACACCGCCGTTCGAACTCTCGGCATTGCCCTGTCGTGCAATCGTCCTGCTGGCGCCCGACAAGAGCCAGCATGTTCTTCTTCGCAATGCGGACCACGCGCTGCAGCTCGCCGTCTCGGGCGCGAATATCCTCCACCCTGTTTGCCTGCATACGCAAGCCATCTGGCCCGCGGTGCTTTTAAAGCATCGACTGAGGGGACTGGAGTGCCTCAATGCTCTCAGTCTAGGGCAACAGTTGCCCCCCCGCTTGTTTGCGCCGGAAAAGCGCGGCGTTCGTTTGTCCTTCGTTCTTCGTGCGCTCGACGGTTCGCTCGCCGGAGCACCTCATCGCGAGCTCGCCGAAGTTCTCATCGGTCAACGGCGCGTCCATGCCGACTGGGCGGATCCTCGCGATCATCTGCGCGACCGCATCCGTCGGGCCGTCTCGCGTGGCCGCGCGCTCATGAATGGTGGCTACAGAGATTTCCTAATTTGAAAAGCGACAGTCCGCGCTGTGCGTCGGTGGATGAACGTTCGCTCGCAGCTGTACCCGTCACCAACAGTTCGCCCGCCGACAGGACTGCATGGCGCCTTGCAAGTGCGCTCTGGTCTAGCTTGTCGATGCCGAAAATGAGATGGGCGAGGGTGCCAAGGCGGTGGTTCATTAGGGCCGGCCTCGACCTGGACGCACATCATTGGTCGGAAAGCGGCGTGCACCGCAATGTCGCCATAGCAGCCAAGATCCTTTGAGTCCGGACCTGCAGTCCTGTTGGACCGGCGGGTGCAACAATATGGAGGGATTTGAGGCCTCACACCGTTCCCTGGTCGACAGCTCGGTCAGACATAGCACCCACCGCTTGATTATGGAAATGGTGTGCCTGGAGTGCAGCGAGTAGCGGCTTGCTGCGCACTGTCCTAAGAATAGCAGTCATGACCCGTCTGGGGTTCTGCAACACGACGATTCAACCGCTTGGGCATTGTCGCATATCCCACAATGTAGAATGCGCAACAGGGCAAAAGCTGATCCATCGGCGGTTTATCAATGCTTTTTGGCTTGGCACGGCACATGCAACGCAATCGGCAAAAGGCGCACGAACTGAGTGGCCCATCGGCCCTAGGAGCGCTGATTTATGCCCTCCCAAGGCATGTCCGGCCCGGCAGCGAGCTCAGTCTCCTGCCGGGCATCCGTGTTTCAGGTCAACGGCGTTTGGAACTTCCAATTAGGTGGCGGCATTGACCGCAGGCCGCCCCCCGGTGGGGCGGAGAGACAGTGCAGCAGGTTTCAAATCCCGCCCATGCAAAGATATTTCATTTCCAGATAGTCCTCGAGGCCATGACGGGAACCCTCCCGCCCGATGCCGGATTGTTTGATCCCGCCAAACGGTGCCGCCTCCGAGGACATGCGTCCCGTGTTGATGCCAACCATGCCATATTCCAGAGCCTCTGCCACACGCCAGACCCGCTTCAGGTTTGAGGCATAGAAGTATGCGGCGAGGCCGTAGATCGTGTCATTGGCCTCGCGCACGACCTGATCCGCATCGTTGAAGCGAATGATCGGCGCGAGCGGCCCGAATGTCTCCTCTTGCGCGACTGCCATGACGCTGGAAATCTCGGTGAGGACCGTGGGTTCGAAAAACGTGCCATTCTTGCCGATACGCTGGCCCCCGCATCGTATTGTGCCGCCTTTCGCAATGGCATCTGCGATGTGAGACTCGATCTTGGCCAGAGCATGCTTGTCGATGAGCGGTCCGATGTCCACTCCGGCATCGAATCCGTCGCCAACCGACAAGTGCCGGATTCTTTCCACGAATTTCTTGACGAACTCATCGTGAACGCTCGATTGGACGTAAATGCGGTTCGCGGAAACGCAGGTCTGGCCGGCATTGCGGAACTTCGCCTGGACCGCACCGTCAACAGCACCGTCAATGTCGGCATCATCGAAGATGATGAAAGGTGCATTGCCGCCGAGTTCAAGGCTGACCTTCTTGATCTGGTCAGAGCACTGACGCATCAGCAGCCGTCCGACCTCCGTCGAACCGGTGAAGCTGATCTTTCGAATCTTGGAATTGGTGCAGAGTTCACGGCCCACGCGATCACCTTCGGACGCATAGATCAGGTTGACCACGCCATCGGGAAAGCCGGCCTGATGGGCGAGGGCGAACATTGCGCCAGCCACAAGCGGCGTCTGTTCAGCGGGCTTGAGCACGATTGTGCAGCCCGCAGCCAAGGCCGGCGAGATTTTGCGCGCCACCATGGAGGCCGGGAAATTCCATGGCGTGATCGTGCCAACAACGCCGATGGGCTGCTTGATCACTAGCATTCGGCGGTCTGTCGAGGGTGCCGAGATCGTCTCCCCATAGACGCGATTGGCCTCTTCGGCATACCATTGCAGATACGCCGCCGCATGCGATACCTCTGAAATGGCTTCGGCAAGCGGCTTGCCCATTTCCGCAGTCAGAATCGCGGCGAGATCGCCTGCATGGTCGATGATCAGCTGATGCCATCGCCAAAGAACGTCGCTACGTTCTCGGGCCGTCAACGCGGCCCATCCCGACTGCGCAACATAGGCCTTGTCTACCGCAGCACGTGTCTCCTCCACGCCCATATCGGGAAGCTCTGCCAAAACTTCGCCGGTCGACGGATTGACGACCTCGAACGTCTTATTGCCAACTGGTCTGCCGAGTGCCGGCAGGCGGTCGATGGCTCCAAACAGGTGCGGGGATTTCAGGCGACGGATCATCGGCAGGCACAGGGGCAATACCGGATTCCTCCTCAACGCAGCGAACATCCAGGTCGACGGGCCGTCAGTGTGTATTCTGCACCAGTGGGTTCGTCGTAGGGCCTCGGCAAAGCAGCTGGTAGACCACGCTAGCCCGATGAAAAGACAGCAGTTTCGTTAGTTTGAGTGCCCGCGGTTCATCAATTGATGGATTAAGCAGTCGGATGTTTGCTTCATCCACCATGCCTGCTGGTGGCGTGCGACTGAATTCTGCAAAAAGGCGGCATACATGCTGAGGAGCGCCATTTCGGCGAGAGGCCGCCGGACCGCCAATGCCGCGCAAGGTCGGCGAAAACGACTCCGCGCGTCTGCATGATCTGCTTGGCCCACGGGCCTCCAACGCTCTTCCCACGAGAAGCCCCGATGAAGAAGGAAGGTGTGATGAGTTTCTTTACTCATCCTTGCCGCCCAGCGGCGGGCCGACCACCAAAATGGCGGGCTCGGCCGAAAGCAGCTTTTTGGCCGCCGCCTTGACCTGTTTGAGCGTCACCCGACCGATGCTGCGGGCGCGACGCTGGTTGTAGTCGACGTCGGCCTTGTGAATCTGCAAATCCAGGAGCCGGTCTGCAATCGAGCGGGTCGAGCCCAGTTGGTCGATGGCATAGGCGCCGATCAGGTGCTTCTTCGCCGCCTTGAGCTCGGCCCCGGTCGGTCCTTGCTGCGCCATCTGCTTTACCACATCTCGCACGATGCTCAGTGTTTGGGCAGCGCAGTCCGAGCGTGTCTCTGTCGTAACCAGAAGCGAGTCAAGGGTTAGTTCAGAGCTGACGTGATAGGCAAGGCCGCGTTTTTGACGTACCTCCTCGTAAAGGCGGGAAGTCAAGTATGAGCCGCCAAGGATGTCGTTCAGCAGCACGGCCGCGTAGAAATCCGGCGCGCTAGGCTTCACGCCAGGCCAGGCCAACGTCAGCGAAGTCTGCGGCAGGTCGTAGTTCTCCTCCACCAGTTGACCGAGTTTCGGCGCGACATCGTAGACGGGGACGAGGGTTTGTTGCTCAGGCAAATCACCAAACAGCTGGTCAAGCCTTTCCCTCAACGTGTTCGCGTCAATGTCACCCACCACGGCAATATGGAGCCCGTCGCGAGCGAAAATGGCCTGGTGGAAGGCGCGGAGGTCGGACGGCGTGATGCCGGGGAGGCTCTCTTTTGTGCCTTCTCCCGGCCTTGAACAAGGATGCGCGCCATAGATCGCGCGCAGCCATTTGCGCTGAGCGATGGCGTTAGGGTCTCGCTCGCTGCCGACGATGCGGGAGACAATCTCGGCGCGGACGCGATCGATCGGCCCCTGCTCGAAGCGCGGCGCGTTCAGCGCGAGCCGAAGCAGGCCGAACGCCGCGTCCTGCTTTTTGGAAAGCATGCACATCGATCCGTAGATGTCGTCGCTTTGCGCGTCCAAACTCATTTCGGCGCCGGCATGGTCGAGCTTCACCTGGAAGGCACCGCTGTCGTAATGGCCAGCGCCTTCGATGAACAGGCCGGCCATCAGTTTGGCCATCCCCTCCTTCCCGACCGGGTCCTGCTTGGTGCCGCCCTTGAAGGCAAAGCCGATGTTGACGATTTCCACTGTGTGGTCCTCCACCAGCCAGGCGATGATGCCCTTTTCGGACTTCACCTCCTGGATGTTCATCGCAGCATGGGGCCGAGCGCCGAGCGTCATCTCTTGATTCTCCGTCTTGGGCAAGAGATAGCCCGTGGTCGAACGGTCGAACGCGAGATAGCGGGCGGCAACTGCTTTGATTTGCTCGGGGGTAACCTTGCGGATGCGATTCGGCCGTTCCTCGACATCCTTCACGGTACCGCCGGTGGCCAGCGTCGAGCCGTAGATGCTGGCGAGCCAGTCCAGGTTGTCTTCCGCAAAGATCATATTGAGCAAATAGTGGTCCTTGGCCTTGCCTAGTTCCTCGTTGCTGACACCATCCTCGGCAATGCGGGCAACTTCGGCAGCGGCCGCCGCTTCGAGATCAGCCAGCTTGGCATCGCCGCGCGGTGCGCCATAGATGGCGAACTTGGTGTCGTCGAGCACAGTGCCCTGGAAATAGACGCGGGCGCTGGAAGCGATACCTTGCTGGACAGCGAGCGCCTGGTAGAGCCGGCCGCGGTTACCGCCGCCGAGAATTTCGGCCAGCAGGTCGAGCGCTTCGGCCTCGCCCGGCTTGGCGGTGTGGTAGGACGGCACCACCCACTGCGTCGAAAAACTGGGCACGCTGACGCGGGCGTCTGAGAGCGTGACGGTGCGCCTGGTGTTCTGCTCGGGCTCAACCGGCCGGATGCGCGGCGGCAGGTCAGGTCCGCGCGCCACCTTGCCATAGGTCTTTTCGGCCAGCGCCCGCACCGTGTCCGGTTCGACATCGCCGGCCACGATCAGCACGGAGTTGTTGGGCCAGTAGTACTTTTCATAGAAGACGGTGGCGTCGACGCGGTTCAGCTGCTCGATCTCCTGCATCCAGCCGATGATCGGGATGCGATAGGGGTGGTTCTGCCACAGCGTCGCGTCGATCTCCTCATGGAGAACGTCCTGCGGGTTGGTGTCGGTGCTTGAGCGGCGCTCCTCGATGACCACATCGCGCTCGGTCTTGACGACATCGTCGGTCAGGATGAGGTTTCGCATTCGGTCGGCCTCGAAGCTCATCATCAGCTCGAGCGCCGACGGCGCCACTGTCTGATAGAAGGCGGTGTAGTCGGAGGAGGTGAAGGCGTTGTTGGAGCCGCCGATCTCGAACACTGCGCGGTCGAATTCGCCGCCCGCATGGTTGGTCGTCGCCTTGAACATCAGATGCTCGAAGAAATGGGCGATGCCGGATTTGCCCGGCGGCTCGTCGGCGCTGCCGATCTTGTACCACACCATGTGGGTGACGATCGGCGCCCGGTGGTTGGGAATGACGACCACCTCCATGCCGTTGTCGAGCACGAAATCCCTCGCCTTGCCGTCCTCCCATGCGACGGGGATCGGAGCCGGCCCCGCGCCGACCAACTCGGACGCAACGGACGTCCTGCGAAGCCCATGAGTGCGGGGCTTGCTTGGTAGTTCTGGTAGGGAGAGTGGGGTTATGGGCTGCGTTCCTGGCAAAGTGATCTGTTCCTCATTTTGAAGGATCTATGTCTCCCGAACGCCTATTGGGAGAAAGTGGATCGGCACGCGACGCCGAGCCACATGAGCCGTCAGCGTGTTGCTGGGCCTGACGCGAGCCTCATCTTTGGATGCGTCCGGGAAACTTTCGGCATGGTGAGGCCATGGGAAGTCTGCTCGTTATCCATTGGGTGTTTGCGGATACCTGAGCATGCCCCGTGCCAAGTAAGAAAGCCCCGATTCGCAAGGTTTGATCCAACCTTGATACTTGCGATATCCGACATTGTCGGGCATCCGACAGAAAGCGCCTTTCGCCGGCGCGCCGGCTATGACGCTCGCCTCCTCCGGCGTGACGACGATCCTTTGGCGGGCGCCGCGCACACCGATCTGCCCGCCTATCAGCACCGCGACATCGAAGGACAGCGCGATCGTGACTGGATGGGTCTTACGCAAACATGCAGCAGTGCCACCGCGATCAGGACTTCATCCGCCCCACAAAGACCCGAGCGCGAGGGACGACGTGTAAGGCTAATGATGCCGCGCATAAAGAGGTAAGGTCCCTCGTCGTACCGGCGAGCCCCTTCGCTGGGTCTCGCGAGGGTCTGGTTTGCGAACGTCGACCGACAGCATCACGGCATGGGCGGCCCCATCGGTAGGCAAGCATTGACCGTGCCATCAGCGTTGAGGCAGCGCAGAGCCCAATTTCCCGGTGCCAGCCGGTACGTTGGAGCTTCAACTGTGGCCAGCCAAGCGGGCCGAGGCCGTGAAACTCCTGATACCCTGGACCGTCCGGATTGCAACGCACGACGCCTTGGTCTCGCGCCAACGTCCATTGACGCTCAGCGAAGCATCATGCGGACGAGCTGGGAAAGCTTGGCCGGGCCGGCGCCTTCCCAGGCGCATGGGACGCGCGACGACCCATGTGGACCTTGGATTTCACTACGCACTTACGCTGCTTTGGCCTTGTCAGCAGCCTGAGCATAAAGCGTGCTCAGCTTTCAGGGCGAGCCTCTTTCATGTTGATAGCATCTGTCGTCATTCAGGATCGCCCCATTTTCGCATGCCGCTTGCAGCTTTCAGACTGTTGTCAGCCAGGGCCGCCATAAAGGGTCTCGTTTAACGCATTCGGGAGGCTTCATCACTCGACCACATTAATTTCGGGCGGTTCGCCGGCGCTCCGAATGGCACTTAACACCAGATCCTCTCCAAACCCGTGATGATCCAAGAGGAAAACGAAAAATCCCTAAATCATAAAAAAGCACCGATACGGTCGGCTCCAGGCTGATGAAATTGCGGTCTCACTGGCCACGCACGATACTTGCGATGGCGATGGCCATTGCAAAGGCCGGTCAAGCACCCAAGACGCTGACAAGCACGCCTCCGACCAAAGCTCGATCGTTGGCAGCCTTTCTAGCCGTATACTTGGGGCATTTTGGGACGGCGATCCGGACGCCGATTAAAACCTGCCGGTCGTCTAAATGGAATGGTTGGTCCGGGTCCTTACTGGACCCCGCCAACCCGATCGGGCCGGCGCACAGGGGCACCCAGACAATTGGACACGTCGCCTTTGCGCGGCGGCTTGCACTTTCTCGGATGGCCTTTTTTCTCCCCGGGCGAAATCGAGCGAGCGGTGAGGCGGAGCCTTCGATTTTGCCGATCATGTCGTGTCGCTTCGATCGAACTGCTCAGACGATGATAGCGGCATTGATTGCCGCGGCCGAAATGCGTTGTGTGAAGTACGATTTCTACGCCGTATACATACTGCCGTACAGTTCGCCCTGTCAGCAGCCTTGCCAGCAATCCGCCCTGTGTCCAACTGTCGTCGAATTCACCGGTGTCATTGAGGAATTCGTATGATCGCCTCGAAACCATCATTGCGACCGCGGGCGGGCGACGCAAGCTCTAGACTGCCACCGATCCGCTGGATAACCATGTTAGCGATATGTAGACCAAGGCCTGAGCCCGCAGCAGGAGTAGCACCACGACTAAATCGCTTTGTAAGCCCTTCGAGGTCGGGGAGGGGCACCACCGGTCCGGCGTTTGCAATAGCGATGGTTCCATCAGTTTGGACGGAAACTGTTGTCGGAACAGTGGGCAGTCCATGTATCAGCGCATTCTCGATCAGGTTACGAAGGAGGATCCCAAACGCATCGACATCCACTTTGCGCATCAAAGTGGTGCAGCCGTCGACGTTAAGATGCAGGCGTCCGGCATATTGCGGCTTTTTCCTCAGGTCGTCGATTTCCAGCCGAACCGATCGGACAAGATCGATCGCGTGATCCGCCATGCCAACCCCCGATTCGGCTTGAGCGAGCTGAAGCACTTTTTCGACAAGGCGGCCAAGGCTCGACAGCGCTTGCTCGATGCCGCGCGCACGCATTTTGGCCGACCCATTGGGAAGCTCGGCCACTAATCTCTGCATCTGAGCGATTGAACCTGCGATCGGCGTGCGCAGTTCATGCGCACTGTTTGCGGCGAACTCGCGTTCGGCCTCGAGAGCCGCCCGCAGACGATCGAGAAGCCGATTGACGGATGCCGCGATTGGAGCCAACTCTGCCGGGAAATCGCCCAAGTCCATTGGTGACAGATTGCCGCCGTCGCGCGATCCGATCTGCTGTCGCAGTACCTCGATTGGCCGCAGCGAGCGCCGGATCACGATCCACCAAACAGCTAAGCTAAAGGGCAGGAGCACGAGTGTCGGAAGGAAGACAAAAAGTGCGCCCTTCGCGATTGTGGTACGGCGGCCATCAAGCGGTTCGGCCAACTGATGATACACGCCGTCTTGGATCTCCTCTGTGTAGACGCGGTAATCAGCGTTTCCCCAAAAGCCGTTACTCAGGGGAGCATCAGGGAAGGGCTGCTGACCCTCTTCCGGTTCGGAAATAAGCACTACCCCGTACTTATTAATAACCTGCTCACGATAGGTCCAGTACTTTTTATAAGTTGGCAAGTGGTTATTGTATTGATCAACGTGTTTTCCATTCAAGACCTTGATCAGCTCTGGTTCTCTGTACTCTGCGCTCGCCTGGAGCAAGTCATCCGAACTTTCGTTTACATTATTGCAAAAAATGAACGCAGCAATGGTTGGGGCGGCGATCCAAACCAGGAGCGTTGCCCCGCCTAACCACGATATCAGCTTTCTCGTCATGCTGTTCGAGTTCGTCATGTGACCACGAGCCTGTATCCGGAGCCACGCACGGTTGCTATTCTATCCCCGCCGATCTTCTTGCGGAGCCGGCTGACATAAACCTCCACTGTGTTGCTCTCGAACTCCGAATTGAATGAATAAAGCGCGTGCTCGATCCTCCCCTTTGAAACGACCGAACCGGGCCGGCGTAGAAGGCAGTCGAGCACCGCCCATTCGCGTCCAGACAGGTGGACCTCCTGCCCGTCGCGGAAGAGGCGTCGCTCGGCTGCCTGTATGGAAAGCGTCCCAACCGAAAATTGCGGCTCCGGAAAATGCCCTTGGCGACGTGCCACTGCACGGATGCGTGCCGAGAGTTCCCCCAGATCGAACGGCTTGACCAAATAGTCGTCGGCGCCAGCGTTGAGCCCCTCGATGCGGTGCGAAATCCGATCGCGGGCTGTCAGAATGATGACCGGCGTTGTATCAAGCCCCTTGATCAGCTCCCGCAGATAGTCGATGCCATTGCCGTCCGGCAGGTGAACGTCGAGCAAAATAACGTCGTAGCCGGCCACAGCTGCATGACCGCGCGCTCCGGACAGGCCCTCGGCCCAGTCGACCGCGTGGCCACCAGCCACCAAATGATCGTGCACAGCACTTCTAAGGTCGTCGTCGTCTTCAATGAGCAGTATTCGCATCAGGCTGCCGAGCTCCGGTATGAGGGCAAGGCTCCTGCCTTATTGATCGAAGCTGACAGTAGGCTGAACCGGCGCCAGCGAATATCTGGGGGCTTTCAGGCTGCTGTCAGCTACAATTGCAAGAAAGGGGTCGTTAACAAAGCCAAACGAAGAGGCCTTATGAAACCCCTCCTGATCTCGGCACTTTTGCTCAATGTGACCACCGGCGGCTGTACACTGGTTGGCGGGCAATTCGACGTGGCGGTCAACGAATGGCAGCCGCGCCACGCGTCAATGTCCAGGCTTGAAACTGACAGGTGTCTTAAATACGAGGGCACCGTAGCGGGTGCCTCCAGTTATCGAACAGTGCCTAGCAGGTCAGAAGTGCACTTTGACCATAGGGGTCGTCCGTATTTTCGGCGCTCGCGAACAGAGTCGACGGTCAATCGATGCGCCACTGCCAGAGTCTGGAACGGTCAAGTGTTTGTTATCCCCCGTCCGGGCCATATTCTCTGCCGAGGACCAAGAAGGCCCTATTTTCGGTGCCCACGAACAGAGCCAACGGTCAATCGATGCGCCACTGCCAGGGTCTGGAACGGTCAAGTGTTTGTGATCCCCTGTCCCGGCCGTGTTCTCTGCCGAACTCGCCCTTGTAGTCGGCACACCAAAGATCGTTAGGGCGACAGCCGTTTGAAAGTGGTGTCCCCGTCGCCCTGTTGCGCCTGCGCTTGCGGCGCTCGACCATGCCGGCGGTCGAGCACGGCATGCACGGTCGAGATCGCGGGCCGGTGCACATCCGGATACAGCCGGGCCAGCCGCTCGCGTATCTTCGGCGCACCCCATGTCGGCTTGTCTTGCTTGAGGCGCACAATCAGCTTCTCGATTTGAAACGGAAGCTGATTGGCGTGGCGATAGGGCCGCCGCGATCGGTCCGTCAGCCCCTCCAGGCCGCTGTCGTTGTAGCGCGTGAGGATCTTGTAGCCGGTCTTGCGCGAGATATCGAACTCCCGGCAAAGCACCGCCATCTTCTCGCCGTCCAGCAGCCGGGCGACGAACTTCAGCCGCTCTTCCATGACGTTACACTCCTTCCAAGGCACCTTGCTCTCCTTGCAAAGGGCCGAAAGTGTAACCCATCTATCCGGAATGAACTGTCACCCATCTTTCGGGAAGGGCAGTCATGGCCAAGGCAACTGGAAGCCGAATTTTCTTTTAGAGTATGAATCAGCGCCGTCTGCCGAAAAGCGCGTCCACGATCTTCCCTTTTGAAACGACCGTGCAGGGCTGGGGCAGACGGTAGTCGAGCACCGCCCATCCGCGTCAAGTCAGGTAGACCTCCTGCCCGTCGCGGAAGAGGCGTCGCTCGGCTGCCTGTATGGAAAGCGTCCCAACCGAAAATTGCGGCTCCGGAAAATGCCCATGGCGACGTGCCACTGCATGGATACGCGCTGAGAGTTCCCCCAGATCGAACGGCTTGACCAAATAGTCGTCGGCTCCAGCGTTGAAGCCCTCGATGCGATGCGAAATCCGATCGCAGGCTGTCAGAATGATGACCGGTGCCGATTCAAGTTCCTTGATCAGCTCCCGCAGATAGTCGATCCCATTGCCGTCCGGCAGGTGAACGTCGAGCAAAATAAGGTCGTAGCCGACCACAGCTGCATAATCGCGCGCTTCGGACAGGTTCTTGGCCCAGTCGACCGCGTGGCCACCAGCCACCAAATGATCGTGCATAGCACTTCCAAGGTCCTTATCGTCTTCAGTGAGCAGTATTCGCATCATGCTGCCGAGCTCCGGTATGAGGGCAAGGCTCCCATCTTATTGGTCGAAGCTGACAATAGGCTGAACCGGCGGCAGCGAATTATTTGGGGAGCTTTCAGGCTGCTGTCAGCTACAACTTGCAAGAAAGGGGTCGTTAACAAAGCCAAACGAAGAGCCCCTATGAAACCCGTCCTGACCTCGGCACTTTTGCTCAATGTGACCCCCGGCGGCTGCATCAGCAAATTGATTTGGGAAACAGGCGCGCCGGTTCTAATGACCGACGCAGGCCGAGGTCTGGAACAGCTGGACCAGCGAACGGCGTCTTCGGTTTTTCAGGCAACAGCCACATGGAAGAATATGATTGGCTCGACCATGCGCCGAGCTTTGTCGAACGGATTGGTCGCGGGCGCACTACCACAGATTATGGCAGGTTTACGCCCTGGCCTTGACACCCGGGGTGATCGTCACCGGCGGAGCCGCGGCGTACTGATCGGATATCTAACGTCGCTGAGTCTCTCGTCGGTGCAGTGGATCTCTCGGCTTAGCCATCATGCAAAAAACGACGGTTCCGCGACACCACTTTTCAGGTCCGTGACACAGGCTTTGTGAGCCGATCTGTTGTTCTTACCCCAGGCTAATGGCTGAACAGCTCTGTCGCCGGCTCGATGCGCCAGATGGCGCGATGTTTTGAACCCTTTCACGAGGCGACGGCAGCAGCCGACCGGCTCTCCTATCGCGGCTCCCGCGATCCACACACCCAGCAAGGGAATCTACCATGGTAATGAAGGCACCGGTTGCCGACGCTAGGAATGGGTCGGTAGTAGATCGGCTGGTCGGCATCGACCTCGCTCGGGGCCTGGCTGTCTTCGGGATGTATGCCGCCCATCTCGGTCCCGACCCCGGCGAAGGAGGACTAGTCGGGTTTCTGATGGAACTAACCCATGGGCGGCCGTCGGCCCTGTTTGCCGTATTGGCCGGTTTTTCAATCCTCCTGATTACAGGTCGCAAGGCGCCGAAGTCGGGGATAGCCGGTAGACAGGCCATCGCCAGAGTCGCAATTCGTGCCCTTGTTTTGCTCGCGCTTGGCTCAATCCTGGGCTGCCTCGGTACCCAGGTCGAAGTCATCCTAGAATACTACGGAATTTGCTTCTTGTTGGTATTGCCGCTCCATCGGCTCAGCGCATATCAGCTGGGCTTGATCGCTGCCGCTACGGCATTAGTTCTCCCGCAAGTCCGTTCCTCCCTTCTGTCGGTTGCCCCCAACCTCCTCGACCCGGTCTTCAACCTCATGGTCAACGGCTACTATCCCGCGGTGACCTGGGTTCCTTTCCTCATCGCTGGCATGGCCATCGCGCGCCTTAATCTTAATACGCTAGCAGCGCATTGGCGCCTTGGTCTGGCGGGGGTCGCGCTGGCCGTGTTGGGCCATGGGGGATCCTTGCTCGCGCTGAGTTCCCGCGCTTTGACTGAAACCTCCTTGTGGTGGTCTGACGTTGACGGCGCTTTTGAGCCTTCCAAGTCGTCATTTATAGTCAAGTCGTCATGGATAGCCGCACCTCATAGCGAAACGACGCTTTCGATCGTGGGCAGCACCGGTTGCGCAATGATCATCTTGGCGGCTTGCATGCTCGCTGTGGATGCGCTCCCGCGTCTGCGAAAGCTGGTCTGGCCAATAATCGCAGTCGGCTCGATGTCTTTGACGGCCTATGTGCTGCACATTGCGGGAATAGCCTATCTTATGAAGATAAACATTTTCAAAGACGAGAGCCTGTCCACGCTCTTTGGCTTCGTTGTGGTTATCAGCACTTTTGCGGTGCTTTGGCTGCGCGTCTTCCAGCGAGGACCGATGGAAGTGCTGATGGGTAGGGTCGCAGATCTCGCGCGTCACATCCGCTGAGCACCGCCGCGCCCCGGCCTCCCGATCACATTACGGACAAGGTGGGGCTTTGTCCAAAGCTTGTTCGCGGCAGGGGAGGGTACTTCCTCCCACCCTGCCGCCTTGTTGATGGAAGCTAAAACGGTCGCGCAGGCGCTAGAGTTGCATCGGCATAATCAGCTTAAACTCGCGAAGTTAAACCCGCGGTTGGTCTATCTCGGCCCGCCTCACCTGAAAGGCTAAGGTATCCGTTTCGGTCAAGGGTTTTAGGGGCCATTTTCGCTGCGCCTTGAGGAGAGCGTTTGCTAGGATGAGGAGCTTTCGCAACAAGATGATGACCTTTGCGGGTTTGCCTGCCGCCTTTAGCGCCTGGTATTTTGCCTTGAGGTCGGGGTTGAAGCGCAGGGCGAAGGGCCGGGCATGTAGAGGGCCTGGCGAACATTGGCCCGGCCGCCCAGGCGCGGCCGCTCCATTTTGCCGAGGCCGGCGAGGCTTGCGGCCTTTGGTTCCGAGTTCCGGCATGTCGATGGTGAGTGTGCAGGCGGTGGCATCCGATGCGCCATATGCTGGTCAGGATTTCGCGGCGCTGGACAGCGTCGGGATCGGCTTTCATGAGGGTAAGCATCGTCTGATCGATATCGCTGAGTTCACGTGGATCTGCTTCCAGCCACTCGTTGTTGTGGCGCCTGAGCAAGGCAAGCGGTCAAGGTCTGGCTCTGGTGCTGGCTGCGGTGCGATCCCCGCACGGGCCAGGTGCCGATCGTGTCGACGATCCACCTCGCCGCGACCAGAGAGCTGCTACTCTCTTCCGCTGTTCATTCTGGCCTCTTCGCAATGAATGTCATAAAATCACCTGTCGCAATTAATGGTTTTTGATTTGGCTCCAGCAGCTGGCAGATATCGCCGAGAGTTCCGCAGAGAGCGTCGAAAGTTTTGGCCGCCTTCTTCCGCAGCCGCGCCTTGAGTTTTGAGCAGACCTGTCTTGATCGGGTTGAGATCGGGCGAGCATGGCGGCAGGATCAGGAGCCAGTGCCCTTTGGCCAACCAGTGGGCGGCGCGTACCTTGCCGACAATCTGGGGTTCCGAACCCGACAGTTGGTTTTCAACCCGACAGTGGCCCGCCTCAGAGCAGGCTACCGCCCTTCGGAGCAGGCAGAAGCTAATCGAGGTTCGCGGGTTCCGGTTTGAATGTGCAGGTCGCTGCGCGCCTGATCTTTCGGTCTGGCGGCACATGACAAAAACCCTCATTTTGGCCGACGATACCCGGTCAGGAGCGGGTATCGCAGTCGAGAAGCGACCCGAGCACGTCCACAAGATGTGCCGAGTTTGCAAGGTGTGTCATTGTTTCTGTCAACGTTCGAGCGACAGCGCACGACGAAACGTCTGGCATACGCCTCGTCTGGCACGCGCCTCGCATATGTTGCAGTTGCTGCTGGAGATCAGGCGATCGAGTGGGCCTTGCAATTTTCCGATTTTGATGCGCCTAAAGTCTCGTGTACAAATCAGGCTGGCGTGAATGGCCTGCCTAAGTTGCGACTTATTACAAAGGAATGGATATGGCGACTGGAACGGTGAAGTGGTTCAACAGCACGAAGGGTTTTGGTTTTATTCAGCCTGACAACGGCGGTCAGGATGTCTTTGTCCACATTTCCGCTGTTGAACGAGCGGGCCTGTCGACCCTTAATGAGGGCCAGAAGATCAACTACGAGGTGGAACAGGATCGCCGCACGGGAAAGTCCTCTGCAGGCAGCCTCAGCAAGGCTGGCTAACGGTCCGGGAAAGCCTTGGCAAGGTTCGTCATCGCCGGAACGCATTGACGGCTCGAAACCCGGGCCGGAGCATGCAAGTTAATGCCGCGGCAGGGATTGCTGGAGCCATCATGAATTACTCTGGAAATGAGGCTCTTGGACGGGAAAGGCGGGGCTCATCCCCGCCCTTTGATTCCGCGCAGATTGGGCCAACGGCTGCTGCGCGTCCGAACGACTGTTGATACGGATTTAGGCTGCGACCTTCTTGCGGGTCCGTTTCGCCGGCGCCGTGGCTGGGGCTTCCGGCTCTTTCGGTTTGCGGCCGAGTCCCATGGTCTTGGCCAAGGCGGAGCGCGCAGCGGCGTAATTCGGCGCCACCATGGGATAATCCGACGGCAGACCCCATTTGGCGCGATATTCGTCTGGGGTCAGACCATAGTGCGTCGCCAGATGGCGCTTTAGCGATTTGAATTTCTTGCCGTCTTCAAGGCTAATGATGTAGTCCGGTTCGATCGACTTTTTGATCGGGACAGCAGGTTTTTTTACAGGCACAGGCTCTTCTGCCGGTATGAGTCCAGCCGTGCCGTTTAGAGCCCCGTGCACTTGGGCGATCAGGGCAGGAAGCTCCCCCGCCGGGACGGGGTTGTTGGAGACGTAGGCTGATACAACATCGGCAGTGAGCTCGATGAGGATGTCGGTCTTGTGGGGTTCTTCTGTCATAAACTTCTCCGGGCAGCTTGAAACACAGTTGGGCGAAGTGTCGCTTCATAGTGGCGGTTGCCGCTGAAAGCAAATGGATCGACGGGTGCGCTGCTCCTCCACCATTGAAGTCTCGGCGACGCATCCCGTCATCGTCCATCGCTAAAGGCAGCGTATTGAATTATGGGAGCGGTCGCGCCCGCCCCACCATAGCGATACAGCAAGACAATCAAAAAAGCCGGTCTTTGCTTGGCCCCAAATCTTTTCTCCTTTCGTGAACGCTGAGCTGCCAAGCTGCTACAGTTCACCTCGCGGGGCAACCGTGCACAACACAGGAGTCGCCCGAGCGATACATTCTTCACTTGCCGCTTATCAGCGCTGGTGATTGCACTTTGCAGCCTGCCTCCGGACCCGCAGCGCTCACGCTGTTGGTTTTGCGCCTGCAGGCGTCGGAAGTCGGATCGCCGCAGCTAATTTCCTCAGGCGGACGAATTCAACAAATCGATTGTTTGGATCGAAGGCATCCACACCATCGATGCCTCTAGAATAGGATCCAGCTACAATCACCGTGCTGTAATGGCAGGGACGGCCAGCACAAGCGCGACACGATCCGGCGGGTCCATCGCTGCGTTACGTATTCATGGCTACTGCATCGGGCGCTCGGTCGACCGCCTTAAGCCAGGTCGCCGCATTGCGAGACGGTGACCGGCGAGGGAGAGGGCGCTCTGGCAACGAAGCGAGGCGGGTGGCCTTGCGGGTGGCCGCGTGATGTCATCCGGCTCTCCTGCCGATCTCTGCCGGCCAGATCTGGAGCAACTGTTTTGCATAGATATGGCTCTCTTCAGGGGGCCATCTATGATGGGAGCCGAGCGCGTGTTCGAGCCGGGGAACAGGCTGCGCATGCACTGTGCCCACCTATTGCGATCGTGCTAACCTTGGTTGTTTGGACTTGCCGTTAAAGGCAAGCGACAGATTGAAGTTATGCTGCACCATCTGATTGCCTGGCTCGTTTTCGAGAGCTCGCCGATACAGGGCCTGTGCCGCGTCATGCCGCCCCTCAATGTCCAAAATCACGCCCTTCGCATTCAATGCACGTACGTTTCCTGGGGCTGCAACCAAGACGCTGTCGAGCACCTCAACCGCTTCGTGCGGGCGCTTCTGGCCCACCAAGGCATTTGTAAGTCGTATCGCCGCATCAACATTGTCCGGGTGCTGCTTCACCTCATCCCGCAAAGCCCGCTCTTGAACATCCTGACCAACTTCGCGCAAAATGCGTTCGCGCATAGCCGGATCGATTTGATCGGCGCTGAGCAACTCGGGGGAAGATGTCTCCTGCACGGAAAGAGCCGGCTTTTGCCAGCTGGCGCAACCGCCCAAAGGCAGAATGGCGAGTACGGCAAAAAGAAGTGAGTTCCGGCGCAGAAACATAGGCGATGGAGAAACTGTATTACTATTCATGTTATCTCTCAGTTATCGGGGAGGCGCGTGGCGTTCAGTTAGGAAAGGTGGGACTACTCTAACAATCCGCTGTTCGATCCGTGCGGGAGTGTGACGGATCCTGCGGGGCGAATTGTAAAGTCGGAGGCGAGGTCTTGATAAGACAGCACGGCGAGATCAACCCCGTTTCGCGTCAGAAAGCCGCGGACGAAACGTCGGACATCCATCGACGTCAACAGAATAGGGCGGGTTTGACCCGGTTCTGCGTTCGAAAGGACCTGACGTATCTGTGATAGCATCGCTTCGCTTTGCCGATCCTCCAGTGCGAGATAGGGGCCTGCATCCGAATCTCGAACCGCGCCACGCATCACATCCTCGCTCTCGCGCTCGACGACCAGGGCGGACACGATGCCCTCCGTGTTGGCATGGCGGTGGCAGATCTGTCGCTTCAAACCAGAACGGACATATTCCGTCAGCAGGGCAACGTTCTGCTCACGCTCGCTCCATTCGGCCAATGCCTCCAACACGAGACGGGTGTGGCGGATTGGGATACCTTCCTCCAGGAGGCGGCGCAGAACATCGGCAATCCGAGGAATCGGCGTCGTGCGTAGCACCTCTTTCACAAGCTCAGAATATTCCTGCTCCATTCGGCCCAGGAAATGTCGGGTCTCTTGGATGCCCACCAATCGCGGTGCGTAGCGGGTCAACGCTGCATGGACGCGCAAGGCGAGGAGTTCGCCGGGAGCCCTATGCTCCGTGCCGGCGCCCGTAAGGGCCTTTGCAGGGGTATGTTCAACCGGGAGTGTGTCCGTTTTCGGCTCACGTCTAAGGGGGACACCGCTCGAGTCGACGTGCGCTACATCGGCTCGGAGCGCCATCTGGTTTGGATCTAAGGCGTCCTGTTCGACTGGCACGCCCTCGACATCAATTCGGAATTGCGATTCAGGCAGCTGCTCGTCAACCAAGACAGGGATGCGAGGAACGATAATGCCCAGATCGGCTGTGACCAGGAGCGAAACGCGCCCAATATGTTTTTGCAATTCGGCTTGATCGACCGCCTGCATAAGATCTGGCGCTAGAAAAAATGCGATCGGGAATTCCTTCGCAGGCGCGGCTTGCTTAGGCTCCGCTGCAGTTCCACCTTTCGCATCGGCAGTGCCGGCGCCCAGCACATCAGCCTTGACAATGCTTACCGCAGCGAACACTGCGGCCAGCATCAGAAAGACGGGGAGGGGAAACCCAGGAACGAACCCCATTACAACCAGGACGCCGGCCGCCAGTCGCAAGGCTCGAGTGCTGGCCGTGAGCTGACTGACCATTTCTGTACCGAGGTTGATCCTCGCCGTCCCAGTCACACGGGTGACGATGGTCGCCGCAGTAATGGAGAGCAGAAGGGCCGGAATCTGCGATATCAATGCATCGCCTATCGTCAGCAGAGTGTAGTGATGCAGTACCTCGCCGAAGGACATGCCCTTGGAGAGCAGGCCGATCGAAATTCCACCCAGCATGTTGATGCAGATAACCACCAGCCCGGCGATGGAATCGCCCTTCACAAATTTCATCGCGCCGTCCATCGCGCCATAGAGTTGGCTTTCCTTCTCCAATTCGGCGCGCCGCCGGCGGGATTCGTTGGCATCGATGTGGCCGTTGCGTAGCTCTGCGTCGACCGCCATTTGCTTGCCCGGCAGAGCATCCAGCGTGAAACGCGCCGCCACTTCTGCCACCCGTTCGGCACCCTTCGCGAGGACCATGAATTGCACCATGGTGACGACCAGAAATATGACGAAACCCACCACGATATTGCCTGAAATGACGAAATCGCCAAAAGTATGAATAATGCTGCCGGCCTCCCCCTCGGCCAGGATCAGTCGCGTCGTTGCGACCGTGAGCGCGAGACGGAATACAGTGGAAATCAAAATAACGCCGGGCAAAGAGGAAAAATCAAGTGGAGTACTGACATACAGGGCAACCATCATCAGCAGTATGGCCAACCCCATATTGAATCCTATCAGGGCGTCGACCACCACGACCGGGATAGGCATGACCATCATCGCGACAGCCAGAAGCAGCATCAACGCAACCATTAAATCCGGGCTGGCCGGCGCACGCTTGATGAAGTCACGCAGGACGTTGGCCATCGAGACACCTTTGCAATCGGTTGAGACTTACTCTGCTGTTACGCCATGAAACGTGGCTTTCGAACTCCGAAGGCGCCTCAGCCTTGGCCAGCGCGTGACCCTGCATGAGAGCCACAAGCAGGCGCGAAATGGCTGGGCAGCAAATGTTTCCAACGCAGCCAGCTTGTCAGCACCGAGCGCGACAGGATGTTTGGCTGGCCATAGAGTGCTGCTTGATGGGGCCTGCGAGCTTTCAATATTGGAGAGCAGCAATGCGGCCATTCCTGCTCAGCAGCACACGGCTGTCCTCAATACGTTCGACCACCCATCCATCAGCCAAAATGGCGCCGACAAAATACTTCTCGCTGTCGATGACAATATATGGTTGGACCCCATGCCACACAGCTTCGACCGCGATTGCGGATGGCGCCTTCTCCTCTTTGATGAGCACTCCGTTCACCAGTGTTAGAGTACCCTTGGTGCGACGATCGAACGATTGCTGAAGCTTCTGCCAGCTGATGACCGATTCAGACGTGACGGTGCCTTCGGCGGTCACAACACCCTTTGCCGACCCAATCTTGACGTCGAGAAGACCCGCTCGATCGACTTCCTCCTGCAGCTCTTGGGCCGCTGCCTCCGTAAGTTCATTGTCAGCGCGGTGACTGATCGTTCTGGACGCGACTTCAGCCCGAAGTGAATTGGGGCTCGATCCACTTGCATTGCCAAGATAGGAGATCGTGCCTGAAAGCGCGCCGATCCCGAGTGAGCTGATTATGACCATGGCGAGCACACCGATCGGTAGGCGCGGTATGCCGGTCGAACCAGGCGGCTCTGCATCCTGCACGGACAAAGCAATGGACATCTCGCCTACGAGCAGGACGACAGGAAGGGGCACAACAACGGACTGGCCTGCGGCGATATTCCGGTTGCCCTCGATACTGAGTCCGGGTGCAAGCGCCTCCAGTTCGATCGACTTGCCAAGAAGAGTTACACGAAGGTGATGCGGTGCCAGTCCCTGCTCGACAAAGACCAAATCGGCATCGAAGCCGCTGCCGATTAAACACTTTTGAAGATCCGTCTTGCCGGTCAGACCGCAATAGTGCCCCGAACGCACTTCGAAACGGAGGGAAACGGCGTCATCCACAGAGCATCTCTCAAACAGGATAGAAGCCGCATGGCAATTGCCATGCGGCTCATTTCGGGACTACGTCGCGTCAATAAGGAGACGCGCTAGGGGGCAGTCTAAAACCCGCTTCCGACATTACGAAACGCGTTCGTCGGCGGCCTTCTTGATGGTCTGGAGATTGGTCGTTAGAGTGCGCAACTGGACACTCCTTTTCGTCGCCTCCAAGCTAACATTGGTTAGTTCCTGCACTTGCGCCTGAAAAGCAGTAGCATCAGCTCCGCTTGTATTGCCGGGAGTGCCACTGTTAGTTTTATCGGTATTGCCGGCGCTACTGGTATTGGTATTGCCTGATTTTTTATTATTATCAACTGCAGCCATGATCATTCCTTTTTCTGTTGGAGTTGTGCCGTCAATAACGGCCTGTATGACCTCACGCCGGATTTCCCGCGTCAGGCATCTTCTGTGTCATCCAAAGCTTCATCGGCCTCAGCCATCGCATCGTTCGCGAATTGGAACGCGAACGATCGCAGGATACTTTGGAAGGCTTCACTTTGTGCTGCAGACTGTGAGTTGTCTTGAAGTTGATCATTTGAAACGGTCCGGTTATCCGCCCGATCGTTCCCGCCAGCTGCCTTGCCATCATTCCCACCAGCTGGCTTGCCATCATTGCCATCAGCCGGCTTGCCATCACCAGAATGCTCGGATTTCGAATCCCCATGGCCCTTTCGGATCAAGGAAGTCCCGAGGTTGCCAACTCCACTCCCAATTGCTGCTATCATCAGGTACTCCGGCATTTGCCATTGGCGGCGACGTGTTAAAGGTTAGCCTCGATCAAGCTAAGGGCGGGAGCTTTCGAGAACCTGACGGCTTTTGACAAAAACCGGCCAGCGCAAAAACGTATGCTCTGCAGGATGTTGCTCTCGCATCGAACAGTCGACCACGATCTCGGCTGTTCGGCCAATCCCGCCGTCCACGCATGCCGCGACCGAATGGCAGCCGCAGCAGCTCGTTTGCATCCTCGATGCTGTGGTGTCGAACAGGAGACACGGTCCACGTGCTGCATGACCGCAATGACCGTATTCTTGCTGGCTCCACGGGCGCACGCAACGAGCAGGAACTCGGTCTTTGCATCACCATTCTCTCGCCTGCACATCACGGCCCGGCGCGGTGAGCTCATTGGCTTCGAGAAGGTCGGCGACCGTACGAACATGGGATGGTCTGCCGGCTTTGGGAGGCCGGTGCGGATCCTCTTCTCACCATATCGAAAGCTTGAAGCGGTCGGATTTTCTTGCCCTGTTCGTGAGAACTCCCATCGTCAGCTAATCGTCAGCCAAGCGGTCTATCTAGGCCGGCCGTGCCTGACCTTCGGATCCAAAGGTCCCGTCTCGACACTTTTTGTAACTATAGATCGAAATGGTCCGCGTGATACGCAACGCACACGCTTCTCTGAAGCAAATGTGTGACTTTGTCGGTGGCGAACGAGAGGAGTGACGCATCAATAAAATCGTCAGGCACGTGTCTAGGAAGGGGAGCTAGCCGAGTTGGTCTGATTTCATTCGCTGTTCCTGGAAATCGGCGGACTGAAGCGCTGATAATCTCAGGACATCGATGGCAACGTTGCGAAAGTCCTGTGAGCTCGGGCCAATCTTGGCCTGCTACTGAGAAGCACTTTGGCGGGAACATTACGCCGTCGCGGGTCTGGCTGACCGTGACGTTAACCGAAAGATGCCGCTGGTCTCGTCAGCCGCCAGCACAATAGCAGCACATTCTCGCCTACTACGGAGACGCAATATGAAGGGCATTGGCCGACCACGGAAATCGCAGGCTGAAACTGGAGCCAGCCGCGCGGGGCGGGCGAGCAGTTCCCTTTCGCAATCAAGTCTTGCTGCGGGAGAAGGTGGACAGTCATTCGATTCCGTTGTGGAGCAGATGCGCTCTGGGGACGCCGATAGGAGGCCCTCCTCCCTTCCAGTTGCGCGCGGTCCAGGCGATGCCCGCGAAAGTCTGCCAGGCGCCTCGATTGGCGAAGATCAAATCCTGAACACACCGCGACGTGGAGCCGCTGCGCCACCACGCGGAACCGTAGCGCCACGTGGCGCAGCCGCAAGGCGGCGCGGTTCTCCCTCCATGTCTGAGGGCGAAGCCATGGCGCCGGTCGGTAGCCAACTATCAACCGCGCAGGTGGAAGGCACCAGCTCATCGTCAAATGAAGATATCAGTCCGACACAGCTCAGAATGAACAGTCTTGTTCAACAACTGACTGATTGCGAGGCTGCGGCCAGGAAAACCGACGTCCCCGAGGAGGCGGTGGAGCTGATCAGTCGGGTCGTCGATGCAGCCTCAGCAATTCTGGAGTACCGCGCTAGCCTGCCTGCGGCTGAGGCGCAGACAATTATGCCAGACGACAAGGTGCGTAGATGTTGCCAGATCGTGTGCGACGCCGCGAATGAAGTAGACAAACTTGGCCTGTCGACGATCACGAAATTGGACAAAAAGACCAAGAAAGCGGCAGGTATGGTCGATAAACTCTACTCCTACTCCCAGGCGGACCGGCAGGAGCTGTTGATTTTAAATGTGGAGAACCACCATACGGCGGCAATTAAGTGGTGGGAAAAAAAGGCATGGCGCTCCGAACGGCAGCGATCCGCCTGCGCTGCCACCGCTAGCCTATCCAGTGGAACGCCCGTGATGCGGGAAGCCGAGCGGTGCGCACTGCGGCTGCGTGCCGGCTCGGTACTGAGTGTCAGGATCTGGCTGGTCCGTGAGCGGATCGGTCTTGCGCGGGCCAAGATTGAACTGCGGGCGAGCAGGTTCGAGCCAGATTTGAAGGAACTCCTCGTCGGTCGAAATGGAGTGGTGCAGCTGATGGCAAGCGCCGCTCAAGAAGCTCTTCGCGCCCTCTCTTTGGCGAAGGGCATAATGGATGATGGCAAAACACTCAACGCTCATGATTGCGCGGTTGTAGAAAAAATCATGGAGCGGCTTTCGGATTTTGGATTGGCGTTGCACGAGGTGCATACCAAGCTAAGCCATACCTACCCAGATGCCGGCCTCCCATTGAAACTGTTCGAACGGATCGTGGACGATGCATGGATCACTGCGCACGATGCCATGCACTTGTTGAACCTGCAGTCTCCGCCGTCAGCCATCATGGCGCCACAGGCCCAGGCGGGCGCTGCGATGCCGGCCAGGGCAGGCGCTGCGATACCGGCTGGCACTGCTGGTACGGCTGCAGTGTCAGAAGGCACTACAGCGCGAAGGAAAGGGAAGTCAAAGCATAAGTCGGCAGCTCGCGCCGGGACTTCTGCCGCCGGGCAGCCATCAACACCAGTCGCTGCGAACGCCGGCACAGTGCCAGCAGCCAAGGTTCTCGCGCGCTCGGATCAAGTTGCGAGTACACAGGTGAGAGCGCAAGAGGTGGCTGCGAGTTCGTCGGGGGCAGGCTCGACAATCGGGGGCGCCGCGTTGTCAATGGAGGTATTGACGGAGCGGCTCAAACGATTGGACGAACTTTTGCAGTTCGATCTGGCCGGTCAGCAAAGCGTCGTCTCCCAAGTGCGCCAGATGAAGCCTGAGGAGGCCGGTAAGGTCGTGGACGATGTGGCCCAGTACCTGCGAGCCCAGGCCATTGAGATGCAAACCTGTCTCGCCGGGTTGCAGGGGCGTAATGTACGCCTGCTACTCACCTCCACCCAGCTACCCAAAGTGCACGAACGCACAGACCAGCTCAAAGGGTTGCTGAACATGGTGCTGGGACAGGCCAACGCATTGAATGAAGGAAAAGCCGGCATTACGACTGATTGCATGAAGACCTACGCATTTCCGGCGCAAAAATACCTGGAACATTTGTGCAATGCCGACGAATTGATGCCGCCGGAGGCACCGGTCGCGCTGCGTGGCGAGCCAGGAAAGCTGTTTGAGATGAAGCTGCAGCCCAAGATGCTGGTCAATGGTGCGATGCCGAGCCCGATGTGGGTGCACATCCACACGAGTCGCCCCGTCATGGCCAGAAACTTGGAAGGGCTGGCTGATTCCGAATTCACCGCTTGCCACGTTAAATCCAACGAACAGCGCGGCTACAATCGAGAGCGAGAGGAAGCCGATGCTAGGTCCGGTCGCGAGAAGGTCATAATTCATCGCGGCAAACTCACCCCCGCTTTCTGTAAGTCCTTGTTGACCTCAGGGCTTGGCCGCCAACCACGCCATTCGCGTGCCGAGCTCCCGTCGGCGCAGGCTGCATGACAGGGCACTCAGAATGCGGCCGGCCACGCTGTGAGTCAGCGAGCATTTCTCCTGGCCAAACCGCGAATGCCGCTGCGCGAGTTGCGGTCCGGCGATTGGAGTCGATCGGCTACCGTCAGGGCCGATTTGCGATGTCGCGTTACCGGCTGTTGACGTGGCGGCGTATCTTGCCTCCCATCCAACTTATCGCCGAGATCGCGCCGCCAAGATCGAGGCGGAAGGTCTTCCTGCGAGCGCGGAGCAGGCATAGCCGATCCGATCGGGATCGGCGCATCGCAACGACCCAACGGTGTGGTGGAGAAAATTGGATTCGGGAGAGCTCGGTTCCAAGAGGCGGAGTTCCGGCCCGAATACAATCCGCTCGCAAGCACCCACGATGCGCATCCGCAGTTTATTGTCTGGGAGATGGGCTGGATTGCTCGGCGGCGCTGGCGCTAAGGCGGGGCTGTCGCCGGACAATTAGCATTCACTGCCAACAGCCTTGCAACCGTCACCAGTTGCAAGGCTCGGCGGCGGGTCGACAAATCACATGAAATCGTCGTCGGACCCGCTATCGCTGCTGTCGCTATCCTCGGTTTTGTGGAGATAGAGTGGAGGTTTGCCTGCACGCTGCCACTCACCGGCACTGTTCTTCGTCCATTTGTCGGGATGCTGCGTAGGGTCAAGCACCAGGTCGCCATGATCCACTTCAACAAACCCCATCGTCTGCGCGCGCGCTTGTGCTTCCGGATTAGCCGCACGCCAATTCAGCAACGGTCGGTCGCCGTCTATCCGAAGTTGATGCTCCAGCAGAATATCGCCCGCATTTTCGACGAGCGGATGGGCGACTTGAAGATCCACTATGGAAGTGACCTCAGTTCGACCAGGAAATTGTTCCCGCCAACTTTCCGATTCGAACTCGTTCATGCTGAATCCGCCTTCCATTCTCAGCAGTCCGGCACTCCGGTCTCCCAATTGGTAACTGAAATATCGCGCGTGCTCCGTATCTCGACGGATGCCATATTGCTGAGCAACGTCCGCGGTGCGCCTGGCTCGTGACGATACGAACTCCGAATACTCTTGAGGATTGTCGGCGATGTGCGTGATTTCATCACCATGAAATTGCCTCACCTGTCTCCTGAAGGAAGTCCTGTTGATCTCCACCACAGGAGGTCGGGAATTGAGGGAGTATGCTTGGGGAGCCGCCGATGATGAGGCGCCGCTACCTTCCGATCCGGATAAGTGCATTCGGGCAAATGTGTCCGCGAACCCTTCGCTTCCTGCATCCGATTGCTCGCCGGCATTATGCGCGCGGTAACTATCGGATGAGCCACCAATTCGACCATACATGACGATTCGTACTCCTATGTTTCGCAACCGAGCTCAAGTTAGCACGGCTGTTCAACATAGGGCGCTTAGTTGACGACTAGCTGACGAGGGCATTCCAACGGCTGCACCAATCAAATCCGCACTGCCGGCCTCAAAACCTCGGACTGCGCCACGCACCGGCCAGCAGAGGCTGCAAGGTCATGCCCGGAGGACTTGCCGTAGTTGCTGGGTGGCAGATCCGAGGGGAGTGATTGCCCCAGGCCCGCGGTTGCGCGGTTGGCCTGACAGAGACACTGGGGCACGGATGGCCAGCCGACATTTGCCACTAGCATGGAGCCAGGTCAGTTTTGAACTGGGCAGTCGTGGACTTCCAATGACTAGGCCAAGCCTGCGGCAAAGAATGCTTTCGCGACAGGCTGGAAATATTGCATAGGAACCGCGTGGCCGAGTTTTGTAGTGCCTATCAGCTGACGCGCTAAGACATGGTCATGGACGATCGTCAGGCGTAGTGCCCGCGCCTCGCTCAACACATGTGAAACGCGCTCACCTTCGGCACGGCAAACTAAGAACGGCACCCCGGTTTCACCGCGAACGTAACGCAGACCGATCAGGACCGCCCTTCCTGTTAAGACCAGCGTGGCGCGATGCACGCCAAGCGCAGGCTCGTCGGCCGCCTCCTCGCGGATGCGACGCTGTTCACCTTTCAACTCTGGCGCTCCTTGCTGATCCTTCGACTCGCGCGTCACTTCGGTATTGGTCATGCGCATTTCGCGCAGATACAACGCGCGCTGGAGCAGAAGATCGATCAGTCCGCCGACCAGCAGTGCGCCGGCGCCAATTCCCATCAGCAATTTTGTCTCCATAAAGATGAGGCCAACACAGCCCATGCCGCAGATCGGCAGAGGGACCATTGTCTTCCACATCCCGAGAAGGACAATGGAAAAGGTTGCGCTGAGAACCAATACCTTGAACATGGTCTTGCAGACTTCGACCATGGAACGAGCAGACCCCAAGCGCTTCAGCCCTTCAAAGGGGTCAATTTTCTTAAAGCTGAGCTTCATCGGCTCCAGAGAGAAGACAAATCCACCATTGGCTAGCAGGCTGGCCAAAATCACCGCGGCGACAAGGGTTCCAAGCAGCGGGCCAACAGCCGCGACTGTGAGTTGGACGAGCACAACCAATGCCTGCGGCACCGCGGTATCGAAAGGTAGGCTCTGCAACTTGGTGGCTAATAGGAGCGCTTCCCGGCATTTGTCCTCGATCACGCTGCCTCTTAGCCAAAGGTAGCCGAGCCCAGCGCAAGTCCCGACCGCGCGGACGAAATCGGAGCTACGTGGCAGCTGTCCTTTTTTGCGCGCTTCACTTAACTTCTTCGGGCTGGCGGCGTGTGTCTTCTCTTCACTTGTGTCGCTCATGGCAGCAATTTGTCGAACCACTCCAGCACGCCGTTGGCACGTGTGACCTCCAGTTTCATGCTCTCCACCAGATAGGCAGCGTAGGTGACCATGAGAACTGGAAAGACAATGTTCTTGATTGCCGGAGACAGTTGGCTCGCCTTAAATTGCGGGGCAAAGCGACGCAGCAGCATCATCGATATATCAATCAGTATCAGGAAGAACACGACAGGCCCCGATACCAATAATGCCGTGCGCATTATGCTGTCGAGAAGCCCCAACAACTCCATTGCTCCTGGCCCACTCAGTGTCGGGTGAAACTGATACACCGGCCAGATCAAGTAGCTGCGGTACAGGACACTGATCAAAGTTTCCAGGCCTCCTGATCCGACGAATATGGCAATCGCAGTGATCCCCAGAAAAACGCCCATCGCGGAAGCCTGACTGTTCGTCGCGGGATCGGCCGAAGCGGTCGGGCTGCTGATGCCGCGTTGGTTGTCGATAAGCTCCCCGGCAGCCTGAAGGCCCCAAAGCGGAATGCCAAGAAAAGTGCCAAGGAGTACACCGACAAAAACTTCCTTGAATCCGAGCAGGGTTAGCTGGATCAGGCGCGTATCAGGATCCAGCGCCGGCAATCCGCCGCTGACGTGTGCCAGGCATGGTAGTGCGAAGCCAACAGCCAAACAGCCCCGGATCAGCCCACTGATCTGCGAGCGTGTGAATACGGGAAAGATCAGCATGATGCCCATCGCGCGGGCTGCCCCAAGACCTGCCGCAACGACGAGTTCGAGAGCCGTCTGGATCAGAATTTGAATATCGGCCGATGGCGCGTCCATGGGGCGGACTAGTAGCTAAGTGTCATTGCGGGAAACTCGGTGAAGATCTGATCGGCTAGCTCTATGAGCGGGGCGCTTAGCACAGGAGCAAACAGCCCAATCACCGCGACAACGACCAGAAGCTTCACGGTGAGCGGCAAGCTTTCATCCTGGATCTGCGTCGCCGCCTGGAGGATGCCGATGACGAGGCCGACAACCACTGATGCAATGAGCGGCGGTAGAATCCAGATCATGAAAACCACCAGTGATTGGCTCATAAGAGTAATGATGCTGGATTCAGTGATGATCAGCCTCCCGGTAACGTATAACTCAGCACAAGCCCATGCATCAATTTTGACCAACCATCAATGGCAACAAACAAGAAGATCTTGAACGGGACAGATATAACAGTTGGTGAGACCATCGACATACCCATTGCCATCAAGATAGTTGTCACTATCAGATCTATAACAATAAAAGGCAGATAAAGTAGAAATCCTATCTCAAATCCGCGCTTCAATTCTGATAGCAAGAAAGATGGTACAAGTATTGCAAAGTCATCAGGCGTGGCTGCAGCGTGCATTTCCTCTGGCCAGACCTTTTCTGTCGAAGATAGGAAAAATCGCCGCTGCTCTTCATTTGTGAATTTCTTGAGATGCTCGCGCAAGGGCTCACTTCCGGCTTTAGCGGCGCTTACCCAGTCGTCGAATGTCTGATAGTGGAGCTTGGGATCCGACATGCGGTCATAGGTCTGCTCAGCAACGGGCGCACTAACGAACATAGTGAGGATCATCGCCGCGGCGTACAGCACCACATTGGGTGGTATGGTCTGGGTCCCGAGCGCATTGCGGACGAGGAAAAGAACAATTGATACCTTTACAAAGGCCGTTGTCGTGGCAACTGCTAAAACCAGCAGACCGAGTCCGGCGGTAACCGCAAGAAGCGCCAGGATTGTCGGCTGAGCTTCACTCATTGCATGCAAACCCGCCACGGAGCCTGATGCCCAGCTCTTCTCCGATGCGGACAATGTCGCCACGCCCGATACGCTGACCATTGGCCACTATGTCGACCGGGCCGTCGATCGGCCATCCAAGTTCAAAAATATGCCCTTCGCCGGCACTTCTTAATTCCCCAAGAGAAATAGGCCAGCGGCCGCATTCAAAGACAAGCACGATCTCGACATCGTCGAGATCCTTAGTAAGCTCCAGTTGCGATCCGGGTTGTGTCATATGCGCACTCTCCAAAGGACACGGTCGCGGGCGGAAAGGCCCCCGCAAGATTAATTCATCGCCGTCAAGATCCGCCTCGGCGCACAACTGGCCGACAGCTAGGGTGATCTGGCCGCGGCCGAACGGCGCAATATCGGGCAACAATGCATCACCGACACATGCGCTTCGAAGAAGCGCCGCAGGAAGGCGAAGCGTGCCGACCTCTCCTGCAACAATGAGCGGGAGCTCTGGAGGCAGCCCGCCCAGCTGCCGCGGCAACTGGGCAAGCAGTTCGCCTAGCGCGCGAAACGCAGGCGGTACTAAGCCGTCAAGTGGCGTGAACAGGAATAGACGGCCCTTGCCCTTGACCGCGCCGAAAATGATGTCGAGTTCAAGATGAGGAGCCAGCATCGTGGCTTCGCATACCCGCACGAGTTGCACGTTCAGACGCGTCGTCTCCTCCAGTCGAGTGACAAGCGGCTCCAGAGCGAGTTCGAGAATTAGCGAAGCAGTTGGCTCGGAAGGGAAGGCCAAGCCGTTCTGCACTGTCGTGATGAACTCCTCTACGAGCGGGCGCGACAGTGACAAGATGACCGTTTCGGCTCCCACTCTCCAGACGCAGTCAAGCATCGGAATGGCAGCAGGTTCCTGCTGCCAGACAAGCCCTGCCGTTCGCACCGATAGCGGCACCTCGTTGATCCGGCTTTGAAACGGCGTGCGCGGCGCTGCTGTATCATTGAGCCACGAGACAACCGTGTGGGACAGTTTCAGAACTGGTTCGAACATGGCGGGTGTGACCGCAGCGCCTATCAAAGACTGCACGGTCGTGTCATTCGGACGACCTCTTGCGACCGTCGGATCCGGTTGCGCGGCATTTAGGCAAGCGACCCCCTCGCATATTTCAGCAGTATCTCATCGTCGGCCTCGATCTCGGCTGCGGCCTCCGAATGAGTCTCGACGGCGCGCCGCACGTCGTCCTCGATTTGTTGCCATTTGTCCCTTGCCGCCGAACATATGACCCATAGCTCCCTCGTCCTGGACGCCGCCATCTCAGCCTCCTCTTGAGCGATTTGGGTATCATCAAGCATCTGCCGTCTGGAATTGATCTCAGCGGCAAGTTGTTCAGTGTGAAGGCGGTGACGGTCGAGCGCTGCGCTAGACAAGTTGTCGAGTGACATCAGATGCTGATAGAGCGCTGCTTCTTTTCTTGAACAATGTTGCTGTATCATTGCAAGCTCCCTAGAGGCATTTTGTACGGCTGAGGCGGCCACATCGCGCTGGGCTTCCTTCTTGGACAGCTCGCCAAGGGCACGACGCTCTTGCATTTCCTTCAGAAGCCGTAACCTCGAAGACTGAATCCAGTTTACGCGGTCAGACGCGACATCCATGCGACCGTCTCCTCGAAATCTGACGCGTCATCTTCGCTCTGGCGCAGAAACTCCCTCAGTTCGTCGATTGACGCGACAGCCCGGTCAGTCAGGGGATCTCCACCTGGCTTGTATTCGCCAACATTGATCAAGAACTCGGTCTCGGCATAGCGCGACAGGAGCTCGCGGAAAATGGATGCTGCCTTGCGATGTGTCCCCGAAACGACTGCATCCATGACGCGGCTGCGACTCTGCAGCACATCAATAGCGGGGAAATGCGATCGCGCCGCAATAGCGCGTGAGAGGATGACATGGCCATCGAGAATACCACGCGATTCCTCGGCGATTGGATCACCCGTGCCATCACCCTCTACAAGCACCGTATAGAAGGCCGTGATTGAGCCCCGCTCACCCATGCCGGCGCGCTCGAGCAGGCCTGGCAGCATGCCAAAAACGGAAGGAGGAAAGCCCCGTCGCGTCGGCGGCTCACCCGCAGCAAGGCCTATTTCGCGCATAGCGCGGCAGAAGCGCGTCAGCGAATCCAGCATGAGAGCAACGCGTAGGCCTTGATCGCGGAAATATTCCGCGAGCGCAGTCGCCATTGGAGCGCATTGCGCACGCTCTACCGCCGAGCGGTCGGATGTTTCAACCACGACGACCGTACGGAGAAGGCCCTCTTCACCAAGATTCCTTTCGATGAATTCACGAACTTCCCGTCCACGTTCGCCTATGAGCGCCACTATGACGACGTCAGCGGCGGCACCCTTTACGATCTGTGACAACAGCGTCGACTTGCCACCACCTGGCTCGCCATAAATCCCGATCCGCTGGCCCTCGCCGCACGTCAGCAGACCATCGAGGACACGGACCCCAAGCGGGAATGGCCGCTCAATCATGCGCCTCGTCATCGGATTGGGGGCTCTGCCATGCAGGGGCCGAGTTTCGACGGTCTTGATTTCGCCTTTGCCGTCCAATGGGCGGCAACGACTGTCGATCACGCGACCGAGCAAATCGCCGCCGACGGGCACCTCACGCATTCGGCCAGTGGCCACGACCTCTGCGCGGCTGGATAGGCCCACCAAGTCCCCGATCGGTGTCAGCAATACACCATCACCCGACAGGCCGATCACCTCGGCCTCGAGCGACAGCCCGGTTCGCGGGTCCTCTAGGAGGCAAAGTTCCCCAATACGAGTGTCTGGCAAGACGGCATGAACCAGTGTGCCGATAGCCCGCGTGATCCGACCGCGCACCGCACGCGTGTCAATTCGCTTGGCCGCAGCCCTCAAAGACGAGATTGCTGGAACGAGAGCTCGAGTGTCGGCGTCAGCGTTATGTTCTGGGACGGGCTTTCTCATAGCTCGCCTTTCTCACAGAGCGTCCCGAAACCAAGGCGCAGCGCGCGCATCTGGGCGTCAAGTCCAAGGTCAACATTGCCGTACTCGCTCCACAGCACGCAGCGTTGCGGCGACAATGTCGGGTCGGGCTCGATCCGCACCCTTGGTCGACCATCCTGGCCGTCGCATCGAGCAAACTCTCGTGCAAGCATGTCGACTTGCATGGGAGAAACATGAAGGCAAACGTCGGCGCCGCTGTATTGACACTCTATGGCGTGACGAACAGCCCTCACCAATAGCTCGCCCGGATCGAAAGCGCCGATAAGATCGCTCAATATTTCCATCACGAGCTGCGGCAATTCCTGCTCCAGAGCCGCCTTTCGTCGCGCGATTTCGGAGATTGTCTCCGCAATCAACCCTGCCATCTCCTCGGTGCCTGCATTCGAGCCCTCCATGTGGCCGCGCGCCCACGCCCGCTGGTAAACCGCGCGTGCCCAGTTTCGAACGCGCTGCCGATGCCGTTCTGCCGCGGCAAGGGCTTGCGCGGCGCTGTGCCAGGTTTCGAGCTCGCTCGCGGGTATCAGTGGTCCGACTGGACGCATCTGCGGCGCTATTGGCCCCTCGGAAAGTTCGACTGTCATTTCACCGGGGTCTCTGTCTCAAAATGAGCTACTACAAGTGAAAGCAATTGGCCGGCGGCGGTCCAATGCTCATGTGCTGGAGTCTCCGCGGCAGTCCCCTCGGGCAATCGAAGAAGCACGCGGTTACGCTCGGTCGCTGAACTGTCCTGGAGCCAAGCTCCAAGACATGCGTGTCCATCGTATTCGATTTGCTGAGCGAGTTTTTCTGGGTCCGAGATCAGTCTTTTGTCAACAGCATGCAGCAGGTGTCGGATTCCGAATGCGTGTGCATCCACGCCGATGCGTTTAACAAGGATGGCAAGCTCAGGCTGAGAGACAAACGCGACCAGCGAACGGGCATGCCAGATACTACCAGCAAGAAGGGCCGCTCGATATGGATCATGCCCGCGTAGAAGGTCCGGCCTGCAGCCGATGTGGTTCAGATCCACGTCATCGTTGCCCAGCAATTCTGCCAGCCTTGGATGCAGTCTGGAACACTTCTGCAACTTCACTAACGTTTCGGCCGATAACGCTGGATCAAGACGCGCCGCAAGACGGGTTGGATGGGCCGAAGCCGCAAGCTCGCTCGCGCCCGGAAAGTGCGGACCATCAGGTCGGGCGGTCTGTATAGGCATTGGCAATGAGATGTCACCCACGTCCAATTGCAGGCATTCTTTTGCGAATGGCCTCGACAGCAGAAGCATCCCGGCGCCCCTCGACCTTGGAAACGCCGGTTGATTGCTTGCGCCGACGCGTAACAACGCCGATCAAGAGATAACAGGCCACGGCGAATACGGCCGCGGCAAAACCTGTTACGGTCGCCAGAAGTGGCGCAGGAAGAGGTAGTGATGCTTGTGGCAAAACAGCAGTCGGATCGGGCCGTTGCTCGTGTGCGGACCGTTCTACCGGCACCAAAACCACTTCCACCTTATCGTAGGACAGGCCTTCGATGCTGTCGGCTACAAGCATCTTTATCTTTGGCAGCAGAGCCGCGACATTTGTTTTTGCGTCGTGCCTGATAAACACCGAGGCCGAGGATGGCGTGGCACCGGCTCGCACAAGGTCGTTATGCGGCAGCACGACGTGAACACGTACAGAAAAAACGCCATCGATATCGCTGATCGTCCGCGACAACTCTTCGCTCAGGGCATACACGTAACGGGCACGCTCTTCGGTCGGCGAGGCAATCAGGCCTGATCCTTGGAATATCTCACCGAGGTTCTTGAAGGATTGGCGCGGCAGCCCCTTGGCGTTCAGAAGGTTGATTGAGAAGGCGAGCAGCTTTTCGTCAACCTGGATCGTGCTGGTTCCATCCTTGGCGACCACCCGGATCGCGGCGACCCCGTTGTCTTCAAGAAGTGCGAGCATTTCATTTGCCTCACGCTCTTGCAATTGCGTGTAGAGGTCGGCTTTGCAAGCAGTGAGGGCGACGAGAACTGGCAGCATGACAAGTCTAACCGACCGCCACCCTGACAGGCCACGCATGATTTCGCCCTCGGCCAAGCCAATCATGCGCGCGGTTCAGCCTTCCTTCAAAAGTTTATTCACGGATGATGTGACGCCGCTGACGCCTTTGGAGATAAGCGCCACCTGGGTGACGCCGTTGTAAACATCCCGAAGACCAGCCATCATCGTTTCGAAGTCTTGCCCTTGTTGGGGAATGCCCGAGATTCCGGTTCCCGCCTCACCTGGAACGGGAAGCTTCTGCGCCGGTCCCGGTAGAGCGCCCTTCGAAAGGGCTATGTCATGGTCGAGCGCGGGGAAGGAAACAGTGTTGTGTGGATATAGGGAGGAAATCGTCTGCAACACGCGATCGCCCATGCCGCTCGTCGGCGCAGCCGCGCGCTGAACATCCATCGCCGCAGCAACTGGCGCCGCACTCGCTGGCCCCGCGGCGGCATCGTTTTTCAGCGAGTCGGCTGCATGCCCTAAGGCGCGCTCAAACTGGGCCTGCTCGACAATCGACGGTGATCCGACCCTGGGGAGGCCAGCCGTTAGAGTGGCAGAGATCGACGTGACAGGCATCATCATGTAAGGACTCGGTTGCTCTCTCTGACCGGGCGAGCCCCGCCCATTCATCACCCGGTGTCGGCGCAACACTCCTAGGGGGGCAAGCTGACAACAAGCTGACTAACGGCGGCGTCATTTCGACAATCTAAAATCTCTTCGGCAATTTAGTCACTTGTGATGATTTCAGCGTTTGGTTTATCAGTGCGACATGCCGAGAACGCTTATCCAACCCGTCACCCTGCATGTTTTGAGACTTCTTTGTGCCGGGTTTTTTCTGTCCACCGGGATTCACCCGGCGCATGCAGTCCCGCTGTCCCTTCCGGCGACACCCTATAGATACACGGTTCTGGATCAGGAGCTCGCTGCAGCGTTGCAGGAATTCGGCAACAACCTGAATATCAGGGTCAACATCAGTCCTGCGGTGAAGGGGCGAATTCGCGGACGTATGCCTGATTTGCCACCGCGCGCGTTCCTCGACCGCTTGACGAACCTTTACGGTCTACAATGGTACTATGACGGCCTTGTGCTCTATGTGTCTGCTGCACAAGAATCGCAAACTCGAATGCTTTTGATGACGTCGATTCGCTTCGATGCGTTCAAGGGGGCTCTCGACAAGCTTGATATCTCCGACGAGCGCTATGTGGTCAAACCCGTGCCAGGCAATGGCCTCGTCTTCGTTTCCGGTCCACCGCGCTTCGTCGCACTCGTGGAGCAGACCTTTAACGGCTTGGTGGCGCAGGCGCAGGCGCAGACTCACATAGCGGCAACGCCAAAGGAATCAGTGCTGATCTTGTTTCGCGGCTCCTCCACTACGGTCGTTCGCGACGGACGACCGGATGCTTCTTATTCTTCTGACATCCCACAACAGGATAGCGTTGGCGGGAAGCCTGAGCTGGGCAAGAAATGAACATTGAGGATTTCCCGCAGCTCTGAAGAACATGACTGCGGCTACCCCTTTGTGAACTCTTCGCAAACTCGTCAGTTTCTCGAAAGCTAATCCGCTCATGATGAGTCCCGGCAGCTCTCGCGGTGACTCCGGCCATTGTGTTGGACCGAACCTTGGAGCCGGCCCGGAACACAGCAATTGAAGGCAGGGCAGGCGCATTCGTGACCTGCCGACGCTTGGAATTGTCGAATTTTGTGAAACGCAAGGGATCTTCTGTCGGGGTCTCTTGTGGGGATTTCAACGTCACGTCTGAGGATGCATAATGTCGGCCAGTAATCTTTCAACTTTCTACCGCTCAAATTCGCTACAGTCCGCAAGGGGTTGGCCGGGCCTGAAAGTTTCCCATTTTGCGACCCAGCATCAGCAAAGTGCATCGTGCTTCGAAGCGATGCTGTCCACTTGTGTGCTGGCAGACAAGCCCGGCTCTTTCGCGCAAGGGGATCTGCCAGCGTCGAATCTTGATTCGACAATGGATAAATTGCGGCAGGACCCTTTGGGCCATCTGGCACCGGATGTCTTGACATTGAATGGCTTGGAGCAACACCCACTGGATCTGCTGCCGCCAAATATGAGGGCGGCTCTCAAGGAGGACCAATCGCAACGCTCCAAGGCGACTGAAGCCCAACATCTGCTCGGCGTCACTCCGAAGATCGAGCCGGCTCCCAGGCCGAGCCCCGGAATCACGTGGAACGGTGGGTCGCTGACCACGGCTGAGTTGCAGATTGTTGCGGTACTCAACCGTCACAAGGACCAATGCCCGCTTACTTGGAAGTCGTTGACCGACAAAGCCAATGATCCCTCTACGCCACCGGATCTGAAAGCGGCGATCCAGGGACTGCAGCAGGATTCGGGACTTTTTTATGCGATTGGCTCGCAGGGCGACGGCCGCTGTGGAGGCAAGATCAACGCCAAGGACTTGGCCGGATTTTCAAACCACCACCCACAAGTTGCTGCATTTCAGGAAGCCCAAGCGCGAAGCTACGAGCAGAACTACATACCATCCGACGGCAGCGGAGGTTTGCAGCCTTCGGTCATGACCTTGAGCGATGCCTTGCGGGAGTTTTACCGGTACTCCGAAAATCTGTCCAAGGACCTGAGTCTGGATGAGTTCAAGAAAATGGTCGGCGGCGAATCGAAAAACGGCAAATTTCCGCCCCAGGTCATTGCGGCGGCGCAATATTTCCTCGATCACCCCGATGCTTGGAACCAGTTGTGCGGTGGCTCGAAAGGGAAGATGCACAAAGAGGATTTCCTGCAAGTCGCCTCATCGTCGATGAGCCTCACGCAAACTGAGCTGAATACGGTCGAGATGATCAAGGACCATCAGGACACGTTCTTTGGAAGCGGTGTTCTGACTCGCGACAAACTGGCGAAAATGAAAGACGACAAGAGCCTTGATCCGAAAGTGCGGGAAGCAGCCTCTCAGCTCCTTTCAGATCCTCTTCTGTTTGGCCTCCTGAACAATTCGATCACGGGCTATAAGACCCATCATAAATTCTTCGACTTTGGCGGCGGGCATACGGTTGATTCCGGCAATATCAGCAAAAAAGACTTTGCCCATTTTTGCACAAACATGTCGTCTGCGAACCGCAACGTTCAGCAGCCAATCACCCACGGCGCCCAAACCGCAGAAGAGCAGAATGCCGTCGCGGACATGAAGATGGGCCTGATGGACCAGCCTGACATTAAGTCAGCCAAAAAGAACGGCGGGGCCGTCATGCACGTCGTCGACTCCGTGCTCAAAATCGAGACGAAAGTGCTCGACTTGGCGGCAACGGCGGTGGGACTGCTCAGCTTCATTCCGGGCCTCGGACAAGTAGCCGATCTTGCCTCGATGGTTCTCGAGGCTGAGTCGCAAGCAGCCAATCTCCTGCGTACGGCCATTAACGGAGGCGATATGAAGCGAGCGCTGGAGGAAGCTGGCCTCAATATGGCCGCGCAGGCGATCGGCCTTATCGCAGGCCCCGAGGTCAAGCTGGCCATTCGAAATGGGCTCGTAAAGCACCTGATGGAAGAGGCCTTGGCGGCAGGCATTGATCTTTCGGTCTCGACGGCGCAGGACTACGCAGAAGGCTATGTGAATAACCTCAAAGCGCGCCTTGCAGGCGGCCCTGAGCAAAGCCTAGGCCTTCCGAGCATGCCATCATTCCAGAGTGTGGCAAGCAATGTGCCCTTCGTCGGCATTGCCTTATCCTAGCCGTCGCCTTGCGCGGAAGCTTTGGCTCGCGCGCTGACATAAGGGTCATTGTGGCACAAGCAGGGGTTCATCCGCATCAACGCAGCGGTGTTCCTGACGCCATCTGGATCGGACTGTGAGGGGGATGTCCGAAGTCTGTGAAGGCTTCGGTATATGACGACTTCAGAGTTACGCTGAGCCCAGCCATCTCGAGCCGGTGCGCCGGGTCGAGGTTTTCACGGGCGCCGGCCGGCAGCGGGAATGGTCTCCGGAAGGCACGGCGCGAATGGTGGCGGAGCGGCGCAGCCGAAGGAACGGCTGTCGCGCGCCCAGGGCGGCCTCCCGAACAGCAGACGATGATCTCCTGCCTTGGGCCTATATCCTTGTGCCCACGCTCAAGGCAGTCGGCTGAAAACAGCGCTGATTTAAAACAGCATTATCCTGCACTGCACCCTCGATCCTTGCGCTCACCGATCGCTCGTCGACACGCACGCGGTCAAGTCGTTATCGGCGCTATGCCGATGGGCTTCGAGAGCAAGGTGGACGCTGAGCGGTGCGTCAGCCTCAGGGCGCGGCTGGCCAGCTTTGGGTCTCACGCTCTATGACGGCAACACCCGGCTGATCAACTTGGCCTGTTCGCGGGCTCCCGGCAGCGGCGCGGAAGCCACGGTCCGCCTTCCTCGGCTTCAGGCCAAAGATACCGCAGCATGCTCCAGAGCTATGTCTGCCGCCTCCGCCCCATCGTCGCTGGTCATGTGGAAAGGACAAGCAGGCTACGCACCCCATAATCCCGTCGGGCAGGATTCGACAGTCGACGGCGAGACATTCGCCAAACCTCACCCTTGATTCTCAGCAACGTTAAAAAAAATTCACATAATGTTCGTGAGTGTAGTCTCCTGTCAGGTGGTACATTAGCCCCAATATCTGGCGTCTTAGTCGTAGAAAGGACTGTGATCCATCTTCCATTAGCATCCATACCAGCGGATTTACAGCAAATGACGAGAGAGGTCTCATGCGGATTGATGGGGATAGAAGGGCTAGCGGCTTGCTGCATCCCGTCCGGGTTGATGCCAACCAATGTTGACACTGGTAAATCGCCTAAGGACGGCAGCGCATCTTGATCGCCTTCGAATCCTGGGCCTTTGCGCGCATGCGGATCTAACCGTCGGCGAGCTGGCCGATATTACCAGTCTGCCTCGCGAGCAGGTTCGACGCCACGTTCGGCGGCTGGGCAGAGCCAACTTTCTTTGCTGCAACGAACAACGTCCGCAGTCTTCGTACCATATGCAAGCAGGAGGCAAGGATGGCGGGCTGGCTCAATTGGTGGTCGATCTCCTGCCCCACGATGATGGCCATCATAAAAGAGACCTACAACGCCTGGAAGCAATACAAGACGCGCGGTTGAAGGGACCGCCTGCTTGATCGTGAAATAGATCAGTCCAAATGGAGCGCGACTACCATGGATAACTCCGCCGGCGGCGCCATCGCGCAGCCCGACACTTACGGGCGGCCTCACTTAGCCGCCGTCGACTCCCGCGTTCACGAACTGCTTCTAAGACAGGAGCGTCAGGAGCGGACAACTCTCAAACTGATCGCCTCCGAGAACTTTGCCTCCTCGGCGGTGTTGGAAGCGACCGGGTCGATTTTCACCAACAAGTATGCCGAGGGATACCCCGGTGCGCGCTACTACGCCGGAAACGAGATCGTCGATGAGCTTGAGACCCTCGCGATCGAGCGCCTGAAAGCGCTATTTGGCAGTGAACACGCCAACGTCCAGCCTTATTCAGGCTCGCCAGCCAACCAGGCTGTCTATCGCGCGCTTTTGAGCCCCCGTGACAAAGTCATGGGCTTGCCTTTACCCGAAGGCGGCCATCTGACTCACGGTTGGTCCGTCAATTTTTCCGGCAGCGATTATCAGCGCGTCCCGTACAGGCTGCACGAAAAGACACAGCAAATTGACTATGACCACTTGCGCGAGACCGCCAAGCGGGAACGCCCGAAGCTAATTTGGGTCGGCGGAACTGCTTATCCGCGTATTTTTGACTACGCGGCAATGGCCGAAATTGCTTCGGAGGTGAACTCGTATCTGGTGGCTGACATCGCCCACATCTGCGGCCTGGTTGTCGCAGGAGTGCATCCGAACCCCGTGTCCCATTGCGATGTGGTCACCAGCACCTCTCACAAGTCGATCCGCGGTCCCCGGGGTGGCTTCATTTTATCAAGGAATGAAGACCGTTATCAGCCCCTCCATCATCCGAAGAGCAAACACAATCTGCGCCGTGTTCCCTCTTCTGCAAGGCGGACCGCATATGAATACTATCGCCGCGCTTGCCGTCGCTTTGCAGGAAGCAGCGAACTCGTCCTTTCGTGTCTACGGTCAGCAGATCGTCCACAACGCCAAGGCTCTGGCCCAGGCGCTTCTGGAGCGAGGTTATGAACTCGTCACTGGGGGCACTGACAATCACATGCTGATCCTTGATCTTCGGGACCGGCCGCTGTCAGGCAAAGCCTATGCGGAGCGCTTATCGCGTGCAGGCATCATTGCGAATTTCAATATGGTCCCGGGCGACACGCGGGACCCGTCGGTCACAAGCGGCATCCGCTTAGGGACACCAGCGGTGACGTCCATGGGCATGCGCGAAACGGAGATGGTGCAGATCGCCGCTTTCATCGACTCGGTCTGCCGCCAGCCCGATGACCAGGAAGTTCATGCGAGCGTACGAAGAGACGTTGCCGACTTCTGCACTGCGTTCGATGTTCCCGGCATCCGCGACCGATAAGCCACCCCAATCCAGAAACTCCTCACTAACTCCAGCACTTGAAGCGAGGGCATTTTTATGACCAGGCAGTTCGTGTTCTCTTCCGAATCCGTCGGCGCGGGACACCCCGACAAGATGGCAGACAACATCTCCGATGCCATTCTCGATGCGGTCCTGCGCACCGATCCGAAGGCGCGCGTCGCCTGTGAAGTGTTGGTGAAGACGGGGATGGTCGTTGTGGCTGGCGAGATCACCAGCCATGCCCACATCGATTACAGCCAAGTCGCCCGCGATACGATACTCGATATTGGCTACGACGATGATGCGATTGGCTTTGATGGTCGACGTTGCGCCGTCGTTCTGGCCCTCACCGAGCAGTCGCCCGACATAAGCCAGGGCGTTGATGAAGGACGAGGGCAGGATCTCGGGCAAGGGGCAGGGGATCAGGGCATCATGTTTGGATTCGCATGCAACGAGACGGATACATTGATGCCCCTGCCGATCCAACTCGCTCACCATTTGACGAAAAGACAGGCCGAGGTCCGGAAAGCGGGACAGCTTGGCTGGCTGCGTCCGGACGTGAAATCTCAAGTGTCGGTACGCTACGAAGGGCTCCGCCCGGTGGCGCTGGATACCATAGTCCTGTCAACGCAGCATGACGAAGCGGTCTCACAAGCCACGGTCCGCGAAGGCGTCATTGAGGAGATCATAAAACCGGTCCTGCCGGCCCACCTGGATACTTCGGGGATCAGATTTCTGGTCAACCCAACAGGGCGGTTCGTGGTCGGTGGGCCTGCCGGCGACTGCGGCCTCACAGGACGGAAGATCATCGTCGATTCCTACGGTGGGACCGGGCGTCACGGCGGCGGTGCCTTTTCGGGCAAGGACCCATCCAAGGTTGACCGCTCGGCGGCCTATGCCGCCCGGTATGTCGCGAAGAACATCGTTGCCAGCGGCCTTGCAGAGGTCTGCGAGGTTCAGCTTGCCTACGCGATCGGCGTGGCCAGTCCGGTTTCTGTCATGGTCAATACCTTCGGAACCGCAAGGATCGAGGAAAAAAGGATCGAGCGCCTTGTTCTCGAGGTTTTCAATCTCCGACCGAAAGGCATCATCAAGATGCTTGATCTCTTACGGCCGATATACCGCAAGACGGCGACATACGGACACTTCGGGCGTGAAGAGCCTGAGTTCACTTGGGAGAAGACGGACAAAGCTGACGATTTGCTGCGTGAAGCCGGACCGGCAGCTGCGTGAGGGCGGCTGGATCAAGCGCATGCGGCAACCCATTTCAACTCGCGAGACCACGCCCGGCCGGCGTGGCAAGAAGCCGGCTCGGGTTTTGGCGGAGATTTTGATGCCGGATTATGACGTGCTTTGCATCGGCAATGCCATTGTCGACATCATCGCCCAGTGCGACGAGGAATTCCTCGAGACCAACGGCATCATCAAGGGCGCGATGAACCTCATCGACACACAACGCGCCGAACTGCTCTACAGCCGCATGGGTCCGGCGATCGAAGCGTCCGGCGGCAGCGCCGGCAACACGGCGGCCGGCGTCGCCAGCTTTGGCGGCCGCGCGGCCTTCTTCGGCAAGGTCTCCAACGATGCGCTGGGCGAAATCTACGCCCACGACATCCATGCGCAGGGCGTCGCCTTCGGCACCACGCCGCTCAAGGGTGAGCCGCCGACGGCGCGCTCGATGATCTTCGTCACGCCCGACGGCGAGCGCTCGATGAACACCTATCTCGGCGCCTGCGTCGAGCTTGGCCCTGAGGATGTCGAAGCCGACAAGGCGTCCGGCGCCAAGGTCACCTATTTCGAAGGCTATCTGTGGGACCCGCCGCGCGCCAAGGAGGCAATCCGCCAGACGGCGAAGCTGGCGCACGCGGCAGGCCGAGAAGTGTCGATGACGCTATCGGATTCGTTCTGCGTCGACCGCTACCGCGACGAATTCCTCGACCTGATGCGCTCGGGCACGGTCGACATCGTCTTTGCCAACAGCCACGAGATCAAGTCGCTCTACCAGACATCGTCGTTCGACGAGGCGCTGGCCCAGATCCGCAAGGATTGCCGGATCGCCGCCGTCACCCGCTCGGAAAAAGGCTCGGTGATCGTGCGCGGCGACGAGACCGTGGTGATCAAGGCGACCGCCATCAAGGAACTGGTCGACACGACGGGCGCCGGCGATCTCTATGCCGCCGGCTTCCTGCATGGCTACACGCAAGGCCGCGACCTGCAGACTTGCGGCGACCTTGGCTCACTGGCAGCCGGATTGGTGATCCAGCAGATCGGCCCCAGGCCCCGTCAGAATTTGCGCCGCGAGGCCGAGCAGGCGGGGCTGACCATTCCGGACGTTCAAACGAGTTAGTGGCCTACCTTCCCGTTGTGCAGGCTATCTCGCCAGAAGCGCAATCACGGAATAGGGAAATCCTGATGTCGAACATGATGAAGGCGCTTGTGAAGGCCAAGGCCGAACCGGGCATCTGGATGGAAGAGGTGCCGGTGCCGGAAATCGGCCCCAACGACGTGCTGATCAAGATCAAGAAGACGGCGATCTGCGGCACCGACGTGCACATCTACAATTGGGACCAGTGGGCGCAGAAGACGGTGCCGGTGCCGATGGTGACGGGCCATGAATTCGTCGGCACCGTTGCCGATTTCGGCGCAGCGGTCACCGAATACAAGGTCGGCCAGCGTGTATTGGGCGAAGGCCACATCGTCTGCGGCCATTGCCGCAACTGTCGCGCCGGGCGAGGGCATCTGTGCCGCAACACACTCGGCGTCGGCGTCAACCGTCCAGGCGCCTTCGGCGAGTATCTGGCGATCCCGCAGCACAATGTCGTGCCGATCCCCGACGATGTGCCCGATGAGATTGCCGCGATCTTCGATCCCTTGGGCAATGCCGTCCACACCGCATTGTCCTTCGATCTGGTCGGCGAGGACGTGCTGGTGACTGGCGCCGGGCCGATCGGCATCATGGGCGCGCTCGTCGCCCAATGCGTCGGCGCGCGCAAAGTGGTCATCACTGACATCAACCCGGTGCGGCTGGCGCTAGCCAAGAAACTCGGCGTCCAGCATGTCGTCGACGCCTCGAAGGAGAAGCTGCGCGACGTCATGCCGGTGCTCGGCATGACCGAGGGGTTCGACGTCGGGCTCGAAATGTCAGGCGCCGCCCCCGCTTTCCGCGACATGATCGACACCATGAACAATGGCGGCAAGATCGCCATTCTGGGCATCGCGCCGACCGGCTTCGAGATCGACTGGAACAAGGTCATCTTCAAGATGCTGCATCTCAAAGGCATCTACGGCCGCGAGATGTTCGAAACCTGGTACAAGATGATCGCGCTTGTGCAGGGTCCGCTGGATGTCTCCGGCCTGATCACCCACCGCATCGGCATCGACGATTTTCAGATCGGTTTCGATGCGATGAAGAGCGGCAGTTCCGGCAAGGTGGTGATGGACTGGTAGGGATTGCCTTGGCCGCTATTCAGGAAAAGCTGACGACAGCACCTCTGGTCCGCCGGACATTTTCCAACTAGGGGAACATGGCTGGGTGGAGAGCTATGGCTCCGCTACGTGCGCTCGCTAATCATACACGGCGACGTATCGCGGCCCACCCGGTGACGGTCGATGGGGCAATTCGCTTCAGTCGATGACGGAAACCCGGTGAACCGATGCTGAGGCCCCGACGCGATCGTCTATTTCCTATGATCTGCGATTGAGGTCGAGGTGTTGCCGCTTTCAGCGGGTAAAATGCGATAGACGACTTCCGGTACCCTTCCGGTCAGCGAAAAGGAAGGCAACGAGCCGCATTGCCTCAAGCAAAATGTTACCAATAGTGTCCTGTTCCAAAGGGGATGGACAGGTCGTGCCATTCCGGTTCGGGGGAAGGATGGCGCGGCTCAGCATGGCGACACGGTGAAGCGGCGATCGTGGAGCTTTATTGCGGCGTTGACAAGCGGCGCATTCTGGATGAGTTCGAGGCGGTAACCGGCTATTATTCGCAAGCGCGCGATCCGTCTTATGAACCGTCGTGAGCAGAGGCCGTCTGCGGGCAAGAGCCGCAGCCGCTGTTACGGCAGCGATGTCCGCGACGCGCTCATCGTGTTGTGGGAGGATTCGGAGCGGCTGGGTCCGCATCGACGCTCGCGGCGGCCAGCGCCGCCGGGCAGGAATGAGTTCGCAGTTCGCCGCTCGGTGCCAGCCCGCACCTTCGGCGATTGGAAAGATCCGCCGCCCGGCTTTGTTGAGCGCATTCGGGCACGTCTTCGTCAGGGAGCTTCGTGCAGACGATGGTGCTGACCGGATTGCCGCCGGCTGGACCGATTGCATTCCGCTCCGCACGCGCGACAGCGGCAATGTGATCATGGCGATCAAGCAGGCCCGCTCCCGGTTTCGCTGACCCTGTGCTGCTGTTTGCCGGCATCCGCCCGCACAGGAAGAGCTTGTAAAAGCGGTCGGTGCGGAAATCGAGGAGCCGTTGGTCGTCGATCTTCAGCCTGAACGCGGTCGTTTGCTGGTGCCGCAAATCGGCTGTTGCATGTACATCCCTGTCAGACGTCAGTTTTCCTCGCCTATTTTGGTGTCGAGCGCGAAGTGCTCCAACCAGATTGCAAGGCTTTTTGGAAATGAGAGCGGCTTTGCGCAGGGCGCTCCGTTGTTGAGCATTCAAGCTACCAAGCCAATGACGCGCAGGTTCCACCAGGCTCGCCAGCCTTGAAGGACAGCGAAAAAAGCAGAGCACGACAGACACAACAGTGCATCAGGACGCCGCAGTCGTTGAAGATGGTGCGCTGCATCCATACCGTGGATGCATTCGATCCAAATAATCGATTTGTTCAATCAGTTTCTCGAAAGCTAACCCTACCCTCTGTGGGAATCGGGCTCTGAGCCGCGACGCTGCCTTGCGAGCGCAGGGGCTGCACGTAGGAGAGATGATGCAACGAGAAATCGCACGCGGGTTGCTGGCCTCGTGGGTTCGCCGACCGGCGTATTTGAGCCCGTCAGTTGGTCCTCACCCGCGCCTATTGCCACCGAGCGACTTGCATGTCCCTCCGACTCGGACCAGTTCCGAGAGCTGCGACGAGTTGCGCGCCGTGTGCTCCGATCAGATGGCCGCCGGTGACGCGTTCGATGGGCCGTCCCTCTTCGAGAGGAGATGAAATGCGAACGCTGCTCGTGGATCATCATGCGGATCTTGCGCGCGCCATGCGACTTGCGCTCGGGGATGGCGGCTTCGTCGTTGATGTCGTTGGTACTCTGGAACTGGCTTCGAGTGCATTTTCTTGCGCCAGCTATGAAATTCTCCTGCTGGAATTGGCTCTGCCAGATGGCGATGGCTTGGGTTGGCTGAGGCAGTTGAGGACCCACGGGCATTCAGTTCCTGCCGTCATTATGAGCAGCCTTAACGATCTCGATAAGCGAATTGCGATCTTCAACGGTGGTGCGGACGACTTTCTGCTCAAACCCATCTCTACCGATGAGCTTATTGCCAGAATGAGAGCCATTCTGCGCCGGGCGACACAGATGACCGACCTGAGGCTCGTATTTGGCAATCTCGACTTTGATCCGGTCGCCCGCCAGGTTTTCGTTGATGGGCACCCAATGATGATCGCACGTCGCGAACTCTGTATTCTAGAGCACCTGCTTAACCGGGCAGGCCGCATCGTGCCCCGTGCGCAATTGGAAGATCACCTCTATTCATTCAACGACGACGTGTCTGCCAACGCGCTTGAAGTCGGAATTTATCGTTTACGGGGACATCTGACCAGATCAGGTGCAACGCCACGGATCAAGACCATCCGAGGCATTGGTTACATCCTAGAATTGACTGACGCCTCGTCCGCATAGTTTGTCGAATCGAAAGAAGATCTATTTTGCTGATCCTTCAACATCCTTGCCATGCGCTCAATTGGCGGGCGATCGCCAACAAGGTTACAAGACCTGCAGTTCCCCGTTACCTGGGCCATCTCCTCTGCGCGCTTATTGTGACTTTCCCACTTGGTGTCGCGGCGCAAAACAAGCAGGACAAAGGCCCGCCGCATGCGGCTTCGAATAGCATCAACGCCACGCTGACCCTTTCCTCTTCGCTCGGGGAGACCGTTCATCTGCCCGCGCCAGCCACGACCATCTTTGTTGCTGACCCCACGATCGCGGATTTTCAGGCGCCATCGAGCAAAACAATCTTCGTCTTTGGCAAGAAATCGGGGCGGACCAGCCTATTCGCCTTGGATGGCAATGGCGAGCCTCTCGCCGAATTGCGTATCGTTGTCACGCAACCGATCGGGGATTTACGCGCCATGTTGCGGGAGCAGGTCGGCGACTATCCCATCCGCGTCAACTATACGCCGCGCGGCGCAATCCTTAGCGGGACGGCGCCCGACGCAGAGGTCGCCGACACCGCAAAAAGAGTCACTGAGCAATATCTGGGCGACGGAGCGCAAGTCGTCAACAACATCAAGGTCGCTGGATCCCTGCAAGTTAACCTCAGCGTGCGCGTAGCCGAAGTCTCACGCAGCGCCATGAAGTCACTCGGCGTCAACTTGTCCGCCTTCGGTCAAATCGGCAATTTCAAAGTGGGCGTTCTAAGCGGAAGCGCTGCAAGCGCTGGGTCTGGTTCAACCCAGGGTGGCGGTACAGCAGAAATCGGATTCGACAACGGTGCCGTCAACGTCAGCGCGGTTCTCGACGCGCTCGCCAAGGAGCATATAGCTTCCGTCCTGGCTGAGCCGAACCTCACCGCTATGTCGGGTGAAAAGGCCAGCTTTCTCGCGGGCGGCGAATTTCCCATTCCTGTCCTGCAGGAAAACAGGCAGGTATCGGTTGAATTCCGTCACTTCGGCGTCAGTCTGGAATTTGTGCCGACAGTTCTCAGCAACAATCAAATCAACATTCACGTAACGCCCGAAGTCAGTGAACTGTCGACGCAAGGTGCCGTGCAAATCAACGGAATTTCCGTGCCGGCAGTTTCCACGCGCCGAGCCGATACGGTCGTCGAACTCGCCAGCGGCCAGAGCTTCGCAATCGGCGGTCTAATCAGGCGGAACGTCAACAATGATGTCAGGGCCTTTCCCTGGCTCGGAGAACTGCCGATCCTGGGACCGCTTTTTCGCTCGACCTCGTTTCAAAAAGAGGAGTCAGAACTGGTCATTCTAGTTACGCCTTACATTGTAAGACCAGGCTCCAACCCAAACCAGATGAGCGCACCGACCGAGCGGGCGGCACCGGCTTTGAACGGAGGGGGCGCTCCGACGAATTCCGTGACAAGTCCCCCGCGAGACCGCGCTGCTATCCGTGCGGGCGCGCCAAGCGCCCAGGGCGGTCTCGGCTTCATCATCGAATAGTGTCATCCAAAGATGTTGCGTTTTATAATCCTCTTTGTCGCTCTGGCACCAAGCGTAAGTGGCTGCACAAGCACTACGCCAGTTGATGTCGAACCATCGGCACCAATGCTTGTCCGAGAGGAGACCACCGTCCTGACGTTGCAAAGCCTGCGCGCTTCCGAACGGCAGCGTTTGCGTGTTTTCCTAGACAAGGCCAGTCGCGGCCGGTTCGATGCCATCCACCTCCTCATCAGCGGTTCGCCCCAGCTCAGCGCAGGGGTAGCCCATCAGGCCAGGCAGTTGGCAATCGAAGAAGACAACATTCAATTGCGCGATCAACACGACGCCGGCTCAGTGCGAATTGAGGCGATTGTCTATCACGCCCGTCCGCCGGTCTGTCCCTCATATGGTGCCTTACCCAATGAAGAATCCTTCAAACAGCCGCTTGGTTGTTCGACAGGACATAACCTGGCCGTGATGGTCAACGATCCGCGCGATCTGCTCGACAATCAGGCCGTCAAGGCCGGCGATGGCGATCGTGCTTCTGTACCAGTTGCAACTTACAGAACATTCGGGACGGATAAAGGTGGCTGATACCGCCCTTATCTCGGCAGCACTCCTACCGGAGATTGAAAGCTTCCAATCGCGTCCTGATCTAAAATAAAAGGAACCGCTGGATGCAATATAGGCGCTATATCGAGGGCCTTAGGGCCGTTGCTGTACTTCCGGTCGTACTCTTTCATTTCGGAATTTCGGCGATCCCGGGTGGCTTTAGCGGGGTCGATATCTTCTTCGTCATCTCCGGCTACCTAACCAGCGGAAGCCTCCTGGATGACCTTGAACGCGGCCAATTTTCCATCGTCAACTTCTACTGGCGCCGTGCCCGGCGCATTCTGCCGGCGCTCGTCTTTGTGATGCTTCTCACCTGCATTGCAGCATTGTTCATTCTTCTGCCACCGGATCTGCGCGGATTCAGTCTTAGCATCATAGCTACCTCGACCTTCTGGTCGAACGTTTTCTTCTGGAAAACGTCAAGTTACTTCTCTATCGATGCCGCGCTTCTACCACTGTTGCACACTTGGCCGCTTTCCGTAGCGGAGCAGTACTACATCTTCGCACCAATCCTGATGTTCCTAATCTATCGCTACATCGGGAAGCGCTGGCTGACGACACTTCTTCCGATAATTCTCTGCAGCTTCGTAGTGGCGGTGATGGCGACATCGCTGGCACCCACCGCCGGATTCTATCTGCTGCCGACCCGAATCTGGGAACTCATGTTGGGCGCCCTGCTCATGCTCAAATGCCCCTCGCCGCTGGGCAACCGATTCCTGATGGAGTCGGTGGGGGTGGCCGGATTTGGCCTTCTCGCCATCGGGTTCTTCGCGATTTCGGCGAGTGATCCGTTCCCAGGCTACAACGCCTTGTATCCATGCATCGGAACGGCCCTTCTGATCTATGTTGGCCAAAATACCCCCTCGACGGTCGCCACCCGCATGCTCGAAGTCCGGCCGCTGGTCTGGATTGGGCTCATCTCGTATTCGTTGTATCTTGTTCACTGGCCTCTCAATGCGTTCGCGCACTATCTTTCGTTCCAAAAACTCGATCCGTTGATGACCGGTGCGATGTTGGTGGCAAGCCTCGCATTGGCTGCATTCTCCTGGAAGTTTGTAGAGCAGCCGTTTCGACAGAAGAGGGCCTTCACCTCCCCGGGGCCTATCTTCGCCTTTTCAGCGCTCGCGATCGTTGTCCTTTGTGCCGGCGGAGCGGCGGGGGCGCTCGGCAATGGCTTTCCGCAACGGTTTCCGGACTATGTCCAGCGGCGCATTTCCGTCGGGGACTGGAGGAATGGCATCTGTTTCAACGAGGGCACCAGCCGGATCGAAAGCTGGAATATGGAGGATTGCACGCGCACCAGCGGTTTTCCAACAACGGTTTTTTTGTGGGGCGACTCCTTCGCCGCGCACTATGTTTCCGGCTTGGGTGCTAACATAAATCGATTGCAGGCGAACATCGTTGAATATACGTACGCCAGCTGCGCGCCGATACTCTATTACTACCCTTACGATCGTCTTGATTGTGTCCGGTTCAATCGCAAGGCCTTGGACGTCATCTTGGAAGCGGACATCAAGACGGTTATCCTCAGCGGTAGATGGAGTGACTATGAGGTCAGAGGTTTCGACGGTCTTCAGCAAACAATCGCTACGCTTCGTGCCCTGGGCGTGCGCGTGTTTGTCATCGGCCAGTCTCCGCAGTTCCCAACTGACGTCCGGAAAATTGCGTTCTTCGCCAAGCGCCAAAATCTGGACGATACGTCCTGGCCGATCGCGATGGACCCCGACATCAACGAACGTGTGCGCTCATTTACCAAAGGCGCCACATTCATCGATCCGCTGAAATTCCTGTGCAGCGCAGGACGCTGCGCCTATTCCGATAGAGGAGAGTTTTTATATTTCGACTATGGTCATTTCTCTTCAGCCGGCGCCACACTGGCAATCTCGAAATACTGGCCGGCTTTTGGCAAGGACAATGCTCTTCCTAAGACGAAGTAGCGGCTCAGCGGCTGACAAGCACCAGTACGGGTCCCAGTGATAGCTCCTGCTTCCGCAGCAGCCGCGACGATGGAGCTGTTCAGGTTTAAGGCCCCCCGATAGTGACCTAGGATGGGTGCTGCCACGCGGCTCGGACTCAGCGTGCATTATCACGTAAATGTTGAGAGAATGAATGGCGCCGCGAAGGGCAATTCCAGCCGTCCAAAGCGACAGGCGTGTCGCGGCCTCGACATTGCAGTGGCGCTTACCTAACACGGCCTCACACTGCCCTCTAAGCGGCCCCGAATTTGAACTGACGGCCCCTGGCCGGTTCATCGGGCAGGTCAAGGGCTAGGTGTAGTACACAGGGCTCATAACTTTCAGTTTCTAGTTGGTACGATGGGCCGTGGACGGTCGATGCAGACTTCAAGATGGCGAACGAAGCTCTCCATGCGTGCGTTGTCGAGGCAAGTGCCTTTGCCATGCTCGCGACTGGAGAGATTTCAAAATGAGCCTTGTAAGCGGAGAATGCCGCCGACGCTGTTCGGCTTGCTCGTGCCCTTGACGGCGGTAGGCTCGGCAGGGCCGAGGCCAGAGTTGCCGTAGTGGTCGTAATCGACCTCGGCTGTGACCGTGAAGCCGGGAACGACCATGTAGGCGACGTTTGCAGCCACACCAGCATCCTTGAGCTGATCACCCGAGACCTGAAGGTTGAACGAAGTTTTCTCGTCAAACTCGTAGGTGGCGCCCGCCCAGAAAGCCCACTGGCCGTTCCAGATTTTGTACGAGCCGCGCCCATGATTGGCAATTGCGCCGTTTGAGTCCTCGTTGAGACTGGCATTGGAACCGTAGCCGAAGAGTCCAAACAGCGACAGCTGGTTTGTGACAGCGACGTCGACGCGGATCTTGCCGGCAAAAGCTTCGTAATTGCTGTCATAAGCCGCGACGCCGGTGATCGAGCCCCAGCCTTGCGTGTATTTCAAGCCGGCGACAACGTGCGGAATATAGCTGTCGATAGTACCGGCTGAGCCCGATCCTTGTTCGAGCGAAATCACAGTCGAAATGCCGTTGCCGGCGTCGAAGTGGTACTGAGCCACGTTGGTGTCGAAGCCGGCCGACGGAACGAGCATACTATCGAGAACGTCGCCAGCGTAGCTTACAAACGTATCGAAGGCCGACCCCTCCTTGCCAACTCGCAGGCCTCCCAGCTCGACCTAGGCAGAAGCCAGTGCGAGGCCGCTGTTGAAATCATAGTTCTGAGGACTGTCATGCGAGTTAGCGCTGTTGCCAAAATTCACGTGGGTTTCGGTATAGGTCGTCAACGCGCCGAGCTCGGTCTGCTGGCCGGTCCAAGTTTTGAACGTGAAGCGTGTGCTGTTTCGCCAAGTGCCTTGGTCCTCGCCAGTTCTCACGTCCGAGGTTCTTGCGCTGTCATACGATCGGACGTCACCCAGGCCGATATCGTAACGGACATAGCCGCCGATGCGCAGGCAGGTCTCGGTGTTGGGAATATAGGAATATCCCGAGCCGAGGACGTCGCAGATCTTGATGTACTCGGCCGGTTCCCGCTCGGCGCCAGCTGCTCGACCGACGGAAACGGTCATCAGAGCAGTTAAGCCGAGAAGAGGACTCTTGATGTACATGTCTAGATCTCCATGAAGGAATAAAAAGGATAGAGGCGAAAGAGCAAGCTTTTCCTCTAAATTTTGTGCGTGTTGTCTCCAATATGTGGACGCCAAAGCGCTTGACACGAGAGGTGAGCCAGCGTAAAAGCCACATGTACTTATAATAGTGTTTTCTGTTAGGAGATTCATTATCGTTTACATGTGAAACACTCCGGTCGGACCGCTGCAGCTCTCCGAAATAGAGCAGCAAGCGACATGCCAACCTGAAGCGTAAATGCGGCCGACACCAAAATCGGGCCGACGCGCCTTCGTCTCGCTGGAATCACTTTTTTTGAGGGTCACTGCGAAAAGCAATGTGCGACACGGTTCGCCATGTTCGATATGTGACAGTCTCGTTTAACAGCGACGGCTTCCCGTCTGACCGCAACGGAGGCCGCGCCATGCGCTACCGAGAAGGATCACTGCGCGTACGCTCCGCAAGGGCTGCGCCAGGAACAGAGGGCGTGCGCGTCCGAGGCGTCGCATGGTGGCCGCAGCACCTTTTCGCCGCTGTAAGTTCGCCGTGCAGGTACATTGCGCGGCCGGAAGCGAGAGGGAGCGCACCCTGAAACGGCTGCCTACGGCTCGCCTCGAGTAATTGGCGATGAACAGCATTCTCGAGAACTTAGTCTCGACGGAAAGAGCAACGAAAGGAAGCCGCTTGGACGAGCACGATCCGAAGGAAGAACCGATCGAGACCATTTTCCGCAACGGCACAATCACTGCCGTGGGTATCCTGCTTGCCTTTTCGCTCGGCTTCCTCACTCATTGGGCCGCGAACCCCTTGCCATGGCAACTCTACGATCTGTTCGCCGTAGTGCCGATCCTGCTCGGCATCGCACTGCAGATGAGAGCGCTGTCCATGCTGCTCGACATGAGTTCCTTGCGGCGCCCCATCTACGAACGCGCCAATCGCATTTTCATGGTCGGCCTCATCCAGACCGCGTGTGGCGTCGGCATGGCCATCTTGGTCGATCTTTTCGGGATATCGGTAGGGGGCACGCTGCCCGGCGCTTGACGACAAGCCACACCGCCGCTCTTCGCTCGAAGCGACGTCAAGCCGGGGAACCTTGTGCACCCCCTAGCGGCGTCCTCCTTTCATCAAATGAGCCGACGTCAGCTTTAGAGCGTCTCGGTGGCTAAAGCCGGTATGGTTTTTCGGCCGGCAGGGAAGGCCGCTGGCTGGACCTGGATGGCGTCTGAACGAGGCTTGACAGGTCCGTTGCGTCGGACATGAATTTCGCATTGCAAAGTTCTTCCGCAGACGCCTCAAGCACACTGCACTGGCGTCACGTACTACTCAGACGTTGAATGCGGCACCGCACCATCACCTCAGGCGCAACCATGGCACGCGCGCTCCCCGGCGTGGTTGACCCCATCCTGTCCAAACGAGACTGCGACATAAGCGGGACGCACTGACTTAGGTCAGAGACCAGGACGAGCGCGCAACGAAAGAATGATGGATCAGCGACGTGGGATGACAGCTCCTTGCACACCTCAATCCTGACAAAGTACCGGGACCCCCGGCCGCCTTGGTATACCATCTATCCGACTGTGCCAGACTTCTCTGCGGCAGTTGGTGCTGACGATTATGAGGAATGGCTGGGGGGCCTCCCGGCCGACGAATCGGTGTCGCTCTATTTCCACATTCCGTTTTGCCGATCCATGTGCTGGTATTGCGGCTTCCCTACCGCGGTCATCCGTCGCAACGGCCCGATCCTTAATTATTTAGCGGTGCTGCGTCAGGAGATCAGTTTGGTGTCGGAGCAAGTGCGGCAAGGGCTGCCGGTGAGCGATGTGCATTTCGGCGCGGAACGCCTCACCTTATCGGGCCAGCCGAGCACTTGGCGCTGATGGAATTTCTACGCCGCCACTTCGCTTTCAGCAAAACTGCTGCGATCACCGTGGAGATCGATCCCCGAACGTTCACACCGGAAATGGCCGAAGCCTTGGCAGCTAACGGTGTCAACCGCGCGAGCATCGGCGTGCAGAGCTTTGATCCCGATGTGCAAAGGCGATCAATCGGATCCAGAGTAAGGTGCAGACGGCCGCTGCAGTCCAAAATCTCCGCCGGCATGGCGTTGGCCATATCAACTTCGACCTCATCTTCGGTCTACCGAAACAGACTGTGCAGTCCTGCATCCAGACCGCGATGGCTGCGGTCGCCATGCGCCCCAACCGGCTTGCGGTGTTCGGATACGCGCATATTCCTTCCGTGATAAAGAACCAGCGCCTATCGAGCAGGCAGGTCTACCGGACGGCGATCTTCGCGCCGAACAGGCTGCAGCTGTCGCCGAGACACTGGTTGGCGCTGGCTACCGGGAGATCGGGCTCGATCATTTCGCTCCGCCGGACGACGAACTCGCGCTAGCGCAGAAGACCGGGCGCGCCTACGGCGTAATTCGCTGGGATACTCGGCCGATACTTGCAAAACGTGATCGGCTTAGGCGCGTCGGCTATTGGCCGAGTCCGCGAGGGGTATGTTCAGAACGAAGTAACACGGGATTCTTACGCCCGGCACATCGCAAGTGGACGTCTGGCGACATCAAAGGGTCACCGTCTGACCGACGATGACCGGGTGCGCGCAGCGATCATCGAGCGACTGATGTGCGATTTGGAGGCCGACGTGCCGACCATCTGTGCCGCCCACGAAATCGAACCAGCTCGTTTTCTCGATTCAGTTGAGAGTTTGGTGACGCTGGCTGAGGAGGGGATCCTGGACGTCGAAAACGGCTTCATCCGCGTGCGGCCGGAGCACCGCTTTGTTGTTCGCGCCGTTGCTGCTGCATTCGATGCTTTTCTCGCGAATCGATGAGTTGAGGCCACGACGCCGAAAGGCATCAAACCTTGTTTGGCGCTCGTCGGCATGGGCTCTCGCAGAAGACTCCGCAAGCGTATGCAGGGGACTTCCACTTGACGCCGCGTTCACCATCATCTCGCCTGGGTGCGCGCGAAAGCGCACAACCCGGAGCACGCTGCTCTCGGTGTGAGGCTGTGCTCTGCAAAGCACCGGTGATCCACCCTGTCCCTGGACAGCAGCTTGATGGCGTCATCTTGGAGGACGAGAAAAGATTGTCGAGGTACGGGTACGAATTGCCTCGGTCGTCCGTTCAATCGAAAGCACTGTCTGCGGAGGCACCTCTCCTTCATGCAGTGACAGGAGATGCTGGGCGACTTCCTTATCTGCTGCGGTGAGTCGATGATTTAGGCGGAGAAAGTCCATCCAGGTGGGGGTGCGGAATGTCTCCGTCCAAAGTGACGGTGTTTGCAGATTTCGCTGGAGCGTCCAGTTTCGTGCACCGGCACGGCTCTGGACGTGTCGCCGCGTGCGCATGGAGCCCAGAAAGGCCTCGATATTTTCCTCCGATATCAAATACTCGACCTTGGCCACGATAGGGCCACTTCTGGGTTTCAGATCGAGAGCCACGTCCGGCGGATGAAAAACTGAACTTTCTTGATCGGTTTCTTCCCAGGGACGGACCGGCAACACGATCCCCGCTGCTGCAACCAGCAACAGAGCGCCTGCGGCGCCCTCCAATGCTAAGGTCAAGGAATAGTTTTGCGCGACAGAACCCCAGATCCAGCTGCCAGCAGCCATACCGCCTGCGCTCAAGGCGTAGTAAATGGAGAGCGTGCGGCCTACAACCCACCTTGGGCTTGCCAACTGCACCGACACGTCAATGCCCGTCCAGGTGATAAGCCAACCCGCTCCGCCGAGCGCCAGCGAAATGGCCGCCACAGGAATCGACGATGTAAGGGCAAGGGAGAGGCAACAGACTGCACAAGCCACAGAGGCGAAGGCCACCAGCCTGTTTTGAGACGTGACCTTCCTCAAGAAGCCGTTGCCCATGCCCGCGATGAAAGCACCCATGCCGAAGCCGGCCAATAAGATACCGTAGACAATTGGCCCACTCTTCAACTGATCCCGGACGACGAGGGGGAGCAACGCCAGAATGGAGATGCTTGCCAATCCGAAAAGAGCGGCTCGGGCGGTCGCTGCCCTGATCTCCAAAGACATCGCAGTAAAGCGCACTCCGTCATGAATTGCCGTCGTCATTCTCTCACGAGGGAGAGGCGAAGAGCGGACCTCCCATTTGGTGCGCCATATCGCGCTTATGGGCGCCAGATCACTCACCGCAGCCAAGGCGAAAGCGGCCAGCGGCCCAAAGACGGCCAGGATCACGCCCCCCAAGGCCGGACCAACGCTGCGCACAATGTTGTATCCGACGGACATAAGCGTCACTGCGGCCGGAATGTCGCGTTTGTGAAGGATATCGCCGACCGAAGCGTGCCAAGCCGGATCATTCAAGGCAAAGCCGCAGCCGGCCAGGAAACCTAACCCGAGAATCAGCCAAGGACTGACAAATCCCAGACCCACAGAAATCATCAGCGTCGTCGACGCCGATGCTATCAGGCAGTGTCCCGCAAACATCACCCACCGGCGGCTGAAGTTGTCGGCAATGGCTCCGGCGAAAACTGAGAGGAAGAACACCGGCAATGTGGATGCGGCCTGGACGAGTGCCACCATGAGGTCGGACGCTGAAATCGTTGCCATAAGCCAACTGATGGCGACCGTTTGCACTAGCCAACCGAGGCTGGAAATCTGGGTGGCCGCCCAAATTGAGCGAAACACCTTGTTTCGAAATGGGGCGAGCGTCTTTGAAACGGGCGGTTGAGGATTTTCGCTCTGCATGAGGTATTGCTGGCCTTCGATGAGCGCTGCGATTTGAGCAAGCGGGTCGATACTTAGACATCGCGGAGCACCGCACGGAACCCAGCTCTATGGAGCTTGCCGGCGACTATTTACGTATTGAGCCATTCTCATAGTCTCATTCATGAGCAGTCCTGTGCGCAAGCATTGCTTTGCTAAATTCCCACCACAAGCGCGCCGCCGCTGAGACCCGCACCCGCTGCCGCCAAGAGGACTTTCTCGCCAGGCCGAAACGGCTGCGCCCGATGGGCCAGCGACAATGAGAGCGGGATCGTCGCGGCGGAAGAGTTGCCATATTCGGCGATCGTCTTGACGATCGAGTGATCAGCGATGCCGAGGTTCCTGCCGACCGCGTCGAAAATGCGCGCATTGGCCTGATGCGGCACGAAACGATCGAGGTCTTGCGGCCTCAGTCGGGCAGCAGTGAGCGCATCTCTCGAGCAGGCGGTCATCATCTCCACGGCCTTGCTGAATACTTCACGGCCGTCAGTGATCGTCATCCGTGTCTGCGCGAGGTCGAGGTCGGCATGGAACGGAGTGTTGCTTCCCCCGGCGGGAATCTGGATTAGCCCGTAGCGCGAGCCGTCGGAATCCACCGAAGCGCCGAGAATGCCTCGATCCGGGTCATCGCAAGGACTGATCACCATGGCGCCGGCGGCATCGGCAAACAGCACGGCGCTGGCGCGCTCGGCCAAATTGATGCGGTGGCTGAGGATGTTGGCGGCGATGACAAGGCTCGCTTTGCCGTGCAGGCGGGTGAACCCGTCGGCGAACATCAGCGCATAGATGAAGCCGGCGCAGGCGCCGGTCAGGTCGATCGCTCCGGCGCGGCCTAGCCCCAGCCGATGTGCGACCAGCGGCGCGCTTGGCGGCAGAAGGTGATCGGGCGTCGACGTGGCGAGCAAGAGTAGACCGACGTCGCCGCGGTCGATACCGGCATTGGTCAGCGCCATGTCGCCGGCAGAGGCGGCAAGGCCCGACAGCGTGTCTTCGTCTGTTGCCCAGAAGCGCGAGCGAATTCCGGTGCGCCGCTCGATCCAGCCGGGCTCAAGCCCGAGCCGGTCTTCGATTTCCGGGTTCTCGACCTTGCGCGCCGGCGCATGATGGCCGAAGCCGAGAACGCGCGACGATAGGTTCATGGCCGCGAGCCGAAGCGTTCGCCGGCCTCCTCTATCGCGTCATAGAGCCCGCCCAATTCGTCGCTGGTGATGCAATAGGGCGGTAGAAGATAGAGGACATTGCCGAGCGGGCGCACAAGTAGCCCCCGCTCAAGGAAAAAAGCGCGCAGTTTTGGCCCGATCTCGGCCAGATAACCGGCTGAGCCGGTGCGTAGGTCGAGTGCCGCGATGGTGCCGGTTGTCCGGCAGTCGGTGAAATATGGATTGACCCGGAAGCGTTGCAGCCCGGCGGCCTGCCTCGCGCTCAAGACCGCGATCCGCTCGGCCACCGGCTCGTCACGCCAGATCTCGACATTGGCAAGTGCTGCCGCGCAGGCGATCGGATTGGCGGTGTAGGAGCTCGAATGGAAAAACGTCTTCTTGCGATCCTCCGAAAAGTGAGCGTGGAAGATGGCATCGGTGGCGATCGTGGCGGCCAGCGGGATGGTACCACCGGTCAGACCTTTCGAGGTGCACAAGATGTCGGGCGAGACGGACGCCTGTTCGCAGGCAAACATGGTTCCGGTGCGCCCCCAGCCGGTCATCACTTCATCGGCGATCAGCAGCGTGCCGGAGGCTTCGGCGATCCTCTTCAATTCGGCAAGAACCCAGGCCGGATACATCAGCATGCCGCCGGCGCCAAGCACCAGCGGCTCGACGATCAGCGCGGCTGCGCGCCGGTCGCGGCTAACGGCCTCGAACCGATCCAGCGTTTCCTGCTCGCGCCCGGCGGCCGGGAAGGGGATGGCGTCGACCTCGAACAGCAAAGGATCATAGGCGGCGTTGAAGACGCCGCGGGCGCCGACGCTCATCGCCCCGATCGTGTCGCCATGATAGCTGTGCTCCATGACGGCGATGCGCGAACGCGGCGCGCCGATGTTGCGGAAATAGCCGAGCGCCATCTTCAGCGCGACTTCGACTGAGGTGGAGCCACTGTCGGAATAGAACACCCGGTCGAGGCCGGCGGGTGCGATGCCGATAAGCGCCTCGGCCAGCCGTTCGGCCGGCTCGTGGGTGAAGCCCGCGAAGATGATCTGGTCGAGGCTCGACGCGGTCGTCTCGATGGCCTTCATGATGCGGGGGTGGCGATGGCCATGGGTGACGACCCACCAGGAAGAAATCGCATCGAGGATGCGGAAGCCGTCGGCCTTGTGGAGATAGGCGCCTTCAGTCAGCACGATTTCAGGGACCGAGGGCTCTAGCGCGTGCTGCGTGAACGGATGCCAGACTCGAGACTCCGCCATCAGTCGCCTCCGGCAATCATGGCCAGGTCGAAGCCGGAAATCATTGCATCTCTCAACGTTTCACCCGTCAGCGGACCGAGGTGCGGCAGCCTGCCCAGCTGCGGCACGCCGCCGAATTCCACGATTGTCCTTTGTGTATCGGCCACCTCTTCGCCAATGAAGGCAATGCCGATGAGCGGGATGGAGCGGGCTCTCAGGGCCTCGATCGACAACAGCGTATGATTGATGGTGCCAAGCGCGGTGCGGGCGCACAGTATGACCGGCAGCCGCCATTGTTCGAATATGTCAATGAACCTTGTCTGTCGATTGAGCGGCACCATCAGCCCGCCGGCGCCTTCGATGACGAGCGGTGTCGGCAGGACCGGAAATGAAAGATCGTCGGCCTCGATCGCGACGCCGTCGATTTCGGCTGATCGATGCGGCGACAGCGGCATCGTCAGTCGATAGACTTCGGGCAGCACGCGTCCGTCGGGCAAGCCGGAAAGCCGGGCGACGACCTCGCTGTCGGTCTCCTCGTTGAGGCCCGATTGCACCGGCTTCCAGTAGAAGCCGTCGAGCAGCCCGGCAAGTCCGGCCGAAAACACTGTCTTGCCAATTCCAGTGTCTGTTCCGGTGACGACGATGCGTTTGGTCATGCTGTGGCCAACACTCCGACGAGAGCCTCGACCATGGCGGAAATGTCGGCTTCGTCGACGTTGAGAGTCAGCGAAATGCGCAGGCGCGACGTACCCTCAGGCACTGTCGGCGGGCGAATGCCGCGTATGTCGAAGCCGCGTGCCTGCAGTCCTGCCGCCACCGCCATGGTGCGGCTGTTATCGCCGATCACAAGCGGCTGGATCTGCGAACCGCTGGGCATCACGCCGCAGCGTTCGGCCAATTGCCGGCTCGCGAAAGCGACACGCTCGTGCAACTGAGCACGACGCATAGGCTCGTCAGACAGAATAGTCAGCGCCTCACGTGCCGCGACTGCCATCAGCGGCGATGGTGCGGTCGCATAGATGAATGGCCGGCACCGGTTGATAAGATAGTCGCACAGTGTTCGCGGTCCGGTAACGAGCGCGCCGGATGCGCCAAGCGCCTTGCCGCATGTGTGGAGCGTGACGATGTTGTCGCGGCCTTCATACGCGGCGGCCAGTCCCCGGCCGTCCGGTCCCCAGACGCCGGTGGCATGCGCTTCATCGACGACGATGAATGCCTGGTACCGATCAGCCAGCGCGACCAGGCTCTCCATCGGCGCACGGTCGCCATCCATGCTGTAAAGGCTTTCGAAGGCGATCCACACCCGCCCCATGCCGCCTTCGGCGCGCCAGCGGGTGATTGCGTCCTCGACAGCGTCGACGTCGTTGTGCGCGGCCAGCTTGAACTCAGCGCGCCCGGCCTGGGCACCCTCATGCATGCTGGCATGAGCGAGCTCGTCGAGGACCAGCAGGTCGCCTTTCTGCGGCAGGGCCGTCAGCAGAGCGAAGTTGGCGATATAGCCGCTGCCGAAGAACAGTGCACGCTCGGCTCCGAAAAATGCCGCTGCGTCCGCCTCCAGTTGCTCATGTTCCGGTGCATTGCCGCGCAACAGCCGCGATCCGGTGGCGCCCACTGGCGTGCCCCGCGCAATCGCCGTCGAAACCGCATCGCCCAGTCTTTTGGAGGCGGCAAGTCCGATATAGTCGTTCGACGAGAAGTCGAGCCCGGCGCGCGGTGCGAGCGTCCGCAACCGGTCCTTGCGCCCCAGTCCCCGCAAGGTTGCGTCATAGCGGGCAAGAATTGCCTCCTTCATTGCGTGGCGAGTTCCATAGGCTCAATGCCGAGGCGCCGGAACAGAAGGGTATCCTTGTCCTCGCCGGGATTTCCCGCCGTCAGCAGCGTGTCGCCGACAAAGATCGAATTGGCCCCGGCAAAGAAGCACAGCGCCTGCGTTTCGTCGCTCATCGCCGTCCTGCCGGCGGACAGCCTTACATAGGATTTCGGCATCATCACCCGCGCGAGCGCAACGATGCGGACGAAATCGATCGGATCGATGGCGTCGGCCGCGGCAAGCGGCGTGCCTTCGATGGGAATAAGCATGTTGATCGGCACGCTTTCCGGCGGCTCGGGCAGGTTCGCGAGCGTGACCAGCATGTCGATGCGATCGGTCTTTTCTTCTCCCATCCCGACAATGCCGCCGCAGCAGACTTTCATCCCAACCGCGCGCACGTGCCCAAGCGTTTCCAGCCGGTCGGCAAAAGTCCTGGTTGAAATAACCTCGCCATAGTAGCGCTCAGAGGTATCGATGTTGTGGTTATAGTAGTCGAGACCGGCCTGCTTCAGGCGAGCAGCTTGCTCAAGATCGAGCATGCCGAGCGTCATGCAGGTCTCCATGCCGAGGGCCTTGACGCCCTCAATCATGGCGACCACAACCTCCATGTCGCGCTCCTTGGGACTTCGCCACGCCGCGCCCATGCAATAGCGCGTTGCGCCGCCATCACGCGCCATGGCCGCTTCGTCGATGACATGCTTGACGTCCACCAGCTTCGACGCCTTCACACCGGTTTCGTAATGCGCAGACTGGCTGCAATAGCCGCAATCTTCGGGGCACCCGCCGGTCTTGATGCTAAGGAGCCGCGACAGCTGCACTCGGTTTCGATCGAAGTTCTGGCGGTGGATCGTCTGAGCTAGGAACAGCAGATCGTTGAATGGCATGCCGTAGATGGCCTCGGCCTCTTTGCGGTTCCATCGCGGAGGCGTTCCATCGACCGATTGCATGGTCTGGTTCACGTCGAACTCCGAGTTCATTCCAATCGTCATCGTCAAACCTTTGTTTGCTAGTCCGGTACGCCTTCTTGGCTTTGGGGCGCACTCGCTAAAGGCGAGCTGCGGCACGTCTTTCCAGCACCTCCTACGCCTGCCGAGCTGATGTTGCTCCTCACGCCGTAATCCTCAGTTCAAGTGCTTGCAGATGTTCTGGTGGTCCGGCATGTCCAGGCCGATGTCGAGGATCGGGGCGCTGTGCGTCAGCCAACCCATGGAGATGAGATCGACACCGGTCGCCGCAATCGCCGCCGCCGTTTTCGGCATCACCCGACCGGACGCCTCGGTGATCGTACGGCCATCCACTATAGAAACCGCGCGGGCAAGATCCTCGACCGACATATTGTCGAGCAGCACCGCGTCAACACCAATCGCGAGCGCTGCATCGAGCTGCTTCAGCGTGTCGACCTCGACCTCGACCTTCACCATATGCCCTGCTGCGGCGCGCGCCCGCTCTATTGCTGTGCGGATATCGCCGGCGATCGCGATGTGGTTGTCCTTTATGAGCACGCCGTCATCGAGGCCGAACCGGTGATTGGCACCGCCGCCGACGCGCACGGCGTATTTCTCCAATGCCCGCAGCCCGGGCGTCGTCTTTCGCGTCGATACAATCCTCGCCTTGTGACCGCGCACGGCCTCAACCATGGCCGCTGTGGCAGTGGCAATGCCGCTCAGCCGGCATAAGAAATTGAGGGCCGTGCGTTCGGCCGTGAGCAGGCCTCGTGCGGGTCCGGACAATCTTGCAATGGTTTCCCCGGCCCCAACCTCGCTGCCATCAGGGCGCCAGATCTGGATGTTGATCGCCGGTTCCACGAGAAGGAAGGCATACGAGACCAGATCGAGCCCGGCAACGACGCCCGCCTGCCTCGCTTTGAGCACCAACGTGGCAGTGCAATCATACGGGATAACCGCATCGGTGGTCAGGTCGCCGGATCTGCCCAGGTCTTCGAGGAGCGCAACGCGCACAATCGGTTCGATCAGGGTCGCGGGGAGGGGGGAGAATGAAGTCATATCAAGTGCTCCGTATGGTAGCCCGGCAATCGAGTGCGGCCGCGGCCCGCATTGCGCTGTGCAGTGTCAGCCGTGATGGGCGCACGTTGGCATCGTGGAGCGGGAAATCGGACCGACAGTGCGCGCCTCGACTCTCTTCCCGCCTCAGGGCCGCCGCGGCGATCATCAGTGAGACCAAAGCCGGACCAGAGGCAGCGACACTATTGGCTGCGATCGGCAGCAGGGTCGCCACCGCTTCGCGCATTGCCTCGCCGTCGCGGATGATACCCAGGGCGGCGGAGACAATCGGGCGGACCACGGAAGCGTCTGGTCGTGGAGGGACGAATGTGGAGCATCTGCGCGGTCGCCGGGTATACGACGTGCCGGCAACGCTTTCGGCAACCCAGCTCGCGGTGACCGCCGCTTCGGTGAGCGAGTTGCTGGCCAGGCGGTTGGCGCCGTGCAGGCCGGTACAGGCCACCTCACCGCAGGCCCACAATCCCTCGATGGAGCTGCGGCCGGCGCTGTCTACGGCGACGCCGCCCATGTGATAATGTGCCGCCGGGCGCACCGGGATCAGGTCGGTCGCGGGGTCGATTCCTGCGCTCCGGCACAATTCGGCGATGCCTGGAAAACGCTTGCCAAATCTCGGGCCGAGACTTTGCCGTGCGTCCAGGAATACGCGGCGTCCAACGGCAAGCTGGTGCCAAATGGCGCGCGCTACGACGTCGCGAGGCGCAAGTTCACCGCCAGGTGTGTCGGCGAGGAAGCGCTCTCCTCGCTCATCGATGAGCACCGCGCCTTCGCCACGCACGGCTTCGCTCACCAGCGGCATCGGCCGGCGCGGACCGTCGAGCGCAGTTGGATGGAACTGTATGAATTCCAAGTCGGCGAGTTCCGCCCCCGCCCATGCGGCGAGCGCCAGCCCGTGACCCCATGAGCCAGCGGGGTTTGTCGTGTCGCAAAACAGCCCGCCGACGCCGCCGGTCGCCAGCACCGCGCGACGCGTGGGCAGAGCGAGCGCGCCGGCTCGTCCTGCTGCGACCACGGCGATGACCGACCCGTCCTGCACGACCAGCCGGCGGACCTCCACATTTTCGATAATGGTGATCGAGGCTGTACGCCGAACCGCGGCGACGAGCGCGCGCACCAACTCGCGACCGGTGGCGTCGCCGGCTGCATGCACAATTCGCCGTCGCGAGTGTGCCGCCTCGAGCCCAAGTCGCAACGCGCGGTCAGGGTGCTGGTCGAAGTCGACGCCGAACCTTTGGATCGTCCTAATCGCTTCGGGTGCAGCTCGTACCACTCGCCGCACCGTGGCCTCATCGCAGAGTCCGTCGCCGGCAGCTATCGTGTCGCAAAGGTGAAAATCTGGGCCGTCGTCGCCCCCGAGACTTGCCGCAAGACCGCCCTGGGCAAGTTCACTGCAGGCTCCGGTTCCAAGCGGCGCGTTGGTCAAAAGCACGACCGGTTCCGGCGCCAGATGAAGCGCCGTCATCAGGCCGGCAATGCCGCCGCCGATGACGACCGGCGCCCCGGCGATGTCGCGAACCTCCAGACTCATAGGGAAAGCATGCGCTCGACCGCGCGGCGGGCGGGGCCGGCAATTTCGGGATCAATCCGGACCTCATGCCGGTTCTGCTCGAGTGCGGCGCGAATGTTGGCCAGGTTGATGCGCTTCATGTGCGGGCACAGATTGCATGGGCGAACGAACTCGACGTCGGGATGCGCGACCGCGACGTTGTCGCTCATCGAACATTCGGTCAGAAGGACGACACGCGTCGGTTTCTCACGCTCGACATAATCCGACATCGCCGCGGTCGAGCCGGAGAACTCCGCCTCCGCGACAACGTCTGGTGGGCATTCTGGATGGGCCAGCACGATGACGCCTGGATGGGCATCGCGCAGTTCCCGGATGTCTGCTGCGGTGAAGCGCTCATGCACCTCGCAATGGCCTTTCCAGGCGATGATCTCGACGTCTGTATCGGCTGCCACGTTCCTCGCCAGATATTCGTCCGGGAGCATCAGCACACGCGCCACGCCAAGCGATTCCACCACCGCCTTGGCGTTGCCGGACGTGCAGCAGATGTCGGACTCCGCTTTTACGGCGGCGGAAGTGTTGACGTAAGTAACAACGGGGACCCCCGGATACCGCAGCCGCATTAGCCGCACGTCGTTTGCCGTGATCGATTCGGCCAGCGAGCAGCCGGCGCGGAGATCCGGGATGAGCACGGTCTTGTTCGGATTGAGCAGTTTTGCCGTCTCGGCCATGAAATGAACGCCGGCAACCACGATGATGTCGGCGTCGACCGTCACCGCCTTGTGGGCCAACGCCAGGCTGTCGCCGACGATGTCTGCCACGCAATGAAAAATTTCGGGCGTCTGGTAATTGTGCGCCAGCACCACCGCATTGCGCTCACGCTTCAGCGCTAAGATGGCTTCAATATCGCCGGCGAACGCGAGCCATTCAACGGGTGGGATCACCCGCCGGACACGCTCATACAGGGACGCAGCCATAGGTAACGCCCCAGTCATTGGCGCCTCGATTATATTCGGTTTGACAATAAGGGAATATATCTACCTTGACTATAAGTATGTCAAGCCCGCGCCAGCGGTAATTTTGTCCCGGCGATAGCCCTGTCGTCGAGGACGGCATGCCGGAAGCGATAAAGCTTCGCCGGTCGGCCGCCCGTGTCGAGGGAGGTCTCCCCGGTCTCCTCAACAAGTTCCTGCTGCTCGACCAATCTCCGGAAGTTCGGCTTGTTGATCAGCCTGCCAGCCAAAGCTTCCACGGTTCGCTGCAGTTGCAGCAGCGTGAAGGAAGGCCGCATAAGCTCGAACACGACCGGCCGGTATTTGATCTTCGAACGCAGCCGCGCGATCCCGGTTGCCAGAATACGACGGTGGTCAGCGACCATTGGTTTGCCAGCCGCGGCCGCAATCGCGTCCCTGCCGCCACCGGCCTCCTCAATCAGACCAGCTTCATAGAGCAACTCGTAGCGTTGGAGCGTGAGTTCCTCGTTCCAATGGCGGTCGTCGAAGCCGAAGGCTATCGCAGCGCGCTGCCGGCGCTCGCGTTGAGTGGTCGGCTCGCTGGCGCCGCCGGCCCACTCAATCAGGCGGGGCCGCAATCTATCGAGCAGCACAGGCGGCGTGCCGAAGCGGTGGTCCTCCCAGGGAAAATATTCGTACCAACTTTGCCAGCCGCACGCGGCCGAGTTCGTTGCCTGTTCCTTCCTGGTCAATGCGAGATAGCTGATTGAGATGACGCGCTGGTGGCGCTCAGTGCCGATGCGATCGCGATCGGCGAAGGTGTAGAGTTGCTCGATGTATCCAAGTGCATGGCCGGTCTGCTGCTCCACCCACCCCCTCAAACCCGACTGCAGTGATCGATGCTCAAGGGCAAAAGGTCCAGAAGGGAGGGTGTCCGCATGACCGACTGTGAGGACACAGGGCTCACTGTCGTTTACGGCGACCACGACGGCAGTCAGGTCCACTTTGGCTTCGTCAGCTTTGACGGCGGCTTTGCCTTTCTTGGTTCTTCTTGTCTGAGGATCCATGTTTGCGAAAGCGGGTTGGCCCAACGGAGCGCCTTAATCGATTGAATGTAACCTTGGAAGCCAGCACGTCAACACCAGAGTACTCAAGCGCTGTTTTTAGCTCTTCGCAGTCGCACAAAAATATGCCAAACGCGACACCCGCTGTTGGTAACGTAAGGGAAGGGGCCTCGGTTGAGCGCGGCTGGTGAGATAAAAGGGATGACTCCTCCAGATATTCGATCGCGAAAAGGCCAGACGCCACTTGTATGCTTGACGGCCTACACCACGCCGGTCGCGAGGCTGCTCGATCGCCACTGCGACATCGTTCTTGTCGGCGACAGCGTCGGCATGGTGCTGCACGGCCTGTCGTCGACGCTGGGGGTCACGCTCGACATGATGATCATGCACGGACAGGCCGTTCGCCGCGGCCTTGAACACGCGCTGATGGTCGTCGACCTGCCCTTCGGTTCCTACGAGGAAAGCCCAGAGCACGCTTTCGGCAACGCTGCGCGCGTGATGGGTGAGACCGGTTGTTCAGCGGTAAAGATCGAGGGCGGCGAGACCATCTCGGAAACCATCCGCTTCCTTACCGCGCGCGGCGTACCTGTCATGGCCCATGTGGGCCTGACGCCGCAGGCGGTAAACACGTTTGGAGGCTATCGTGTGCAGGGCCGGGGAGCCGATGCAGAGCGGATCAGGCGCGACGCCAGGGCGGTAACCGAAGCGGGCGCCTTCTCCTTGGTGCTGGAAAAGATACCGGAGCAGCTTGCACGGCAGATAACCGCCGATATCGACATACCCACAATCGGCATCGGTGCCTCGCCAGCTTGCGACGGCCAGATTCTGGTGAGCCACGATATGCTCGGGCTCTTCACCTCATTTCGGCCGAAGTTCGTCAAACGCTATGCCGAGCTCGGTGAGCAGGCTGAGGCGGCAATCGCCGCTTACGCCACCGATGTGCGGAACCGGCACTTTCCGGCGGTCGAACATCTCTATGTCAACGCCTTGAAGGCCGGTGACTTCACATGAGCGTGCCGATCGCTCGAACCGTGAGCGAGCTGCGCGGCGTCGTTGCGCAATGGCGTCGCTCGGGTGCCACGATCGGTATTGTGCCGACCATGGGAGCCTTGCACGACGGGCATCTGAGCCTCGTGCGGAAGGCGCTCGAAAGGGCCGAGCGGGTGATCGTGACGCTGTTCGTAAACCCCAAGCAGTTCAACAGCCCCGCCGACCTGATTGCCTACCCTCGGACGGAAAGCGACGATGCTGCCAAGCTCGCTCTGCTGGGCACGCATCTGCTCTATGTGCCGGACACAGAGGAAATGTACCAGGTGGGCTTCGCCACGGCCGTTTCAGTGTCCGGCATCAGCGAATGCCTTTGCGGCGCATTCCGGCCCGGCCATTTCAATGGCGTGGCGACGGTCGTGGCCAAGCTCTTCCTGCAGGCCGGCGCTGACTTCGCCTTTTTTGGCGAAAAGGATTTTCAGCAACTTCAGCTTGTCAGGCGCTTGGTCCGGGATCTCGACATTCCGATCACTATTGTGCCCTGTCCGACAGTCCGCGAAGCCGATGGTCTTGCGCTATCGTCGCGTAACGTGCGGCTCTCCCCAGCCCAACGCGCCATTGCCCCAAAACTAGCATCGGTCCTGCTCGATACGGCCGAGCGGCTTGCACGCGGCTCCCCCATCCTGCCTACGCTTGATGAAGCGCGTGCAGCAATTCTGGCTGCCGGCTATCGCGAGCTCGAATACCTGGAGCTGCGCGGAGAAACAGACCTGCAATCGTTAGCAAGCCTTGACCGACCGGCACGCTTGCTTGCTGCGGCTTGGCTTGGCGACACGCGGCTCATCGATAACGTCGCAATATCACCCATCGGTAGTTGGTCAGGTGGGCGGAGCTCTCTCCAATCGGAAGCAGCACAGCAATTGCGGTGATGACGGCGGCGCGTCGTATGCCCTGCAGGGACAGGCCATCATTTAGAACCACGTCTCCGTCGGCTTCCAGCAACCTCCGCGAGGTACGCTAAGCGCAGATGCATCGCGTATTTGAAACCTTGGTCGAGCAACTCTCTGCAAGCGTCGATGCCGTCGATCTCCATGAGGCAATGGCGTCCGCCGCAGCCGGGTTCGACTTTCCGCTCTTCGCTTATTTCACCTACCCATCCGCTTCCGGCGACAGGCCGCGATTGATCTCGAATTATCCATCATCATGGACATCACATTACCTGCAACAGCGCTACCACAGCGTGGATCCCGTGATCCTGCGGGGACTGCGGGGCTGGGATACCTTCGACTGGGGTGTGGACCGCGATCACCGTTATTTGCCGACCTCTCAGCAGGAAGTCCTGGAAAAAGCAGCTGAGTTCGGCATTCGCGGCGGACTGACCATGTCGATGCATGATCATCGCGGCCGGTTCGCCGCACTGACCTTCGCCTCCAACGAGGCGCATCCGCCATTTCTGAGGTCGCTGACGCGCTACGAAAAAGCAATGCAACTGGTTGCGATCAACGTTCATATCCATGCCCGGCGCAGGCTCGCCGAAGATTGCGTGGTAGATGGCATAACGCTCACCCGGCGGGAGTTCGAGTGCCTGAAATGGGCGGCGTGCGGCAAGTCGGCCTGGGATATCAGCCAGATTCTCGGTGTCTCGAAACGCACCGTGACCTTCCATCAGGAAAACGCCAAGGCGAAGCTTGGCGTGCGAACCATCAACCAGGCCGTAGTGCGGATGGCTGCTCGGGCGAGATCCTGATCCTCTCCAAGTCTAGCTGTAAAGGTCTACAGGCTGCATTCATGACGGCTTTGCCCTTCGATTGCGTGGACACATCCCGCACGGAGACGACAATGATGCAGCTGATAACACCCGACTGCTACGCCGAGTTTGCGAGCGAACTCAAGGAAATGCACGGACTTAGGTATCGGGTTTTCAAGAAGCGGCTCGATTGGGAAGTGCAGACCGAAGGCGAAATGGAAACGGACCCGTTTGACAGCCTGAACCCCGTCTACCTGCTTCTCAAGGGGTCCGATTGGCGAACTTGCGGCTGCGTCCGCCTTTTGCCGACCACCGGACCGACAATGTTGCGCGATACGTTTCCGACGCTGCTGGATGAGATGGTGGTCCCTGCGAGTGCCGATATCTGGGAGAGTAGTCGTTTCGCGCTCGATCTCCCTGCGACAGCGCCGAAGGCAGCTGGCGGCCTGGCCCAAGCAACCTACGAGCTCTTCGCGGGGATCATCGAATTCGGCTTGGCCAACAATCTCTCCGGGATCGTAACGGTGACAGATACGCGCATCGAAAGGATCCTTCGTCTCGCCACCTGGCCGTTGTCACGTATCGGACAGCCCAAGCAGGTCGGCAACACCGAGGCAGTCGCCGGCTTCCTCGATATTTCCTACGCCAGTCTCTTGCGCATCCGCTGGAGGGGACGCCTCAACGGGCCGGTGTTGTGGCAACCAGTTCTCATCCAATCGGCATAGCGCCTGCGGATGCTCAGCCGTGACTTGAGTTAAGTCTGCTCACGGCCGCCACCGCCGCCGTGAGGGTGAGCGGACCCGCCCCCACGAGCTTTCGACTGTTCCGGTCGATTGGCTCGCGCGGCCGGACTTTGGATTTCCGTAGGCGCAACCCGCAGTCCAGCGTGAGCACGCCAAAATGGCGCCCCTCCGCTTCGTCCAAAGAAGCCAACGTGGCTTCTGAGGTCGTCTTAGAATATTGGACCGGCCGCCGTGAGCGATCGCAACCTCAAACCTTTGCCGGTATGCCGGTTTGGCCGGACCGTCGGCCAGTCGGAGCAGTCCCCTGATAAGGACCCGAGCTGACGCGCGGTCCAACAGCGCCCGAGCCTATGCTTTGTGCATTACCGTTCGGTTGGCCATGTCGTCCAAGACCGCATGAAGAAGGCTTCCAACCTCCTGCGCAGCGAGCTCTGGCGCAATTCCTACATCGGACAATTGAATGAGCATTTTCTTGGCAGCACAGCGCCAGAACGCACTCGCCGCCTCGCCGTTCTTGGTCTCGAGGGCCTGGGCGATACTTTCGACCAATATACGTCGCCGATGCAGCGGAAATACGCAAATGTTTGATTCATGCATCAATCACCTCACAGATTCAGTTCCACAAAGAAAAACACCGGCGTCTTCAAAAGAGCCCCGCTAGCGCGGTGACGGTTCGCGGCGACATGACGAGTTCCACTTCCCCATCGACAAGCTATTGGGAGATGAGCCGCCGGACCGCATATCCGGGACCGCACATAAGGTGAACCACCATTGCTCATCCGGCTGCATTTTCCTGGGCCGTTCGACGAGGCGTTCCAGCCGAATTGACGTCCAATGACTTGATCTCTGAAAGGGCAGGGCGGTACGAATCACCCGATTGTTCCGCTGCTTACATTCCTGCGAGCTTGTGTATGAACGATTAAAGCGTGCCCGAGCCGTTCTTGGTGGCCGCCGCAGAAGGGAATCATGTCATCCGCTGCCTATCGTAGGCGGCGCGACTTCTAGCATGACTGCACTGCCCCGACAGGGCTTTGCAATCGCGCGTTTCGAAGCCTATGCTTTGGCATCGGCCGGCATTTACTTCGGTGCAGCCGACAGTAAGACGTACGCGCTCTTGCCCCGTTGGAAGAGAGCCTTGCCCGATCCCTCTTTCGCGACCAGGTGCTGAAGCCCTCACCCCGCAGGACTTCGCGCTTTTGCGACCATCGCTGCATCACGTCGAACCGGGCATCAAGGACCAGTTGGAGGTCGCGCATCAGCCGATCAAGAACGTATATTTTCCCGAGAGGGGCATCGCGTCGGTGGTCGCCACCATGACCGGCGGGCGGCAAGGTGAAGTCGGCATTGTCGGCTATGACGGGATGAAAGGAATTGCCGTCATTCTCGGAAAGGAAAGCACTACCTGGCGCCTGCCGGTTGAAAACCTTCGCCCTGCGATTAGCCCGTCGCTTCGCACCTCAGTGCTGGATTATGCCCACGCGTTCCTCGTCCAATCATGCCGGACGGCACTGGTCAATGGCCACTCCAAGATCGAAGAACGGCTGGCCCGCTGGCAGCTGATGGTCCACGACCGTGCGGAAGGAGATAAGATCCTCCCGACGCATGAATTTCTGGCGACCATGCTCGCGCCCACCGCCCGGGGTCACCACGGCCCTGCAAATGCTTGAGTATCGAGGACTGGTGCACGCCAAGCGCGGCGAGATCACGATCATCGACCGTGCCGGATTGATAAAGCTCACACATGGCGCTTATGACAAGGAGGAGCAGCGTTATTTCGGCCTGGCCGCTGCCTGAAGCATGTCGGTTGAAACGGGTTCAGCCGACGTCTCCTTGCCCCTCACCAGGTCGCCCAAAAGCATCAGCGGTTTTGAACGAATCGCAGCTATTGTCCGCAATCGGACATAGGCTTGAAGGCGGTCGAATTCGTGCCATAAGTCGGGTTGGTCAGGGTTCAGGGAGGAATTCGTCATGACCAATTCGTTTCACACCGTCACCGTCGAAAAAGCCGCAGAAGCCTATGTCCTTTCCAGGGGAAGGGTCCGCTTTCTCTCCATGGCGCAGGCGATCCGCGCCATCCGAACACTAATGCCGGCATGCAAGGCCACCGACCGCGAGTTGGAGGAACTGTTGGCGGCCGCTTCCTTCGTTCATGGCGTGCCCGTCGCCTTCGACACAAAAACAGCCGATGGTGTAGAACCACGGCTGCATTCCTAAGAGGGCATGCCGCGCCATGCAGACTGTCAGAGGGCATTCGTCAGATGGTAGTCCGCTAACTTAACTGCAGAGTCTAAAGGACGTGTTCCAGCATTGCGAACTCACCGATCGCTTTGTTGCCAAAGCTGCCAGCAAGCGATCGCCTCATCCAGCCGTTTGCACCATCTCATCACAGACATCATCGCGATGCTACCTGTCCAGCATATGTCCAGCATTTCGCAAGGCGGCCAGAAGGAGCCTCGCATAGCCTGTGACATCGATCTGGGCCTGCATCGAAAGGGGCATGCTGGTCCAGTTCTCCAACGGTGCAATGAAAGGTGAGAAGGTGCCATTGACTAGGCAACAACAGCTAACAAGGCCCTCTCGGTCCAATGCCACCACACCGATCTTGTCGCCTGGATATCCAATGGCTGCGACTCGCTGGACCTCCAGGTCACCGTCCACCCGCACGTCAAAAAGAAGGCTACCACGGCTCCTCGTGGCTATCTCAGCCGCCTTCTCATCAAAGCTTGAAGAGAGCAAGCGGACGCTTTCCACCGCCATCTGGAAAATCACCAAATCCAGTTCATTCACGGCCATATGGGCATTTCCGCGCAACGGGTGGTGATTGCAATGACACATACTGCTTGTTCACAGATGTCGGTCACGAACGATCATTCGTCGGGTTCCGGTTCCGACCAACGGTGTCGCCACCTGATCGTGCTGCGGTTCGAACCTTCCGAACGCGAGCCGAGCGCGCTATGAGGTTGGAGTCTAGGTCTCGGACCCTGCCTCGCGGCCTTCTCATCTTTGGCAGACCCGTTGCAACGCCGCCGCGATGGCGCAAACGCCAGATGACGCTGATCCATCGCTTGATCGTGAACTGAGCTTCTGAACACCATTGGGACAGCAGGGTGGAAGGGCTTGACCAACGCTGCCCCCGTTTTCCAAGAGGACCCGTCCTCGATTGAATCTTTCGAGCCCCGTGCGGCGCGCAGCCAAATGATGACGATCTGGACTCAGCTCGCAGACCGCAAGGCAAAGAGGGAACCTTCCAGGCAGCCAAGCTGCTCGACGCAAAGAGCGGCCTTTGGAGTTCCCAAGAATCGACCCTTCCATAGTTGCGACAGGCAACCACTGCACGAGTGTGGGAGAGCGAATCGCAAGCATTGCGTGAGGTCCTGCGCGTTTTCCCCTCTTTGCTATTTGGCACATCGTTTGCGCCGAAGTGGGCGCAGCGTTCGACCGGAGCACTGCATGGGAGAGGGAGGAGCCCCACCCCGATCCGGTCAAGGAGAGAGACGGTGTTGGTTCCAAGAGTTCCCCGCGCGATCGCAGCGCCCCGCAAGCGCCATTTTGCCCGGACCTACGTGCAGGTACTTGCCGCCATAATCCTGGGTGCCGCAATCGGCTATTTCCATTTGGAGACCGGCCACAGCCTGAAGCCGCTCGGCGATGCCTTCGTCGATGTCGTCAAGATAATCACCGTACCTGTCATCTTCCTGACAATGGCGACCGGCATTGCCGGCATGAGCGATCTGCAGAAGGTCGGCCGAGTTGCCGCCAAGGCGATGGTCTATTTTCTCACCTTTTCGACGCTCGCTTTTGTTGTCGGGCTGATTGTCGCGAATATCGTTCAGCCTGGCGCCGGCCTCAACATCGATCCGGCCTCGCTCGATGTCCAAGCCGTTAAGGGCTATGTGGCCACGGCTCACGAGCAGTCCGTGACCAGCTTCCTGATGAACATCATCCCGTCAACGATTGCCAATGCCTTCGCGGAAGGCGACATCCTGCAAGTCTTGTTCCTCTCGGTCCTGTTCGGCGCGGTCTGCCGCTACAACGGCCGCTCGCTCTTCTCTCTCGTCCGATACATCAAGGACGAGCTGCTGCTCGCAATGTCCTCCTCAGAGGCCGCGCTGGCCTCGCTCATGGAGAAGATGGAAAGGGCCGGCGCCACGCATTCGGTCGTGGGTCTCATTCCATTCAATCTGGACGGCACGAATATGATGCTCGCCGCCCTTTTCATCGCCCAAGCGACGAAAACTGATCTCCCGATCGGCTGCCGGATCCTCATGCTGTTTGTCGCATTGTTCCCTTCGAACGGAACAACCCGCATTACCGGTGCAGGCCTCGTCACAATGGCTGCAACGCTCTTTCTTGTTCCGGCCGCACCGGTCACCTCCGTGGGGCTTATTCTTGGCGTCGATCAGCTTATGTCCGAATGCCACGCGCTGACGGTTTTTCTCCGCAGCGTAGCGGCAACGCTGGCTGTCACCCGGTCCGGGGCGAGCGGGATAAACGACGATTCGGGGAGCGCCTCACTAGCGGACCGTTCAGCGCTCCGGCGGTGGACGGTCAAGTCGCCCGGCGTGGTGAACACAATTCCCCGTGCGAACGACGCTCAGCTATTGGGGTGGACCCGATGGCGCAAAGCCGTATTTGAGAAACCGCCAGATCGCACCGGCACCTGTGCGCCTGTAGCAACTGCGGGGCACGATCAAAACTGACCCATTTTACACCAAAAAGGCGGCCGTTGCTGCCACGCCGTCCATGGATTGGAGACTCATGTCTAAGCCGACTGCCATCACTGTCGCAGCTCTTCTTTTACTCCTCGCCTTGCTGGCGAGCCAATATAGCGCGAACCTGCACCGGCAGGCGTGGTCGACCGACAGGCAAAAGTGGAGCGGCGCATTCGACAACGATCTCCTTCGCCAATCGCCGGCAACCCGCAAGGCGATGCCGTTCTGGTCATATTCAATGACTACCACAACTGTCCGCATTGCAGACTGGCTGATATCAACTACCAAAAAGCCTTCAAGCATGAACCCAATCTGAAGCTTGTGATCAAACAGTTCCCGGTCCTGGGACCGGATTCCCAATTCCCAGCCTTCGCCGCACTCGCCTCGAGAAAACAGGGAAAGTTCGACGAATTCCACCGCGCCCTTATGATTTCCCCCAGTTGAAGGGTCACTCTCAAGATCGCAGCGCGTGTAGGCCTTGACGTTGAGCAGCTCAAGCGGGAATGCAAGATCCGGCCATCGCAGATGAAATGCGCGGTCCGCGCACTCGCGAAAGGTCTGCACTTAGACGGTACGCCCGCGTTGGTGGTCGGCGATATAGTGGTCGCCGACCTTGTGGACATGGCCAGCTTGCAACGCTTGCATCGCCGATGCGCGCTCAAAGCGTGCTGGCTCTCGTGCGGGGCAGCATCTGTAGACCGGCCACGCTGTTGTTGCCGGAGCGTGCCGTTTGTGGCAGCTGGCTTTGCTGTCGCTCCTCGTAATCTTGTTGCGGTCATCCAGCTGCCGTGGGCGCCAACAACAATCCTGAGCGCCCGCGCCTGAAGTCGCTGGCCGGGTGCTCGTGAACCGAGCCCGCTTTTCTTCGGCAAGCTCAGGCGGTCTTGGCCCTGCGGCATCGCCCCCTGGCGCGGGGCAGCCTTCGGCTGCTGACGGTCGCCGGCCTGTCGGCCGGCGTCTTTCTATTGTGGCCTTCCCCCTGGCGCAGGGTGGGCAGCACTCCCTTCTAGGCCCGCCGCGGCGTCCCGCAACCCTTCGCTTGTCGCTTTCGGGTCCTCCACTCCGTTCCGGTCCTGCTGATGCAGTCCGCCTCCGACGGCGGGCCTTTCCGGTCGCTTTTGCCGCCCACCCCGCTTCCGGGGAGGGCGCGCGATTGTAGAGCGGAGGACATCACGATGCGTGCAAACAACAAACGTTGCGGCAGCCGACAGGCTGGCGCAGACAGTGGCGGGCGCACCGGCGCCAGCCTTTATCAGGAAATCACCGACCGCATCATTGCCGAACTGGAGCGCGGCACCGTGCCATGGGTCAAGCCGTGGGGCAGGGCAAGGACAGGCCTCGGCCTGCCGCGGAATGCGGCCACCCAGCGCCGATATTCCGGCATCAATATCCTGATCCTGTGGGGCGCGGTCATCGAGCGCGGTTTCCCCAGCCAGAACTGGCTCACCTTCCGGCAGGCGCTTTCGCTTGGCGGCAATGTCAGGAAGGGCGAGCACGGCACCACCATCGTTCACGCTGACCGCTTTGTTCCCAAGAACGAAAAGCAACGCGCCGACACCGATGGCGACGAACCGCAGGCGGTGCCCTTCCTGAAGCGCTTCACCGTCTTCGATGTCGCGCAGTGCGATAATCTGCCCGAACATCTTTACGCCGCCGGCGAGCCTCTGCCTGAGCGCGAGATGGTCCCGCAGGCCGAGGCGCTCATTCATGCAACCGGCGCTGATTTTCGCATCGGCGGCGAGCGCGCCTTCTACATGCCCGGCAGCGACACCATACAGGTGCCGCCGCAGCCGGCTTTCTTCCACCAGATCGACTATTACCGGACCTGCTTTCACGAGCTTGGACACTGGACCGGCCACCCGAGGCGACTCGCGCGCGACCTGTCCGGCTCCTTCGGGTCCAACACCTATGCGCGCGAGGAACTGGTCGCCGAAATCGCATCAGCCTTCATCTGCAGCAGTCTCGGCATCGAGCCGAGCGTGCGCCATGCCGACTACATCGGCTCATGGCTGACGGTTTTGCGCGAGGACAACCGCGCCATCTTCCGCGCCGCAAGCCATGCCTCGAAAGCCGCCGATTTCCTGCTTGGCCGCAATGTCGATGTCGAAGGCGAGGCACATGCCGAAACCGCCTATGGGAGCGCGCAATCCTCACACGCGACCGCCTTGCGCCTCTGATGACGCAAAGCCGCGCGCAACCAACTCGACAGTTCTTTTGAGGTTGCCCTAACGCCGATGGCCGGCGTTGGCGTCGATCGTTCATCGGACCGAGGTTCGCAAAAAAAGAGGGCGGCATTGATGCCGCCCTCTCGTTGCGAAAGCTGCCAGAGCTGGATTAGAAATCCATGCCGCCCATGCCGCCCATGCCGCCGCCGCCCATGCCGCCAGGCATGCCGCCGCCAGCCGACTCCTTCTTCGGAGCCTCCGCGATCATGGCTTCGGTGGTGACCAGCAGGCCGGCGACCGAGGCCGCGTCCTGAAGAGCCGTACGGACAACCTTGACCGGATCGACGATACCCATGGCGATCATGTCGCCATACTCGCCGGTCTGGGCGTTGTAGCCGAAGGTCGCGCCCTTGTTCTCAAGGATCTTGCCGGCAACGATCGATGCTTCCGCACCGGCGTTGGCCGCGATCTGGCGGGCCGGAGCCTGAAGCGCACGACGCACGATGTTGATGCCGGCGGCCTGGTCGGCATTGACGCCGGTGGCCTTGATGTTGGCCGAAGCGCGCAGCAGCGCGACGCCACCACCAGCAACGATGCCTTCTTCGACGGCCGCGCGGGTCGCGTTGAGGGCGTCATCGACGCGGTCCTTCTTTTCCTTGACTTCGACTTCCGTCGCACCGCCGACGCGGATCACCGCAACGCCGCCGGCGAGCTTCGCCAGACGTTCCTGCAGCTTCTCCTTGTCGTAGTCCGAAGTGGTCTCTTCGATCTGCTGCTTGATCTGGGCAACGCGGCCCTGGATCTCGGCCTTCTTGCCGGCGCCGTCGACGATGGTGGTGTTCTCCTTGGAGATCGACACCTTCTTGGCGCGGCCGAGCATGTTGAGGCCGACGTTCTCGAGCTTGATGCCGAGGTCTTCCGAGATGACCTGGCCACCGGTGAGGATGGCGATGTCTTCCAGCATGGCCTTGCGGCGATCACCGAAGCCCGGCGCCTTGACGGCGGCGATCTTCAGGCCGCCACGCAGCTTGTTGACGACCAGCGTGGCCAGAGCCTCGCCTTCGACGTCTTCCGAGATGATGAGCAGCGGCTTCGAGGTCTGCACGACGGCTTCGAGAACCGGCAGCATGGCCTGGAGGTTGGACAGCTTCTTCTCGTGCAGGAGGATGTAGACGTCCTCGAGCTCGGCAACCATCTTGTCGGCGTTGGTGACGAAGTAGGGCGAGAGGTAGCCGCGGTCGAACTGCATGCCTTCGACGACTTCGAGTTCGGTCTCGGCGGTCTTGGCTTCCTCAACCGTGATGACGCCTTCGTTGCCGACCTTCTGCATCGCTTCGGCGATCATCTTGCCGACCGAAGCATCGCCGTTGCCGGCGATGGTGCCGACCTGGGCAACCTCTTCGGAGGTCTTGATCTTCTTGGCGTTCTTGATCAGGGTCGCAACGACGTCGGTTACCGCGAGGTCGATGCCGCGCTTCAGGTCCATCGGGTTCATGCCGGCGGCAACGGCCTTGTGGCCTTCCTGGACGATCGACTGCGCCAGAACGGTCGCGGTCGTGGTGCCGTCGCCAGCGATGTCGTTGGTCTTCGAAGCAACTTCGCGGACCATCTGCGCGCCCATGTTTTCGAACTTGTCCTCAAGCTCGATTTCCTTGGCGACGGTGACGCCGTCCTTGGTGATGCGCGGGGCGCCGAACGACTTGTCGATGACCACGTTGCGGCCCTTGGGGCCGAGCGTGACCTTCACCGCGTCAGCGAGGATGTTGACACCGCGCAGCATGCGCTCGCGGGCATCGCGGGAGAATTTTACGTCTTTGGCAGCCATTTTTAGCTCCTGGCAGGGGCTTCAATCGAGCCCGGGAATTCAGTTGACGAAAGGGCCTGATATGAGCCGATGATGCCCATGATGTCGGATTCCTTCATGATCAGAAGGTCTTCGCCATTGAGCTTGACTTCCGTGCCCGACCACTTGCTGAACAGGATGCGGTCGCCGGCCTTGACGTCCAGCGGGACCAGCTTGCCAGCTTCGTCACGAGCGCCGAAGCCGACAGCGATGATCTCGCCTTCCTGCGGCTTTTCCTTTGCCGTGTCGGGGATGATGATCCCGCCAGCGGTCTTGGATTCGGATTCGACCCGGCGAACGACCACGCGGTCATGCAGCGGGCGGAACTTCGACTTTGCCATTTTCGGATTTTTCCCTGGTGCGCTGTTGAGGGGTTTTTGTTAGCACTCGCGATGGACGAGTGCTAACGCGATAGTGAGGTAGGCTGTAAGCGGGCACTCGTCAAGACGGACGAGGGCAGGCGAGGAGCTCTGGCCCCCTCCCCGGTGGAACCCAACGCATACGCGGCATCCGCGTTGATGGCTGCGAGCCCCACATTTCCATTGAATTCGGCGTCATGACGCCAACTTGCTCGCGCCGCTTCCAAGTCGTCAGTCGTGCTGCCGTCAGCACGAACATAGGGCTGCGCTTCACTTCCCGTCGAAGCCGCGGCAAGCAGCGTCGCCGTCAGCACGCTCCTTTGCAGATGCTTGCCAAAGGTGGACAGTGAGCGCACCTGCGCCGGGCTGTTGGTGCGAACGTAAGACGTCATTGACAACTCCTTTTTGCAAGTCGAGCCCCTTCTCCACCTTCGGCCGCCGTCGACGCGAAGAAGTCCGCATCGCGTTGAAGACGAGCTGCGAAAAAGAGAAAGATGTGTTTGATGGCTGCGGCCCCAACGGTGCCTTCAGATTTGAGATCACTTCCGCCGCGAGCGGCTGAAGCTCCTCGCAACGTCAAATCGAATCTGCTGCCAAGCCTCCAGGAAAGGAGAGCATTGCTCATCTCGCGCTTGTGCATGCAGTCAACCTTCGATCCGTGTTGCCACATCAAGAGCAAATGCCGTGCCAAAGCTCACTGGGAAGTGAACGCATGGCTCTCCCTGAAAACCTCACAAATCCAGCATGGTCAATTGTGCGGAACCCGACATGCGTCTTCTGCCACTGTCAGCTTTCGGACAGGCATGACGCGTTTCGCGCCGACCACCGGTCGATCGGTTTTGGGGCCGGTCTGTTCGCCTCATAAGAGCGCGTTACATTGCGTAGCGGTTTCCCGAGCGCCGCCACATGACACTGGACCTGCAGGTAGCACCGGCTTCTCATCCAGCCTTACTTTGGCCCCCTCGCGTATCAAATTCCCGCTGGCGAGCCCTGCTTTCATAGATCGCACCATGCCGGATGTCTGCTCTGGCGCCCGACCCGCTGGCACGATCTCGATCCGGCATAAGGGCGCAGCATCTTTGCAGGCCGTTTCATCCCGGCGTCCTGCTTGGCTGACAGACCGCACTTGGCGAGCGGTCTCCATGCTCTCTCCAAGGACCATCCCTGCGGCTGGCTTGTCGACCTATGGGCGGGTCCGGCCGCCCGAAACCCTCGCGCCATCAGCTTTTTTCCCCGCCGCCTGCGGCGGCTTCCTCGCGCCGCTTCGCTCACAAAAAAGCTGCCCGCTCGGGTCCTTCACTGTCGCTGCGGCCCTGTCGGATTCAGGCGGTCCTGACGCGCCCATTACGGTGCGCCATCGCAGGGGATGGTCCCCGGCGAAACCACAAAAGGAGACTTCGAAATGACCGCGATCGGTTACGTCAACAAGCAGGAAAACGGCGCCTACAAGGGCCAGTTCAAGACGCTCAGCGTCCGCGCCGACATCGATATCGTCCCCAACCAGGCCAAGAGCGCCGATAACCATCCCGACTTCCGGGTGCTTACGCAAGGGGTCGAAGTCGGCGCTGGCTGGATCCGCACCGGCGAGACTTCCGGCAAGGATTATGTGAGCCTGTCGATTGCAGCGCCGGAGTTCGGACCGCGCAAGCTCTACGCCAATCTCGGCCGAGCCGCCGGCCAGGACGATCACGACACCTACGCCATCATCTGGAACCCGGCCGACTGACCGGCCGAGATAAGAGCCTCGCGCCGCAGCCCCGGCGCGGGGCTCATTCCCAGGAGTTCCACCCAAACCCCGTCCGCCCTAAAGGGCGGCGAAAACTCTCCCCCGACTCTTCGCCCGTCCCCGAGACGATCTCCCTCGCCCATCCTCGCCCTCGCTTGTCCGAAGCGAAACGAGGATCATCATGGACGACGAAAACGAACGCGCGGCCCGCGCGAAAAAGGGCAGCCCGTTTCTCAGCACAGCCCAAGCCGCCTTCTATATCGGGCTCTCCCAGCGCACGCTCGAAAAGATGCGGCTCAAGGGCGGCGGCCCGAAATTCCGCAAGCACGGCCGCTATGTCCGCTATCACATCGACGAACTCGACCATTGGTCGAAAGGACACCCGCAGCACTCCATCGCCGGCGATGGCAAGGCCGGTTCCGGCCAGGGCGGCACGGGAGGCCGTTCATGAGGCGGCGCCCTTCCATCCATCTGATCGGCAGCCGCCTGAGGCGTGTTCGAGCCCGTAAGACGGTCGCCTTGGCCGCGGCCGGTCTCGGTCTTTTGGGCTTCACGGCGCTGGGAAAGCCCGCCCCTTGGCTGGTCTGGAACGCCTCGGCCAGCGCGCCGATCGGCCTTTACCGCATCGCTGCGGGAGCGCTGGCGCGTGGCGATCTCGTGCTCGTGCGCCCGCCTGAATACGCGGCGTATCTCGCCGCCGAGCGCAGCTATCTGCCTCGCAATGTGCCGCTGGCAAAACGTCTTGCAGCGCTGCCGGACGATAATGTCTGCGCCTTCAATGACGCCATCATCATCGGCGGCGACATCGTCGCGCGCCGGCTCAAAATCGACGCCGAAGGCCGACCTTTGCCATGGTGGAACGGCTGCCGAGCGCTCGGGGATAACGAGGTTTTCCTGCTCGGCAGCGACAAAAACCGCTCCTTCGACAGCCGCTATTTCGGGCCTGTTCCCACTCAAAATGTCATCGGGAGGCTCGTACCACTATGGACCGAGTGACCCTCCTCTTGTTGGGCATGATCGCCATTGCGCCATGCGCCTGTTCCGCCTCGACCGGCGCTGAGCCGGTCGCCATCTCCCAAAGTCCGCAGCTGCGAAAGTGGCAGACGTTGGTATCGGAAGCAAGCCGGCGCTTCCATATTCCCCAAGCCTGGATCTATGCCGTCATGGCTGCCGAAAGCGGCGGCAAGACAATGCGCGGCGGCCGCCCCATCACCTCCCCCGCTGGCGCCATGGGCCTCATGCAGGTGATGCCCGGCACCTATGAAGAGATGCGGGTCGAACACGGCCTTGGGCCTAACCCCCACGATCCGCGCGACAATATCCTGGCCGGCACGGCCTATCTCAGTGCCATGTATGACCGCTTCGGATTTCCTGGCCTGTTTGGCGCCTACAATGCCGGTCCCGAGCGCTACGACGAGCATTTGAAGCGTGGCAAACCGCTGCCAGAAGAGACCGTCGAGTACCTCGACCAACTCAAGGCGGCCGGAGTTTCGGCGGCCGACATCGAGGCGTTCGAAAGCCAATCTGTCGCTCCAAAGGCGCAAATCGCTCCTCTCGGACGGTCGCTGTTCTTCATTCATGACGGTGTTCACTCAGGCGTGCGAAACGGCGATCTCTTCGTGCCGCTCGGCAAGGACGGCGCGCAGCCGAAGGAGCCGGTGCGTTAGCCATGGCGGACGGGGGCGCGTCTGGCGGGGCTGGGCGCGGAAGGCAAGATAAAGGTACCGCCTCCAGGAGGCGGTTAAATCTTTGTCTGCACATCGTTTTTCCGGGAGGCTGCCGCCGGTGCCAAGAGGGTTTGACGTGTAAGTGTCTGATTTTGCTTGATATGTCTGGGAGGCTCGCATTAAGGATGACGAGTTCAGGCCGAAGCTCGGCAAAATCGGGTCGCGCGGCTCGAAGGCCGGCAAACGCTATGCCGGCCAGGTTCGTGCGGCGATCAACCGGGCTGGCGGCCGGCCGCAACGCGGTGGTCGCTTCACAGGAAGCCGGACAGGGCGCGGCGGGGCGGCCGCCGCACTGCTGAAATCGCGCGACCGGTATGCCGCCTTCCGCCAGCGCCGGGTGATCGTCAAGGCGCGGGTCGTCAAGCTCGCCGGCAAGGGCGCGGACGGGGCGCGTGCCCATCTACGCTATCTTCAGCGCGACGGGGTCACCCGCGAAGGTGAACCTGGCGAGCTCTACGGCGCCGACAGCGGCCGCGTCGACGGCAAGGCGTTCATCGATCGCGCGGACGGCGACCGCCATCAGTTCCGCTTCATCGTCGCTGCCGAAGACGGCATCGAGTACGACGACCTCAAGGCGCTGACGCGGCGGCTCATGGCGCAGATGCAGGAAGACCTCGGCACGAAGCTCGACTGGGTCGCGGTCGATCATTTCAACACCGGCCACCCGCACAGCCACATCATCGTCCGTGGCAGGGACGACCGTGGCGAGAACCTGGTCATCGCGCGCGAATATATCTCATCTGGCATCCGCGAGCGGGCGGCCGAGCTGGTCAGCCTCGATCTCGGTCCGCGAACCGACCGCGAGATTGAGCTTCGCCTGCGCCGGGAAATGGAGCAGGAACGCTTCACCAGCATCGACCGTCGGCTGCTCAGCATGCGTGATGATGACGGCCTGGTCTCGCCGGGCGGTCCCGACGCCATTCGCCAGACGCTGCACCAGGGACGGCTGCGCAAGCTCGAGCGGATGGGTCTGGCCGCGGAGGTCGGCGCTGGCTCCTGGCGCCTCGACGATGAGCTCGAAGCCACGCTGCGCCGCACCGGCGAACGCGGCGACATCATCAAGACCATGCACCGCGAACTGACCGGCAAGGGGCTTGCCCGCAGGGCCGCCGACTGGGTGATCCACGATCGATCCGGCGAGCCCGTCCAGTCTCTCGTCGGTCGCGTTGTCGCGCGTGGACTGGCCGACGAGATCAATGACCGCCATTACATGATCGTCGACGCCGTCGACGGTAAGAGCCATTGGATCAACATCGGTAGAGGCGAGGCGATGGAAACGATGCCTAATGGCTGCATCGTGCGTGTCGCGCCAAGGAACACCGAGCCGAGGCAGGTCGATCGTACCATCGCCGAAATCGCCGCCGCGCATGGCGGCCGTTACGACGTCGATATGCACCTGAAGCATGACCCATCCGCCACCGAGAGCTTTGCGCGAACGCATGTGCGGCGGCTGGAGGCGATCCGCCGCGCGACCGGCGGCGTCGAGCGAGAGCCGAACGGCACCTGGCTCATCGCGCCGGACCATCTCGATCGCGTCGCGAATTATGAGGGCCAGCGGGCCAGGGCCGAGCCTGTCGTTGCCGACAAGCTCTCCTCAATGGCGCTGGAGCGACAGGTCAGCTTCAACGGCGCCACCTGGCTCGACCGGGAGCTGGTTGCCGATAGACCCGAGCCTTTGCACGGATCCGGCTTCGGCCGCGACGTGAGAGAGGCGCAAGCTCGCCGGCGGCAGTGGCTGATCGCGCAAGGCCTCGCGCATAAAGAACAGGATGGGATCGTCTATCGAGCCAACATGCTTTCGATCCTGCGCCAGCGAGAACTGAACCGTGTTGCTGGCCAACTGTCGGAGGAACTTGGCCTGCCCTATGCCGAAGCGCGATCCGGAGGACGAGTAGAGGGTACGCTCCGCCGCTCCGTCGAGCTTGCCAGCGGAAAATATGCCGTCGTTGAAAAGTCGCGCGAGTTCACGCTGGTGCCATGGCGGCCGGTGCTTGAGCGCCATGTGGGCAAGGAGGTCTCCGGTGTCGTAAGTGGGGAGGGGATTTCATGGACCGTCGGCCGGCAAAGGAGCGGACCTGGTGTTTCGTGAGATGGTGTACAGCTTTTTAGCCAGCGGCGCGGGCAGCCATGCGAGCCCGCGTAGACCTTATGGCCGCACGCCCGCAATCGGTCGCATGGACCTGCCAGGCGGGGCGGCTTTGGAGCGTTCGGACCCGACACGCTGCGTGAGTGGCCAGACTTCGAGCGCTCGAAGATGCGGACTGTTGTCTGCTGGCCGGCGTTATTCCGGCTGGCCTATGACCGCGGCGCAACAGTTCACCGCTGAAGTTGCCACGGGCGAACATCGACAAGAGAAAAAACACCATTGCGCGATACAAATCGCCGTTGAAAGCGTTTAGGTTGCATGCGCTTCGCCAAGTAAACGGATACCCCAGAAGAGAGCCATGACCACGGCCCGCCATATCGTGACGCTGCTTAAAAGCCACATTGCCGGCGACGAGGATCGTTTCCTCTCTATCGCGATGCAGCTTGCTGCGCATGAGGCACGTCAAGGCCATGGTAAGCTTGCTCAGGAGCTCAAGGATCTGGTCGACGCAGCCAAGAGCAGGGACGCCCGGATTGTCAAGAGCAGTCGGCCGGTTCCCCTTTTTCAGCCAAAGGGCGAGCTCGCAGGGCTCCTGCATGTGCGCTATCCGGACCTGCGACTGACCGACATGATTTTGCCGGACAGTCTGCGCTCGCGCCTGCACCGCGTGCTGGGAGAGCAGCGCCAACAAGCAAGCTTGCGCGAGCACGGGCTTGTTCCCCGTCGCAAACTGCTTCTGGTCGGCCCGCCAGGATCAGGCAAGACGATGACCGCATCGGCATTGGCCGGGGAGCTTCATCTGCCCCTTTTCACGATCGTCCTCGATGGTTTGATCACCAAGTTCATGGGAGAGACTGCCGGAAAGCTGCGGCTTGTTTTTGATGCAATGCAGGCGACGCGGGGCGTCTACTTCTTTGACGAATTCGATGCCATCGGCGCGCGTCGAGGCGAACGCCAGGATGTTGGCGAGATTCGGCGCGTGCTGAATTCGTTTCTGCAGTTTCTCGAGCAAGACGACAGCCACAGCCTGATTATTGCGGCAACAAATCATCCCGAGCTGCTCGACAGAGCTTTGTTCCGCCGTTTCGACGATGTCATCGAATACGCCGTGCCCGATCGGCCGATTATAGAGGCGCTGCTTCGGGCTCGACTCGACCGCTTCGACACCAGAGGGCTTGCCTGGAACGAGGCGATCTCTCAGGCAGAGAGACTGTCGCAGGCCGAGATCACGCGCGCGGCCGACGACGCTGCAAAAACCATCATATTGCGGGGGGGGAAGCGGATCACCTCGGAAGCGCTCATCGACGCTCTGAAGGAACGCCGGCAGGCGTCGCTGTTTGAGTAGCGACAGCACAGATCATAATGGCAGACGATTTTCCGCGCGACCGCGCCCATATCCACCTTCGCAACAACGGCATTCGGGAAGCCTATCGGCGGCCCAACCAACTTATACATGCACCGCCGCTGCCGGCGCGTGATCGGGCGTCGCATGCTGCGGCCTTGACGCAATCCATCGAACAAGCGGTCGAAAGTGCACGCCAGCAGATTGCGGCGCGTGACCCCCAGCTGTCGGTCGGCACGCCTGGCTTTTACCTCGCGATCGATCTGCCCATGTCCGGACGGGCGGCCCTCGACCAGTTGGCCGATCGTCGCCAGCACATGGAGCTGGTCGCCGTCCATGAGCCAACTCAACCCGGTGCTCCCATCACAGCGTCGGTGTTCCTGCCGCAAAGCGCGCAAGCCTATTATTTGCGGAAAGTCGAGGCGTATCGAGACGTTGATACTGACCGCGGCAGACCGCGCAACGAGCCGCTCGTCTCCCGCATGGAGACAGTCAGGCTGGCGACTGCACGATCGTTGTTTACCGACCACGACGACCTCTTCCCCCAGGCCGCTGACGAGCAGGTGTGGTGGGAAGTCTGGCTGCGCGACGGTCGCCGCGAGAACTTCGAGCACATTGCCGAAGCCCTGAACATCACTTTGCGCACGCATGCGGTTAGGTTTCCGGAGCGGGTGGTCATGCTGGCCCTCGCCAGCACGGCAATGCTCGACCGCATGATTGCGCACAGCGATGTCGTCGCCGAGCTGCGGCGCGCGAAGGATACGCCGTCCTTCTTCCTGGGCCTTGGCGGCGCGGAGCAAAGGGACTGGAGCGACGAGCTTCTCGGGCGCGTCAGACCGCCTCAATCCGATATTGCGGTCTGCATTCTCGACAGCGGCGTGCGTCGCACCCACCCGTTGATCGAACCCGCACTTGCCGTTTAAGACTGGCACACCGTCAAACCGGCATGGGGCAGCGACGACACACCTGCGTGGAGCGGCCACGGGACGCGAATGGCAGGTGTCGGCCTGTACGGTGATCTGGTCCCGCTCCTGGTCGGAGGCGATCCAGTTCCATTGCCCTTTCGGCTGGAGAGTGTTCGTATCCTTCCGCCAGAAGACGAGGCAAACGATCCAGAACTCTATGGCGCGATCACCGCGGAAGCGATCGCCCGCGCCGAGGTGCAGGCGCCGGAGCGCCGCCGCGCGATCGCAATGGCTGTGACAAGCGCCAGTCCGGCGCGTGGAAGGCCCACATCGTGGTCTGCCGCTATCGACCAACTCTGTTTCGAAGAGGAACAGCGACGCTTGATCGTTCTCTCTGCCGGCAACATCGGCGATGACCTCATGCCGGCCGAGCATTTGACGCGCAACGATCTGGAAGCAGTCGATGATCCTTCTCAGGCCTGGAATGCGCTGACGGTCGGCGCTTTCACAGAAAAGGTCGATATCATTGACACCGACTTTTCGGGCTACGCTCCGATCGCGCCGGTCGGCGAGCTCTCGCCGCGCAGTCGCACTTCGGTCGTTTGGGACAGGCAGTGGCCGGTGAAGCCCGAGGTCGTCTTCGAAGGCGGCAATCTCGCCCATGACGGTGTGTTGCCCGGCGAGCCGATCGACGATCTGCAGATATTGACCACTTTCTGTCGACCCGAACTGCGCCACTTCACCACCCTCGGAGATACGAGCGCGGCAACGGCCCATGCCGCACGGATGGCGGGACTAATTCTATCAGCGCGCCCCGAGCTGTGGCCTGAATCGGTTCGCGCCCTGATCGTCCACTCGGCCGAATGGACTCCGGCGATGCGCGCACGCATCGATGCGTGCAACGGAGCGAAGGGCGAGATCCAGGCGCTCGTGCGGCGCTATGGTTACGGCGTGCCAGATCTTGGGCGCGCGCTTCTGTCAACGGTGAACGACCTCACGCTTATCGTTGAAGATGAGCTTCAGCCTTTCCAGCGCGAGGGCGGCGCGGCTGCCAAAACGCGTGACATGAAGCTGCATCGCCTGCCTTGGCCGAAGGAGCAGCTCGCGGCGCTCGGCGCTGCCCAGGTCGAGCTCCGCGTCACGCTGTCCTATTTCATCGAACCCAACCCCGGTGAACGCGGATGGACCCGCCGGCATCGTTACGCGTCCCATGGTCTTCGGTTCAGAGTAAAGTCAGCGACCGAGACAGTCGACGAATTCCGAGCCCGCATCAATCAGGCCGCTCGGGACGAGGAGGAAGGGGCGCCTGCTGGAGGCGGAGAAGAGTGGCTGCTCGGCACCTTCCGCGATCGCGGCTCGTTGCACGCCGATTTCTGGTCGGGCAGCGCCGCCGATCTCGCCGAGCGTGACGCGATCGGCGTGTTCCCGGTCGGGGGCTGGTGGAAGGAGAAGCCTTACCTGGAACGCGTCGACGCTCTGGCTCGGTACGCCCTGATTGTGACGATTCGGGCGCCTGGGGTCGATGTTGACATCTTCACACCCGTCGAAGCAGCCCTGACTGTCGAGACGTCGGTCGAGACCTGATGCAGCACTGTCCAAACCGGCCAACAACGGAGGTTTGACCAGCCTCTGGTGCCATGGCGGCTGGTGCTGGATCATCACGTCGGCACGGGATCATGCGCGGAGGACGATAGGCCGGCAAAGGAGCGGGCCAAGCGTGTCATAATGGCGCCCATGGTCACGCCCACAAGCCGCGCCCCCTGCGTCTACGGAGAGGTGCGCGTCTGCTTAGGCGGCCGAGACATCGCTTACCTGATCAACGCGCTCCGTATTTGCGCCTGTAAGCGGCAATGAAATCGTCGTCGCTACAGATGCAGCGGCCGCTGGAGTCCTTGGCCTTCGGATCGTGCAAGTGAGAGCCAAGGGGGCGCAGAAGATTCACCCGAGTGCTCGTCGTCGGGCTCATGGGAAACCCCGCACTATGCTTGACCAAATCCGCGGCAAGCATAATCCCGGCAAGCACCGACTGAAAGGCCATCGGAACCACAGTTCGAACGCGGCGACTTCCTTCGCTAAGCTGGAACACCAGACCGCCGCAGATAGCCTGCTGATAAAAGGAGCGCAGGGGCTGGCCGACAAACGGGGCTAGCGGTTCAAACGGCACAGCCATCGCTGTAGCCACGCGAACTACAAAGTCGTTGGGAACTCCGGCATTTGTCTGCAGGAGCGTTTTCACCTGCTCGTGTGCTTCCGGTATTCCGAGTTCCTCGGCAATCAGCTGGTGCTCGTCCTTGGATTTTCCGGATGGCAGGTACATGCAACAAAGGCAAGCCTGGCCGTCATCGAAACCATGCCGGGAGATACCGAGATCGTGCTCCTGCATCCAAGCGTTTGCGATCCATCGCGGCAGTGCACCTTGGACAGCCAGACGGTCGGCGGCGGTGTCAAGCGCCACACCCACTTGGTCTAAGACCCAATTGCCCCGGCGCGCAACATATTCTGCCCACGTCAGAGGGTGCGCCTCGACCTCAAGGCCAGTCGATCTAAGGGCGGTGGCTGCAAGAACCGCCTTGGACATACCAATCTCCGCCTGGCCGGCCAATGCGTAGCGCTGCAGGTTTGAGAGTTCGATCGCTTCGTGATCGATTACATGCAGACGACCCTTGAGATCGGGTTGTCTCGCTAGCGCCCAAAGCGAGCCATGGCCTATCGCACCGAGCCCAACGAGGTGGGTTTCGCCAAGGTCGACTGGGAAGTCGATCGGGCCAGCCTCCCCGGCTTTGGTCTTGTCGTAGCTGCATAGCGAGAGGTCGATGGTTTCGTCCAACTCGGCGCCGGTCAACTGGGCGGCGAAGATAGTTCGAAAGACGTTGGCGGCGCCGAAGCAACTGGCGGCGCCAGCTCCAAAAGGCAGCAGACTTGGGCCAGAGCCCACCGGGTCCGTACGCGACAGCTTTGCCGCCCAACCGTCCGATCCCACGAAAAAGATCGGGCACCGGAGTGATGGGCGCGTTACCCCTGCAACGACGCAGACGGTGGCAGACTTGCCGGAACGCCGGATGCCGACTTTTGGATTGATCGACTTTGCCAAGCGCTCCAGCGCTTGGGCTTGAGAGCTCGCCGCGCTGTCCAGCGGGAGTATCGCCAGAACCGGGTAGAGCCTAGCGAGCAATCTCACCGCAAGATCTAGTGTCGCCTGGCCTTCGGCGCAGGAAGCGGCCTGATGGTCGAAGGCGACTGCCACGACCTGCTTTTCAAGAGCTGCTTTGAAGTCTCCCAGATGAAAATCGGCCAGGACCTGAGATGCCGCCGTGGCGGCACGATCGATGAAGTTAGCGAATGCCATTGTTCAACTCGATATCATGATCATTCGCGACAGTGCCGCGGGAGGGAGCGCATTCCATTTGGCCTTTTCGTCAAGCCGATAGGCGGCGACCCGAGCAAAATCGAAAGGCTCGCGGGCGAAATTCGGCACTACCAGCGACAGACACCCAACCGTGGTAGCAACCGCATAAGCGTCGTCCGTCGTCGAATGGTAGGCGCGGCCCGGATGGCTGTGAATCTGGGCCAAGAGTTTCAGGCCGCTTTTGTAGAGCCAGACATTGAGCCGGTGCAGTTCTTCGGCCGCAACGATCACGCAAACGCCATCGTTTGTCCGAATGTGACGCTGCGCCGGGATAACCGTCTCTGTTACGGCAAAGTGCCGGTCTTGCTGAACGCCGACCCAGAGCGCCATCCCCTCATTGCCTTCGCGACCAACTGAGCGCAGATGCCCATGCGTGGTCGAGATGCAGCCGCGCGGGAGAGTCACGATCGTTACATCTCTCAAACCAGTCATTCTTGTATCGCCTGAGGGGATACCACCATTCCTACGATTGCCGGTGGGAGTTGAATCTGCAACTGCTCTATAGGAATGATTCCGTACTTGATGATCTTGTCCAGGATGAAGGCCAAACAGCCTTCGCCAGAACCCCGATGAAGTAGCCATGGATCACCTGAATGGGCTGGATTGTCGTGGTATTCCCGGACGCCCGCCATGCACAGGAATGGTTCGTCCTCGGGACTGTTGGCCTGGATGAAGTCCGTCAGCGGCACGGCGTTCTGCTGGATGAGAGCTCCTATCATCTCCGGCGGCGTTCCGGGCAGCGGCGGACGTCTAAGCATTTTCAGGTATAGATCTTTCCGGGCAATCGGATGACGCGTAAACGGATCGACGAAGACCACGGACGGTGGTCTTAAGTCGTAGTCGGTGAAGTCGACCTCGCTCGCTGCGCTGATCACCCGTGGTTTTAACTTGAGGCTTGCGAAAATGAAGAAAGCGCGCGGAAAGGTCGCCTCGATCAAGAAGCAGCCCTGAGCCCGATAGACATCAGCATATGGCCGGAACCGGCCGATCTCCCGATCAAACTTCGCTCGGGAGACCTCCGGATCCACACTTTGGGGTTTAGGCACCTGCGACGCCCGCCTTCAGGCTGAGGAACAGGGTCACAGTATTCGGGAAACCGAAATCGCCAAGCTTCTTGTCGACGTCGAGCAAGTTGCCGGCCTCATCCTTCAATTCCCAATTCTCGGCTGGTTGGGCGACATTCTGCGTGTTCTCAAGGGCTTTGGTACGAATGACGTGAAGCGGCTGGTTGGGATTGGCTTCGACCTGCGTGGGCTGGCCGTTCACCACCATCGTGATCTCGATCTTGCCCGGCCCGCCGCCGTGATTATCGCCCTTACCCGAATCCTTCGACATTGTCCTACTCCTGTGGCTTGCCAACCGTCCCACGCCCTGGCGCCCACCTGCGAGTGAGACCGGCGGTCTTCAATCGTTCACCCGGCGCCACGGCCGCGAGTACGCGAAAGACAGGGGATAAGCTACCGAATCGGTGCTTGCCTTCTTTTATGGGTGACTTGAGCCGCAAGTAAATGGTCTCAAATTGCTCCTCACAACTATAATCGATTATAGCAATGCGAAAATATTGGCGACACGCCTATTCATCTGCTCTCTCACTCGCCTGCTCCGTGCTTGGCAAGGGGAGCTTTGACTGCGTCACGCGTCCCCCAATCCTGCAACGCATTCACCCGAGCCTGCGCGACACCAGCGCCCGCACCGGCCGTGATCCGCAGAACGAAACGCTGATCGTGGCGTTCTATCGCGAACTGGCGCTGCTGTTCTGGCTAGACGATTGCAACGACGTTGGCCTGATCGCGCCGGAGCAGCTCGCCGCCGTGGAGCAGGCGCTGGGGCACGGCGTACCGTGCGTTCTCTCCGGATTCGAGGGCTGCGCTCAGCTGCGCGCTTCGCTGGTGCTGGATCGGCGAACGGCGCCGGCCACGGTGGCCGCTGGCTGGGAGTACATCCATTTCGAACACTGCGCACTGCCCGAGTTGGACCTGACGCAGATCGACCTGCGCGCCTCGCTGCTGGGCAAGGCTATGCGCGCGCCGCTGCTGATCAGCTCTATGGCCGGCGGCATGCCACGGGCCGAGGCCATCAACCGGCATTTGAGCGAGGCAGCGCAAGCCTTGCGGATCGCCATGTGCGGTTCGCAGCGTGTGAGCCTGCAATCCCGTAACTCCCAGGGGCTAACGCGCGCGCTGCGCCGCCTGGCGCCAGACATTCCCTTGCTGGCCAATATCGGCGCCGCGCAACTGCGGGAGGCCGACGGCCTGGACCTGGCGCGTCGCGCGGTGGACGCGCTGGAGGCCGATGGGCTCATCGTCCATCTCAATCCGCTGCAGGAAGCGGTACAGCCGGGAGGGCGACCGCGACTGGCGCGGCGTCCTGGCGCTGATCGCTGGCGCCGCGCGCATCGTGGGCGTGCCGATCGTGGCCAAGGAAGTGGGGGCGGCCTGTCCGCCTCGGTGGCCTGTGCGCTCGTCGAGGCGGGCGTGGCGGTAATCGATGTCGCCGGCGCCGGCGGCACCAGTTGGGCCGCAGTGGAGGGCGAGCGCGCCCGCAATGCCGCCGACCGTGCAGTGGCGATGTCATTCGCCAATTGGGGGATTCCCACCCTGACCAGCGTGCAGGCGGTGCGTCGGGCGCTGCCAACGGTGAAGCTGATCGCGTCGGGCGGGATCCGCGATGGCGTCGACGTGGCCAAGGCCATCCGCCTGGGCGCGGACATCGCCGGGCAGGCGGCCAGCGTGCTGGGCGCGGCGACAGTGTCCACCGAGGCCGTTGTCGCGCATTTCGAGATCGTCATCCGCCAGTTGTTGGGTCACCATCAAACCAATTTGACGCCCCGGGACAATATCGTCCGGCATTGTCCGGTGTGCGACGATGTTGGGGATGCGACATAGGCGGATTGCCGTGTATTAAACCGCTTTTCCTTTGGCACGCATATTGCGCCCTATCGGTAAACCTCGTCATGGGCCGGCGGCAATCGCTCGGAGATTGTCGAAATAGCACAATCTGCCGGGGTGACATCCGGCCCGACTAGAGCAGGACCTTTCAGATGATGCAGAAAAGCAAGCGGCCATACTCGCGGGGAAATAGTCGCGTCAGGGCTGCATGGACGCTCTTTCCTGGTTGTTTCGGCGACGGACGCCAACTCTTCAATCGGCACCCGAACCAGTGCCTGGATGTCCAAGGAGCGCCCCTGTTGCGCGTGCCTGGCTGCACCCGCGTGCTGGCTCTCCTCCAAGGCGACGCTCGGCGCTGCTGCAGACCGGCGACGAGAACCCAACTTCAAAATTAGCATTCCGAAAACCGAAAGAAGTGAACAGGTATGTCCAGGATCGGCGCTTTGACGCGCGCGGCATGGCGATCGGCAACTCAGACGCTGGCCAAGGGTTCGAAAAGTTTACACCCGACGCTAGCGCCGGCCGATTTCAAGCGCGCACTTACGATCAACGATCGATATGGCGGGCTCACTGTCAATGTCCCCAAAATGCCTTTCTGGCTGACCGGGGGTGAAGCCTTCGTCTACCGCCGGACTAGCCACGGCGAGCAGCAGTTCATGCAGGTCGATGCTGCCACGGGTTTCAAGCGGCCCGCTTTCGATCAGGCGCGTCTGGCGGCAGCGCTAAACAAGGTGAGCCATGAGAGCTATCAAGCCGGCAATCTTCCGTTCGACCGTTTCGAACTGAGTGAGGATGGTCGCAGGCTCGACTTCCAGATTGAAGACACCCGGTGGAGCTGCGACCTTGCAAGCTATGACTGTACCAGCACCACATTCGATGCAAGGAAAGGGGACCGTAGGGAGCTCAGCCACCGCTACACGCCGCCAGCGGAGAACAACCCCGACAAGAGCAACGCGTCGCCCGACGGCAAATGGATCGCCTATATCAAGAACTGCAACGTTTTCCTGCGCAGCGAGGACGGATTGCAGGATGTTCCTCTGAGCCGGGACGGAGCCGAAGGCAATTGCTACGTCTTTTCGACGCTGAGCTGGTCGCCGGACTCGCGCCACCTCGCCGCTTACCTTGTTCGCCCCGGCTATAGGCGAGAGGTCCGCTACCTCAATTCATCGACGGACCAGTTGGAGCGGGAATATTCAACAATATTCTATCCCAGGCCGGGCGATGTCCTTCCGCTGCCCCAACCAGTCCTGTTCGACATTGCCGGCCGGCGCCAGATCGTGATTGACGGTGCCCTCTTCTCGAACGTCTTCGAACTTTCCCCTCTCCGGTGGTGGGCGGACAGCCGCGGCTTCACTTTCGAATATAACCAGCGCGGGCATCAGCTCTATCGCTTGGTCGAGGTAGACGCCGCCTCGGGCCGCGGGCGCTCCCTGATCGATGAGACCAGCGAGACATTCGTGGATTATTTGCCGCTGGGGCATGGCCAGGAGGATGCCGGAAAAATCTTCCGTTACGATGTCGATGACGGGAAGGAGATCATCTGGGCATCAGAGCGCGACGGGTATGAGCATTTGTATCTTTTCAACGGCCGGACAGGCGCGCTCGAAAACCAGATCACCCGAGGTGAGTGGGTCGTCCGGAGGGTCAACCATGTCGATCCGGTGAAGCGTCAGATCTGGTTCGAGGCGAGCGGGATGAACTCGCAGGAGGACCCCTATTGGGTCCATGCTTACCGCATCGGCTTTGACGGCAAGGGACTGACTGCACTGACGCCCGAACCGGCCAACCACCATATCGAGTTCTCGCCTGACAGGCGCTATTATGTCGATCTCTGGTCACGCATCGATCTGCCCCCGCGCATGGCACTCTACCGCGCCAGCGACAATGCCAAGCTCCAGCAGATCGAGACGGCCGACATTTCCGAGCTCGTCGCCGCAGGCTGGCAGCCGCCGCTCAGTTTCCATTCCAAGGGGCGCGACGGCAAAACTGACATCTGGGGTGTGCTCCACCTGCCAGCCAACTTCGACCCGACGAAGAAATACCCGGTTGTGGAGAATATCTATGCTGGACCCCACGGCTCCTTCGTCCCAAAATCCTTCTCGCGGTGGACAGAGCCGCTCACGCAGCTGGGCTTCGTCGTTGCTCAGATCGACGGCATGGGCACCAACAACCGCTCCCGCGCCTTCCATGATGTTGCTTGGAAGAATCTGAAGGACGCAGGATTTCCCGATCGCATTCTGTGGCACAAGGCGGCGGCCGCGCAATATCCATGGTACGACATATCCAACGTCGGCATTTTTGGCGCATCCGCCGGCGGCCAGAGTGCAGTCAGCGCGCTGCTCTTTCACCCCGATTTCTACAAGGTCGCCGTCGCCAAAAACGGCTGCTTCGACAACAGGATAGACAAGACCTGGTGGAATGAACTGTGGATGGGGTGGCCGGTCGGCATTGAATATTCGCAATCCTCCGCCGTTGACAATGCTCACAGGCTGCAGGGCAAGCTGATGATCGCGGTCGGCGAAATGGATGATAATGTCGATCCGTTTTGCTCGTTCCAGCTTGCCGATCGACTCATCAAGGCAGGAAAAGATTTTGACATTGTCTACGTTCCTGGTGCCAATCACCATACTCTAGGCACCTACACCGAGCGCAAACTCCTAGACTTCTTCGTTCGCAACATTCTCGGTCAGACCCCGCCCGACTGGAACAGCAAACCGATCGAGCTGGAGTAGCTTGTGGCTCTTGCAATTGTTAGCTCGCCTTATCGGCTGTAATCAGGGCGAGGCGCGAGCAAATCTGCACCGAAGGACGATCGTGGAGTCTAGGACTTGCGCTGCGTATTGAGGATAGGCTCGCCGCGACGTTGGTCTGAGCAAACTGCTTGATAGGCACGCCTGCAGACCGCGTGTGTGCGATTGCAAGATCCCCTATCAGCCTGGTGTGAAGCGTTCAGGGGAAAAGCCGCACCCAACGCCGCTTCCGCTCGCCGTAACGCTACGGCGGTGCGGCCCACCCGATCCGCTCGACGAGCATAGGAACACATAGGTCCCCGAACGGACGATTACCTTGGCAATAGAAGACCCTCGTCGGTCATCGCCGCTGTGGGTGGCAGCCCGTCGGTCTGGAGCTGCCACGATTCTCATCCTCGCGTCACATATGAGCTGAAGCTTTCCGGATCGGGTATCCAATCGGCATCCAGTTGCTCGGCGATATGGTTGAATTCTACCTCAGGACAAGAGTGAGTAGAGCAGCCCCGCTACGAAAATCCTATCCTGGTTCGTTTGACGCATCGACTATTCAGATTGATTGGCGTGATACCCGGCGCGGCCGCAACACGCTAGGCCGTCAACCGCTGAGCAGAAAACCAGCCTTCGCCTTCCGCGGCGGCGGACCTCGTCAGCCTTTCGAAAGCTTGCCTGAGTAGGTTGCTCATGTGATCTGTGGAAGTGAGGCTAGCGTGCACCCGTACAAACTGGACATTCATCGTAGCAGCTTGGCTGCAGGTGCAGCACGCCGTACCGCACGAGCAAGCGGACAAGCCGGCCAAGCCGGTTTTGAGCAGCACTTGGGCGAATTGCAGGCGGCGGATGAGTTGATGAGTGCACCAGGCGAGGATGTCCTCGTCAATGGCTCGCATGGCAAAGGTGAGTTGAGACCAACGAAGAGGCAGAGGATCCAAAGCAATCTGCAGCATGCTGTCACTGAGCGGCAACCAGGTCAGGTTGGTGACTCAGGCGCTCGCGCGATGATGCAACTCCCTGCCCATCAGGTGGGTACATCGGAACGGGAGGCGCAGCTCGCGATGCAGGGGGATGAGCACGAATACACCCCAGCGCCGCATCTCGATGGGTCGATGCCCTCGACAGTGCAGCCGGATCGTCCAATTGTGGCCCCCGACGGTGCCGACAAGCGTCCTGTTTATTCCAACGATGCCACCGCCATCGAAGGGCTGAAGTCTGCACTCCTTGCGGGTAAAGCCAGGCCGGACACGGTCACTCGCAGCGCAAATTCTCTTTTCGGCTTTAGTCGTTGGCTCTTTCAAAACAAAAAGCCAGGGTTTGCTGCTCGGCTTTACCATCCGTCGCTGAGCCAGGATCTCGAGGAGTACGAGAGTAGGGGTGGTTCCTCCACAGTGGCTGGCGCACTGCGTCAACTGATGAAGCCGATAGGCGGAGCCGCCCCGATTGTGGGTCGCGCTGTCCTGAACCCCCATCCTGACGACGCCGCGCTCACTAGACATTTCAGATCCGCGAGCGGCTACGCAACTGCTCTTAACCATTTCAGTCATTACCTACGTCAAAATGACAAGCTCGGGATTGCGGGCCGGATTTACGATGAATCGCTGGATAAAGATGTTGAGAGCTACAAGGCCGCCTCCTCTACTCGTGGAGCTCCGATCGAATCTGCACTGGTTTATATCCGCAAGCACCCGCCGCGCGTTATACTCGGGAGTCATCTGGAAAACGCGGTCAGCATGGAGGCTCGTCCCCGTGGCGACGCTGCTCAGCATACCGCACCACAGCAGGGATTCGATTGGCCAGAGGAGCTCCTGCCGGTAGGTTATAAGGAGGGCACCGATCTACCATTGTCTCTCGCCCCAACCGCGCACCAACACCAAGCACCCGACTTTGGAGAGGCCGTCCCTCACTTGAACTGGCGCCACGGCGACCAGGGCGCCCCGGAGGGGCTGGTAGCTGCACGGGACAGGAGCAGCCCGCTGCCAAGCGAGGCGGTGCCACATAAATCTGGACGGGGACTCGCTACGCAGCCCAGATTGTGGGCGGAGAAATCCGCCTCGCCAGAGCTCTTTCGACGGCGGGCGGAGCAGGCTCTGCCGGCGTCCGCCAGAGGTGTGGAGACATCCTCCGCGGTTGATGAAGCCGCCGCTCGCCAAGCTTTGGCTTGGTTGCAGCAGGAGATGGAGGGGATCGAACCGATGCAGGATCCTCATAAGGTGGCTACACCGGAATCTGAGGCGCAGCTCGTCAGGCAGAGGGATGAACACGAATCCACCCCAGCACCGCATCCCGGAGGTGGTGGTTCGATGTCCTCGACAGTGCAGCCGGATCGTCCAATTGTAGTCCCCAACGGTTCCGACAAGCGTCCTGTCTATTCCAACGATGCGACCGCTATCGAAGGGCTGAGGGCAGCATTCCACGCGGGTAAGGCCAGCGCGAACACGGTCACTTTCAATGTAAATTCTCTTTTCGGCTTTAGTCGGTGGCTCCTTCAAAACAACAAGCCAGGGTTTGCTGCTCGGCTTTACCATTCGTCGCTGGATCAGGATCTCAAGGAGTACGAGAGTACGGGTGGTTCCTCCACCGTGGCTGGCGCACTGCGTTACCTCAAGAAGTCGACAAGCGGAGCCCCGATTATGGGTCGCCCTCTCGTGATCCCCTATCCTGACGATGCCGAGCTCATTAGAGATTACAGAGCCGCTTCGACCAAGGAGTACCTGGCAGCGCCTGCGACCGGACGGAATCCAGATACCGTGGGCGGCTATACAAATTTTCTTAGACATTTTAGCCAGTATCTGCGTCAAAATAACAAGCCTGGGATTGCCGCTCGGATTCACGACAAATCGCTGGATAAAGATGTTGAGAGCTTCAAGGCTGTCTCCTATGGTAATAGACTAAGTATCGGTTCTGCATTGGCTCACCTCCGGGATATCCTGCCGCGCATTGTGCTCGGGCGCGAAACTGTCCTTGCTGCTCATCCGGCAGACGCAGTCACCAGGCGCGTTGGGGCCGCTGCTGAAGCTGGGCCAGCGGCACCGGCAAGAGCTCCCCAACCCGCCTCGCCAGCAACCGCTAAGCTGCCAGGCACCTACCGCGGCCTTCCACTGGTTGATGTGACCACACTGACGACCAGTTCCTCTGGGGCTCAGATCGGGGCGCTCGATCCGACAGCCCCGTCCAACGTTGCAACGGGGCGGGTGCTCGGCGCCGCCGAATGGCTGAGCGACGCCCATGTCCAGAGAGATTACAATTTGCTGGAGCGGCAACTGCAGGGGATCAATCCGGCGCTCGCTGCCCGGACTCGGCTGGTGGATCCTTCCGTATCCCATCTACTGCGACACACGTCGCCGCAAGACGCTCGAGGCATATTGCAGTCCATCTATAATCAAAACAACGCCACAGCCGACTTCCTGTTCTTGCCAGTGAATAATGGCACGGCTACTAGCCCCGGCACCCATTGGTCGCTGCTGCTCGTTGATCGCCGCGACCCCGAAAGGCGGTTCGCCTATCACTACGACTCCCTCCAGCGAGAGGGATATAACGACGTGCCTGCAAAACAGCTCGCAGGACTGCTGAATGCTACCTTGGCGCCAGCCCCCATGGCCAGACAGACGAACCATTATGATTGCGGCGTATTTGTCCTGGAGGGCACGTGGGCGCTGGTTGAACGATTGGTGAAAGGGCAGCGGCCAGACCACGAGCCGCTGCCCCTCGACAACCTCGTTGCCGATCGGCAGGCGCTGCAAGACCGGCTAAGGAGGCGCTTGCCGCACGAGGAAGAGCCGCGGCAGCTGCTGGAGGATGAACCCGCCTCCCCACCGATGATGGCATTCGAGCCAGGGGAACTGCGGCAACTGTTGGAAGACGAGCCTGACTCCCCACCAATGATGGCGTTCGAGTCAGGGGAACTGCGGCAACTGTTGGAAGACGAGCCTGCCTCCCCACCAATGATGGCGTTCGAGTCAGGGGAACTGCGGCAACTGTTGGAGGACGAGCCTGCCTCCCCACCAATGATGGCGTTCGAGCCAGGGGAACTGCGGCAGCTGTTGGAGGATGAACCCGCTTCCCCACCGATGATGGCGTTCGAGCCAGGGGAACTGCGGCAGCTGTTGGAGGATGAACCCGCTTCCCCACCGATGATGGCGTTCGAGCCAGGGGAACTGCGGCAACTGTTGAATGATGAGCCTGCCTCCACTTGGGCACAAATCAATTCGACCCCACATGCGCGAGCGGACGGTGTTCATCAGCCAGCCCAGGCGCCCTGGCTCCCTGAACGCAGAAGATAACTTTGCGGAGGAGCGGTCACGCAACTGTCGGCGGCGCCGGGCCTCAGGGTGAATGGAGAGGATGGTGTCGCGTGAAGGCGCAACACGCGTGCTGACCGACCTGCATAGTAGGAAGTCGTTCATTGCTCCCAAATCGTATGTGAGGAACATTCCTGTCCCGGCTGCACCGCGCGATGCTAGGTCGCGTTGTTCAGCGGGCCAAGCCGATGACACCTACGAAGCTACTGATCGGGCAGATCGCCGTTGTGTGCGCAATTGTCATTATCGGCGTATGGACGGCAACCCAATGGTGCGCTCAAATGCTGACCTACCAGACGCCTCTCGGCGCACCATGGTTTCTCTTCGCCGGCTGGCCAATCTACAAGCCGTGGAAGCTGTTTGAATGGTGGTTCCACTTCGATGCTTATGCGCCGGAGGTCTTCGACAAAGCCGGTACGCTTGCAGGCGCCAGCGGATTCCTGGGCTGTGCCGCCGCAATCGCAGGCTCGCTTTTGCGCGCGCGACAGCGCGGGTCGGTTACGACCTATGGGTCTTCACGGTGGGCCACGACTCATGAGGTCGAGACGGCAGGGTTGTTACGGCCGGCGGGCGTTTTCCTCGGTAGGCTGAACGATCGCTATCTGCGCCATGACGGCCCGGAGCACGTCATGGCATTTGCGCCGACGCGTTCGGGCAAGGGCGTGGGGCTGGTTGTTCCAACGCTACTTTCCTGGACCGGGTCTGCCATCATTCATGATATAAAAGGCGAAAATTGGCAGTTGACCTCCGGCTGGCGGTCGAAATTCTCGTACTGCCTTCTGTTCAATCCGACCGACCCGAGATCGGCACGCTACAACCCGCTGCTGGAGGTGCGCAAAGGCCCAGATGAGATCCGGGACGTTCAAAACATCGCCGACATCCTCGTCGATCCCGAGGGCGCGCTGGAGCGACGGAATCACTGGGAGAAGACCAGCCATTCACTCCTAGTTGGCGCCATTTTGCACGTGCTCTACGCTGAAGAGGACAAGACGCTAGCCCGCGTCGCCACCTTCCTGTCGGACCCGCAACGCTCGTTTGCCGCAACGCTACGGCGGATGATGACGACAAACCATCTCGGGACGGGGCATAACCCTCAGGTCCATCCCGTAGTGGCCTCGGCGGCTCGCGAACTCCTGAACAAGTCGGAAAACGAGCGCTCAGGCGTCCTCTCGACCGCCATGTCCTTTCTTGGGCTTTATCGTGATCCAACGGTCGCGGCGGCCACTTCGTCCTGCGACTGGCGCATCGCTGACCTAGTGGATGGAGAGCGACCGCTGTCGCTCTATCTGGTCGTGCCGCCTTCGGATATCTCGCGCACCAAGCCTTTGGTGCGACTGATCTTGAACCAGATCGGCAGGCGGTTGACGGAGCGTCTGGAGGGGGACCCGAAGAAGAGCCGTAAGCATCAGCTGCTCATGATGCTGGACGAGTTTCCGGCGCTCGGTCGCCTCGACTTCTTCGAAACGGCGCTCGCCTTCATGGCAGGTTATGGCATTCGCTCCTATCTGATCGCACAATCTTTGAACCAGGTTTCAAAGGCCTATGGCGAGAACAATGCTATTCTCGACAATTGCCACGTGCGAATTGCCTTTTCCTCCAATGACGAACGCACGGCCAAGCGCATCTCGGATGCCCTCGGCACCGCAACCGAACTTAGGTCGATGCGCAACTATGCGGGCCATCGGCTTGCGCCCTGGCTTTCACATGTCATGGTGAGCCGCCAGGAAACCGCGCGCCCGCTCCTGACGCCAGGCGAGGTGATGCAATTGCCGCCGTCAGACGAATTGGTCCTGGTTTCTGGGTTGCCGCCGATCCGCGCCAAGAAGCTGCGCTATTATCAGGATCAGAATTTCACAGATCGGGTGCTGCCTGCGCCGGTGCTGCACGACGGACCCTATGCGGACTGCCCTGCATCACGCCCGGACGGCTGGACTGGACAAGTGTGCAGCGTCGATAGCCGACTTGCTGCGGACGAGGAAAGCGCCGACGCGCCAGTTGAAGACGAGGGAGGCGTTCAGCAGCAACGCCATCCAAGCCTGCCCGAAGAAGACGTTGTTGTCTCTCAAGAGCCCGATCAGGCCGATCTGTACAAGCCCGCAGACGATGACAGCGAAGCGCTCGCGGACAAGCGTGTCATGGATCGGATTTCCACTGCGGCCCGCGCCTACGGTATCAACGAGGGCAGGGGCGACGATGTCATTCCCGGCTTCTGAAGTCCGCTGAGTTGCAGAGCGCACCTCAGCGTAGATAACGGCCATAAGCAATTTTGAGCGTCTGGCCGATGCTTCTCCCGTCGCCGGCGCAACGCCGGGCCGTCGGAACGAGCCGCATGAAGCCGCACCGCATTCGCCATCAGTTTCTGCTTGAGCCGGAGCTCAGCGAGAAACTGGACAACCTCAGTCGCGATCCGTCAACGACCAAATCAGCGATCGTGGCGAAGGCGATCGAGGCGTTCATCGAGCGGCGTGGCGAGAGCGAGTTCGATCGGCGCTACGGCGTAAGGCTTGACCGGCTCTCCCGCGATCTTGCCCACGTCAGGCGCGATTCCGAGGTGATCCTGGAGAGCCTGGCGCTCTTCATCCGCTTTTCGATCACCCTTCACGCCCACACGCCGGTCCCGGATCGGGCAACGCAGGCTATTGCCCAAGAGCGTTTCGAGAAATTCGTTGAGAAGGTCGGCCGCCAGATCGCTTCCGGCAAAAAGTCGCTTAGCAAAGACAATGGTGGGGGAGGGGAAGGATGAGCTCTCATCCCGAGGCCGACCACCGGCGGCGTGTCATGCTGCGCACCGCCATGGGTCCGGCAATCACCGAAGCCCTGGCCGATCCGTCCGTCATCGAGGTGATGGTCAATCCCGACGGCGCGCTGCGACTCGACCGGTTAGGCGAAGGTCGGGTCGATACCGACGTTCACATGCACCCGTCCGAGGCAGAACGTATCATCCGCCTGGTTGCTTCGCACGTGCGCGCCGAGGCGCACGCCGACAACCCGATCGTCAGTGCCGAATTGCCGTCTGGCGAACGCTTCGAAGGCCTGCTGCCACCTGTGGTGTTGGCGCCATGTTTTGCCATCCGCAAGCCCGCCGCGAAAGTCTACACCCTGGCCGACTATGTTGCCGAACGCATCATGCTGCCGCTGCAGGCCGATGCGCTGAAAAAGGCCGTCCGCGAGCGGCGCAACATGCTGATCGCCGGCGGCACTTCCTCGGGGAAGACAACACTCGCCAACGCTCTGCTGGCTGAAGTCGCCGAATGCGACGATCGGGTGATCCTGATCGAGGACACACGCGAACTGCAGTGCGCGGCCAGGGACTGCGTTGCCCTGAGAACAAGGCGGGGCTCGGTCACCCTTGCCGATCTCGTGCGCTCGACGCTGAGGCTCAGGCCGGACCGCATCATCGTGGGCGAGGTGAGGGGCGCGGAAGCGCTCGACATGCTGAAGGCATGGAACACCGGGCACCCAGGCGGCATCGCTACCGTACACGCCAATTCCGCGCGCTCGGCTCTCTATCGCATTGAGCAACTCGCCCAGGAAGCGGTGGTCACCGTTCCCCGCCGGCTCATCGCTGAGGCGATAGATCTGATCGTCTTCATAGCGGGACGCGGCTCGTCGCGCCACATCGACGCAATCGCCGAGGTCACCGGTCTCGACGGCAGCGGCGATTACGCCGTTGCCCCGCTCACGCTTTCGCAACTCCAGCAGCTTTGAAAGGCCTTCCTCATGCGCAAGAAGCTTCGCTTTCTTTCGTCCACAGCGCTCGCGTTTCTTAACACGGCCCCGGTTTATGCCGCCGGCTCCGGCATGCCGTGGGAGCAGCCGCTGCAGCAGATCCTGGAGTCCGTGCAGGGACCGGTCGCCAAGATCGTTGCGGTGATCATCATTATCACCACCGGCCTGACGCTTGCCTTCGGCGACACCGCCGGTGGTTTTCGGCGCCTGATTCAGATCGTCTTCGGTCTGTCAATCGCCTTCGCGGCATCGAGCTTCTTCCTCTCCTTCTTCTCCTTCGGTGGTGGGGCGCTCGTCTGATGGCCGCCGGGGAGCAGCATATCGAGGGCTTCGCAGTACCGGTCCACCGGGCGCTGACCGAGCCGATCCTGCTCGGCGGGGCTCCGCGCGCGGTGGCGATCCTCAACGGTACAGTGGCCGCGGCCATTGGCTTCGGCTTGCAGCAATGGATTGCTGGTCTGGTGCTTTGGATCGCAGGCCACTCGTTAGCGGTGTTTGCCGCAAGACGCGATCCGGACTTCGCCAGCGTGCTTGTGCGCCACCTACGTCTGAAGGGGTGGCTTGCATGCTGAACCTTTCGGAATATCGAAGCAAAGCCGACCGGCTTGCCGACCATCTACCCTGGGCTGCCTTGGTGGCGCCCGGCATCGTGCTCAACAAGGACGGCAGCTTTCAGCGGACGTTGCGGTTCCGCGGCCCGGATCTCGAAAGTGCGACGGAGGCTGAACTCGTCGGCATTTGCGCCCGGGCGAACAATGCTCTCAGACGCCTTGGCTCTGGCTGGGCATTGTTCTTTGAGGCCGAGCGCACAGAAGCGCTGGGCTATCCGAACTCGCATTTTCCTGACGCCGCGTCGTGGCTGGTCGACGAAGAACGCCGCGCTGCTTTCGAGGGGAAGGTAGCGCACTACGAGAGCCGCTATCATCTGACCTTGGTGTTTATGCCACCGCCGGACGCCCAGGCGCGCGCAGAAAGCGCGCTCGTCGACTCTCATTATTCCCGAGGAGAAAGAGACTGGCGCCAGGATCTGGCGAGGTTCCGTGACGAGACCAACCGCGTGCTCGATCTCTTCTCGGGTTTCATGTCCGAAGTACGCGTCCTCGATGATGCTCAGACGTTGACCTACCTCCACGGCACGATTTCGCCTCGTCGCCATCCTATCATGGCCCCGGAAACGCCGATATATCTGGATGCAATCCTGGTCGATGCGCCGCTTACCGGTGGCCTGGAGCCGATGCTGGGTGAGCAGCATCTTCGCACACTGACCATCCTCGGCTTTCCGAACCTCACCCGGCCCGGAATCCTCGATACCCTCAATCATCAGGATTTCGCCTATCGCTGGATGACGCGCTTCATTCCGCTCGAGAAAACGGAAGCCACGAAGACGCTGACGCGATTGCGCCGGCAGTGGTTTGCCAAGCGCAAATCGATCGTGGCAATCCTACGCGAGGTCATTACCAACGAGCCGGTCCCGCTTGTCGATAACGATGCCGACAACAAGGCGCTCGATGCCGACGAAGCCCTTCAGGCATTGGGCGGTGATCATGTGAGTTTCGGCTATCTCACCACCACCGTGACGGTGTGGGGCGAGGATCGCCAAGCCGCTGCAGAGAAGCTTCGCGCGGTCGAGCGCATCATCAATGGGCTCGGCTTCACCACGATCCGAGAAGGCGTCAATGCGGTCGAGGCTTGGCTCGGCTCATTGCCTGGCCATGTCTACGCTAACGTTCGCCAACCGCTCGTTCATACATTGAACCTTGCCCATCTCATGCCGCTGTCGTCGGTTTGGGCCGGTCCTGCGACAAACGAGCATCTCGCGAAAGTCACCCAAACCGAAGCGCCACCGCTTTTCGTTGCCGAGACCAGTGGGTCGACACCGTTTCGGCTTTCCACCCACGTCGAAGATGTCGGCCACATGCTGGTTGTTGGTCCGACCGGCGCCGGCAAGTCGGTTCTGCTTGCTCTGATTGCTCTGCAGTTCAGGCGCTATGCCGGCGCCCAGGTTTATGTCTTCGACAAAGGCAATTCGGCCCGTGCTGCAACACTTGCCATGGGTGGAGAACACCACGCGCTAGGAGCGGACGGTTCCCTTGCCTTTCAGCCACTGCGCAGCATCAACGACCAGGCTAGCCGAAGCTGGGCGGCCGAATGGATCGCCAGCCTTGTTGCCCACGAGAACGTCACCGTCACGCCGGAGGTGAAGGAGGCTATTTGGTCAGCGCTGGCCAGCCTTGCCACCGCGCCGGCGCAGGAACGCACACTGACCGGTCTTTCGGTCCTGCTTCAATCCAATGCGCTGAAGACCGCATTGATGCCCTACACGCTCGACGGTCCCTTCGGCCGCCTGCTCGATGCCGATCATGATGGGCTGGCCTTGTCGGATGTGCAGTGTTTCGAGACCGAGGAGTTAATGCACAGCCAAGGCGCTTTGCTGCCGGTGCTTACCTATCTGTTCCAGCGACTTGAGGAACGGTTCGACGGACGGCCCACGCTGATCATGCTCGACGAGGCGTGGGTCTATCTCGACAATCCGCTGTTCGCCGCCCGCATCCGCGAATGGCTGAAGGTGCTGCGAAAGAAGAACGTGTCGGTTGTCTTCGCTACGCAGTCGCTGGCTGATATCGCGGGCTCTGGCATAGCGCCGGCAATCATCGAAAGCTGCCCGCAGCGCATTTTCCTTCCCAATGATCGTGCCGTGGAACCCCAGGCGCGCACAGCCTACGAGCGCTTCGGTTTAAGCGAGCGGCAGATCGAATTGATCGCCCGCGCCACGCCGAAGCGTCAGTATTATCTGCAATCGCGCCGCGGCAACCGTCTGTTCGAGCTCGAGCTTGGCCCCATCGCTCTTGCGCTTTGCGGTGCTTCCGATCCGGCCACGCAGACTCTGATCGACAGGATCATGTCCGAAGACGGGCAAGGCAGCTTTGCCTCGCAGTTCCTGATCGCGCGCGGCCTCGATTGGGCCGGCGAACTTCTCAAGCAATTCCCTCAACCAGACAAGGAGCAATTCTCATGATGCGGCGACGCCTTCTCTCCGGCCTGATCACCGTTTCCCTGATCGCCAAGCCTATGGCCGACTATGTGCAGCCCGCGTACGCCCTTATCGTGTTCGATCCGTCCAATTATGCGCAGAACGTGCTGACGGCCGCGCGCGCATTGGAGCAGATCAACAACCAAATCCAGTCGCTGCAGAATCAGGCGACCATGCTGCAGAACATGGCGCGCAATCTTCAGCGTCTGGATTTCTCTTCCGTTGGCCAACTCACCGGTTCGCTCCATCGCATCGACGGCTTGATGGACCAGGCGAGTGGCCTCAGCTTTGATCTGGGCAAGCTTCAAGACCAGTGGCGCAGCCAATATCCGGAAAGCTACGACGCCACGATCAAAGTCAGCGATGTGGCGAGTGCTGCGCGGGAGCGTTGGCAAACCGCCATGCAGGCGTTCCGCCAGACCATGGGTGTCCAGTCGCAAATCGTCGAGAACGTCCGCGCCGACGGCGATCTGCTCGCCGATCTCGTCAACCGCAGCCAAGGGGCGGCCGGTGCGCTTCAGGCAAGCCAGGCCACCAACCAGCTGATGGCGCTTTCGACAAAACAGCAGATGCAGATCCAGACGCTGCTCGCAACGCAGTTTCGAGCTGAGGCCGAGGATGCCGCCCGCAAGGCCCAGTCAGACGAAGCCGCCCGCGAGATGACGAAGCGGTTCTTGGGTACCGGCTCGGCTTATCCCGGCAATTAATCACGAGTTCATCACGACGAGAAAGGCAGCGGCATGAACGACCTTGGCGTCATCGATCGCTTCATGGAGACCTTCATCCGCTACATCGACAGCGGGTTCGGTCTGCTATCGGGCGACCTCGCCTTCCTCACTACCATTCTGATCGGCATTGACATCACACTTGCCGGCCTGGCGTGGGCGCTCGGCGACGAAACCAGCGTTCTCGGCCGGCTTGTCCGCAAGGTGCTCTATGTTGGCGTCTTCGCCTTCATTCTGAACAATTTCAAGAACCTCGCCGATATCGTTTATCGTTCTTTTGCCGGTCTCGGGATTAAGGCGTCGGCCGGCAATCTGTCGGCAGACAATCTCTTGCGCCCGGGCCGCATTGCCGCGACCGGTTTCGAAGGTGCTTGGCCAATGCTTGACCAAGCCAGTCAGCTCCTGGGCTTCCCGGAAATCTTCGGCAACGCACTGACCATCTTCGTGCTGCTGATGGCCTGGTTCCTGGTTATCATCGCCTTCTTCATCCTTTCCATCCAGCTTTTCATCACCATCCTAGAGTTCAAGCTCACCACGCTGGCAGGTTTTGTTTTGGTTCCATTCGCACTTTGGAACCGTTCAGCGTTCCTGGCCGAACGCGTGCTCGGCCATGTTATCTCGTCAGGCATCAAGGTGATGGTGCTCGCCGTCATTGTCGGTATCGGCTCCACGCTCTTCGGGGAGTTCGCTTCCGCATTGCAAGGCAAGGAGCCGGATCTTGCCGGTGCCATGTCCCAGGTACTGGGCGCACTGGCACTGCTTGGCCTTGGCATTTTTGGGCCGGGGATCGCGTCGGGTCTTGTCTCAGGCGCACCGCAGCTTGGGGCGGGCGCCGCCCTCGGCACGACCGCGGCGGCAGCGGGTGTATCACTCGTTGCTGGAGGCACAGCATTTGCTGGCGCGCGTATGGCAACCAGCGGCGGTCTCGCCGCCATCCGAGCCGGCACAACAATGGGATCGGCTGCTTCCACGTCATGGCAGATCGGGCGCGCAACCTCGCCCGACGCTGGCCTCTCCGGTGTGGCTGCTGGAATGCATGGTGTAACCAGTGCAGCTGGCGGCGCCGCTATACGCATAGCGCGATCCGCCACTGCAAGTGTTGGGCGCAACGCCGATGCCGGGCGCGATGCCGCGTGGACCGCGACCGGCGGCGCGCCGACAGCGTCAATGACCGAACGCTCTGCCGGTTCGGCCACTGTTTCGGCGCCGACGTGGGCAAGGCGCCTACGTTCTGAACAGACCGCCCGGGCAAATCGCCACGCTGCCATGCAAGCTGTCCGAGACGGAGACCGGCCGGGAGGCAGCGCCAACCCCTCTCTCAACGACAAGGATGACTAGATGCTCTTCAAGCGACCCGTGCACCGTTACGGCAAAACACCCGAACCGGTCACGCCGTATCAAAAAGCCGCCCAACTGTGGGACGAGCGCATCGGCTCATCTCGACTGCAGGCCAGGAACTGGCGGATCATGGCCCTTGGCTGCCTGGCCTTGGCGACCGGGCTTTCCGGCGGACTCGTATGGCAGTCGATGCAAAGCCGTGTCGTGCCTTATGTCGTCGAGGTCGATGGCTTCGGCGAGACGCGCGCCGTCGCGCCGGCGGTCCGGAATTATGAGCCCTCGGATGCTCAGATCGCCTGGCATCTCGGCCGCTTCATCCAGAATGTCCGTTCCGTTTCCACCGATCCGGTTTTGGTTCGGCAGAACTGGTTGGCAGCGTACGACTTTGCTAGCGATCGCGCAGCGCTCTTCCTCAACGAATACGCCAAGGCGAACGACCCCTTCGGTCAGATCGGAACGCGCAGTGTTTCGGTACAGGTCACCAGCGTGGTCAGAGCCTCCGAAAGTTCATTCCAGGTCAAATGGACCGAGCAGGTGTTTGAGCGCGGAAGCCTTGCCAGCACGATGCGCTGGACTGCGATCCTCACGATCGTGATCCGCTCGCCAAGCAATACGGATCAGCTGCGCAAGAATCCGCTCGGCGTCTTCATCAATGCCATTGACTGGTCACGCGAGCTCGACAGCGCCGTCCCAGCCCCCCTTTCTCCGACGGAGTCCACCAATGAAAGGTAAAATGTCACCGATTCGTGCCGTGCTGATCCTATCGGTGTCGGCAGCGGTCGTTTCCGCTTGTGCATCGAAGAAGGTGCCGCCGCCTGAGATTTCCTATGACGCTGCCGACTTCAAACCGGCCGCGATCGAAAAAGCGCCGGAGAGGCCGATTAGAATTGTCGAGGTGCCAAAACCACTGCCGCTGCCTGGCCAAATGCAGCCCGAGCCCGGCAAGGCCGAGGACAAGCGCCCTCCTGAAGAACGCGTCGCTGATGCCAACAAAGCCGCGACCCAGCAACCCACCAAGTACGGGTATGTTAATGCAGTGCAAGTCTACCCCTTCACCGATGGCGCGCTTTATCAACTCTATGCCGCGCCGGAGCGCGTGACCGACATCGCTCTGCAGCCGGGCGAGAAACTAACCGCCGTGTCGGCTGGCGACACCGTGCGCTGGGTCATTGGCGATACCGCAAGCGGCACCGGTGACAATCAGCGCACCCATGTTCTGGTAAAACCCTTCGCGCCGGGTCTTGCCACCAATGTCGTCATTACGACGGACCGGCGGACCTATCATTTGCAGCTTCAAAGCACCGAGAAGACCGCAATGGCGGCAATCTCCTGGACCTACAGCCAAGACCAGATCATCGCGCTTCGCCAGCGCAATGCTCAAGCCGAGGCAGTTACACCGGTCGCGTCGAACATCGCGCTCGAAAACCTTCGCTTTCGCTACTCAATCAGTGGCGACACACCGCCCTGGAGACCGACGCGAGCCTTCGACGACGGCAGCAAGGTCTATATTGAGTTCCCTCGTCGCATAGATCAGGGCGAGGCGCCACCACTCTTCATCGTCGGCGCAGATGGGAGCAGCGAGCTCGTCAACTATCGCGTGCGCGGCAACTATTACATCGTCGATCGGCTCTTCGCCGCGGCCGAACTTCGCCTCGGCACCAAGCGGCAGCAGGTGATCCGCATCAGCAGGATTGACGGCAGGCAACCGCAACGGCGGATCTCGCTCTTTCGCGGCAGCCGGCGAGGTGAGGGCTCATGATCGAAAATTCCCGCTCTGGCATCCCGCCGAAACTGGATCCCGAGGAACTGCAGCTTCGGGCCTCTCCCCGCCGCGTGGTGCGGTTCAGGCGCGGTGTGATCATCGCTATCGCAGCGCTCGGATCCGGCGCTGTCTTCGGCGTTACCATGATCGCCCTCCAGGGGCCGGCCCTTCGCATCAGGGATCAGGCGGAAGATCTCTACAACACTGAGCGCAAACCAACCGCCGAGGGACTCGATACGCTTCCCCATGACTATTCCGGCATGAAGCCAAAGCCTCCCGTCCTTGGGCTACCTTTGCCGGGCGACCTCGGCCGCCCCATCCTCGAGCGGCAGCGCCAGCTCGGCATCGTGCCGGGCCAAGACATCTCGGCCGAGGAGCAGCGTCTAGCGCAGCAGGCGATCGAAGCGCGTGAATCGCGGGTGCTTTTCCGCGTCGAAAATCGAGCTCAACAGACAGATGTCGGAGAGAGCGTGCAAACTGCTCAGCATCCATTTGAGGCGCTTCCCCAATCCGAAGCAGGACGCGCGTCAGCCTCGGTGGCGGCGGCGGAAGGCGACCAGAACAATCAGCAGCGAAAGCTTGATTTTCTCAGCCAGCGGAGCACTGGCGGGATCTACAATCCGCATGCGCTTCAGACGCCGATCTCGCCATATCAACTGATGGCTGGCAGCGTGATTGCCGCCAGCCTGATCACCGGCATCAATTCCGATTTGCCGGGCCTTGTCGTCGCGCAAGTCACCGAAAATGTGCACGACACGGTCACGGGCAACATATTGCTGATTCCGCAGGGCTCACGTCTTATCGGCGTCTACGACAGCGTCGTCGCGTTCGGGCAAAAGCGAGCGCTGCTGGTCTGGCAGCGCATTCTGCTGCCCGACGGCTCGTCGGCCGAAATCGACAATCTGCCCGCGAGCGACACCGCCGGCTACGCAGGGCTGGAAGACAAAGTCGATTTCCACACTTGGCAGATGATCAAGGGAGTGGCGCTTGCCACATTGCTCGGTGTCGGCACAGAATTCAGCCTCGGCGAAAACGAGAGCGATCTGGTCAAGGCGATCCGGGAATCAGCCCAGCAGAACGCCAGTCGAGCCGGCCAGCGCATCACCGAAAAAAACCTCAATATCCAGCCCACCATCGTCGTCCGCCCAGGTTGGCCACTGCGCGTCATCGTGCACAAGGACATCGTGCTGCGGCCATACGCCAGTTGAGCAGGAGTTATCATGGCTGACCTGAAACTTGGAAAACTTCCGGACCGAACAGCTTCGAAGATCACCATTACCGTCAGCGCGGAGCTGAGCCAAACACTCAAGGAGTATGCTGCACTTTACCGTCAGACCTATGGTCAGTCTGAAACCGTGGCAGAACTCATCCCTTTCATGCTGGCGGCGTTTCTGGAAGGCGACCGAGCCTTTGCCAGGGCCAGAAAAGAACGTCTGCCGACGGAGCTTGCCGGAAAATCGTGACTCCTCCGCTAGGGCAGCTGGAACATTGCCTAGCTGTCGCGACCTACCTGCTCCTCGCGAAGCATAGGATCAAACCCCTTGGAATGTAGGTATGCGCAAGAGAGGATGTGGAAGGAGATACCGCGCAACAGCCTAAGTTTGCATTTTCGATTTGATGCGGTAGTCGCCTATGAGCGGTCAAAACGAACGCAGCTGGTTCGCCGATCGACCAAACGGCGAGCGCACTGTGCTTTGCTCAGACCGCCACCGAGTGCCTCGCCGTTCCCCCTTTGAAATATGTATCGAACTTGGCCGCGATGGTTCGAATGAAGGGGCGACTTTCAGTCCGTACGAGGAAACTGTCACCATCGAATTCAAGCGCTCGGGCAGGATCGTGGAGTGCGATGGACCTCGAGCGATGAAGGAGCTGCTCGCCGGCTTTGCCGAACCGCTCCACCAGATCGACTGCCGAGAAGGCAAAATCACACATCAGCCGCTCGATGATCCAGCCACGGACGCGATCGTCGTCGGAAAGGGCAACGCCGCGGACGGCAGCCAACCCGCCATCCGCAACCATGCGCCCGTACCCGGCAGTCGAAGCCATGTTTTGCACGTAGCCTTGGCGAAAACGACCGATGGACGAAGGGCCAAGTCCGATCAGTGTCGGGCAGCGATCCTCAGTGTAGCCCTGAAAATTGCGATGCAAAACCCCTGCGCGGGCCGCTATGGCCAGCGCATCGTCGGGCTTCGCGAAATGATCGAGTCCTATTGCCTCATATCCCTTGGCGACAATTGCCCGCGCCGCGAGTTGAGATTGGGCGAAACGCTCAGTGGGACTCGGCAGCCATGCCTCGTCGATCATCGTCTGATGCTTCTTGAACCAGGGCACATGTGCGTAGCCGAACAGGGCCATCCGGTCTGGCTCCAAGGTCAGTGCCTGCGCCACCGTGGAACAGATCGTCTCGCGTGTCTGATTCGGGAGCCCGTAGAGCAGGTCCAGATTGACCGATTCGACGCCCCGCGAACGAACCCCGTCGACGACTGCCTTGGTCTGCAAAAAACTCTGCTCACGATTAATTGCTTTTTGCACTTGCGGATCGAAATCCTGCACGCCGAGGCTCGCCCGGGTTACGCCGATTTGAGCAAGTGCATCAAGGCGCGCCTTGTCCATGTCGTTGGTTTCGATTTCGATGCTGACCGTAGCATCCGGGAGAAAGTCGAAGCTGTCCCGCAAGGCCGCTCCAAGAGCAACCATATCATCGGGCCTCAGAATAGTTGGCGAACCGCCACCGAAGTGGATTGCACGGACATGTGCCTTGCCGCTCAGCAGACCGGCAATCGTGACGATTTCGGCATTCAGCGAGCGCAGATAAGCGGCCACCGGCTCATATTGGTGCGTCTGCTTGGTGTGGCAGGCGCAGAACCAGCAGAGCTTGTCGCAGTAAGGAATGTGCAGGTACAGCGAGATTTCGTCGCCGCTTTCCAGCGTCTCCAACCAGCCACGGTAAATGGCAGCATCGATCCCCGAATGGAAATGCGGCGCCGTCGGATAGCTGGTGTAGCGTGGGACGTTCTCGCTGAGTTTGACAGCTATTTCCGATTGCATCTCGCGTTCACCGTGTTGCCCGCCGGAACACTGCACGCATCGCTGAAGCAGACCCTGATCTCGATCAGCCGCGCTCATGGACAAACCGCCGCAGGATTTCTCTACCCTGGATGGGTATCCTGCCGGCAGTTAGGATCGGGTAAGGCGAACGCATGACCTTTCGGCAAGACATTCATAGTTCCGGCATTCCTGTTCTTTGCTTCCCTTGCGAGGCACGGCGTCGCGGTGTCTGCGGTGCGCTCGATCCAGACAATTTGGTTGGGCTCGCCAAGACTTGCTCGCGTCGCCGGATCGAGTCAGGAATGGAGTTGACCGGCGAGGCACAGAACGTCGACAGCTACTCCAACGTGCTTTCAGGCGTTGTAAAGCTATCAAAGAGCCTGTCGGATGGGCGCCAGCAGATCGTCGGTCTCCAGTTTGCACCGGATTTTCTGGGACGTCCTTTCAAGGTGGAAAGCTCGATCAATGCGGAAGCGGCAACAGCAGTCACGCTGTGTTCGTTTCCGCGAGCGGCCGTCGAACGGATGATGAAGGCGTCACGGGAATTCGAGCATCGCCTGCTCAAACAGACGCTGAATGAACTCGATGAGGCGCGCGAGTGGATGGTGACGCTGGGGCGCAAGACAGCTCCGGAAAAGGTAGCGACTTTTCTCCTCATGATGGCCCGGAATATCGATTCCAGTCTCGATGCGGCTTCCGGGTCGGCGTCCTTCGATCTGCCGCTGACGCGTGTCGAAATGTCTGATTTCCTTGGAATCACCAACGAGACCGTGAGCCGCCAACTGACGCGATTGCGGGCTGACGGGGTGATTCGGATTGAGAACGCACGCCATGTGACGGTGGACAGCATAAGCCGTCTGGAGAAGCGCTGTGGCGGCGGACGCGAGCGGCCCTAAGCGGCGAGGCCATGTCGCATGACTCCGGGGCGGGCCGTGTTTGCCTTTTAATGCGATGTTGCCGCGCCTTCGACGAAGCGGCGTCACGGTCGAGACAAACAGCTTTCGGGCTTTGATAGGAACGTGACCAATCGCCAGGTGTGTTTCGGCACATACCGGCGAAGCATGGTCCTTAATCTGCCACGGCTCGGCGGAACGATCGCGTTCGTTTCCAATGGGATCCGAACAACGTTTGGCAGGGCATCGGCAATAGCATCCAACGCGCGCAGGGCCTCAGCTTTCGCCTCAGCGATCGCGTCTGCGCCCGCCCAACCCAGGGAACGCCTTCCATGAGGGGGGTGAGCCCGCGCTGCGTTCCTCGTTCATTCGCCACCTGCTGATTGCGCCGCCGACACAAAATCTTGCGGCCTGACATAGATCAGGGCGAGGGGGCGGCGGCTGCGCGATTAGTGCGCTGCGGATTTGGCATCCACCAGATTCGAGATCGGGATCTGCAATGAAATTCGGCACAGAGATCGTCCTTCTAAGCGTGTTCGCTTTTGCGGCCCTGGTGGCCGCCGGCTTCGGCGTGGATGAACCTTTCCGCCGACACATGTGGGTGTTGTTCTTCGCAGTGGCTGGTTTCACTGCGATCCTGTTGCGCAACACGGAGTTCAAGCCAGCAGCTCCGATTGACCCATCCGCTTACATGGATGGTCCGATCCGCTACGGCGCGATCGCCACCGTGTTCTGGGGTGTCGTCGGCATGCTGGTCGGCGTGGTGATCGCGCTGCAGCTCGCCTACCCCGATCTCAACATCCAGCCCTGGTTCAATTTCGGTCGTTTGCGGCCGTTGCACACATCCGGTGTCGTCTTCGCCTTCGGCGGCAACGCGCTGCTTTGCACGTCTCTGTATGTCGTGCAGCGCACCTGCCGCGCCCGCCTCTTCGGCCGTGATCTGGCCTGGTTCGTCTTCTGGGGCTACCAGCTGTTCATCGTCATGGCCGCGACCGGCTACCTGCTCGGCATCACCGAGGGCCGCGAGTACGCCGAACCCGAATGGTATGTGGATGTCTGGCTGACCATCGTCTGGGTCGCCTACCTCATTCTGTTCCTTGGCACGATCCTGAAGCGCAAGGAACCGCATATCTACGTGGCCAACTGGTTCTACCTGTCGTTCATCGTCACCATCGCGATGCTGCATGTGGTCAACAACCTGTCCATACCAGTCTCGTTCCTGGGCTCCAAGAGCTACTCCGCCTTTTCAGGGGTCCAGGACGCCTTGACGCAATGGTGGTACGGCCACAACGCGGTCGGCTTCTTTCTCACCGCCGGCTTCCTCGGCATGATGTATTATTTCGTGCCCAAGCAGGCGAACCGGCCAGTCTATTCGTACCGGCTGTCGATCGTCCATTTCTGGGCGATCATCTTTCTCTACATCTGGGCCGGGCCGCATCACCTGCACTACACCGCCTTGCCCGATTGGGCGCAGACGCTCGGCATGGTGTTCTCGATCATGCTGTGGATGCCGTCCTGGGGCGGCATGATCAACGGCCTGATGACGCTGTCCGGCGCCTGGGACAAGCTGCGCACCGATCCGATCATACGCATGATGGTGATGGCCGTCGCCTTCTATGGCATGTCGACCTTCGAAGGCCCCATCATGGCGATCCGGGCGGTCAATTCGCTGTCGCATTATACCGACTGGACGATCGGCCACGTCCATTCGGGCGCGCTCGGCTGGGTTGGCATGATCTCGTTCGGCGCAATCTACTACATGGTGCCGAAGCTCTGGAACCGGCAACGGCTCTACTCGTTGCGGCTGGTCACCTGGCATTTCTGGCTGGCGACACTTGGTATCGTTGTCTACGCCGCGGTGATGTGGGTATCCGGCGTCATGCAGGGCCTGATGTGGCGCGAATACGACGAGCAGGGCTTCCTGGTCTACTCCTTCGCCGAGACCGTCGCCGCCATGCACCCCTACTATGTCATGCGCGCCATCGGTGGGGCCATGTACCTCTCCGGCGCGCTGATCATGGCCTGGAACATCACCAGGACCATCCTCGGCCACCAGCGCGAGGAGGAGCCGATGCCGAGCCCCGTCGCCATCCGACCTGCGCGATCAGGAGCCAGGTAATGGGCTTGATGGACAAACACGCAATCATCGAGAAGAACGCCACGCTTCTTCTCGTTGGCTCGCTGCTCGTGGTGACGGTCGGCGGCATCGTCGAGATCGCGCCTCTCTTCTATCTCGACAATACGATCGAGAAGGTGGAAGGCATGCGCCCCTATTCGCCGCTCGAACTTGTCGGGCGCAACATCTATATGCGCGAGGGCTGCTACCTCTGTCATAGCCAGATGATCAGGCCGTTCCGCGACGAAGTTGAGCGCTATGGCCACTACAGCCTAGCTGCCGAGTCCATGTACGATCACCCCTTCCAGTGGGGATCGAAGCGCACCGGGCCGGATCTCGCCAGAGTTGGCGACCGCTACTCGAATGCATGGCATGTCGCGCATCTTACCGACCCGCGCTCGGTGGTGCCGGAATCGATCATGCCGAGCTATGGGTTCCTGAAAGACACGCCGATCGACGTGAAGGATTTCTCAACGCATCTGGTCGCCAACAGGCTTGTAGCCGTCCCTTACACCGATGACATGATCGTCCACGCCAATGCGGATCTGGCGGCGCAGGCCGATCCCAATGCCGACACATCAGGCCTTGAGGCGCGTTACCCAAAAGCCAAGATCGGCGACTTCGACGGCAACCCGCAACAGGTCACCGAAATGGATGCCCTGCTCGCCTACCTGCAGATGCTTGGCACACTGGTCGACTTCAAAAATTACGACGAAGCCGCCGGCTACCGCTGAGGAGAACGCTGATGACCTACAATTTGATGCGGGCGTTTGCCGACAGCTGGGGCCTGGTTGCGATGGCGCTGTTCTTCGTGGGGTGCATCGCCTTTGCCCTACGCCCCGGCAGCCGAAGGCTGGCCGACGAAGCGGCCCGCATTCCGCTCGAGGACGAGTGATCATGAGCGACGAGCATATCGATGAAATCTCTGGCGTCTCGACCACCGGCCACGAATGGGATGGCATCCGGGAGCTAAACAACCCGCTTCCCAGATGGTGGGTTATCACCTTTTACGTCACCATTGTCTGGGCGATAGGCTACACCATCGCCTATCCAGCATGGCCTCTGTTGCACTCGGCGACGAAGGGTGTGCTCGGCTATTCCAGCCGCAACGAGGTCAGGAACGAGCTGACTGCGGCTGAGGCCGCCAAGGGCAAATATATCTCGGCGGTGGAGTCCAAGAGCGTCTCGGAGATCTCCGCGGACGACGGCCTGCGCGAATTCGCAATCGCCGCCGGTGGCGCCGCTTTCAAGGTCAATTGCGTACAATGTCACGGCTCCGGCGCCCAAGGTTCCAAGGGCTTTCCCAATCTCAACGACGACGACTGGCTATGGGGCGGCAAGGCCGAGCAGATCCAGCAGACGATTACGCACGGCATCCGCTTCGCATCCGATCCGGACACGCGCCTGTCGGAAATGCCGGCCTTCGGCGACATCATTACCGCCGACCAGATCGCACAAGTCAGCGCCTACGTGGCCAGCCTTTCCGGCAAGGTCCGCGATGCAAGTCTGATCCAACCCGGCGCCAAGGTCTTTGCCGAGAACTGCGTCGCCTGTCACGGCGACAATGCAAAAGGCAACAGGGAATTCGGCGCCCCCGACCTGACCGATGCGATCTGGCTCTATGGATCCGGTGAGACAGCCATCGCCGCACAGGTCCGTGCGCCAAAACAGGGCGTCATGCCGGCCTGGGTTGGCCGTCTCGGCGAGATCAAGGTCAAGGAACTTGCAGTTTATGTCCATTCGCTTGGCGGCGGAGAATAGGAATGGAAGTCCTATTCTTCGGTCCCCCCTGCCAAGCGGACGAGGCCCGGCGTGAGCCGGGCCTCGACACCATCCCTAATGCGATCTGCACAACCCGGCAAGGCTATCCTACCGCGAGGCTTTACGACAGGTGCCCCTGACATTGGCTGGGAAAGTGGAGTTGCACATGCGTGATAAGACGCAGTTGACACGGCTCGAAACAGAAACTGTCAATTCCGCCAAAACCCGCAAGCCGCTTTATGCCGCGCGTCAAAAGATCTTTCCGAAGCGCGCCTCGGGCAACTTTCGTCGCTTCAAATGGCTGGTGATGACGATCACACTTGGCATCTACTACCTGGCTGCGTGGCTGCCTTGGGCTCGCGGTCCATTTGCCCCGGACCAGGCAGTCCTGCTCGATCTCGCGAACCGGCGCTTCTACTTCTTCTTCATCGAGATATGGCCCCAGGAATTCTTCTATGTGGCCGGCCTCCTGGTCATGGCGGGCGTCGGTCTTTTCCTGATCACCTCGACTGTCGGCCGTGCCTGGTGCGGCTATGCATGCCCTCAGACGGTGTGGGTCGATCTGTTCCTCGTCGTCGAACGTGCGATCGAGGGGGACCGCAACGCCCGCATGAAACTTGACGCAGGTCCCTGGACCGCGCGCAAGCTCATGCTGCGTGTGTCCAAGCACACCATCTGGCTGGTCATAGGGGCGGCGACTGGCGGCGCCTGGATCTTCTACTTTGCCGATGCACCGACGCTGCTCGGCGAGCTCTTCACCGGCACTGCGGCGCCCGTCGCCTACATCACTGTCGCCGTCCTGACGGCTACCACCTACACGTTCGGCGGTCTGATGCGCGAACAGGTCTGCACCTATATGTGCCCGTGGCCCCGCATCCAGGCGGCCATGCTCGATGAAAATTCCCTCACTGTCACCTACAATGACTGGCGCGGCGAACCGCGTTCGCGCCACGCCAAGAAGGTGCTGGCCGCAGGCCAGCCCGTGGGCGACTGCGTCGACTGCAATGCCTGTGTCGCGGTCTGCCCGATGGGGATAGACATTCGCGACGGCCAGCAGCTCGAATGCATCACTTGCGCGCTCTGCATCGACGCCTGTGACGGCGTCATGGACAAGCTCGGCAAGGAGCGTGGGCTGATCGCCTATGCGACGCTCTCCGACTACAACGCCAACATGATGCTGGCGACTGCAGGCGGGTCCAGCTCAGTCAATCCATCGCTGATCAGGACCGCTGATGGCCTGTTCTCCGACAAGGTGGCGCATTTTCACATCCGCAAGATCTTTCGGCCGCGCACCTACGTCTACATGGGCTTGTGGTCGCTGATCGGCCTCGGCCTGCTCTATTCGCTGCTGACGCGCGATCGGCTCGAACTGAACGTATTGCATGATCGCAATCCCCAGTTCGTCACGCTGACCGACGGATCCATCCGCAATGGCTATACCGTCAAGCTGCTCAACATGATCCCCGAGCCGAGGACGATCGTCGTAACCATGCAGGGCCTTGAAGGCGCTGACATGGTCGTCGTCGGCGACGACATCCCCGCAGGCCGTTCCTTCGCCATTCCGGTCGAACCCGACCGCCTGAAAATGCTGAGGGTCTTCGTTCGCCAGCCGGCGGACCAGATCCGCGCTCCGGCACAGACCTTCAAGTTCCGCGTCGAGGACAGAGCCAGCTTTGAGTCGAACGAGTACACCGCCACCTTCAACGCGCCGGAGCCCCTCAGATGACTGCCAATGTACAAAAGCCTCGTGAATTCACCGGCAGGCACATGCTGGTCATCATCCTGGCCTTTTTCGGCGTGGTCATCGCAGTCAATCTGACCATGGCAACGCTCGCCAGCACAAGCTGGACTGGCCTCGTCGTCGAAAACACCTATGTGGCGAGCCAGCAATTCAACAAGAAGGCCGAGGAAGGACGGGCGCAGGCAGCACTTGGCTGGACCGGCAAGCTGACCATCGCATGGGGCGAAGTTCGCTATGGCCTCGCCGACGTCGCCGGCAAGCCGGTTCCCTTGCACGGCGTCAAGGTGCTGTTTCGCCATCCCGCGTACGAGAAGGAGGACAAGTCGGTCACCCTCGCACCCGCCTCGGGCCAGGAATTCGCAGCCCAGCACATGCCGAAGGACGGCGTCTGGATTGTCGAAGTCGACGCCGACGCCGGTCTGGACAAACCGTATCGCGACGTCCGCCGGATCATGATTTCCAATGGAGCGCTGCAATGAGTTGTTGTGCACCGGGCGCCGAAATGGCGCTTGATCTGGTCAACACCGGATCGGTCCTGCCGTCCAGCCAGGAGATCAGGCTGGCGAGCCGATCGCTTGGCGATGATCTTCACCAGACCGATCTTTCAGTACCGACGGTTCATTGCGCAGGCTGCATCCAGACGATCGAGACGGCGCTGGGAAAGCTCGATCGCGTCGAGAGCGCCCGCGTCAACCTGTCGACGAAACGGGTCTCTGTCCGGTGGCGTGGTGACGAGGTCCCACCGTTCGTCGTCGCGCTTGGGCGGCTAGGCTACCAGGCGCATCTCTTCCCTTCCGAGGTCGGCGACAAGGACAGGACGTTATCGGATTTGATCCGCGCGGTCGCGGTTGCCGGCTTTGCGGCGGGCAACATCATGCTGCTTTCGGTCTCGGTCTGGTCCGGCGCCGAAGGTGCTACCCGCGACCTGTTTCACTGGGTCTCGGCGCTGATCGCCATTCCTGCCCTCGCCTTCGCCGGCGGCATCTTCTTCCGTTCGGCCTGGAATGCTTTGCGCCATGGCCGCATGAATATGGACGTGCCGATCGCGGTCGGTGTTTCGCTCGCCTACGCCATGAGCCTCTACGAGACGATCAACCATGGCGATCACGCCTATTTTGACGCGTCGGTATCGCTGCTGTTCTTCCTGTTGATCGGCCGCACGTTGGATCACGTGATGCGCGAACGTGCCCGGACCGCTGTGAAAGGCCTGTCCCAGTTGGCCGCACATGGCGCCATGGTGCTGCGCAGCGACGGCGCGCGCGACTATTTGCCGGTCGGCGAGATCGAACCAGGCATGCGGTTGTTGATCGCAGCCGGTGAGAGGATCCCCGTCGACGGCAAGATCATCCAGGGAACGTCGGATCTCGACTGCTCGCTGGCCTCAGGCGAAAGCACGCCGAAAAACGTGGCGCCGGGCGAAGCAGTTCAGGCCGGCGTGCTCAATCTTACCGGCCCGCTGACGATTGAGGCGACAGCCGCCGCGAAGGATTCGTTTCTGGCGGAAATGGTTCGTCTTATGGAAGCCGCAGAGGGCGGCCGCGCGCATTATCGCCGGATCGCCGATCGCGTTTCAGCGCTCTATGCCCCGGTGGTTCATCTCACAGCCTTCGCGACGTTCCTTGGCTGGATGGCGGTGACCGGCGACTGGCACCGGGCGATAACCATCGCCATTGCCGTTCTGATCATCACCTGCCCGTGCGCGCTCGGCCTCGCCGTACCGATCGTTCAGGTGGTCGCCGCGCGGCGCCTGTTTGAGAACGGCATCATGGTAAAGGACGGTTCTGCCATGGAGCGCCTGGCGACGATTGATACAGCGGTGTTCGACAAGACCGGAACGCTCACGCTCGGCCAGCCCCGGCTGGTCAATGCATCGTCGATCGATCCGGCCATGCTGGCAGTCGCGGGAGACATGGCTACGCATTCCCGCCATCCTTTTTCAAAGGCCATAGCCGGTTTTGCCCATCCCGGCGGGCAGTACAAATTTGATGCCGTCACCGAGCATCCAGGGTTTGGAATCGAAGCCACTGGAGCCGGAAGCACCTGGCGGCTAGGCCGACGCGGATGGGCTGGATGGAGAGCCCGGACCGGTGGTGAAGGCAAACATGGCGGAACCGTGCTGACAAAAGACGGGTTCATTGTCGCGACCTTCGATTTTGAGGACGCGCTGCGCGCAGACGCCAAGGCGGCGATCGGGCAATTGAGCCATGCCGGGGTGTCAGTGGAAATGCTGTCGGGCGATACTGCGGGTGCCTGCGGTGAAGTCGCAGAAATGCTGGGTGTCAAGGACTTCGTTCCGTGCCTGCTGCCATCCGGCAAGGTCGAGCGCATCGAGACCCTGGCGAAAGACGGACACAAGGTTCTGATGGTTGGCGACGGCCTCAACGACACGCCGGCGCTCAGCGCGGCGCATGTCTCGATCGCTCCAGCTACCGCCGCCGACATTGGCCGCAATGCCGCCGACTTCGTATTCCTGCGCGAAAGCCTTCTGGCAGTGCCTCTCGCGCTGGACGTCTCGCGCAAGGCGGGACACCTGATCCGCCAGAACATCGCGATTGCGATCGTCTACAATGCGGTGGCAGTACCAATCGCCATCCTCGGGCACGCCACGCCTTTGTTAGCGGCGATTGCCATGTCTGCCTCATCGGTGCTTGTTATTGGAAACGCATTGCGCTTGCACGGCTTCGGGGCGAATGCGACGCTGCAAGTTATTCAAAAAGTCGGACGCTCCGCAGTCAGCTATTCGGCATAATCCTCGTGACGACGTTGCTCTATCTCATACCAGTGGCCCTTTTTCTGGGTGCACTGGGTGTGTCCGGCTTCGTCTGGGCATTGCGAAGCGGTCAATACGAAGATCTCGACGGAGCCGCCGAGCGGATACTAATTGATCGGGACGACAAACCGGAACGCTGATTTCAATCCGCTGTGCATAAGATGCGCGGATCGCGCTCGTCAGTCGAGCCGGCTCGGTCGGGAACAAGCTGTCCATGCTCCATGCTCCATGCTCCATGACCATCTTGACCTAAGCTGCACACTACATTTGTGAAAAGCCTCTGTCGTGCGAAGGACTGCCTCCCATTGCACCCAGTATGAGGCGGCTGATGCCACGAGAGTACCTCGCGTGGCCGGACGAGAGCTTGGCCATGTGCGCACGGGTTCCAAAGTGGAACGTCACGGTCGATCACCTGACCGTGAACCGCCAGTGCCGATTGGTCATGTCTGGCTGATCCAGATCAGGGTCATACTCATCGGTGTGTTCTATTGACCAGTCTTCGACGGAGAAATGCATGACTTACGGAAAGATTGGTCGTCATTATCAGCACCTTCACGGTTCTGGGTTTTCTGTCGTGTGGTCGGCCATGCCTTGTGCTTACGGCGCAGCCATTAGCTGACCGGCGTCGTGTGTATCTCGCTTGCTGGCTGACCATCCGCGTGGCTGCGCGGACACGGGGGCCGATCAACAGCTTTCGCCTTTGATGGGTTGTGTGCGTCGAAAGTGGCCTTCTTTGGGCTGACTTCGTAGAAATGTTCCAGGGCTCGCATCCAGCGCCGAAGATCCTCGTGATGTCAACGTGCTGCGGAGCATCATCGGGGTTGGGACGTGCGTTTTCGAGATCGATCAACCGTCCGAAGTTGATCATTGGTTCGAGTGACGCGCGCTATTTCGACGACTATGTCGCCGCGTGGGCTTTGCTCTATCGGCGACTGAATTGCAAGGACATCGACATCGAAGCCATGCAGCAGGTTCTTGATGAGATATGCGCGGTCGTGGATAAAAGTTTCCGCTACCTTGGCTGGGATGACGAGAGAGAGCGCTACGTTCGATACCCTCGCAAGAGAGCCCGCTTCGACGTCGTGGAGCGTGAGTAGTATGCGCAAGGGTTCCAGGTGGAATGTGGCGATCGATGCGGCGCGGCCGTGGCTGACCAGCGTCGCGAGTGTCTCGCTTGCTGGCGGCGATCTGCGCGGCTGCGCGGCCAAAGGGCGGGATCGGTTAGCCGCATCCACCTCTGAGCGCTTTGAGTGCTTCGTTGCCGATCGATGCGAATCTCCCGGCCCAGCGCCTTTAGGCAATGCGGCGGCCACGGAGCTCATGTCACTCGGCTCAGTTCCACCGTTACACGAGGATAGGCGACCGGATGGCGGCACGCTGATGGGCTCTGACGATAATTTTGACATCGTTGTCGTTGGAGCCGGCCCGGTCGGCCTTTCGTTCGCTGCGTCGCTTGCCCAAAGCGAACTCAAGGTGGCAGTTGTTGAACAGAACACATTCGATAGTCTGGCGAATCCGGCTTTCGATGGTCGCGAAATCGCGCTGACCAACGCTTCGATCAGAACCCTTCGCGAGCTCGGCGCCTGGGATGTCATCCCGGCTTCGGACAAATCAGCACTTCAAGGCGCGCGCGTGCTCAACGGCTCGAGCGCATTCGCTCTTCGTTTCGATCCTCCCAGCAACTCTGGAGAACCGCTGGGGGTTTTGGTTCCAAATTGCCGGATCCGCGAGGCGCTGTTCAAAATCGTCCGCTTGCAGGATCGCGCCCGGCTGTTGTGCGGCCACTCGGTCGTCGATGCAACAAACAGCCAAGAAGGAGCAGTCGTAACGCTCTCTAATGGCGCGCGTTTAACTGCTCGGCTGGTTGTTGCCGCGGATTCGCGTTTGTCCGCCACGCGTGATCTGCTAGGCATCGGCGCCGATATCAACCGGCTTGGCCACTCGATGCTGATTTGCCGAGTGAGGCACGAGCGCGCCCACCACCAGATCGCCATCGAATGGTTCGATCACCATCAGACGATAGCGATGTTGCCCCTCGCGGAGGGCATGTCGTCGCTGCTGCTCACATTGCGCTCAAACGAGGCCTATAGACTGCTTGCCTTCGATGATGATTTGTTCCTGTCGGAGTTGACGAAACGGTGTCGAGGGCGCCTTGGAAAAATGACCTTGGCAAGCAAGCGCCACACCTATCCGCTGGTCACGACCTGGGCGCACAAATTCCGGGCGCCGAGCGCCGCACTCATCGGCGACGCTGCCATCGGCATGCACCCGGTGACCGCTCACGGATTCAACATCGGTCTCAGCAGCCAGAAGCAACTCGCCCGTGGAATCATGACTGCGTGCCGCGACGGCCGCAATGTTGGCGACCCCGACATGCTGCATATATACGAAAGGCGGCTGCGCCTGTCGGCGGCGCCGCTCTACCATGCAACGAACATATTGATTGGACTCTACTCCAGAGACCACCTGGCGGCACGGCTTGCAAGGCATCTGGGGCTTCGCTTTGCCCAACATGTTCCCCTTGTCCGGCATGGGATATCGGCGGAGCTCCAGCGGTGATACTGCACCAGCAGTCGCATTTTTGCGCGTGCTGGGCGAGCGATGGGAGAGAGTGCATGATGCACCGGAGTAATCCTGCTCCCCGACGCTGATCTCCGATTGAAGAATTAACCCGTCCTTCAGGGGGGCTGCATAGGCTGCGGACAAGCAGGAGTAAGCAAGCTGACCCGTCCAGCCTTGGAAAAGAAGATCCGCTGGAGGCGAGAATCCTTCAGGACCAGCTCGCTGATCTGAGGGCAGGCCTTTTCGTCTCAATGCCGATAAGCATTGTGCTGTCCGGGCTGATTTTGACCGTGCAGGCCCTTTCCGGGAACGGTCTTGCTGGCGCGGCCTGGTTTTCGGTCGTTAATGCGATAAATGCCGCCCGCCTTGCACTCGCCCGTCATCAGCTGAAGGAACCCGGAGTCCAGGATGATCTGACACGGGTTTGGCTGCGGCTTCGCTGGTTTGGCAGGCTTGCTCTTCTGGCGGGATTCACCTGGTCATTCCTTGCCATCCTAACGGCTGGATACACGACGTCTCAAGCATCGCTGCATCTAATAATTCTGGCGGGCATTTCAGCTGGCGCGGTCACGTACGGCAGCTCATATGCTGCGGCAGCGATATGCTTCATCACACCGCCACTCCTCATTGCCGCCGCATGTTTGCTGACGAAGGGAGCCCCGGAAAACTACATTCTGGCTTTTGCCGTCCTGCTTTTCGAGGGCGGCCTGGTTCGATCCTCGTTCGTTGGACAAGCGCGCTTCCGTGACGCGAGCCGCCTGAGACATCAAGCCGAGCGGCTTGCCGCGGAAATGGAGCGCAATTCCAGGGAGGACCATCTTACCGCGCTCCTCAACAGGCGGGGCCTCGAACATGCAATCGATCAGTTTGAGAACACCGATGGACCCTTTGTGGCCATGCTGATTGATCTGGACGGGTTCAAATCTGTCAACGGTACCTACGGTCACAGAACGGGTGACGAGCTGCTTGCCAGGATCGCCCGCCGAATAGAGGAAGAAGCACCGGAGGGCTCAACGCTCGCCCGCATCGGTGGGGATGAATTCGTGCTGGTTTTTTCTTCGCGAAAGAATTCTCCTTCTCCCACCAATCTCGCGTCCAATCTCATAGCCAAGCTTGCTCGCCCCTATCCTGGGATCGCATCCGTCCGCATTGGAGCGTCTATAGGAATCTACTTGGCTGAAAACCCCGGACTGACGGAAATGTTGTTGCGGGCCGACATCGCCCTTTACACAGCTAAGCGCCGCGGCAGGAATGAATTTTGTCTGTTCGGTGCCGAGCTAGCCCGGGAACTGCAACGCCGCCAGTCAATCGAACGCGATCTTCATTCGGCGATAACGATGAGAAGCTTGGTCGCTTGGTTTCAGCCAATCGTAAGACTCGAAACTGAAGCGTCGTCGGTTTTGAAGCCTTGCTAAGATGGTCTCACCCGCTTCACGGTCCCATTTCTCCGCCCGAGATCATGACAGCGGCACGCGAAACTGGAATGCTTCAGCTGCTAACTCAAACGGTATTCGCCGACTGTTGCGCTCTTATCGAGGGCTTGGTCAAAGCTGACCGTCGTGATGTTCGTGTGGCGATGAATGTTTCACCGCGCGAGTTGGAAGCTGGCGATATTGACGAGATGATTCTTAATGGTCTGGCGGCAAAAGACCTCCCTGCAACGATGTTCGACATCGAGATTACCGAAGAAGCCCCAGTGGATCCGGACAGAGTGGATGAAAAGCTCGGCCAGCTTTCACATGCTGGCATTTCTATCGCGCTCGAGGACTTCGGCACCGGTTTTTCGACGTTGGCATCGCTCAAGGACAGTCGGATCAGGAAAGTGAAAATAGATCAGGGCTTCATTCGCGGCTTAGCCAAGTCCCGGGAGAATCGGCTGCTTGTCAAAGCGGTGATTGACCTTGGTAGGACGCTCGGGATCGAGGTCATGGCCGAGGGCGTTGAAACAGAGGCAGATCGGCAAACTCTGTACAAGCTTGGCTGCAGAACCGCGCAGGGCTTCCTGTTCTCTAAGGCAGTGCCTCTCCATTTGGCACTTGATTCGGTAGTAAAAGAGCACGCGAAGGAGTTGTGACCGGCCTCTCCGTCCGTGCTGCTCGCGGAACTTTCATGTGGGGTGGACCTGACGCGCGAAAGCCGTTTCGGACGGTAGAGTTATTACGGGGGCGAAACTGAGCACGTGGTTTGGATAGCAGCAATCCGGTCCACCGGCGCACATGCAGCGGCTTCATACAAGCGTTCAAGTTGCGAGATGAGCTTGAGTGAACGACGTCGGAGAATTGCGTCCCTTGGACGCTGGTTTCGCGGTTCCCGTAGGATTCGATTACGGGAAGCGTTCTTGGCTGCTTCTCGGCTCAGCGCTCATCTGGATGAACAACGTACCCGCGGTCAAGGTTTTCGCGACCTCAACCCAGTCACCATCCCGCAACAGCAGCGGTCGGGTCCTGATCAAGCGCTCAGCCTCAGCACAGGTGCTGGAGCAACGGTAGAGCGCGGAAAACGTGTATCGGAATGCGCTGGCTCACCATAGGAAGCTGCCACGGCATGTCGAATGTCCCCAGGGGGCGGGACCGTTCCCTTGCATTTGTCTCGATGACGGGCTCTCAAAGCTAAAGCCAAGAGAGCTTTATAAAAATCGCACCCGATCGGCTGCGCAACGACGACCAGCTGAGGCCCGATCGGGTGCTAAGGTCGTGCCAAAAAAGGCGCGTCACTGTCGCATTTCTAGCCGGCTTGCGATCGGACGTCATCTCTTGGCGATCGTTGCCCCTTCTCTCAAATGCGCTTAGCGGCGCCGACGGCGAATAGCGCAAGCTTTTCCACCCGTTTCTACTCCACTACCGAGACTCGTCACCAACCTCCTTTTATTCGCTTCCATATGGCCCATCCTGTCTCCAATCGAGGAGGAGCGCGAACATGGGCCAAGCCGTAGAACGTCTCAGTCTCGGGAATTCTTCTGCTCGCCAAACTGCCGTTGTCACCGGCACCATATTTGGCAGGGTGACAGTGAACGACAAGATATCAGGCGTTCTTGTCTGGGCTGAACTATGCTTGCAAGCCATAACCCAAAAATCGCCGATCCCTTTGAATTCGAGCCGGATGAATGGGTGTTTCAAAATTTTTGGCGGTTTTAGGCAGAACCCTCCGATGGCCCGCGTACCGGTCAAGCTTCGTGAGCACTTTAGGTTCGTCGATCAGGCATAGGTTTGTATCCCATGCCACATGCTGGCCGTTTGCCTAGTTCGGAAGCCCTCGAGAGGCGTTGCTCGTCTTGGTATGGCGTCGCCCCTTTTTCCGATCCATCGGCCACGGAGCTAGAATGCTGTCTAGCTGTTGCCGCCTACTTGGTCATCCGGCATGGAGATGCCTATATACCGACCTTCGAAAGGCTGGAATACGAGGTCGAACAAATGCGGCGGAAGCTCGGAAATCGCGAGCGAGCGCAGCGCGTGCTGGCCACGCTCAACCTAAATGGCTCGGACAGCTGGAGCCGTGAGGTTGGTTCTCAAGGCCTGGATGGCGCCGCAATCACATTCGCCCGGGCGGGGTAAAAGCGATTTTTTGAAGCCACTCGCGCTTTTGCGCTAACGAAGGTCCCGCGCCGTATTTGGGCCGGATCCATTTGTGGCCCATCAGAGAAGCAATTACCTTCTCCGGCGCCTCAACTGCCGTCAGCCGGTCCTCGAAAGTGTGTCGCAGGCTATAAAGACTATGCTCGGAAGTCGGCAGAAGTTCCTTGCTGGCGAGCACCTTGTTGACGAGCGCTGAAAGTGACGCGGCCTTGTCGCGATAACGAGGAAAGCCGTCCGGATGGAGCTTGATGGCTGCAAGTGCGCCGCCAACCAAGGGAATGTCACGGGCTGAATGACCGGTCTTCAAGCGACGGCCATTGGGGCGCACCCGCACATGCGGGATTTCTTGATCGAGGTGGATTGTTTCGGTGGTGAGGTTTGCCGCTTCAGAAAGCCTGAGTCCGGTATCGGCAATCACATAGATTAGATGGCGGGCTTCGTCATTGAGTCCGTCGAGCGCGCCTTCAGCGAGTATCTTCTCCTGAATGAACTCCGCTGTGAACGCAGCGCGTTGCCCGGGGACGGCGCCGGAAAGACGCAGGTTTCGAAAAACCGGCTCCAGCTTGAGCTGGTGAGTCAGATCGACGACGCGCAGCATTTTCGAAACATGGCCGATGTCCTTGTTGGCCGTACCGATATCAAGTCCATCCTCAACGATCCGCTTTTGCCACCACTCGCGGAACGCGATTGCGTCGTCCCGAGTGAGGCTTGCGATCTCCTTGTCGCCAATGACTCCAACCAGATTGGCAACTGCGCGCTTTTTGGGGTTACGCCATTTCTTGATTTGGTTAGGCGACATGGTCAGCAAGTTCTGTTGCTCGATCGTCTCGAATTCCTTGATAAGACCGCTCAGGCGGACCGCTGGCCGCTTCTCCCCACCCATGACGGCCGAGACGTCCTGCGCGTCCTCGATCGATTTTTTGTCGAGGAGCAGCTTGATACGGGCCATGAGTTCGTCGAGCGGCCCCGCTGCTAGTTCCTCGTTAGAGCGATAGGCCAATCCAAATGACCGCGCGCGCTTCCTCGCGGCTTCGAAACGCAGCCCCGCCTCGGCGGATTGGCCTTCCCGCAGTCTACGCCAATACGCCTCCAGCCCCGCGCCGAGGCTTTGCACTGCATCTCGCGCCCGTACACCGCGGGGATCGTCAGCCACGGCGACGCCCGTGGAAATGCGTACTAGGCAGCGGCGATCAAACGCCGCGAATTCCTTCGGCACCCTGCGGACGAGATACCAGATGCCTTCACGTTTATGCGGCTTTGGCGCTGCGGAACGTCGCATTATCTTTCTCTAATGTTACACAGTTTGTTACACAGTCTAAGATAAGTTTCGCTTCGCGCTGGTCAAGCGCAACAAGGAAGCTTTTGAAAGGAAACGATTATTATGGAAGCTAAATGGCGGAGAGGGAGGGATTCGAACCCCCGATGGGCTTGCACCCATGCCGCATTTCGAGTGCGGTGCATTCGACCACTCTGCCACCTCTCCGCGGTCATGGTCCGCCGTTGCCGGCGCGGCGCACTAGATAACGGCTGATCGGGCAGGTTACAAGGCCAAATCCGCCGGAAATTCAGCTTGCCGTCCCGGACCTTGCCTGGACCGATGCCGCCCGTCCCCGGCAGGCAATGTCGGCTGGTCCGCCAGGGCGAGGAATCGGGCTGTTTGCCTTGACTCCCACGCAACCTTCGGTTAGGGACAGCGCGCAATCGGCGTGGAGGGTTCTTCCGCGCCGCTTGTTTTTTGAACCCGCAGACTGACAAAAAGACGGACGAACCGCCAGAGGCGGTTCATCAAGGCCGACCGAACAGCGAAAGGCAAAAAATGTTCGCAGTCATTAAAACGGGCGGTAAGCAGTATCGCGTTGCCGCCAACGATCTCCTGAAGATCGAAAAAGTCGAAGCCAATGTCGGCGACATCGTCGAGATCGGCCACGTGCTCGCGCATGGCGAGGGCGAGAATGTCACGTTCGGCGCGCCGTTCGTCGATGGCGCTCTGGTCACCGCCGAAGTCGTCGAGCAGGGCAAGAACCGCACGGTCATCGCTTTCAAGAAGCGCCGCCGCCAGAATTCGCGCCGCAAGATCGGCCATCGCCAGCTTTTGACCACCGTGCGGATCTCCGAGATCCTGCTGGGTGGCGCCAAGCCCGCCAAGAAGGCCCCCGTCAAGGCGGAAGCCAAGGCTGAGGTTGCTGCCGAGGCCGCGCCGAAGGAAGCCAAGGCCAAGAAGGACGCCCCCAAGGAAGAGGCGAAGGCCGAGGCCGTCGCCGCGCCGCTGTTCAAGGCGCCGAAGGGCGAGCCGGACGACCTGACCGTGATCAAGGGCATCGGCCCGGTCGCCGCCAAGGATCTCGCCGAGCAGGGCATCATCACCTTCGCGCAGCTCGCCAAGCTCAGCGACAAGGATGTCGCCAAGATCGACGAGCACATGCCGTTCAGCGCCGACCAGATCAAGGACTGGCGCGAACAGGCCAAGGAACTGGCGAAGAAGTAATTTTTCCGGCGAAACATCAGCCGGATCGGACTTGAAACGGAACGCGAACGCGTTCATAAGGCCTTTTAGGCGCCTTGCGGCGCAACGGAGTTAGTTAGATGGCACACAAGAAAGCTGGCGGCTCGTCGCGCAACGGTCGCGACTCGCATTCCAAGCGTCTGGGCGTGAAGAAGTTCGGCGGCGAAGCCGTCATCCCGGGCAACATCATCATTCGTCAACGCGGCACGACCTGGCATCCCGGCGTCAATGTCGGCATGGGCACGGACCATACGCTTTTCGCGCTCGAAACAGGCGCCGTGACGTTCAACAAAAAAGCCAACGGCCGAACCTACGTATCGGTCAACCCGATTGCCAAAGCCGCGGAGTAGCCGGTTCCGCACTAGAACACCGGCGCCCATCTCGGGAACCGGTGTCTGGCAAAGCCAGGAAAAGGATCAGGGGAGATGGGTTTCCATCTCCCCTTTTTCTTTTGCCTGGAGGACGTTGAAATGGTTGCCGAAGCGGAAGACTCAGAAGACGAAAGTTACGCGATAGATTGTCCGGTGCTGGTTACGGAGCGGCTGGTCATGCGCGCTCCCGAGGAGCGGGATATCGCCCAACTGGTCGAGCTTGCCGACAACCGTCACGTCGCCGAAATGCTGGCCCGCATGCCGCACCCCTATGGCGAAGCCGAGGGGCGTGCCTTCCTCGCCATGACCAAGGCGCGCCGCGCCGGCATCGCCTATGCGCTGACGCTGGCCGGCACCGACACTTTCGTCGGCTGCGCGGGCTTGAACACCACCGATCGCGGACTGGAGCTCGGCTACTGGATCGGCGAGCCCCACTGGAAGCGCGGCTATGCGACCGAAGCAGCGCACGCGCTGGTCGATCTCGCCTTCCAGAAGACGTCGATCCAGGTGCTGCATGCCTCGACGCGGGTCATCAACCCGGCCTCGCGCCGGGTGATCCACAAGTGCGGCTTCCAGTATGCCGGCCAGGGCATGCTGAACTCGATCGTCGCCGGCCAGGTGCCAGTGGAGCGATACAGGCTGGACCGGAAGACGTGGACCAGCCTGCGCAATTGGATCCATTTCTAGGCGCGTCGATATTCAGGTCAGGCCGGCCTGCGAATGGCGGCTTCCTGCGCTTCCGGTGCTCGCGTGCTTCAGTACGCTCCGCTCCGGTTCTCGGAAGCCATCATCTTCGGCTCGGCCTGACCTGAATCTCGGTGCGTGGTGCGGAACACGACAAAATCAACTGCGGACCAGACTTGATCAACTGCGGACCAGACTTGGCCTCAGCCCAGTTCGACCCAGACCGGCCGGTGGTCGGATCCGACGGCTTGCCGGTCGACCCACAGGCGCTTCAGCGAGCGGGCAAGCGACGCGCTGGTGAAGACATAGTCGATGCGCTTGTGGCGGCTGGCGTTGGTGGGGTCCTTGGGATCGACCCAGGAGACGAGATCCTCGCCGGCGACATCGAGGCGCACGGCGGCATCGACGGCGAAGTCGGCGGTCAACGGCATGCCGAATTCATGGTCCGGCTGGCCGGCAAGTTCGACATATTCCGGCGAGCCGGCCAGCATGTTGAAATCGCCCATGCCGACAAAGGCTTCCGGATGGGGCAGTTCCGGCAGGCCGATCTCGGCGACGCCGGACAATGCGCCGCCTTCGAGCGCATAATTCAACAGGCGCTGGCGCAGGAACTGAATCTGGCTGGCGCGCTCGACCGGGCTGCGGTGATCGAGATGGATGGAATAGAAGCGGATGAAACCAAGCGGCGTCTCGATCAGCGCTTCGAGTGCGCCGCGCTGGAAGTTCATCATCTCGAAGCTGCGGCTGCGCGGCAAGAGCAGATTGCGCGACAGATGAATGGGCGTCCTCGACAGGACCATGTTGCCGAGCTGGAAGGTGGTGGTGATGGCGCGGCCGTTCTCGATGCGCGAGCCGATATTGGCCTCGAAATTGCTGCCATAGACGGCGAAATAATCGGGCAGCGCCTCGCCGATCTCGGCGACCATGTCGCGGCCGCCGTTCCTGGGATTGTTGCGGGTGACCTCCTGCAGCGCGATCACGTCGGCGCCGCGCACGGCATCGGCGATGCGCCCGACATCGTAGCGCCCATCGAGACCGATGCCGTACTGGATGTTGTAGGTTACAAGCTTCATTCCGACATCTCCGGCCGACCCCACACGGCCATTGTCACAAAACGGCCTCGCCCTTGGCCGCGCCTTGGTTTAGAGCAAGGCCCAAGGTTTAGAGCAATGCCGCAAGGCCAATAAAAGAAACTGCGATCCCATGAAATTTCTTGATCAAGCCAAGGTCTATGTCCGCTCCGGCGCCGGCGGCGCCGGTTCGGTGTCGTTCCGGCGCGAAAAATTCATCGAGTTCGGCGGGCCGGATGGCGGCGATGGCGGTCGCGGCGGCGATGTCTGGCTGGAAGCGGTCGATGGGCTGAACACGCTGATCGACTATCGCTACCAGCAGCACTTCAAGGCCAAGACTGGCGTCCACGGCATGGGCCGCAACATGACCGGCGCCAAGGGTGCCGACGTCACACTGAAAGTGCCGGCCGGAACGCAGGTCTTCGAGGAAGACAACGAGACGCTGATCTGCGACCTGACCGTGGTCGGCCAGCGCTTCCTGCTCGCCAAGGGTGGCAATGGCGGCTTCGGCAACCAGCATTTCAAGACCTCCACCAACCAGGCGCCGCGCCGCGCCAATCCAGGCCTGCCGGGCGAGGAGTTCAATATCTGGCTCAGGCTAAAGCTGATCGCCGATGCGGGACTGGTCGGGCTGCCCAATGCCGGCAAGTCGACGTTCCTGGCGGCCGTCACCGCGGCCAAGCCGAAGATCGCGGACTATCCGTTCACGACGCTGCATCCGGGCCTCGGCGTCGCGCGCATCGATGCACGCGAATTCGTCATCGCCGATATTCCCGGCCTCATCGAAGGCGCGCATGAAGGCGTCGGCATCGGCGACCGCTTCCTCGGCCATGTCGAGCGCACGCGTGTGCTGCTGCATCTGGTTTCGGCACAGGAGGAAAATCCGGGCAAGGCCTACAAGACCGTGCGCGCCGAACTCGAAGCCTATGGCCACGGCCTGACCGACAAGGTCGAGATCCTGGCGCTGAGCCAGGTCGACACGCTCGACGCCGACGCACGCAAGAAGAAGGTTGCTTCACTCAAGCGCGCCGCCGGGCGTGCGCCGATGCTGCTGTCTGCCGTCACCGGCGAGGGTGTCGAGGCGGTGCAGCGCGCGCTGATGGCGGTGATCGCCGAAGCCCGCGCGCAAATTGCCGCCCCGGTCGAGACGCGCTGGGAAAAGTAGGGCCATGCAGTCGCTCAGGAAATACCGGCGCATCACCGTCAAGATCGGCTCGGCGCTGCTCGTCGACCGCACCAGCGGCCTGAAGCGCGACTGGCTCGCCTCGCTCGCCGACGATATTGCCGTGCTTGCCAATGGCGGCGCCGAGATCCTCGTCGTGTCGTCGGGCGCCATCGCGCTTGGCCGTACCATTCTCGACCTCGGCAAGAGGGCGCTGAAGCTCGAGGAAAGCCAGGCAGCGGCGGCCGTCGGCCAGATCGCGCTCGCCGGCGCCTGGTCGGATGCGCTCGGCAAAGGCGCCCTGAAATCGGGCCAGATCCTTTTGACACTCGGCGACACCGAGGAACGCCGCCGCTACCTCAATGCACGCGCGACGATATCGACGCTCTTGAAGATGAAGGCGGTGCCGGTCATCAACGAGAACGACACGGTGGCGACCTCCGAAATCCGCTATGGCGACAATGACCGGCTGGCCGCGCGGGTGGCGACGATGATGGGGGCGGACCTTCTGGTGCTGCTGTCCGACATTGACGGGCTCTACACCGCGCCGCCGGCGCGCGACCCGCAAGCCAAATTCATTCCGTTGGTCGACCGCATCACGCCCGACATCGAGGCGATGGCGGGTGCGGCGGCGTCCGAGCTGTCGCGCGGCGGCATGCGCACAAAGCTCGATGCCGGCAAGATCGCCACGGCCGCCGGCACGGCAATGATCATCACCTCGGGGACCCGGCTCTCGCCGCTGATGGCGATCGAGCGCGGCGAGCGCGCCACCTTCTTCAAGCCGAGCGCAAATCCGGTCAAGGGCTACAAGACCTGGATCGCCGGCCAGCTCGAACCGGCCGGGCGGCTGACCGTCGATGCCGGCGCCATCGGCGCGCTCATTTCGGGCAAGTCGCTGCTGCCGGCCGGCGTGAAACTGGTCAGCGGCAATTTCTCGCGCGGCGATACGGTGGCGATCCTGTCGCCCGAGGGCCGCGAGATCGCGCGCGGGCTGGTTGCCTACGATGCCGCCGATGCCGTAAGGATCGCAGGCCTGAAGACGGCCGAGATCGAAACCGTGCTCGGCTACGAGGCGCGTTCGGCGATGATCCACCGCGATGATCTCGTGGTGAGTCACGCTGGAGGCGACATAAGCGGAGGATGAGCCATGCTGAAGCTGCATGAAAAATCCGGGGACGATACCGTGGCGCTGATGGCCAATATCGGCCGCCGTGCCCGCGCTGCCGCGCGACCGCTGGCCATCGCCACCACCGCCGCCAAGAATGCCGCGCTTGTCGCCATGGCCGAGGCAATCCTCGCCCGGGAACGGGACATTCTCGACGCCAACGCCGTCGACGTCTCGAATGGTGAGGAATCCGGGCTGTCGGCCTCGTTCATGGACCGGCTGAAACTCAATCCGGCGCGCATCCGCGCCATGGCGGATGGCATCCGCGAAATTGCCGAGCTCAAGGATCCGGTTGGCGACGTCATTGCCGCATGGGATCGCCCCAACGGCCTGCACATAGAGCGCGTGCGTACGCCGCTCGGTGTCGTCGGCGTCATCTATGAAAGCCGGCCGAACGTGACGGCGGATGCCGGCGCGCTTTGCCTCAAGGCCGGCAATCCGGTGATCTTGCGCGGCGGCTCGGATTCGCTCAATTCCTCCTCGGCGATCCACGCCTGCCTGGTCGAGGGGCTGAAGGCGGCCGGTCTGCCCGAGGATGCCATCCAGTTGGTGCCGACCACCGACCGCGCCGCGGTCGGCGAAATGCTCAAAGGGCTTGGCGGCAATCTCGACGTCATCATTCCGCGCGGCGGCAAAAGCCTGGTCGGGCGGGTGCAGAGTGAGGCGCGGGTGCCGGTCTTCGCCCATCTCGAAGGCATCTGCCATCTCTATATCGACCGGTCGGCCAATCTCGACATGGCGGTGCGGATCGCGGTCAACGCCAAGATGCGGCGAACCGGTGTCTGTGGTGCCGCCGAAACGCTGCTGGTCGACCGCGCGGTCGCCCCCAGCCATCTGGTGCCGATCCTCGATGCCCTGCGCGCCGCCGGCTGCGAGCTCCATGCCGATGCCGAAGTGATGAAAGTCTTCTTCGACGCCAAGCCGGCGACCGATGCCGACTGGGTAACGGAATATCTCGACGCCATCATCGCGGTGAAGCTGGTCGACGGGATCAGTGGCGCGATCGACCACATCGAGACCTTTTCCTCGCATCACACCGAGGCGATCGTCGCCGAGGATGGCCAGGCGGTGGAACGGTTCTTCAACGAGATCGATTCGGCGATCCTGCTGCACAACGCCTCGACGCAGTTCGCCGATGGCGGCGAATTCGGCATGGGCGCTGAGATCGGCATCGCCACCGGCAAGATGCATGCGCGCGGGCCGGTCGGCGTCGAACAGCTGACCTCGTTCAAATACCGTGTACGCGGGTCCGGACAGGTGAGACCTTGACGCTGTTCGTCGCCAGAGCCTGAAGCGATGCTGGCTTCTTCCGAACCGGCGGTACCCTCCCACTATCTTCGCATGCCGCACGCCGAAAAGGGCCTCGCGGTGGGTCTGTTCGGCGGCTCGTTCAACCCGCCGCATGCCGGCCATGCGCTGGTTGCCGAAATCGCTTTGCGGCGCCTGGCACTCGACCAGCTATGGTGGATGGTGACGCCGGGCAATCCGTTGAAAAGCACGCGCGAGCTAGCGCCGCTGAGCGAGCGCATCGCGTTTTCCGAGAAGATCGCCAAGAACCCGAAGATCAAGGTCACGGCCTTCGAGGCGGCACACAATGTGCGCTACACCGCGGACACGCTGGCTCTGGTCAAGGCGCGCAATCCCGGCGTCGACTTCGTCTGGATCATGGGCGCCGACTCGCTGCGCGATTTCCACCGCTGGCAGCGCTGGCGCGAGATTGTGCTCACCTTTCCGATCGCGGTCATCGACCGTCCGGGCGCCACGCTGTCGTTCCTGTCGTCGGTGGTTGCCAAGACCTTCGACTACGCCCGCATCGACGAGGGCGACGCACCGCTGCTCGCCCGCATGAAGGCGCCGGCCTGGACCTTTATCCACGGTCCGCGTTCATCGCTGTCGTCGAGCGCGATCCGCGAGATGGCGAAGGGCTGAGCGGCCGGTTCGGGTGGCGGAATCATCGGGCCAGCGATGTCGTTTTTGCAGCGGCATCCGCCCAATCAATAGGCGATGCTGATCGGGCATGCTGGAAAAGACCCACCCCACACTCGATCCCGAGCAAGGCGACACGCCCGCGCCGCTGATCGCGATTGCCAGCGTCATCGTATCGATGGCGCTGATTGCCATCGGCAATGGGCTGATGTTCGCCTACATCCCCGTGCGGCTCGGCGTGGAGGGGTTCGATCCGGTCTGGGCCGGGCTGATCGTCACCGGCCTGTCGGCGGGCGGCCTTGCCGGCTGCATCCTGACCGGGCCGCTGGTGCGCAGGGTCGGCCATGCACGCGCCTTCATGGTGCTGTCGGCGCTGATCGCGCTGTCCAATGCCGCTATCGGCGCCGGACCGCACCCGCTGCTGTGGATCGTGGCGCGCGCGCTTTACGGCTTTGCCATATGCGGCCTGTTCATCGTCGCGCAGAGCTGGCTCAACGATGCGCTGCCGAACGCCATACGCGGCCGGGTGATGGCTGTGTTTTACGTCGCCTATATTGCCGGCCTTGGCGTCGGCTACGCGACGCTTGCCGTCATCGACATCCACACGGCCGCGGCGTCGTTGATCGGCATCACCTTTACCGCCCTGTCGATCCTGCCTGTCGGCATGACGCGGCTTGCCCAGCCGCCAGCGCCGCAGGCGGCTTCGGTGGCGTTGCGCCAGGCCTGGCGGATCTCGCCGGTCGGCGTCGCCGGCATGCTGGCGGTCGGCGGCCTGTCGATGATCATTTCCGGCTTCGCGCCCATCCACGCCACCTCCAAGGGCTACAGCCAGGCCGATGTCGCGCTGCTGCTGTCGGCGATGCCAGTCGGCACGCTGATCCTGCAGATACCGCTCGGCTGGCTTTCGGATCGCACCGACCGGCGTTACGTGCTTGCCGGCGCCGCGGCGCTGGCGGTCGTCGCCAGCGTGCTTGCCATCGCCTTCGACGGCGGTGCGCTGATGGTCCTGTTGGTGATCTACCTGATCTGGGACGGGGCGGCGGAATCGATCTACGCTCTCTCCAGCGCGCATGCCGCCGACCGCGCCAGGAAGGATGAACTGCTCGCGCTGTCGAGTTCGATGCTGTTTGCCTGGTCGCTCGCCGGCTTCATCGTGCCGGGCATCGTCACTGCGCTTTCCGCCGTCTTCGGCACGGCAACCTTCATCTATGTCGGCATCGTCATCGCCTCGGTATTCTGCCTGTTCGTGCTGTGGCGGGTGATCGCGGCGCGGCCCGTTCCGGCGGCCGCCACGGGCAGTTTCGCGCCGATGTCGGCGCAAACACCGTTGCCGGTGGAACTCGCCTTCGCGCCGGACGAAGAGGTCCGCCACAGGGGCGGCTGATTATTGTTTGCGGACCTCGGGTGGCGGCGCTTCCGGGGGTGGCAGCGGGATGGAGATGCCTTCGCTGTCGAAGGCCTGCTTGGCGCGTTTCGTCATGTCGATCTGGGTGGCGAAATAGTCCGCCGCCGCGGTCCAGTAGCGCAAGGTGAGCGAAACGGTCGTGTCGCCGAGTGCGGCCACGAAGGCGATCGGCGCCGGTTCGCGGCGAATGCGCTTCTCGGCGCCGGCAATGGCAAGCAATGTCTTCTGCGCCCCATCTATGTCGTTCCAGGAGCCGATGCTGAGCGTGATGTCGGTGCGGCGCACGCCGTTGCGGGTGAAATTGCGTACCGGCTGATTCCACAGCGTCGAATTGGGGGCCAGTATGTAGACGCCGTCGGCGGTCCTGAGCTTCGTGGCGAAGAGGCCGATTTCCTCGACCGAACCGGCAATGGCGCCGACCTCGACGGATTCGCCGATGCGGAACGGCCGCAGCGCGAGCAGCATGATGCCGGCCGCGATGTTCTGCAGCGTGCCTTGCAGGGCGAGACCGATGGCCAGGCCGATGGCGCCGATCGCGGCGATGATCGATGCGGTCTGCACGCCGAACTGGCCGAGCACCATGATGACGACAAGGATCAGGATGGCGTAGCGCACGATCTTGGAAAAGAAATGCCGCAGCGTCGCGTCGAACCCGTGGATGTGGCCGAGGCCAGCCGAGATCGAGCGCTCGGCAAGGTTGGCAACGATGTAGCCGACCACCAGGAGGATGACGGCGCCGATGGCCGAGAAGGAATAGGAGACGATCAGCGTACTGAGCTGAGCGAGGCCGGCCTGGACGGTGAGAAGGGTGTTTTGCGGGTCGATCGGCATGGCGGGATTCCGGTTGGTCGGTCAGCCGATAACCGCTGCCGGACGCCTGGGTTCCGATGTTTTTGCGTGTCGCGCGGAACAATATGCCAGTCGGCAAGTTCGCGTCAGTTGGGGCTCCGTCTTGAAACTGCAACGGAACTCTGCCTATCTAAGTGGTGTCACCTGCTTTCAGGGGTGATTTGGTTGTTCTTGCTGCGAAAGGAAATACACTGAGAACAGCACTGCGGAAGAAGGCCGATATCATGCCTTCGCCGGCCAGGATCAGCGTAGACGACGCCGTGTCCCGTGCCATCAAGACAGTCCTTGCCAGTCTGGAAGACTCCAAGGCCGAAAATATTGTCTCAATCGACATTCAGGGGAAATCGAGCCTCGGCGACTACATGGTCGTCGCGTCGGGCCGATCGCACCGTCATGTCTCGGCTGTCGCCGACCATCTCCTCAAGGCGCTCAAGGATGCCGGCCTCGGCACGGCGCGCGTCGAGGGGCTGTCCGGCGCCGACTGGGTCCTGATCGATTCTGGCGATATCATCGTCCATGTCTTCCGTCCCGAAGTCCGCGAATTCTACAATCTCGAAAAGATGTGGCAGGCGCCGGATCTCGAGGAAGAGACCCTCCACTAAGCCGATTTTGTCTGATGCATGTCGTTGCCTAAACCGGTTCCCACTTGGGTGACATGCATTAGCGGCTCATAGAGGCGAGGATGAAGATTTCAGTTCATGCCGTGGGCCGAATGAAAGCCGGCCCCGAGCGGGAGTTGGCCGACCGCTATTTCGAGCGTTTCGCCAAGAGCGGGCCCGCCGTGGGGCTCGAATTCGCCGGGATCACCGAGATCGCCGAGGGCCGCGCGCAGAGCGCCAGCGAGCGCCAGCGCGACGAAGGCTCGCGCCTGCAGGCGCAGCTGCAGCCAGGCACTGCCCTCATCCTGCTCGACGAGCGAGGCAAGAGCCTGTCCTCCCAGGATTTCGCCAGCCATATCGGACAGTTGCGCGATGGTGGGCGCAAGGCGCTGGTGCTCGCCATTGGCGGCGCCGACGGCCACGATCCGCCGCTGCGTGACCGGGCCGAGCTGGTGATGTCGTTCGGGGCGCTCACCTGGCCGCATCAGCTGGTGCGCGTGATGCTGGGCGAACAACTCTACAGGGTGGCGACCATCCTGTCGGGCCATCCCTATCACAGGTCCTGAAAGCGCCGGGTCGCACCGAATTTAGCCCCAATGCCGCGTAAATTCATCTGGGGGCTGCTTTTGCTTTGCAGGGCGTTTTTGCGAACCCTTTGGGCGACGGGCGCTAACATGGTTGATGATTCGTTAACGAAGCCGCGGATAGAATCGATCGCGAATGTCTGAAGGCTATAAATCGACGACGGGCTCATCGACCGGGGGCTCCTGGAGCGCGCGCTGCGGCATCGCTGCGGCGGTGATGCTTCTATCGCTCCATGCGGCGCGGGCGGAAAACACGCTCGACATGGCTCCCGATCCGGACCAGAGCCGCGCCGAATACGAGCAGGTTTCCAAGGAAATAACGCTGTCGTCGGAACGGCTGGCCAAGCTCGCCGCCGATATCGCCGCGGTCAAGAAGGACCACGCCTCGATCACCGCCGCGCTGATCCAGTCGGCGATGACCGAACAGAAGCTCGGCCAGGACATCGAGGACATCGGCGCCAAGCTGGAGGGGCTGAAGGGCCAGCAACAGAAGATACGCGCTTCACTGTCGGCGCGGCGCGACGTGCTGGCCGAAGTGCTGGGCGCCCTGCAGCGCATGGGGCTCAATCCGCCGCCGGCGATCCTGGTCAAGCCGGAGGACGCGCTGTCGTCGGTGCGCAGCGCCATCCTGCTCGGCGCCGTGGTGCCGGAACTGCGCCAGCAGACCGATGCGCTGCTGGCCGATCTCAAGGAACAGACCCGGGTGACGGCCTCGATCGAGGCCGAACGGGCGCGGCTGACGGCCGCGGTCGGCGACCAGGCGGCGGAGAAGAGACGTCTTGGCATGCTGCTCGAAGCCAAGCAGAAGCTCGAGGCCGACACGAAGGCGCAGATGGCGGCCGAACAGCAGCGTTCCGAGCAATTGGCGGCCAAGGCCAGCAGCCTGAAGGATCTGATCGCCTCGCTCGAAGCGCAGGCGGACAAGAACCGCAAGGCCGCGGATGCGGCGAAGGCAGCCGCCGCGAGCCAGGCCGGCGGTACCGAGCCCGGAGGCGACCAGACGGCATCGTTGCCGGTTCCCGAGGGCAACCGGTTGACGGCGGCAGCGCCTTTCTCGGCGCTGCAGGGACAGATCGCCCTGCCGGTCACAGGCCGCATCAAACGCCGGTTCGGCGCCGACGACGGTAACGGCGCCTTGATGCTTGGGGACATGGTTGCGACACAATCGGGAGCCATCGTTACCGCGCCGGCGGATGGGAATGTGCTTTATGCGGGGCCGTTTCGTTCCTATGGTCAACTCTTGATCCTCAATGCCGGCGACGGTTATCATGTCGTCTTGGCTGGGATGAGCAGAATCAGCGTCGCGACTGGCCAGTCAGTGCTCGCAGGAGAGCCGGTCGGCGCGATGGGAGAAGCCCGGGTGGCAAGCACCTCGGTTTCGAAGAATGGAAATGCCACGCCGGAACTCTATGTCGAGTTCCGCAAGGATGGAAAACCCGTCGATCCGGCCCCATGGTGGGCGGACCGTTTTTCTGGAAGGACGTGAAATGATGCGGAAACTGTCGCTTCTGTTTGCCGGTGCGCTGATGGGCGCGTCCGCCATGAGCCTTGTCTATGGCGCACCCGGCTCGGCGGCGAACGCTGCGGGATCGGAGACCTACAAGCAACTGGCGATCTTCGGCGACATCTTCGAGCGGGTGCGAGCGCAGTATGTGACCCCGCCCGACGACAAGTCGCTGGTCGAGAACGCCATCAACGGCATGCTTTCCTCGCTCGATCCGCACTCCTCCTACATGAACGCCGAACAGGCGCAGGACATGCGCGTGCAGACCAAGGGCGAATTTGGCGGCCTCGGCATCGAGGTCACCATGGAGAACGACCTGGTCAAGGTGATCACGCCGATCGACGACACGCCGGCCGCCAAGGCGGGCGTGCTGGCCGGCGACTATATCGCCAAGATCGACGGCGAGGAGGTTCGCGGCCTGACGCTCAACGACGCGGTCGACAAGATGCGCGGCCTGGTCAACACGCCGATCAAGCTGACCATCCTGCGCCAGGGCGCCGACAAGCCGATCGAACTGACGGTCGTGCGCGACATCATCAAGGTCAAGGCGGTCAAGTTCCGGGTCGAGAACGACATCGGCTACATGAAGATCACCTCCTTCACCGAAAAGACCTATGACGACCTCGAGAACGCCATCGACACCATCAAGAAGCAGGTGCCGGACGACAAGCTGAAGGGCTATGTGCTCGACTTGCGCCTCAACCCTGGTGGCCTGCTCGACCAGGCGGTGAGCGTGTCGGATGCCTTCCTCAAGCGCGGCGAGATCGTCTCGACGCGCGGCCGCGATCCCAAGGACGTTACCCGCTTCGACGCCAAGCCCAAGCAGACCGACGACATCAACGGCAAGCCGATGATCGTGCTCGTCAATGGCGGCTCGGCCAGCGCTTCGGAAATCGTCGCGGGTGCGCTGCAGGATCTGCGCCGCGTCACGGTGGTCGGCACGCAGTCCTTCGGCAAGGGCTCGGTGCAGACCATCATCCCGCTCGGCGAGAATGGCGCGCTCAGGCTGACGACGGCGCTCTATTACACGCCGTCGGGCAAGTCGATCCAGGGCAAGGGCATCACGCCCGATATCAAGGTCGACCAGCCGTTGCCGCCGGAACTGCAGGGCAGGGACCTGACGCGCGGCGAGTCCGATCTCAAGGGCCATATCAAGGGCGCCGACGAGAGCAAGACCGGCTCCGGCTCCGCAGCCTATGTGCCGCCGGATCCGAAGGACGACCTGCAGCTCATCTATGCCGAGCAGCTGCTGCGCGGCCAGAAGACCGATCCGGCCTTCCCGCCCAATCCGGAAAAGGCCGTGCTCAACCAGTAAGGCGGGCAACCGGTCTGGCCGGTTGAACGAAGCAATGCGATGCTGCCGGGACCGTGAGGTTCCGGCAGTTTGATTCGGGGCAGGACCAGGCCTCCAGGGACGGCGCCAAGGGGGGCGCCAGGATTGATGAATTCGTGCTTCCCGAAGGAGGTCGCCTTCGGACCGTGCACCGGGGACAGGGCTTGGCTGATATCGGCAAGGACATCGAACGCCCGCTTGGACAGACGGTCCGGGCGCCGCGTGCCGCCGGCAAGATCAGCGTAGGCGTGATCGCGGCGAGCGCGGTCGTGCTGGCCGTGGTCGGAGTCTCGGCCGCGATCGCGCTCAGGGAAAAGCCGTTTCGAAAACCGCAGGAAGTCGCCGTTTCGACGCCGAAAGTGACCGCGGCGGCGGAGCCCGCCGTGTCGCCTCCCGCATTGGCCCCGGCAGCGACGCCAAAGGTGGAGACGCCGGCGAAGGACTTGTCGACCAAGAGCGGCGGTCCGCAGATCATCCATGTGCAGACGGAAGAAGGTGATGGCCCTCCCAAGGCGGCAATCGTCATTCGCGATCCGTCGACAGTCGGCCAGAACCTCAAGATCGCGCATATTCCCGACAGGGCGCTGATCGAAACCAGTGAAACCGGGCCTTTGCCGATGCGCTCCGCCGATGGCCGGCGGCCGTTCGACGTCTATGCGCGGCCATGGTCCGGCACGCGTGGCGCACGTGTTGCAATCGTCATTGGCGGGCTCGCTGTTTCACAGACCGGCACCCAGGCGGCGATCGCCAAACTGCCGGCGGAAGTGACGCTGGCCTTCGCGCCGCAGGGCAACAGCATCGGCCGCTGGATGCAGGCCGCGAGGCAGAGCGGCCATGAGATCGTCATGCAGGTGCCGCTCGAACCGTTCGACTATCCCAATGTCAACCCCGGCCGCAACACGCTGACGGTGGCGGCGACCCCCGACGAGAATCTCGCGAATCTGCATTGGGCGCTGTCGCGGACGACGAACTATACCGGCGTCATGAACTATATGGGCGCGCGTTTTTCCTCCGACGCGGCGGCGATGCAGCCGTTCATGGCCGAGCTCGGCAAAAGGGGCCTCGCCTATATCGACGACGGCTCGTCGGCGCGCAGCCTGGCTCCGGACATGGCGTTGAAGGATGGCGTGCCCTTCGTCGCCGGCGACACGGCGATCGACGCGGTGCAGGATCGCGGCGCCATCCTGAAGAAGCTCGACAGTCTCGAAGCGACCGCGCGTGCCAAGGGTACCGCTGTCGGTATCGGCTCGGCTTTCGACCTGACGGTCGACACCGTCACCGCCTGGATCGCTGAAGCGAAGAAGCGTGGCATCGAGATCGTGCCGGTTTCAGCGGTGGCCGTCGATCCGCAAAAAGGATAGACGATGTGGACAATCAGCTTGTGACGATTTCAGCGATGGCGAGAGAAGAGCTTTCTCTGTGCTTCGTTGAGCGCGCTATCCCAATCGACCTCGCGCTTAGGTCGCGGGATTTGCCGATGTTCATTGTTGTAGAATAGTGTCCCATGGATTCCGAGCGCATCGCGCTTAAGGGTAGGGCGGCTCCAAAGCGGAGCTAGCACGCGGCCAGCCTCCTCTTCGCCTAGCCGTTCGAAGAGGTCTTCGGCCAATTCCATATCTCGCCCGTCGGGGAAGATGGCGGCGAACTCCTCCTCGGTTGCCTGGAATATGCTGAAGGTAGCGTTCAGAGCGCCGTCGATGATTTGGATATTTTTCATAAGATGTATTTTCGCATTCGACCGCAACAGCGGCAACAGGCTGGGTGACAGCCAACTCGAACGCGGCGCAGTTTCCGCGCTTCCGGTGTAAGCCCAGTTTGGGTACGCTCCGTTCTCGATCCGCCCAGTCGCACCGCGTCGTCGGAGCGATTCTCAAAACAGCTGGAAACTGACTAATGTCCAAAAAGACGATCGACCGCGAAACGCTGCCCTATCGGCCCTGTGTCGGGCTGATGATCCTCAATGGCGATGGCCTGGTCTGGGTCGGGCATCGCATTGCCGAACCCGACAGCGAATTCGCCGGCACGACGCAGCTCTGGCAGATGCCGCAGGGCGGCATCGACAAGGGCGAGGAGCCGCTGCAGGCGGCGGAGCGGGAGCTCTATGAGGAGACCGGCATGCGCAGCGTCTCGCTGCTGGCCGAGGCGCCGGACTGGATCAACTACGACCTGCCGGATCATCTCGTCGGCATTGCCTTCAAGGGCAGGTATCGCGGCCAGACCCAGAAATGGTTCGCGTTCCGCTTCCACGGCGATACCAGCGAAATCCAGATCAACCCGCCGCCGGGCGGCCACACCGCCGAATTCGACAAATGGTCGTGGCGGCCGATGCAGGATCTTCCCGACCTGATCGTGCCGTTCAAGCGCAAGGTCTATGAAGACGTGGTGGCGGCGTTCCGGCACCTGGTGCCGTAGCTGGACGAGTTGCGACCGGGTTCGAAGGACCTTGGTTGCCGTGCCGGCGCGTCGGTCCTATTGATGTTAATCCGCTACAAGGAGGGTCGCCATGAACGACGCCCCCGCAAGGTCGCTGCCCCATGACGTCGCCGCCGTAAGCCAAGCGGCTGTCGGGGCGATCTTGACCATCGATCTCGGTGCGATCCGTGAAAACTACCGGCGGCTGAAGGCAAGGCTGGGCGGCGTGCGCTGCGCCGGCGTGGTCAAAGCCAACGGCTACGGTCTTGGCGCGAGCCAAGTGGCATCGGCGCTGATGAAGGAAGGCTGCGGCATCTTCTTCGTCGCGCTGCTGGCCGAAGGCATCGCGCTGCGCAAGGCGATCGGGGCCGGACCTGAGATCTACGTGCTGAACGGATTGCCGCCAGGCTCCGAGCCGGAGGCGGTCGCGTCGGATCTGTGCGCGGTCGTCAACAGTGGCGCGCAGTTGAAAGCCTGGCGCGCGGCGGCGCATCGCGTTGGCCGAAAACTTCCAGCCGCCATCCAGGTCGACAGCGGCATGTCGCGGCTTGGCATGGCGCCGGCCGAAGTCGAGGCGATGGCCGGTGATGCCGCCGCGTTCGACGGCATCGCCGTCAGATATGTGATGAGCCATCTGGCATGCGCGGACGAGCCGCGCCATCCCGCCAATGAACAGCAGCGGCTGGCCTTCGAGCGGTTGCGCGCCAGGCTGCCCGAGGCACCCGCTTCGCTCGCCAATTCCTCCGGCATTTTTCTCGGGCCGTCGTACCATTATGATCTGGCCCGCCCTGGCGCCGCGCTCTACGGCATCAATCCGACGCCCGCCGAACCCAACCCGATGCTGCCCGTGGTGCGGCTGCAGGCCAAGGTGGCGCAGACGCGCAGCGTCGAACAGGGCACCGGCATCGGCTATGGCCACACCTATCACGCGGAAGCGCCGCTCAGCCTGGCGACGATCTCGTTCGGCTATGCGGATGGCTGGCTGCGCCGGTCCGCGTCGGCCGCCTGGTTCGAGGGGGTGCGCCTGCCCTTCCTCGGACGGGTGTCGATGGATTCGATCATTCTCGACATTTCCGCCCTGCCGCCCGGCAAGCTTCGCGAAGGGGATCTCGTCGAACTGCTCGGCCCTTCGCAAACCGTCGACGACGCCGCCGGCCATGCCGGCACCATCGGCTACGAAATCCTGGCCAGTCTCGGCACGCGCTTCCACCGGCGCTTTGTCGGCGGTTGAGCGGTTTGGCCGCGCTTGACAAGCGGACGCCTGTCGGCAAGGTTCGGCGCATGAGCAACCTCGCTTATATCAGAACCTTGTTCAGGGTCTGCCCGATCGCGGGATCGTAGCCCCGGCGCGGCCGCCTTTCGGCGTTCGTCCGTACCGGGGCATCCATACATCCACCCATCGCCATCAAGCCGCACCGCTCTCCGCGGCTGCCGGCTTTCATCAGGCCGCCGTCAACGCGGCGGCAAGCGCGCATCCGCTCGATGCGCCGATCCATGAGGTTTGCCATGCAACATGCAACGGGACTGCATCCATCCGCCCAGATTCTAATCAGCGACACCGACCATGACAGATTGGCCGGCCTGGCCCGGACCGTGCTCGACCGCGCGCCCGAGACGGCCGATGAGCTGCTCGCGGAATTGGACCGGGCGGTGATTACGGAAGCGGCGGCAATTCCGGCCGGCGTCGTGCGAATGGGGTCGACAGTCACGGTTCGCGGTGAAGGCGGTGATATCAGGCGCATCACGCTGGTCTATCCAGGCGACGCCGACATTGCCGAAAACCGGATCTCGGTGCTGACGCCGATGGGAACGGCGCTTGTCGGCGTCAGCACCGGACAGGTGGTGTGCTGGAGCGGCCGTGGCGGCCGCAAACTGTCGGCAACCGTGGAGGCGGTCGATACGCCCGCCGGCGGCGGCGAGCACTGATCGTGGAGGCGATAATGAAAAACGGAAGCTGCCGCCTGACGACGAAGGATTTCGCCGTCCTGGAAGTAATGCTCGAGCGCCGGCGGGCATTCGCGGATCCGATGGTCGCGATGATCGAAGAGAAGCTTTCCAATGCCGGCGTCGTGCCCATCGAGTCGGTCGAACCCGATATCGTGACGCTGAACAGCCGGGTGGTGTTTTGCGTCGATGCCGGTGCGGCCGAGACGCGCACCCTGGTGCAGAACGACGTGCGCGGACCGGTCGGCTCCAGCCTGTCGGTGGCAACCAGGCGCGGCCTGTGCATGCTTGGCATGGCGCAAGGCCAGACGGCATCGCTCGAACACCCCGACGGCAGGCGCGAATCGATCCGGATCAAGGCGGTGCTCTATCAGCCGGAAGCCGCGCGGCGGGCAGCCCGGGAAAGAGCTTCCGCTGGCGGATCGCGGCCACATGGGCTGACCCTCGTCTACAGCGCTGACACGTCTATCCGGCCTCTTGGCGAGACGGCAGGAATGCGGCAGACAGGGAAAGACGACGATCCCGGTCCGTCGGCGGCGTGAAAAGCCACGGCGCATGGTTGAGAAGATCGGAATCGATTTTCGCCGGCGATCGTGCGCAAATCGCAGATGTGGCCGTGTCCTTCGGCATGAAGGACACGGCGTAAGGAGTGAATGATGAAGATCATGGTGCTGGGCAGTGGCGTCATCGGGGTGACCACGGCCTATTATCTCGCTGAGGCCGGCCATGAGGTGACGGTGATCGACCGCCAGAAAGGCCCGGCGCTGGAGACCAGCTTTGCCAATGCCGGCGAGATTTCGCCCGGCTATGCCTCGCCCTGGGCCGGCCCCGGCATTCCGCTCAAGGCGATCAAGTGGCTCCTGATGAAGCACGGCCCGCTGGTGGTGCGGCCGGCCTTCGACCCGCATATGTGGACATGGCTGGTCAAGATGCTGCGCAACTGCACCGCCGAGCGCTACGCCATCAACAAAGCGCGTATGGTGCCGCTGGCGGAATACAGCCGCGACACGCTGAAGGCGCTGCGCGAAGCGACCGGCATTGCCTATGACGAGCGGACCCAGGGCACGCTGCAATTGTTTCGCACGCAAAAGCAACTCGACGGCACCGGAGGCGATGTCGAGGTGCTGAAGAAATATGGCGTGCCGTACGAAATCCTCGACCAGGATGGCTGCATCGCGGCAGAGCCGGGGCTGGCCGGCGTGCGCGAGAAGTTCGTCGGGGGGCTGAGACTGCCGCATGACGAGACCGGCGACTGCAAGATGTTCACCGACAGGCTGACCGAGCTCTGCGTGGCGCGCGGCGTCAAGTTCGAGTACGACGTGACCATCTGGCGCGTCATCCGCAGCCGCAATCGTGTCGCCAATCTGAGCACCAGTGCTGGCTGGAAGGCGGCAGACGCCTATGTCATGGCGCTGGGCAGCTATTCGGCGGGTTTCATGCGCCGGATGAAGCGGTCGATCCCGGTCTATCCGGTCAAAGGCTACTCGATCACGGTGCCGATCAAGGACGCCGCCGCCGCACCGGTGTCGACCGTAATGGACGAGACCTACAAGGTCGCGATCACCCGGCTTGGTGACCGCATCCGCGTCGGCGGCACGGCCGAGATTTCCGGCTTCGATCTCAGGCTGCACGAATCGCGACGCCGCACCCTGGAACACTCGGTCGGCGATCTCTTTCCGGGCGCCGGCGCCATGCGCGAGGCGACGTTCTGGTGCGGGCTGCGGCCGATGACGCCGGATGGACCACCGCTGATCGGCCGCACCGAACTGTCCAACCTCTATCTCAACACCGGCCATGGAACGCTGGGCTGGACCATGGCCTGCGGCTCGGCCAAGGTGCTGGCCGACATCATCTCGAACCGGGTACCCGACATCGACGTGCGTGCCCTGGCGCAGGAGCGTTATCTTAAATAGCCCGCGCGCGTCTCGCCGGCGCGCTCTGTTCCTTGCTTTGATGCATGTCGTTGCCCAAAACCGGGGCCACTTTTGGGCGACATCTCTTGGGTGGATGCAGTTCCGGGCGGAAAACCGCTTCGCACTTTTCCTGGAATTGCATCAGAACGCCTGCCTGACCCAGGCCTCGTCGAACAGCAGCCGGTAGGCCCACGGGATCGTCAGTTTGGTGGAAACCGGGTTCGAGTGGGCGAGATAGTCGTCATAGACCGGCTTCATCCTGGCGTAGAAGGCGGGGTCGAGCACCATCATGCCGTTCTCGGAATCGTGGAAGAAGCTGCGGTTGTTGAGGTTGACCGAGGAGATGGCGACCAGCTTTTCATCGATCAGCATGATCTTGGAATGCAGCACCACGTCAGGTGCCTTGAATTCGCGGATGTCGATGCGGTCGCCATATTTCTCGACGAACAGCTTGTTGAGCGCGGTGAGGAACCTGCCGCCGATATCGCCCTTGAGGTCGATGCGGCCGACAATGTCGATCTTGACGCCTCGGGCGAGCGCCCGATCGAAGGCCCGGGCGAGGCTCGGCGTCAGATTGAGGTAAGGGTTGACGATCTGGATATGGTGCTGGGCGGCGTCGACCAGCTCGACGAAATAGGCCTCCAGCGCGTGGTCATCCTCATAGGGAACCGAAATGAAATGCCGGGCATTGCCAGATGGCAGGCCATCTCCGTGGAACGGGATGGAGAAGGGACGCGCCAGGTTTGTGTCGGCGTCGCGCAGCCATATTGTCGACAGATGCGCGGCGAGCGTCTCGACCATCGCCCTGTCGGCGAACTCGATGTCGAAGTCGCTCCAGTTCGAATAGTAGTTCAGCGAAAGGCCATCGGTCTTGCCGTATTGCTCGAGGTCCGGATAGCGGGACAGGTCGATCGGCCGATGGAACAGGAAGCCATCATGGATGTTGCGGCCGCCGATGATCACGCGCGAACGCGCGGGGTCCTGCGCCAGCGTCGCCAGCATCTTGATATGATGGGTCTTGTGCAGCTGTGAAATCTGCTCGTCGATCGGCGCGCCATGATCCGCCAGCCAGCGGTATTCCTGCAGCTCGACATTGGGGAATTCGGCCGCCAGGCGCTGCAGCATGGCGTCGTCCTTGTCACGTTCAAGCACGTCGGTGACCATGATGCGCACCTTGGCGCCAAGCGCTGCATGATGGCGGATCAGCCGTTCGATGATGCGCCCGGAAAAGTCGGCCTTGAATTCGAGCGAGGACAGATAGATCAGCTTCAGCCTTGGCGCCTTCGAGAAATCGAGCGGCAATTCCGGATCGCCCTTGTCTATTGCCGCATCGGACAGAGGCGCGCCCATCAGCGCCTCGACCTTGGCGTTGAAGCCGTCGCGCGATTTGCGCAGCAGCGTGGGCTCACCGATCGGCATGGCGCAGGTCTGCGACAGCCACCGGCCGGCATAGAAGGCGCGCTCGAGGGCGTCGAGGCCGACGCCGTCGGGGACCGGGCAGCGCTGGTAGCGGCTATCCAAACTGGCGAGCGCCGGATCGGCGGTCTCTTCGCGCCGGATGGTGAGCGGCGCGCCGGTGGGCGCGAGGCTGGAGCGGATCCTTGCCGTGCACCGGTTCAGGTCATCGGCCGGAAACAGGCTGACCGTGTCGTTCTCGCTCGACAGGCGAAGGCGGAATGCCGCGCCGGCGGCAATGGTGCGTGAGGCTCCGGCGGCGCGGATCGCCAATGCGCCGTCGCAACTGCCTTCGATATCGGCTGGCTGCTGGCCGGCCTGGCGCACGACGATCTCGGTGCTGCGTGCCTGCAAGCCGGAAAAATCGAAGGTCTTGGAAGCCGAGGCCCGCGCCGCCGCATCGATGTAGAGCGTCTGCCGCGACACCCGCCAGCGGCCGTCGAAATGGCCGTCGCCGCCGCCCCCACTGGCCGGCGGCAGATGTGCGTTGGCGACCGGTCCGGCCAGTTGCCGTAGTGTCGAATATGTTGCCTGGAAATCGCGGTTCTGGACATCGCGGCGGTTGCGCCCGAACGGGCCGGTGCCGTTGGCTCGGTCCATGGCGCCGAGCTGGTTGTTGGCAAGCAGCGCCAGGAACCGTCTTTCGTAGTCGCTGTCGATGGCATTGCCGAAGAACCACGCCGCCGCGACCTGTGGCCCGGGCGTGCCGGCCGACAGCGAGGGCCGCGCGCAAGCTTCCTGTCCCGCCAGGAAGTCGCAGGCATTGCTACCCGCACCGGCACAACCGGCAAGGGCAGCCAGCCCGAACAGGGCGAGGATGACGATCGTGCGGCTATTCACCCGTTGGCTCCGGCCTTCATGGCGCTCAACTGCGCCGGGTCGCGCGGCGGCATGAAACCTTGCGGAAAAACCTTGCAGACGGGTATGGCGAAGGTGGCGATCAGCAGTTCGGCCTCGCTGCGCGTCTTGCGCGGTGCCGTCTTGTCGTCGCGGATTGCCCGCGCCGAGGCGACAAGGGCGCCGTCGCAGTCGCAATGGTCGCGGCGGGCGATGTAGCAGGCGTCATGGGTTCGGCAAACGGCGTCGAGGCGGTCGACCGGCCGGGCCGACAGATCGCCGGTGCGGGTGCCGGGACCGCAGTAATTGCCGATGACGAAAGGCGAGGGGCGCGCCATGGCGTAGCGGATCGGCCTGGGCAATTCGGCTTCCGGTACCTTTGTCCATGGATTGGCGCATGCGGAGACAAGAAGCAGCGGCAGGATGGCAAGAACGGCTCGCATGTCTATCCGCGCCAGCTTTCTGAAAGATGTCCCCACCCGGCGCCCGCCTTGCGTGGCCGAGGGCCGCACGCCTGATGCCACACTGGCTGGTTTTGTGGCAAGGAAAAGGCGGCGTGTGGGGACCGGCCGTGTTTGTGCCGTGACGGCGCTTCTACAGGAAGAGGCCCCGCTCACGCTCAACCGCCTTGGTGATGAAGCTGGCGACGATCTGGACGCGGCGCAGCGGCCTCACCGATTCATGGTAGACCAGCCAGTAGGCGCGGCGGATGGGCGCGACCACGTCGACGGCCACCAGCTCCGGCATCGAGCGGGCGACGAAGGTGTGCAGGATGCCGATGCCGGCGCCCGAGCGCACGGCTTCGGCTTGGCCGAGCGCAGAAGAGATGGCGAAGCTGGTGCGCCAGTCCGCGCTGAATTCGGCCGCGTAGTCGAGCGACGGGCTGACGATGAGGTCCGGCACATAGCCGATGAGGGTGTGCCGGCCGAGTTCGGCGGCGGTTCTGGGCAGTCCATTGGCTTCGGCGTAGGCGCGCGACGCGAACAGGCCGAGCGAATAGTCGACCAGCTTTCCGGCAACCAGCCGCCCTTCGGTCGGCCGCTCGACGGTAATCGCGATATCGGCCTCGCGCCGCGACAGCGAAAAGGAGCGCGGCACCGGCACGAGCTGGATGGTGAGTTCGCGGTGCAGGGCGGTGAGTTCGCCCAGCCGCTTGGCCAGGAAGGCGACGCCGAAGCCGTCGGGTGCACCGATGCGCACGGTTCCGGACACGTCGTCGCCTTCGCCCGATATGGTCGAGCGGGCGGCGATCATGTCGCCTTCCATGCGCTCGGCGATGTCGAGGAAGCGCTCGCCTGCCGGCGTCAGCTCGCTGCCGGTGGTCAGGCGGCGGAAGAGTTTTGTCCTCAGTGCTTCCTCCAGGGCCGCGATGCGGCGCGAGACGGTGGCATGGTTGAGCTCCAGCCGCCGCGCGGCGCCAAGGATCTGGCCGGCGCGCGCCACGGCGAGGAAGATGCGCACGTCATCCCAGTTCAAGGGCGTGGTCCGACAGGACGGAGGGGCGTGTGAGGGAACTCAACTTAACGATTCCAGCGATGACAAACTCACCCTACCATTTGCGACAATTGATGCACAGGCACCCACCGTTATCTATTTTCCGCACAACGGTTGCGTTCTCCCTCGCGTTGCCTTCGCCACCACAAAGGCGGACAATGCGCCATCACAAACAAGGGAGAGAAATCATGATCGACTACGGTCATTTCATCGGCGGCAAGCGTGTCGCCGGCACCAGCGGGCGCAAGCAGGACGTCATGCAGCCGATGGACGGCTCGGTGCGCGGCACCGTGGCGCTGGCCTCGCAGGCGGAACTGCGCGCGGCGGTCGAAAATGCCAAGGCCGCGCAGCCCGCATGGGCGGCCACCAATCCGCAGCGCCGCGTGCGCGTGCTGATGAAATTCCTCGAACTGGTCGCCCGCGACTATGACGAACTGGCCGACATCCTGGCGCGCGAACACGGCAAGACCATCGCCGACGCCAAGGGCGACATCCAGCGCGGCCTCGAAGTGGTCGAGGTCTGCATCGGCGCGCCGCATATGATGAAGGGCGAATTCACCGACGGCGCCGGCCCCGGCATCGACGTCTATTCGATGCGCCAGCCGCTCGGCGTGGTCGCAGGCATCACGCCGTTCAATTTCCCCGCCATGATCCCGCTTTGGAAAATCGCGCCGGCGATCGCTTGCGGCAATGCCTTCATCCTGAAGCCTTCGGAGCGTGATCCGGGCGTGCCGATGCGCATTGCCGAACTGTTCATCGAGGCCGGCCTGCCTGCCGGCATCCTCAACGTCGTCAATGGCGACAAGGATGTCGTCGACGCCATCCTCGACGATCCCGACATCAAGGCCATCGGCTTTGTCGGCTCGACGCCGATCGCCCACTACATCTATTCGCGCGGCACGGCGGCCGGCAAACGCGTGCAGTGCTTCGGCGGCGCCAAGAACCACATGATCATCATGCCCGATGCCGACATGGACCAGACCGTCGACGCGCTGATCGGCGCCGGCTACGGTTCGGCCGGCGAGCGCTGCATGGCAATCTCGGTCGCCGTGCCAGTCGGCAACGACACCGCCAACCGGCTGATGGAAAAGCTGATCCCTCGCGTCGAGAGCCTGAAGGTCGGTCCGTCGACGGATTCGGCCGCCGATTTCGGCCCGCTGGTCACCGCCCAGGCGCTGGAGCGCGTCAAGGGTTATGTCGACACCGGCGTCAAGGAAGGCGCCAAGCTGGTGGTCGACGGCCGCGGCTTCAAGATGCAGGGTTACGAGGACGGCTACTATATGGGCGGCTGCCTGTTCGACAACGTGACCGCGGACATGCGCATCTACAAGGAAGAGATCTTCGGACCGGTGCTCTCGGTTGTGCGTGCGCCGCGCTATGAGGATGCGATCAAGCTCGCCAACGACCACGAGATGGGCAATGGCGTCGCCATCTTCACCCGCGACGGCGATGCCGCCCGCGACTTCGCCAGCCGGGTCCAGGTCGGCATGGTCGGCGTCAACGTGCCGATCCCGGTGCCGATCGCCTACTACACGTTCGGCGGCTGGAAGGCGTCTTCCTTCGGCGACCTCAACCAGCACGGCCCGGACGCCTTCCGCTTCTACACCAAGACCAAGACGGTGACCTCGCGCTGGCCGTCCGGCATCAAGGACGGTGCCGAGTTCGTCATCCCGACGATGAACTAAGCCGGACGGTTTCTTGGCTGCGCGTCCTCGCCTTCGGCTGCGGGCGCGCGGGCCGGCATCAAGGACGGAACCGAGTTCGTCATCCCGACGATGAGCTGACCTGACGCTCCCCTAAACCGAAGTTGAGAAAGCGCGGTGCAAACCGCGCTTCTTTTTCATGGGCGTCGGGAATGTGGGGGCTTTCGTCCGCTTAAGCCTTGCGCCGTCCAGCTGCGCCGCCGCGAGCGCAACGTCAGGTACATTATGCCAATGCCTCGCGCCCCGCGAGCATCTCCACATTCTAATAATTCCATCGCCGTGTGATGGAACCAACAGACCACCATCCGCCTTAGGCTTTATTCCTGCCACGCGTGCAGGCAATCAAACAGCGCCGGTGGCAGCCGGGGTTCTCGTCTGGCGCAAGGAGGTGTCAGATGACACGATTTCTTATGGCGACACTTTTGGCGGCGGCCGCGATGACCGGTGGAATCGCGCCAGCGAACGCGGCGGCGCAATGCGCGGCGCGCGCGGACATCATCAAGGCGCTCGGCGACAAATTCCACGAAACCGAGGCCGGGCGCGGCCTGATCAATCCGAACGTCGTCCTCGAGATCTTCATCTCGGATAAGGGTAGCTGGACCGTGCTGGCCTCGGACACCAAAGGCCAGAGTTGTGTTCTGTCGGTCGGCGAAGGCTGGGACAGCCCGACCATCACCGCGGCGATGCCGGGCGCTTGACGGCGCGACGCTGCAGCGGGACCTCCCGGCGGCGGCCTTCAGACCGTCGGAATTGTGCCGCCATCGATGACGTACTCGGCGCCGTGGATTGCGGATGCGCGATCCGAAACGAGGAAGGCCACCAGTTCCGCGATCTCTTGCGGCCATGCCGGCCGGCCGATTGGGATGCCGCCCATCGCGTCCATGATACCTTGGCGGGCGGTCTCCTCATCCGAGCCCGAATGGGCCGCCAGCCGCTTCACCATTGCCTCCGAGGCGGTGGTGTGGATCCAGCCCGGCGCCACTATGTTCACGCGAATGCCTTGTGGGCCGAGTTCCTTGGACAGCGCCTTGCTGTAATTTGAAAGGGCCGCCTTCGCCGCCGCATAGGCGATGGTGGATTCGTGGAGCGGCAACCGGCGCTGGATCGACGAGATGTGTACGATCGCCCCGGAGCCCTGCTCGATCATGCGCGGGACAAGCAGGCGGTCGAGCCGCACCGCCGCAAGCAGATTAAGATTGAGTTCATCCTGCCAGATCCGGTCGGACAGCGCCGCGAAACCGCCGCCTGGGCTTTTCGACCCGCCAACGCTGTGAATGACGATGTCGATGCCGCCAAGACGGTCGATGATGGCGGCGGCCACGTTTGCCGCACCGTCGAGAGTGGCGACGTCAGCTTGCACGAAGAGTTCCGCCGGTGATCCGGCGTCGGGCGAACGGGCTGTCGTCGCGACCGTTGCACCTGCTGCGGCAAGCCGGTGAACGATAGCTTCGCCGGCGCCTTTGGTGCCGCCGGTGACCAGCACGCGCCTGCCCCGGAACTCCTGGTCATCGATCGCGAATGTCTGCCGGATGGTCATAGGCCAATCTCCAGTTTCGCGATCCGGTCGCCGCCCAGCGTGAAATTGTAGTGGAGCGTTATCGGGCTGCCGGGGAAGTCACCGGAGACGATACCGGCGATCCGCCATGCGTTGGCTGTGACACCGGCCTCCTTCACCTCGACTGTCGCGTGATATTTGTCGGTCGTACTTTGCATCCACCTGCGGATCGCTTCGGTTCCGCGATGGGTCTCGCCTTCGTCCTTGACGATGGCGTCCAGCGTGAAAGGCGCGAGCATCGCGCCGATGTCGTGGCGGTTGTTGGCGGCGAAATAATCCGCCAGCGGCGGAGGAAGGGTCACGGTCACGGTTTGTCTCCAATTGGATGCCGCCGTCTGTGGGAGGGGGCGGCTGTTGTCGGCCGCTAAGATGAGGTATGCTGGAGAAATGACAAGAACCGACGAAAAAGTAAGGTACTTACCCGAAAGTGAGGCTGAGACGCTGACGCCGCTCTCCGCAGCGAGCGGTGTGGAAAACGTGCTACGCATCCTCGAGGGCCGTTGGAAGCTGGTGATCCTGTTCCATCTGTTCGGCGGCAAAGTGCTGCGCTTTTCAGACCTCGAGCGGGCGATACCGGCTATTTCGCAGAAAATGCTGATCCAGCAGCTCCGGCAGATGGGCGCCGACGGGATTGTCCGCCGTATCGTTCACCATCAAGTACCGCCAAAGGTCGAGTATTGCCTGACCGATTGGGGTCAGGCCCTGTGCCCGGCTCTCGATGCCCTGTTGAAATGGGCGGCGCAAAAGGGCTCCGCCGACGCCTGACCGAGCCTATCGTGTCGCAGCCACCTCGGCATGGCCGCGCAGCAGCGCCATCAGCTTCTTGGCGTCCTTGGCGGCGCCCTCCTCGTCGCCGTCGAGGATCGAGCGGATCAACGCGACATGGTGCTCAGCGGATTCCGCCAGCCCGGTGTCCGCCTTGTAGCGGAACCAGAAGCGGCGGCTGTGGGTCTGCAACGGGGCGGCCAGCCGGGCGGCGAACGGATTGTCGGCGGCCAGCGCCAGCGCTTCGTCGAGCGCCTTGTCGGCCTGGATGAAGGCAAGCACATTGCCCGAGATCACCGCCTTCTGCATGGCAAGCGCGGCCTCGTGAAACAGGTCGGCGGCTTCGCGGGTGACGAAGCGTGCGGCCGATCGTGCCAGCACCACCTCGACGCCGCGCCTTGCGTCGAGCACGCGCAGCCAGTCGCCGGGATGCAGCGGTGCGATCGCGATGCCGGCACGCGGCCTGACATCGAGCAGTCCCTCCCAGGCCAGCCGCTGGATCGCCTCGCGCACCGGCGTGCGGCCGAGCGCCAGCCGCTCGATCAGGGAGCCCTCGGTGACAAAACTCGCCGGCGCCAGTTCGAGCGTCACGATCATGTGTTCGAGGACGCGATAAGCCCTGGTCGCCGCGGGCTCGGACACGGTGCTTGCTTCCATGGATATCAAAGGCGGTCTCCTGATATATCTAAAATATATCATAACAGATTCCGCATTGACAGCGGCTTTCCTAACAGATATACGGCTGATATATCAGATGGAGAGATAGTCATGTGGACCGGAGTTTTCCCCGCCGTCACGACCAAATTCACCGCCGACGACCGGCTCGATCATGCCGAGATGGAGCGTTGCTTCAGCCTGCAGATGGAGGCCGGCTGCGACGGCATCATCGTCTGCGGCTCGCTTGGCGAGGGGCCGATGCTGTCGCCTGACGAGAAGATCGAGGTGCTGAAGACCGCGCAGAAGGTCGCTGGCAAGAAGCCGGTGCTGCTGACGGTCAACGAGGCCGGCACCCGCGAGGCCGCCAGCATCGCCAGGCGCGCCGCCAAGGAAGGCGCCAACGGCCTGATGGTGGTGCCGAGCCCGATCTATCATACCAACGCGGAAGAGACCGTGGCGGCGCTGCGCGCCGTGGCCGAGGCCGGCGACCTACCGGTCATGATCTATTCCAATCGGCTCGCCTACCGCGTCGATGTCACCGTCGACCAGATGGAGGAGCTTGCGTCGGACAAGCGTTTCGTCGCCATCAAGGAATCCTCCGACGACATCCGCCGCTCGACCGAGATCATCAACCGCCTGGGCAGCCGCTACGACCTGTTCACCGGCGTCGACAATCTCGCCTTCGAGGCGCTGTCGGTGGGCGCCATCGGCTGGGTGGCTGGCCTGGTCACCGCCTTCCCGCGCGAGACCGTCGCCATCTACCAGCTGATGAAGCAGGGACGCCGCGAAGAGGCGCTCGCCATCTACCGCTGGTTCCGGCCGCTGCTCGACCTCGATGTCTCGACCTATCTGGTGCAGAACATCAAGCTTGCCGAAGTGTTCGCCATCAACACCAATGACCGCGTGCGCATGCCGCGCATGCCGCTGTCGGGCGAACGCCGCAAAGCGGTCGAGAAGATCGTCAAGGATGCGCTCGCGGTGCGGCCGACGCTGCCGCAGTTCTGAATTGGCGATGGCCCAGGCCCCCTCATCCGGCCGCTTCGCGGCCACCTTCTCCCCAGGGGGAGAAGAGTTCGCCAGCGTTGGCGTCAGCCTCTTCTCCCCAGCGGGGAGAAGGTGGCCCGAAGGGCCGGATGAGGGGGCTGCACGGAGAAGCGAGAGAGGGCGTTTTGCACTGTGCGCCGCCATGAGTAACAATGCCGTAATCGACATCGCCATCATCGGTGGCGGCATCATCGGCATCTGCGCGGCGGCCTTCCTTGCCGAGGCGGGACTGGATGTCACGGTCTTCGACCGCACCGGTATCTGCGAGGAGACGAGTTCCGGCAACGCCGCCGCCTTCGCCTTTTCCGACGTGCTGCCGCTGGCGCACAAGGGCATGATCCGGCAGCTGCCGAAATGGCTCGCCGATCCGCTCGGCCCGCTCAGCATTCCGCCCGTCTACCTGCCGAAGCTGCTACCCTGGCTGGTTCGCTTCTGGCGCGCCGGCGCGCCAGGGAAATACGAGGCGAGCCTGGCGGCGCAGTCCGGCATGATGAAGCTTGCTGAGGCCGAGTGGATGGATCTGCTCGATCGTTCCGGCACGCGGCCGATGCTGCGTGAGGACGGTTCGCTCGAGCTCTATGAAAGCGAAGCCGAGTTTCGCGCCTCGATGTCGGGCTGGGCGGCGCGCGAGCGCTTCGGCATCGGCTTCCGGCACGTCGAGGGCAAGGACCTGGCGGACTTGCAGCCGGGGCTGTCACCGCGTTTCGTCAGGGGCACCTTCGTGCCGGGATGGAAGACGGTCGCCGATCCAAAACTGCTCGGCAAGGCCGTGTGGGCCTACGCGCAGTCCAAGGGTGCCCGTTTCGAGATGGCCCGCATCGACCGGGTCGCCGCCGGTCAAGACGGCGCGACACTGACGCTGGCAGACGGCTCGAACAGGCAGGCCAGGCACCTCGTCATTGCCGCGGGCGCCTGGTCGCACCTGCTGGCGCGGCAGCTCGGCGACCGCATTCCGCTGGAAACCGAACGCGGCTACAACACGACATTGCCGAGAGCCGCGTTCGACGTGAGGCGGCAACTGATCTTCTCCGGCCACGGCTTCGTCATCACCCCGCTCGACACGGGCCTGCGCGTCGGCGGTGCCGTCGAGCTTGGCGGCATCGAACGGCCGCCCAATTTCAACAGGGCGAAAGCGCTCTTGCGGAAGGCGCAGGCATTCCTGCCGGGGCTCGATCCCACGGGCGGACGCGAATGGATGGGGTTCCGGCCCTCGCTGCCGGATTCGGTGCCCGTCATAGGCAAGGCAGCGCGAAGCCGGTCGGTCATCTATGCCTTCGGCCACGGCCATCTCGGCCTGACCCAGGCTGCGGCAACCGGGCGGTTGATCAGGGAATTCGTTCTGGGGCAGACTTCGTCCGTCGATCTGGTCCCCTTCAGCCCACAACGATTTTGATTTTTTCGGGTTTTGATTTTCGAGGAGCGACATGGCCAAGAAATCCTTCTTCTGCATCGACGGTCACACCTGCGGCAACCCGGTGCGGCTGGTCGCCGGCGGCGGCCCGCTGCTGCAGGGCTCGACAATGATGGAACGGCGCGCGCATTTCCTCGCCGAATACGACTGGATCCGCACCGGCCTGATGTTCGAGCCACGCGGCCATGACGTGATGTCGGGCTCGATCCTCTATCCGCCGACGCGCGAGGACTGCGACATCGCCATCCTGTTCATCGAGACTTCAGGCTGCCTGCCCATGTGCGGCCACGGCACCATCGGCACGGTGACGATGGCCATCGAGCACGGGCTGATCGTGCCGAAGACGCCTGGCGTGCTCAGGCTCGACACGCCGGCCGGCCTCGTCATCGCCGAATACAAACAGGTCGGCGAGTATGTCGAGGAGGTGCGCATCACCAACGTGCCGTCGTTCCTCCATGCCGAAGGGCTGACGGTCGAATGTCCAGGCCTCGGCGAGATTACGGTGGATGTCGCCTATGGCGGCAATTTCTACGCCATCGTCGAGCCGCAGGCGAATTATCGCGACATGGCGGATTATTCGGCCGGCGACCTCATCGCCTGGAGCCCGGTGGTGCGGCAACGGCTCAACGAGAAATATACCTTCGTGCATCCGGAAAACCCAGGGATCAACCGGCTGTCGCACATGCTGTGGACCGGCAAGCCGACGGTCGAGGGCGCGGATGCGCGCAATGCCGTCTTCTACGGCGACAAGGCGATTGATCGCTCACCCTGCGGCACCGGCACCTCGGCGCGCATGGCGCAGCTCCATGCCAAAGGCAAGCTCAAGGCCGGAGACGCTTTCGTCCATGAATCGATCATCGGGTCGCTGTTCAAGGGCAAGGTCGAAAAGGAGGTCAACTTGGCCGGGAAGCAGGCAATCATCCCCTCGATTGGCGGTTGGGCGAGGATGACCGGACTGAACACCATCTTCATCGACGACCGCGATCCGTTCGCGCATGGTTTTGTGGTCAAGTAGGGAGAATCCTGACCCTACGGAAAGGAGTGTGACGAAAAAACGAACCGTGTCAGGAACGCAACGATTCTTCTCATCACCTAATTTTGACGGTGATTTCTTCGAAACGGAGCGCATGATGAGGCGCAATCGTCAAAGACATTGCGTTATGCCAATGATAGGGTCCGCGATAGTCCAGGGGCTGGGTGGAAAAAACGGGCGATCGGGAAGGCGTGGTTGGAAACACGCGGAGCGATCAAAAAAAATCACGTTGCAATCCGGCCTCGAAACTTTACGACTAGGGGAAATACGAAAAGGAATGCGTCTGCATGGGCGACATTCCAGGGGAGCCATGTACACATGCAGTACTTCGTCCAGCAGCTTATCAATGGGCTGACGCTGGGATCGATCTATGGGCTGATCGCGATCGGCTACACGATGGTCTACGGCATCATCGGCATGATCAATTTCGCCCATGGCGACATCTTCATGGTGGGCGCTTTCACGGCGCTGATCGTCTTCCTCATCCTCGGCGCGCTGTTTTATTCGGTGCCCGTGGTCATCGCGCTGCTGGTCATGATGATCGTGGCGATGCTGCTCACCAGCCTCTACAACTGGACGATCGAGAAAGTGGCCTACCGGCCGCTGCGCGGTTCGTTCCGGTTGGCGCCGCTGATCACCGCCATCGGCATGTCGATCGCGCTGTCGAACTTCGTCCAGGTGACGCAAGGGCCGCGCAACAAGCCGATCCCGCCGATGGTCAGCCAAGTCTACAACATCAACGGCGTCAGTGTGTCGCTGAAGCAGATCATCATCGTCATCGTCACAGCTTTGCTGCTGGCGGTGTTCTGGTACCTGGTCAACAAGACCTCGCTTGGCCGGGCGCAACGCGCCTGCGAGCAGGACCGCAAGATGGCGGCACTGCTGGGCATCGACGTCGACCGCACCATCTCGATCACCTTCATCATGGGTGCGGCCCTTGCCGCCGTCGCCGGCACGCTTTTCCTGATGTACTACGGCGTCATCGCCTTCTCCGACGGCTTCGTGCCGGGTGTGAAGGCCTTCACGGCTGCGGTGCTTGGCGGCATCGGCTCGCTTCCGGGGGCCGTGCTCGGCGGACTGCTGATCGGCTTCATCGAGAGCATGTGGTCGGCCTATTTCTCGATCGACTACAAGGATGTCGCCGCCTTCTCGATCCTGGCGATCGTCCTGATCTTCCTGCCTTCCGGCATATTGGGCCGGCCAGAAGTCGAAAAGGTCTGAGACCATGGCCGTAACCGTATCTCCAGAGCGCGACACCGTCGCCAGTCCCGTGCAGCGCGCCCTGCGCGAGGCATTCTATGCCGGCGCCATCGCGCTTGGCCTGTTCGTGCTGTTCATCGGCCTCAAGACCGACCAGAACATGTCCAACGAACTGGTCGTGGTGCAGCGCTGGGGCCTGCTTGCCGCGGTGGTGATCGCCACCGCCGTCGGACGCTTCCTTTACGTTGCCTACGGCCAGCCCTTCATGGCCAACCAGAAGGTCGCCAACGTGACCACCGGCCTCATGCCGGCAAGCGTGGCATCCCGCTTCTTCACCCTGCCGGCCTTCATCGGAGCGGCGGTCGCCATGGTGCTGCTGTTCGTGTTCAACAGCTCTCTCGCCGGATGGGTTGGGGCAGAGCCGGCCGGCTATCTGCAATTCCTGCGTGCCCTGTCGGTCATCTATGTGCTGGCCTGCGTGATCTATTACTTCCGCGCCTTCATCCATGCCAACTTCACCAAATTGGGCATCTCGGCCCTGGTGCTGTACCCGATCCTCGTGGTCGCCGTGCTGTCGCTCAACGCCTGGTCGATCACCGGAGGGCTGCAGGGTTCGTTGAAATGGGTCGATAATTTCGGCATCCAGATCCTGATCTATGTGATGCTGGCCTGGGGACTGAACATCGTCGTCGGCCTCGCCGGTCTGCTCGATCTCGGCTACGTCGCTTTTTATGCGCTTGGCGCCTATGCCTATGCGCTTCTGGCCACGCATTTCGGCCTGTCGTTCTGGATATTGTTGCCCGCCGCGGGCGCCATGGCAGCGCTCTGGGGGGTGCTGCTCGGCTTTCCCGTGCTGCGCCTGCGCGGCGACTATCTGGCGATCGTGACGCTCGCCTTCGGCGAGATCATCCGCCTCGTGCTGATCAACTGGCGCGAGGTCACCAATGGGTCGGCCGGCATCTCCGGCATTCCCAAGGTCAGCTTCTTCGGCCTGATGACCTTCAACGTGTCGGACCCGAACTACATCGCCAAGGTGCTGAACATCGCCACGTCCAGCGCCTACTACAAGATCTTCCTCTACTACCTGATCCTTGGGCTCTGCCTGTTAACCGCCTTCGTCACCATCCGGCTGCGGCGCCTGCCGGTCGGCCGCGCCTGGGAAGCCTTGCGTGAGGACGAGATCGCCTGCCGCTCGCTGGGCATCAACACCACCACGACCAAGCTCACCGCCTTTGCCACCGGCGCCATGTTCGGCGGTTTTGCCGGCTCCTTCTTCGCCGCCCGGCAAGGTTTTGTCAGCCCGGAATCCTTCGTCTTCCTGGAATCGGCCATTATCCTGGCCATCGTCGTCCTTGGCGGCATGGGCTCGCTGGTCGGCATCGCCGTCGCCGCGATGGTGATGATCGGCGGCACCGAGGCGCTGCGCGAACTCGATTTCCTCAAGCAGGTCTTCGGGCCCGATTTCACACCGGAACTCTATCGCATGCTTCTGTTCGGCATGGCCATGGTCATCGTCATGCTATGGAAGCCGCGCGGCTTTGTCGGCAGTCGTGAACCAACCGCCTTCCTTAAGGAGCGAAGGGCTGTCTCAGGCTCCTTCACCAAGGAGGGCCACGGCTGATGAATGCGACCACGCAAATGAACGACGCCATCCTGCAGGTCGAGCATCTGTCGATGAAGTTCGGCGGTCTGGTCGCCATCGGCGACCTGTCCTTCACCGCCAGGCGCGGCGAAATCACCGCGCTGATCGGTCCCAACGGCGCCGGCAAGACCACGGTGTTCAATTGCATCACCGGCTTCTACAAACCGTCGGAAGGCATGATCACGCTCAACCGGGCCGACGGTTCCAGCTACCTGCTGGAACGGCTGCCCAACCACGAGATCCCGGCGCGAGCCAAGGTGGCGCGCACCTTCCAGAACATCCGCCTGTTCTCGGGCATGACGCTGCTGGAGAACCTGCTTGTCGCCCAGCACAACAAGCTGATGAAGGCTTCGGGCTATACGATCCTGGGCCTGTTCGGCTTCAGCGGTTACCGCAAGGCCTCGGCCGAATCGGTAGAGCTTGCCAAGCACTGGCTGGAGAAGGCCGATCTCGTCGATCGTGCCGACGATCCGGCAGGCGACTTGCCCTATGGCGCGCAGCGGCGGCTCGAAATCGCGCGCGCCATGTGCACCGGTCCTGAGCTGCTGTGCCTCGACGAACCGGCGGCCGGCCTCAACCCGAAGGAATCGGCGGCTCTCAACGAACTGCTGATGGGAATCAAGCATACGACCGGCACCTCGATCCTCTTGATCGAGCACGACATGTCCGTGGTCATGCAGATTTCCGACCACGTCGTGGTGCTGGAATATGGCCGCAAGATCTCCGACGGCAATCCGCAGTCGGTGCGCACCGATCCGCGCGTCATCGCCGCCTATCTCGGCGTCGATGACGAGGAGGTCGAGACCGTGCTCACCGAAGTCGGCGACGAGGACGTCATCGAACAGCTCGATATCGGCCCCGACTCCACGCATGGCCCGGGGACATCGGCGTCGTATCTGGCCGGGCCGGTGAGCGACACCGTCGGCCATAGCGAAGGCGAACGGGTGACCGTGTCGAAAGGCGCCTCGAAGGCAGCGCAGGTCGACGCCCGCGCCGCCACCGTGGCAAGCAGGCCTGTCGCGCCGACCCCGACGCCGGCCAAATCCGCCGCGAAGAAGGCGGCGCCAAGGAAAACGGCCGCAAAGGCGCCTGCCACGAAGGCCGAAGGTGTTTCGAACCGCCTCGCTGCCCCCCGTGGCGGCAAGGCCGACAATCTGACCCGCATCAAGGGCATCGGTACGGTCAACGAGAAGAAGCTCAACGAACACGGCATCTTCCACTTCGACCAGATCGGCGCCTGGAAGAAGGCCGACGTCGAGGCGGTCGAGGCCTATCTCGACTTTGACGGGCGCATCGCGCGCGAGGAGTGGGTCAAGCAGGCGAAGCTGCTCGGTCAGGGCAAGGATACGGAATTCTCGCGCCGCGTCGATGCGGGCAAGGTGGCGACGAGTCATGCTTCCGGCAAGGCCGCGAGCACAGGCAAGCCCGTTCAGGGCAAGCGTGGAGGGGGCAAGTGATGGCCACGACAACGCTGCTCGATATCAAGGGCGTGGAGACCTACTACGGCAACATCCGGGCGCTGAACGGCGTCAATGTCACCGTCAAGCAAGGGGAGATCGTGGCGCTGATCGGCGCCAACGGCGCCGGCAAGTCGACGCTGATGATGACCATCTTCGGGGCCCCACGCGCCCGCACCGGCACCATCACCTTCGCCGGGACCGATATCACCCAGCTGCCGACGCACGAAATCGCACGCATGCGCATTGCCCAGTCACCCGAGGGCCGGCGCATCTTCCCGCGCATGACGGTGATGGAAAACCTGCAGATGGGCGCCAGCCTCGACAACCTCAAATATTACGGCGAGGACGTCGAGAAGGTGTTCACGCTGTTCCCCAGACTGAAGGAGCGGATCGCCCAGCGTGGCGGCACCTTGTCGGGCGGCGAACAGCAGATGCTGTCGATCGGACGCGCATTGATGGCGCGGCCGAAACTGCTGCTGCTCGACGAGCCGTCGCTGGGTCTGGCGCCGCTGATCGTCAAGCAGATCTTCGATGCCATCCGCGAATTGAACCGCACCCAAGGGCTGACCGTGTTCCTGGTCGAGCAGAACGCGTTCGGCGCGCTCAAGCTCGCCACGCGCGGCTACGTCATGGTCAACGGCAATGTGACGATGAGCGGCACCGGCAAGGAGTTGCTCGCCAATCCGGAAGTGCGCGCCGCTTATCTCGAAGGCGGACATCACTGAGTTCAGGAGACTTCCCATGCAAGGCATTCTCTACGAGGAACCGTCGATCTGGCAGTTCTTCTTCGTCACCTGCCTGCTCGGCGGATGGGCGGCATGGATGACCGGCAAGGCCAGCGCCCAGACATGGCGCAGCTTCATCCAGCTGTTTGCCTATCTGCTCGGGCTTGGCATCGGCATCCGCTTCATCCATCACGCGCTGTTCGACGGTACGATGTTCTCGCTGCATTACTATATCGTCGACACAATCGTGCTGATGATACTGGGCTTTGTCGGCTATCAATACACACGAACCAACCAGATGGTCACACAGTATAATTGGCTCTACGAAAGAGCTTCAATCTTGAGCTGGAAACCGAAAGGTTGACGGTCATCATTAACGCCGCGTCAGGGATGAATCGGCGTGACAAGTGCCTGAAAATCGGCAAACTATGCTTTCTGCGATAAGGGTGGGCATCGCATGAAAGCTTCATCCACGCCCACTCCGTTAATGGGAGCGTTTAAATGAAAAAGTCACTTTTGTCCGCCGTGGCCCTGACCGCGCTCGTCGCGTTCGGCGGCAACGCGTGGGCTGATGTAATGTTCGCCGTCGCCGGACCGATCACCGGTCCGAACGCGGCCTTCGGCGCGCAGCTGCAGAAGGGCGCGGAAGCGGCGGTCGCCGAGATCAATGCCAAGGGCGGAATCAACGGCGAGCAGATCAAGCTCGAAATCGGCGACGACGTCTCCGACCCGAAGCAGGGCATCTCGGTCGCCAACAAGTTCGTCGGCGACGGCGTCAAGTTTGTGATCGGCCACTTCAACTCCGGCGTGTCGATCCCGGCCTCCGAAGTCTACGCCGAAAACAACATCGTCGAAATCACGCCGGCCGCAACCAACCCGAAGTTCACCGAGCGCGGCCTGTGGAATGTGTTCCGTACCTGCGGACGCGACGACCAGCAGGGCAGCATCGCCGGCGGCTACATCGCCGCGAACTTCAAGGATGCCAAAGTCGCCGTGATCCATGACAAGACCCCTTATGGCCAGGGCCTCGCGGACGAAACCAAGAAGGCGATGAACGCCGCGGGCATCAAGGAAGTGATGTATGAAGGCGTCAATGTCGGCGACAAGGACTTCTCGGCGCTGATCGCCAAGATGAAGGAAGCCGGCGTCACCCTGATCTACTGGGGAGGCCTGCACACCGAAGCCGGCCTGATCATCCGTCAATCCGCGGACCAGGGCCTCAAGGCACCGATGATGTCGGGCGACGGCATCGTGACGGACGAACTCGCCGCGATCGCGGGCGACGCCGTCGCCGGCACGCTCAACACGTTCGGCCCCGACCCGCGCCTGATCCCGGCCAACAAGGAGCTCGTCGAGAAGTTCCGCGCGCAGGGTTTCGAGCCGGAAGCCTACACGCTCTACGCCTACGCCGCCGTGCAGGTGGTCGCCGAGGCAGCTGCCGCCGCCAAGACGAACGATCCGCAGGCCGTCGCCAAGGCGATGCATGAAAACGGCCCGTTCCCGACCGTCCTGGGCGATCTCGCCTATGACGCCAAGGGCGATCCGAAGCTGCCGGGCTACATCATGTACGAATGGAAGAAGAAGGACGACGGCAAGTATTCCTGGTTCCCGAAGTCGTAATTCATTCGGATCCGAAACCAAACGATGCCCGGCGCCTCGCGCCGGGCATTTTCTTTGATGCCCGCTGGCGCCGTGACATCCCTGCCAGCGTTCCTTAGCCAGCCGGGAAGATCGCATCCAGGATCGAAATTGTCGCCATTGTTCCGCCCATACGGACGAATGCATGCGAGTGTTGACCGAATAATTGATTTAAATCGGTTTAAACCAACGTCGATTTTGTTTGCACTGCAGCATTTTCACGCTAATCATTGCCCCGATTTCCCGTCCCTTCCGCTGCTGGAGCCCAGTCCTTGGCCATCACGAAGATCCTCGTCGCCAACCGGTCAGAAATCGCCATCCGCGTCTTTCGCGCGGCCAATGAGCTGGGCCTCAAAACCGTGGCGATCTGGGCCGAGGAAGACAAATACTCACTGCATCGCTTCAAGGCCGACGAAAGCTACCAGGTCGGGCGCGGTCCGCATCTCAAAAAGGACATGGGGCCGATCGAGAGCTACCTGTCGATCGAGGAGGTGATCCGCGTCGCCAGGCTTTCGGGCGCCGACGCCATCCACCCCGGCTACGGGCTCCTGTCGGAAAGCCCCGAATTCGCCGAAGCTTGCGCGCAAGCAGGCATCACCTTCATCGGACCGAAGCCCGACACGATGCGGCGCCTGGGCAACAAGGTCGCCGCGCGCAATCTCGCCATCGAGGTCGGCGTGCCCGTGGTGCCGGCCACCGAGCCGTTGCCTGACGATATGGAGGCGGTCAAGGAACTCGCCAAGACGGTCGGTTATCCGGTCATGCTCAAGGCCTCGTGGGGCGGCGGCGGGCGCGGCATGCGCGCCATCCGTTCCGAGGCCGACCTCGCCCGCGAGGTCATGGAGGGCAAGCGCGAGGCGAAAGCCGCCTTCGGCAAGGACGAGGTCTATCTCGAAAAGCTGATCGAGCGCGCCCGCCATGTCGAAGTGCAGGTGCTTGGCGACACGCACGGCAATGCGGTGCATTTGTTCGAGCGCGACTGCTCGATCCAGCGCCGCAACCAGAAGGTCGTCGAGCGCGCGCCAGCGCCCTATCTCAGCGAGGACCTGCGCCAGGAACTTTGCGGCTACGCGCTGAAGATCGCGCGCGAGACCAGCTATATCGGTGCCGGCACCGTCGAATTCCTGCAGGATGCCGATACCGGCAAGTTCTATTTCATCGAGGTCAATCCGCGCATCCAGGTCGAGCACACCGTCACCGAGATGGTGACCGGCATCGACATCGTGAAAGCGCAGATACACATCCTCGACGGCTTCGCCATCGGCACGCCGGAATCGGGCGTGCCGGCGCAGCGGGACATCCGGCTGAACGGCCATGCCTTGCAGTGCCGCATCACCACGGAAGATCCCGAACACAATTTCATTCCGGACTATGGCCGCATCACCGCCTATCGCGGCGCCACCGGCTTCGGCATCCGTCTGGATGGCGGCACGGCCTATTCCGGCGCGGTCATCACCCGCTTCTACGATCCGCTGCTGGAGAAGGTCACGGCCTGGGCGCCGACACCGGCCGAGACGATCGCCCGCATGAACCGCGCCTTGCGCGAATTCCGCATCCGCGGCGTCGCCACCAACCTCACCTTCCTCGAAGCGATCATCAATCACCCGAGCTTCGCCGACAATTCCTATACGACGAAATTCATCGATACGACGCCGGAGCTGTTCCAGCAGGTCAAGCGCCAGGACCGCGCCACCAAGCTGCTCAACTATCTGGCCGACGTCAGCGTCAACGGCCATCCCGAGACGCGCGGCCGGCCGACGCCGAAGGCGGACGCGGCGCCGCCCGTGGTGCCCTATCTCAACGGCAATGTGCCGAGCGGCAGCAAGCAGAAACTCGACGTGCTCGGGCCGGAGAAGTTCGCCGCCTGGATGCGCGAGCAGAAGGAAGTGCTGGTCACCGACACGACGATGCGCGACGGCCACCAGTCGCTGCTCGCCACGCGCGTGCGCACGCACGACATTGCCGGCATCGCCGGCACCTATGCGCGGGCGCTGCCGCAACTTCTTTCATTGGAATGCTGGGGCGGCGCCACTTTCGACGTCGCCATGCGCTTCCTCACCGAGGATCCATGGGAACGGCTGTCGCTGGTGCGGGAAGCCGCCCCCAACCTGTTGCTGCAGATGCTGCTGCGCGGCGCCAACGGCGTCGGCTACACCAATTACCCCGACAATGTCGTGCAGCATTTCGTCAAGCAGGCAGCGGCGGGCGGCATCGACCTGTTCCGCGTCTTCGACTGCCTGAACTGGGTCGAGAACATGCGTGTCGCCATGGACGCCGTGGGCGCCGAGGGCAAGCTGATCGAAGCGGCGATGTGCTATACCGGCGACATTCTCGGTCCGGCGCGGGCCAAGTACGACCTGAAATATTATGTCGGGCTGGCCAGCGAATTGCAGGCCGCCGGCGCCCATATCATCGCGGTCAAGGACATGGCCGGCCTGTTGAAGCCGAGTGCCGCCCGCGTGCTGTTCAAGGCGCTGCGCGAGGCGACCGACCTGCCGATCCATTTCCACACCCACGACACATCGGGCCTGTCGGCGGCAACCGTGCTGGCGGCGGTGGAAAGCGGTGTCGACGCCATCGACGCGGCGATGGATGCCTTTTCCGGCAACACTTCGCAGCCATGTCTGGGTTCGATCGTCGAAGCGCTGAAGGGCACCGAACGCGATCCGGGCCTCGACCCGCAATGGATCCGGAAAATCTCGTTCTACTGGGAAGCGGTGCGCAACCAGTACGCCGCCTTCGAGAGTGACCTGAAAGGTCCAGCTTCCGAGGTCTACCTGCACGAAATGCCGGGCGGGCAGTTCACCAACCTCAAGGAACAGGCGCGTTCGCTCGGGCTGGAGACACGCTGGCACGAAGTGGCGCAGACCTATCATGACGTCAACCTGATGTTCGGCGACATCGTCAAGGTGACGCCGTCCTCGAAGGTCGTCGGCGACATGGCGCTGATGATGGTGAGCCAGGATCTGACCGTTGCCGATGTCGAGAATCCGGCCCGCGACATCGCCTTCCCGGACTCGGTCGTCTCGATGCTGCGCGGCGACCTCGGCCAGTCCCCGGGCGGCTGGCCGCAGGCGCTGCAGAAGAAGGCACTGAAGGGCGACAAGGCGATCACGGCGCGGCCCGGTTCGTTGCTCAAGCCGGCCGACCTCAAGAAGAGCCGCAAGGAGATCGAGGACAAGCTCGAGCGCAAGCTGTCGGAGTATGAGTTCGCCTCGTGGCTGATGTATCCGAAGGTGTTTTCCGACTTCGTCGCCGCCCAGGAAACCTACGGCCCGGTCAGCGTTCTGCCGACGCCGACCTATTTCTACGGCATGAAATCGGAAGACGAGATCTTCGTCGACATCGAAAAGGGCAAGACCTTGGTCGTGCGCTGCCAGGCGTTCGGCGATGTCGACGACAAGGGCATGGTCACCGTGTTCTTCGAGCTCAACGGCCAGCCGCGGCGTGTGAAGGTGCCCGACCGCGCGCATGGCGCTTCCGCCGCCAAGGCGCGCCGCAAGGCCGAGCCCGGCAATGAGGCGCATGTCGGGGCGCCGATGCCGGGTGTGGTTTCGGCGCTCGCGGTTGCCGCCGGCCAGGCGGTCAAGGCCGGCGACGTGCTGCTCTCCATCGAAGCGATGAAGATGGAGACGGCATTGCATGCCGAGCGCGACGGCACGGTCGCCGAGGTGCTGGTCAAGGCCGGCGACCAGATCGATGCCAAAGATCTGCTGATAGCCTTCAGCTGATCTGCGCCCTGGCCGCGTGGCTGTCCGCATCATGGCGGCAGCCTCGGTTCCTTCATCGATAACAGCTTGACCCGCCGCCCGTGGTCGGGCATCGAACCGGCTCAAATTTGCCGCCGCTGCTTCCCGAGTCGCGGGGCAGGACCGTTCCTTTGGAGAAAAAAATGGCCGACGATATCACCGAGACCAGCCAGACTGTTGCCGCCGGCCAGCTGCGTGCCTTGATCGAGCGCATCGAGCGGCTCGAGGAAGAAAAGAAGACGATCGCCGACGACATCAAGGAAGTTTTCGCCGAGGCCAAGGGCACCGGCTTCGACACCAAGGCAATCCGCACCATCATCCGGCTGCGCAAGAAGGACCAGGCCGAACGCCAGGAAGAGGACGCCATCCTCGATCTCTACATGGCCGCGCTCGGCATGGAGTAAGGCTCGCGGCCGGCGCCCGATGCGGTTGCCGGAGATACGGTTCGAACCATGAGCGAATTCGACTTCGGCGGCCGTCGCGCCTCGGAATTCCGCCATCGCGGCTTCTGGTCGCTGTTTGCCGAACGGCATCCGGAAGAAAGAGCCCGGCTGGCGCGGCGCGGACCCTGGTTCTGGCAGCGCGGGCTGCCCGACTTCGCACTGGTGCTTTCCATGTATGTCGCGCCGGCGCAGAACCATGTCGGCGTCTTCTTCGGGCGCAACGAGAAGTTCGGCGCCACGGACTCGTGGTCGCGGCTGAAACCGTTTCAACCGGCGATCGAGGCCAGGCTGAAGCTCAAACCCGAACAGAGCTGTGAGGGGCTCGGCATCAACTCAATGTGGCGGGTGAACTGCCACTCCGAGGACAATTGGCCGGCCATGACCGACTGGCTGGTGAGGGAATGCTCACGCTTCGAGGAAGCCGTGACCGACGTTCTGGGGCAGAGATAGGTCGCCGGTCATGACGGACTTTTTCCGTACGCGCTGGAGAGGCGAAGCGCCGCTCGGCCGCCTGTTCTGGCGCGACACGCTGCTTGTCGGCACCTTGATCAGCGTCGCCTCGTCGGCGCTGGCGCTTGTCCTGCTCGAGCTGAAACTGCCGCTCTGGCTGGTGCTGATGGTGCATTTCCTGCCTGTGCCCTACAACATCTTCCTGACCATTGCGGTCTGGCGCGCGGCCGAGAAGGCCGGTGGCTTCAAGGCTCAACTGATGATGCTTGGCTCGGCGCTTTGGTTGATTGCGACGGCAGTCGCCTGAGCCGCGTCACACTTTCCTGGAATTGCTCCATACGAAAAAGGGCGGCCGAAGCCGCCCTTTGCGAGGTCATATCCGGGACAGGTCAGGCCGCCGGCTCGAATTTCAGCGCCACGCCGTTGATGCAGTAGCGCAGGCCGGTCGGCGGCGGGCCGTCCTCGAAGACATGGCCGAGATGGCTGCCGCAACGAGAGCAGTGGCACTCGGTACGGACCATGCCGTAGCTGCGGTCAACGGTGTTCTCGACCGAGCCCGGAACGGGATCGTTGAAGCTCGGCCAGCCGGTGCCGCTTTCGAACTTCAGCGTGGATTGGAACAGCGGCTGGTCGCAGCCGACGCAGGAAAAAGTGCCGGCACGCTTCTCATAGAGCAGGGCGCAGCTTCCCGGCCGCTCGGTGCCGTGGTTGCGCATGACCGCGTATTGCTCCGGCGTCAGCCGGGCGCGCCATTCGGCATCGGTGCGGGTGACGGGGTAGGTGTGGGTGTCCATTTGATCTCCTCAGCCTTGTCGGCTCGTTCTTGGTTGCAACCGGATATTCGCCCCAACATAGGCATTTGTTACAGACCTGCCCAGTGCCTGGCATTGTAAGGTCGAATCGCTTGCTAGCTTTCGGCGTCTGTGTTGCCCCTCACCTGCCTGCCGGTGTCCAGCCGATAGATGGGTAACAGATTGAACCGGATACATAGGTAACAGTTCTCCCCCTATGCATCCGCCGCAGCGCCAAGCGGTTTGGTTGGCGCGGCGCTGCGGCGGACGAGCTTCATACGTCTGGTGTCGATGATGCCAAGCGGATAATCATGGAAGGTAAGTGCCCATTGGCCGTCC
>NZ_SRTH01000118.1:0-363 GCF_004792065.1 Mesorhizobium sp. M8A.F.Ca.ET.165.01.1.1 | reverse complement strand
GTCGGGGCGCTGGCCACTGCCGTCAGAGCTCCGCGTAAAGCCGCGCCGCGTTCTCGAAGGTGAAGCGCAGCGGCAACGACCCCTCGACCTGCCAGACCTTCACCGTGTCGCCGGCCATCAGCCTGCAGGCATCGAGCGTGTTGGTGACGGCGCCGCCATAGAGCCGGTTGGCGAGGTTGAGGATGCCCGTCTGGTGCATGGCGGCGCTTGCGCTGCCGCAAGCGTCCTTGACCAGAAGCACGCGGAAACCGCGCGCCACCGCGTCCTTCACCGTGGCGTCGATGCAGGCCTCGGTCCACACGCCGGCAATGACCAGCCATTCGATGCCGGAGGCCTTGAGCTTGTCGGCAAAGTCGTTCTTGC
>NZ_SRTH01000117.1:0-366 GCF_004792065.1 Mesorhizobium sp. M8A.F.Ca.ET.165.01.1.1 | reverse complement strand
GCTGCTTTTTTCGAAGGCCGTGACGCTGACAACGAGTTGGGTCTTTCCGATCACCATTGGCCCCCGCGTTGTCCAGATGTTCGCTACCCGACAGGTCCGGCCGGAAAAAATCATAACGGTTAGGGTGGCGATGGCTGACGCCATCGCCCGAGGGTTCGATACGCTTGCGCGACCGGACCAGGACCATCTGAAAATTCTCATCGCAGTCGCGGTCTAAACCCGGCGGCGTCACGAGTTTCGGCAAAGGAGGAAGAACAATGGGCCGTCTTGAAGGCAAGGTCGTGCTTGTGACCGGTGCAGCACAAGGTATTGGCGCGGCGATCGGAAAGCTCTTCGCCGCCGAGGGTGCCGTGCTTTACCTGACCG
>NZ_SRTH01000116.1:0-367 GCF_004792065.1 Mesorhizobium sp. M8A.F.Ca.ET.165.01.1.1 | reverse complement strand
CAGTCGGAAATATCGTCCTTGGTGAATTCGATGCTCTGGCCGAAGACGACGTTGCCGACGAGTTCCGGCTCATTCGCCAATATGCCTACAAAGCCGTCGGTGGTCCGTTTGAAGGGGATGACCCAGAAATGCTCCGTCACATTTCCGTCCACGACCATGACCTTCAACTTGAACTTGTCGGTTCCCGGCGGCGGCGCTTCTGACAGAGCCAGGAAGTCGTCCAGGCTCGATCGTGCCTTTGCGATCGCCGCCGTCCTATCCGGATCGTCCGGCGCCACCATCACCGTCTCGTCGTCGCTTTGACCGGTGTCCTGCGCTCGCACATGCAGAGGCGCGAGCGAAAGCAGCAGGCATAGTGCGATGCGAA
>NZ_SRTH01000115.1:0-367 GCF_004792065.1 Mesorhizobium sp. M8A.F.Ca.ET.165.01.1.1 | reverse complement strand
GAACATGAAGGACGGCTCGACGGCGGGCATGGCCGACACTGACCATGCAGTGAGCTCGCCGCGATCGTCGAGGCCCTTGAGCGCCGCAAGAATCGGCTGCATGGCTGCGGCGTCGAGGAATGCGGTGACGCCGTAGGAGTTGAGCGTCGCGATCGAGCGCGCCATCGCGGCGCGGTCCATCTCCTGCGTGTAATGGCCGGATTGGGCGATGGTGCGCTCGACGATGCCGGCGGCGGATTCGATCATCATGCCGGTCAGCGCGCCGGTCGCCGGATCGCGGCCGATCGAACCTTTTTCCGGATCGGGCGACGAAGCGGAAAGGCCGGCGAGAACGAGCGCCTGTGAGTTGACCCAGCGGTTGTGATAG
>NZ_SRTH01000114.1:0-370 GCF_004792065.1 Mesorhizobium sp. M8A.F.Ca.ET.165.01.1.1 | reverse complement strand
CCCGGTGGCAGCACGCAGGAACCTGCTCTCGAGCTTGAAAGCTCCTGCGGGCATTCTAGGGCGCCGGCCCCTAATCGACCCGCGTCTCGTCAGGGGCTTGGGTGAGTCGGTTCTGCTTGCCGCCACGTTGAGTGCCGCCATGGCGCCGGCGCAGGGTCAGTCGAATAGCGGCTACGACCCGCGGAGCTGGAGCTACGACCAAGCCCGAAATGTGCTGATCTCGCCATCCGCTCCCGACCAGGCCGCTGGTGGAGAAATGCGACCGGCATGGTCGGCAATCCCCAAGGAGGTCGTTGATTTCGCTGAGGCCCAACCGAAGGGGTCAATTGTGATCAACACCACGGAGCGACGCCTTTATTACATACTGGGG
>NZ_SRTH01000113.1:0-371 GCF_004792065.1 Mesorhizobium sp. M8A.F.Ca.ET.165.01.1.1 | reverse complement strand
CTCGCGCATCTGGGTACCCAGCTCTCCGGTCATGAGCTGGCCTCCGCCAACGCCGCATTCGTGCTCTGCTACGGCGTTGGCATGGTTATCGGCCCGCAGGCGATCGGCATCGGCATGGACGCCTTCGGTCCCTCAGGCTTCGGCTGGTCGCTCGCGCTGTTCTTTGCCGCCTATATGCTCCTGGTCTGCGTCCGGCTGGTACGCAAGATCTTCTAAGGCACAGCGATGTCGCCAAGGCTTGAGTATCCTGACATCACCGTGTCAGCAGCACCCCTGCTATACCCTCGCTCCAACGCACGAAAAGTGAGGACACATCCGATGATCGACAGCGGCTTTGAAACCAAATCCCTCAGGATGGAACTGCTCCTGCT
>NZ_SRTH01000112.1:0-372 GCF_004792065.1 Mesorhizobium sp. M8A.F.Ca.ET.165.01.1.1 | reverse complement strand
TTTGTCCCTGACCAGCAACTCCGGCGTGGTGGCAACCGGGTTACGAAGGGGTTCTGGTCGAAAAGAAGCTGGGCAGGTCCCGTGTCCAAATCGGGGCAGGCCAATCAACGCTCTGGAACTCTGAAGCCATTGCCCCCATGGCCTCGGAAGAGCATGAACATGGGGAAATCGATGGTTACGAAGAAACTTACCGACAACGCGGAAAGCGCGGCAGCCTTTCTTGCGGTGATGGGCAACGAGAAGCGTCTGCTCATCATGAACTACCTCGCCGAGGGCGAGCTCTCCGTCGGCGTGCTCGCCGACAAGGTCGAGCTCAGCCAGTCGGCTCTGTCGCAACACCTCGCCAAACTGCGCAGGTTTGGCCTGGTCGAA
>NZ_SRTH01000111.1:0-372 GCF_004792065.1 Mesorhizobium sp. M8A.F.Ca.ET.165.01.1.1 | reverse complement strand
ATTTCTTTATAAAGTGACGACTCTCAGCGACTACCACAGCCGTTGTTTGCCAATGGGTTTCTCTGAATCGCGGCTTTGTGCCTGATGTCGGTCATCCAATCGGCATTGCCGCTTCCCGAAAGCTGCCGTCGCGTGCGAGGGCGTTGAGACATAGCGCCGCTCCCGATAATGCCAGACACGCGGGTGGCGCTGCGAGCTGTGATGCAGACGCTTGCGGCCCCACGTTTCAGCGTGGTGGGGTAGGTGTTGCGCGGGCCCAGCGCTTCGATAGCCGCCCGGCCTGCTGGTCCTCATCCGGAACATAGGTCAGCAGGACGGAGCCGTTGCCGAACACCTTCTGCGCGTCGAGCTTGAGCTTGAGGCTTGCTGGAT
>NZ_SRTH01000110.1:0-373 GCF_004792065.1 Mesorhizobium sp. M8A.F.Ca.ET.165.01.1.1 | reverse complement strand
CGGCCTTCCTCGGAGAGCAGCTCGACCGCTTCAACGGCTCCTATGTGCTGACCTTCGCCGGCTACAATGCCGGCCCCAATCGCGCCGCCCAGTGGGTGGCCAAATACGGCGACCCGCGCGGCAAGGACGTGGACGCCGTTGTCGACTGGATCGAGAGGATTCCCTACACGGAAACAAGAAGTTACGTGCAGCGCGTCATGGAGAATTACGAAGTCTACAAGATGCGCATTTCCGGTAAATACGACATCATCGGAGATCTGGTGAACGGGCGGAGTTGAGGACAGTACCATCGTCACAAAGGCTGGCGTTCCTTCACCCCCTTTGTCCCGCAGAAATCTCCGAGATTCCCAACCTTCCACGCCTGAGATTTGAC
>NZ_SRTH01000109.1:0-374 GCF_004792065.1 Mesorhizobium sp. M8A.F.Ca.ET.165.01.1.1 | reverse complement strand
CGATGGCGCCGATCGCCGAGACGAAGGTGATCATGCCCGACTGGAAGGGTGTCAGCCCGAAGCCGATCTGGAACATCAGCGGCAGCAGGAACGGCACAGCACCGATGCCGATGCGAATCAGCGAGCCGCCGAGCACGGAGGAGCGGAACACCTGATCGCGGAACAGTTCCAGCGCCAGCAGCGGATTTTCGGCGCGCCGCGCATGCATCAGGTAGAGCGCGCCCGAGACCAGTCCGACACCCACGCTGATGAAACCGGCCGCCGGCGGCAGATAGGGCAGGCTGACCACCGACAGGCCGAACACCACGCCGGATGCCGCGAGCCCGCTCAGCGCGAAGCCGATGAAATCGAGCGGAGGCGTTTCCATCGGTTCG
>NZ_SRTH01000010.1:0-240456 GCF_004792065.1 Mesorhizobium sp. M8A.F.Ca.ET.165.01.1.1 | reverse complement strand
GGAAAGCCCAAAATGCTCATCCGCATCGCACTCGCCAGAAAACTTCTCGTCATCCTCAACGCAAAAGCACGCGACGCGAGAAGCGAATTCGCAAATGCAACTTGACACCCCAGATAGTCGCTCTCCCCCACATTGTGGGCGCGAGGAACTCCTCTACTACTGCTGCCCCGCCGGGCTCTTCGCCGTCCGCCGCCTGCGCACCGCGCGCTTGGCCTTCTTGGCGCCGGCCAGCTCGTTCATCGCATCGAGCTGCATCTGCTGCATTTCGGCCAGCCGCGTCCATTGGCGCGAGATCAGGTAGTCGAGCTTTTCGTGCAGATGGCGCACTTCGAGCTCGGCCTTGAGGTTGACCCGGTATTCGTTGAAGGAGCGCAGGCGGTCTTTCACCTCCTGGCGCTTCTGGCTCATCATGATCACGGGCGCCTGGATGGCGGCGATGCAGGAGAGCAAAAGGTTGAGCAGGATGAAGGGGTAGGGGTCGAAGGCGCCGTTCAAGCCTTCGAACAGGTTGATGCCGATCCAGACCAAAAGCACGGTGGCGAACGAGATCAGGAACCACCAGCTGCCGCCGAAGGCGGCCATGTTGTCGGAGACGCGGTCGGGAAAGGTCCGGTGCTCCTCGAATTCTTCTTCCGAGTTTTCCGAGATCGTGTCCTGCTTGGCGATCGACTCCACCACCTGGCGGTCGAGCTCGGAGAACTCGCCGTGCTCCTGCTGCAGGAGCTCCTCCATGTAGCGCATGCGGTAGCGGCCGAGCTCCTCGCGGCTGACGCGCGCGCCCTTGGGCAGGTCGGGATGGTCGGAGCGGATACGGTCGGCAAGGCTCGGGCGCAGCGTGTCGATGCGCACCAGGTCGCGCTTGCGGAATTTGCGGCCCGAGATCGCCGACGGCTTTTTCTTCGGCTTCAGCCGCGACCCACCGGGGCCGGCGGGTTCGGAATCCGGCACTTCGGGCATGTCGAAATGCTCGTCGGAAACCTCGTGCAAATCCGCTTGCGTGGTCGACGCTTCGAAATACTCGCCGCCGCTGTCGTTCTCGTTGTCGGCCGACGTCTGCTCGGATGCCTTGGGAACGGTGCTCATAATGGGGCTCCTGCTGTCGTGCTGTAAGTTAGGATACGCCATGGCGGCGGGGCAGTGCCACCATGGGTTTTCGCAGCGTATGGCACGCCTTCCGCACGATTGCATGACAGTCGTGAAACAATAGCCGGCTGCAGGGTTTTTGTTAGCTTCTTGGCGGCGACGGCCCCCGCAGGCGCTTCGTCATCCACGGGCGGAGCAGCCGCGCAGCGGCGTCGCGGAGACCCGAGGATCCATGCCGCGACCTTTGTCGGAGGGTGCAACGGTGCAGAATTCTGGACCGTGGCGATAGCTTCAGAGTCCCGGCATGGATCCTCGGGTCTGCGCCGCGTCGCTTCGCTCCTTGCTCCGCCCGTGGATGACGAAGTCGGGGGGCCCGGACGGCCCTTCGCAGGCTCAGGGCGTTCGTCATTCGAAAAGCCAAGCAATTGGCCTTTCGTCCGCTGCGCGGACCACTCCTCACCTACTGCTGTTCGGCGAACATCAGCCTGGTCTTGGTGTCGGCCATGGTGGGCGACAGGCTGCGCTGGATCAGCGCTTCGACATGGTCGTTGCGCTGGCGGGCGCTGTCGGCGCCCATCACCACCACGATCAGCTGGCGGCCGTCGGCGTCGTAGGAGGTGACGATGTTGAAGCCGGAAGCCCTGATGTAGCCGGTCTTGATGCCGTTGACGCCGCGCACGCGGCCGAGCATGTCGTTATGGCCGCGCACCAGCCTGCCGCGGAACATGAAGTCGCTTTCGGAGAAATAGTGGAAGTGCTGCGGGAAGCGCCGCTGCAACGACATGCCGAGCACCGCCATGTCGTGCGCGGTCGTCATCTGGCCGTCGTCGGGCAGGCCGGATGCGTTGCGGAAGGTGGTGCTGCTCATGCCGAGCTGGCGCGCCTTGGATGTCATCATGGCGGCGAACTGGTCTTCCGAGCCGCCGAGATATTCGCCCACCGCCACCGCCACGTCGTTGGCCGATTTGACGACGATGGCACGGATGGCGGAATCGACGTCGATCGTCTCCCCGCGCCGGAAGCGCATCTTGGTCGGCGGCTGCGAGGCGGCGTGATCGGAAACCGGGATCTGCGTCTCCTTGGTGACGCGGCCGGTGTCCATCGCCTCGAACAGCAGGTAGAGCGTCATCATCTTGGTCAGCGACGCCGGATAGCGCTGCGCCGTCGAATTGACCTCGAACAGCTGCTTGCCGCTCTTTCCATCGACGACGATGGCGGCGTATTTCTGCGGCGGCGCCGGCACGGACAGCACCGTGTCGGGCGGGGTTGTGGTCGAGCAGCCGGCAACCAAGGCCGCCAGGGCCAGGACAGCCAGGATTTTCTGGAAGAGCGGAAAGAGACGCGGAAAGGACAAGGGCTGACTGTTCTGGCGATGCTGTTGCTGAGATAAGGCGAAGCTAACGTAACGCGGCGGATGCGTCCATTTGGTTAATGCCGGTTAGCCCTGGGAATGTCGAGTGGGGCGAGGAACTCGAGCTCCGCTTCCGCCGCCCCGAAATCGCCCCGTTCCTGTCTTTCCTTGCCAGAGCCGCGTTTCCCGTGGGAAGGAGTGTGGCATCTGGCGGCTTGGGGGTTGCAAAATGACTGACGTTGGGGCTGGCGCCGCGCCGTCATTGATCAGGGCATCGCTCAGCCGCACCGGCAAATGGGCCGGCAGCATCGCCTTCATCGGCGGCGCCGTTTCCGACATTCTCAACCCGCTGGCGCCGTTTGCCGCCTATATCGCGCTGGTTGCCTCGATCGCGGCCGTGATCATCGCCATTGCCATCGTGCTCAGGCTGGTGCTGGCGGCCAAGGCACTGCCGGCGCTGGTGTTCGCCACCAGTGCGGCGGCGGTTGCCGGCGGCGTCTACGCCGTGCAGAAGGAGACCAGTTCGCAGAACGGCATCATCGCCGGCCTGGTGCCGGCGATCGCGCAACTGCAGAAGTCGATGGGCATCGTCGCCGAAAAGGTGGCCAGGATCGAGCAGACCGTCACGCAGACACAGAAAACCGTCGAAGAGGTCAAGAAATCGACCGACACGGCTGCGCAAAAAACCGATCAGATCGCCTCCGCCCAGCAGCAGCAGACGGCGCAAGGGGCGCAGACGCAAAAGACCGTCGAAGCGGTCAAGCAGACGACCGAGACGCTCGCCGCAGGCCAGCAGCAGCAAGTGGCCCAGGCCGAAAAGCTGCAGGCGACGACCGAACAGATCGCCGCCTCGATCGACACGATCGCCAAGGGGTTTGCCACCTTGGCCGCGCAAGGCGGCGCCATCGCCGAACCGAAACGGCCGGACGAATTCTACCACAATGCCCGTGTCTACGAGCTGTCGGGCGACATGCTCAACGCGCGGCGCTCCTACCTCGCCTTTGCGGGTTTCGACGTCGACGCCATCGACCCCTATACGCGCTTTGCCACGCTGCTGCGGGTCCAGGACGGCAAGGCGGGCGCCCGCGAAGTGTTCGGGGCACTGGCCGACAAGGGCAAGGCGCTGTCGATCAAGCTGGTGCATATCATGCAGTTCGACGACGCGCAGCGGCTCGACAAGCTCAGCGCCTTCATATCGGCCAATCCGGATTTCGCGCCGGCCTATTACCTCGAGGCGCAGGAGTTTTCGGAAGATCGCCTCGGCAGCCAGACGCTGGCCGACAAGCGCAGCGAAGCCCAGTCGCTGACCAAATTCGTCTCCTACGAAAAAGATGGCGGGCTGCTCAAATATTTCGTCGATCAGACCCAGCTTGCCGACTGGCTGGACCGCAGCCGCAGCCGGCTGGCGGCCCTTGGCGACGTCCTCGACCCCGCCCGCTTCGTGCCTTCGCTGACGCCGATGCGCTCCAACCAGGGCTGGTCGATGACCATTTCGCTGCCCGAGCCGGCAACCGCGATATCCTGGCGTCTTGGCGACACCGGCCCCTTCACCGACACCGGCCCGCTGGCGCTCAACGACCAGCGCACCGGCAAGCCGATGCCCAATCCGAGCTTTGAGCTGCCCGACAGCACGGCGGCGACCACCATCGCCATCAAATATCTCGACATCAGGGGGCGCGAGACCGGCCCGTTCGACATCCGCTTCGATCCGGATGCCGCCCTGCAGCAAGGCAACAAGCAGATCCTCGACCAGTTCTGGACGTCATGGATCGCCTTCGACGCCAGCGGCAATCATGGGCTGGTCTATTTCACGCAGATGCTGTCCTACCGCTGCGCCATCAAGGAGGTGCGTTACAGCCTGAATGGCGCCGTGCTCGACAAGGCGCTTGCCATGCCGCCCTGCAATGCCAAGGACCCCTACGCCATCCCCGATGATTTCCAGCCCTATTTCAAGGTTGCCGACAGCGTGAAATCGATGTCGGTGCAGGTGACCTATACCGACGGGACAAAATCGCCGGTGCGGGAATACAAGCGGCAGTAGGCTCGCACCTTTCGGCGTGTGGGAAGGCGGGCATAAATCTGATGCAAAATGCGCGCCCGCGCGCTTGCGCGGTGCGCCGAACCGGTTCTTCTTGGCACCCGTCAGATTCGGGTGAGAGCGCCATGGATACAGTTACGATCAAGGCCAAAGGCATTTCGGTTTCGCTCGACCTCACGGTCGGCCACATCGCCGACATGAGCATCGAGAGCGGCGGGCGCCAATTGCGGCCACTGCACCGCGCGCCATGGGTCGACGCAAGCGAGACGCTGCCTCAAGACCTGCCGCAGGGCACCGTCCGGCTCTCCGGCGACTTTCTCTGTGCGCCTTTTTCGCGCAGCGATGTCGAGGAGGCGCCGCTGCATGGCTGGCCGGCCAACAGCGCCTGGGATGTGGTCGAAAGCGGCGCCACGGAGGGCGGATGGCGCGCCGTCTTCCGGCTGCGCCACAAGGTGATGGGCGCCAGCGTCGACAAGATTTTCACGCTGCGCGACGACCATCCCTTCCTCTACCAGGAACACGTATTTTCCGGCGGCCATGGCGCGATCTCGGTCGCCCATCACCCGATGACGGCGATGAAATGCGGCGGCAGGCTGGCTTTCTCGCCGAAGCGGTTTGCCGCCACGCCGGCCGATCCGCTGGAGCCGGATACTGCACGTGGCCGCTTCATGCTGGCCTATCCCAGCCGGTCGTCCGACCTAGCGCATTTCCCCGCTGCCGGCGGCGGCACGCTGGATATCACGGACTACCGCATGGAGGATCGGCGCGAGGATTTCCTCACCTTGGTCGAGGCCGATCATGGCGGACCTGGCTGGACCGCGCTTGCGCGCCAGGCCGAGGACGATCTGGTGCTGGTGCTGAAGAACCCGGCCGAACTGCCGGTCACCATGCTGTGGTTCAGCAATGGCGGGCGCGACTACGCGCCGTGGAGCGGCCGCCATCTCGGCGTGCTCGGCATCGAGGATGGGCGCACGGCGATTGGCCACGCCGCCTCGCTCGGCGACAACTGGCTGAAGCGCGAAGGCGTGGCGACGGCATTCGCGCTCGGCGAAGGCCGCCGCGTCTCGTTCCGCCATGTCATCGGTGCGTTGCCGCTGTCGGATGGCGAACCCCCACGAGAGATCACCACGGCGGATGGCCGCCTTCGGTTGGCCGGTTCCGCGGCATCGGAGGTCCCGTTCGACAGTGATTTCCTGCGCATCGGCCAGCCAGCGGCGACATAGTGCAACCCAGCCAACGGCAGGGTTTGAAATTTCCGCCAACTGCCGACAAGATGCGCCTGAAATCGTGCGGAAGGAGCCAAAATGTCTGAAATCGCCCACCTCGCCGCCACCATCTTCAAGCGCGCCGGCAAGGCCAAGCGCTTCATCGTCGCCATTGCCGGGCCGCCGGGCGCCGGCAAGTCGACACTATCGGCGGGCCTGCACGACCTTTTGCCGGAAGGCGCGGTGGAAGTCGTGCCCATGGACGGCTTCCACTTTGACGACATCGTGCTCGAGCGGCGCGGCCTGCGCGCGCGAAAGGGTGCGCCGGACACGTTCGACTTCGGCGGCTTCGAGACGCTTCTGAAGCGCATCCGCGCCGGCGAGCCCGACATTGCCATTCCGGTCTTCGACCGCAGCATGGAATTGTCGCGCGCCGCCGCGGCGATCGTCGATGCCGAGACCAAATTCATCCTGGTCGAAGGCAATTACCTGCTGCTCGACGAGGAGCCGTGGTCGCGCCTTGCGCCACTGTTCGATTTCTCGATCTTCGTCGACGTACCGCGCAATGAACTCGAACGCCGCCTGATGGAACGTTGGCACGAGCATGGCCGTTCCGAAGCCGACGCGCGGGCCTGGATAGCTTCCAACGACATGCCCAACATCGAACGCGTGCTGGCACGACGCCGGGCGGCCGACCTGGTCATTGGTTAACCCGGGTTAATCTCGATTAACCCGCTTAATTTTCAATATTTTTCGACGGGAACCTTAAGACTTACAAGGCGTTATCCCGGTCAGGCAATCATGCCAGAAGAGGGATTCCGTCCGATGGCAACCAAGGCAAAAAAGCCCGTCAGGGGCAAGTCAGCCCAACCGAAAGCGACGCAATCGAAGGCCGGGGCTCCAGCGGTCGCCCAGCGCTCAAAGGATGCCAAGCCGGCCTTCGGCAAGGCATCGCCCAAGAAAGTCGTGCCAGGCAGCGCGTCGAAGGTGACCGCGCCCAAAGCGGCAGCGAAGACCGCCCAGGCGAAGAAACCGGCCGCGGCCGGCGGCTCGAAGGTTCGCACGGCAGCCAACGTCGCGGCCGGAGCGGTCGTGGCCACGGCGCGGAGTGTCGCGTCTCTCGCCGCATCCGTCGTCGGCAAGGGCGGGTCCAAGGCGAAAGCAAAGTAGCGACGCGCTTCCCGGCGGGGCAGATTCAGCTTCGCGCCGGGATGGTCAGGCCCTTCTGTACCGCCGGCCGCGCCAGGCCGCGCTCCAGCCACGCTGCCAGATTGGCGAAATCGTCGAAGCCGACCAGGTCGCGCGCCTCGTAGAAGCCAATCAGGTTGCGCACCCAGCCGAGCAGCGAGATGTCGGCGATGGTGTAGTCATTGTCCATGATCCACTTGCGGCCCTTCAGCCTGACGTCGAGAACGCCGAGCAGGCGGCGCGATTCGTCGCGGTAACGCTCCAGCGGCCGCTTGTCGGCGATCTCGCGGCCGGCGAATTTGTGGAAGAAACCGACCTGGCCGAACATCGGCCCGATCGCCGCCATCTGGAAGAAGACCCACTGGATCGTCTCGTAGCGCCGCGCCGCGTCAACGGGCATGAGCAGGCCGGTCTTCTCCGCCAGGTAGAGCAGGATGGCGCCGGATTCGAAAAGGCCGATCGGCGCGCCGTCCGGGCCGTCGGGATCGATGATCGCCGGGATCTTGCCATTGGGGTTGAGCGACAGGAATTCCGGCGTCCAGCTCTCGTTCTTGCCGATGTTGATCAGATGCGGCTCATAGGGCAGGCCGAGTTCCTCCAGCGCGATCGATATCTTCACTCCGTTCGGCGTCGTTGCCGAATAGAGCTGGATCTGGTCGGGATGCTTGGCGGGCCAACGGGTTGCGATCGGAAAGGCGGACAGGTCGGCCATCGAGAACTCCTGAGCGGGGGGATTCGCACCAAGCGGCGCGGTGTTGGCGGGTCGGCCAAGAATTAGGGCTGCGGTCGGGCCGGATCAATATGGCGGCGACGCTTTCACCGTGCATGGATAGTCAATCGATCGGATCGCCCGGGCGGATAGTAGCCGCCCGAACAGGTGGTGACCGCCCGGTACTAGATGGCCTTGAAGGCCAGCACCGCATTGGTGCCGCCGAAGGCAAAGCCATTGCTGATGGCGGCGCGCACCTTGCGCTCGCGCGCGACATTCGGCGTCACGTCGAGATCGCAGTCGGGATCGGCCTCGCGGTAATTCGCCGTTGGCGGCACGACGCCTTCGCGGATCGCCATGACGCAGGCGATCATCTCCAGCCCGCCCGAGGCGCCGAGGCAATGCGCGTGCATCGACTTGGTCGATGAGACGGAGAGCGCGCGGGCATGGTCGCCGAAGACGCGCTTGATCGCGAGGGTTTCGATCTGGTCGTTGGCTTTGGTGCCGGTGCCGTGCGCGTTGAGGTAGTCGACATCCTCGGGATTGAGGCCGGCATCGGCCAGGCAGAAGCGCATGGCGGCTTCCGGGCCCTCGACGGTCGGCGCGACGATATCGGAGGCGTCGGCCGAAAGGCCGGCGCCGGCGATCTCGGCCAAAATGGTGGCGCCGCGCGCCATCGCGTGGTCGTAGCTTTCCAGAACCGCCATGCCGGCGCCTTCGCCCAGCACTAGGCCCTGGCGGTCGGCCGAGAACGGCCTGCACGTGTCGGGCGACAGAACGCGCAGCGCCTCCCAGCCCTTCAGCACGCCCCACACCAGCGGCGCATCGGTGCCACCGGCCACCATGACGTCGGCGCGGCCGAGCCTGATCTGGTCGACCGCAGAGGCGATGGCATGATTGGCTGACGAACAGGCCGAAGTGACGCCGAACACCGGTCCGCGCAAACCCAGATGCATGCTGACCTGGCCGGCGGCCGCGCCCGGCATGACCCGGGGAACGGTGAAGATGCCGGCGCGATTCTTGCCCTCGATCAGGATGGCGCGATAGTTCTCCTCGACCGTCTCGAACCCGCAGACGCCAACACCGACGATGGTTCCCATCCGATAGGTATTGTCCGCATGCGGCACCAATCCGGACTGCCGCATGGCTTCCTTCGCCGCGATCACCGCCAGCAGGCTGAAGCGATCCATCGACACCAGTTGCTTGCGCTCGATGCCGTGATCCGGCAGTGCCTTGATCTCGCAGCCGGTCTTGACCTTCAGGTCGTGCAGGAAGGGATTGTCGATCGGGCCGATCGCCGACCGGCCGGCCCGCATCTCGGCCCAGATTGCCTGCGCATCGGTGCCCAATCCGCACAGCCCGCCGATGCCGGTAATGACGACGCGCTTCAGCATTCGGTCAGGCTTTTTTTTCGATCAGCGCGCGAACGGCCTCGACCATGTCGCCGACATTCTTGAGATTGCTCCAGGCATCGACCGTGTTCATCTCGATTTCGATGCCATATTGCTCCTCGAGGTCGAAGATGATCTCGGTCAACTCCAGCGAATGGATGCCGAGCGCCGTCAATTCGGTAGTGGTGGTGATTTCCTCGCCGCCCGGCTCGGCATGGGCCTTGATCTTCTCGATGATGTCCGTTGCCAGCTGGTCAGCCATTCGGTTTCTTCCCCACTTGTCGTTTCCCGGCGCCAACTGAACAGCGCCTTCTTATCCTCGATATCAGGCCGCGATCTTCGCCTTATACCCCCGTCAAGCGTCGCCCGACCGTACCAAGGTGGTTCCCTCTATAGAAACGGAAACGCCATCAAGCAACAAGCTATATGTCGACAAAACCGCCACAGTGCTTAACCTGACGGCGTGGATACGATCGAAAATACGAAGTTATCAGGTCAACTGGCCCAGCGCGCGGCGGGCAAGGCGCAGCTTGGTTGCGCCAGCGTCGACGGCCGCACGCGGCTGCGGCGCCTCTATCAGGACGGCTCGGCCAAGATAAGGCTGCCGGCCGTTTCGGCCGGTCCGCTGGAGGCCGTCCTGATCAACACCGCCGGCGGGCTGACCGGCGGCGACCGCCTCGGTTGGGACGTGGATGTCGGCGCGGATGCCAGCGCCGCGGTAACAACCCAGGCCTGCGAAAAAGTCTATCGCGCCGCATCGGACCATGCCGAAGTGCGGGTCAAGCTGACCGTCGGCGAGAACGGCAGCATCGCCTGGCTGCCGCAGGAAACCATCGTCTTCGACCGCGCCGCCTTTGCCCGCACGCTCGATGTCGAGCTTGCGGCCGGAGCCGAGGCGCTGGTGCTGGAAGCGGCCGTCTTCGGCCGCCTGGCCATGGGCGAACGTGCCGCGCAGGGCACTTTTCGCGATCGCTGGCGTATCCGCAGGCAAGGAGCCCTCATTCATGCCGAGGATTTCCGCATCGGACCTGCCATTGCCGACACCCTGGCCCGTACGGCGATATCCGGTGGCGCGATCGCCGTGGCAACGCTGCTGCTGGTGTCGCCGCGAGCCGAGGCTCTGCTCGATCCGGTCCGGGAGATCATTGGCGACCGAGGTGGCGCCAGTGTCTGGACCGTGACGACATCTGGCAAGCTTCTTGCGAGGCTCTACGCCGAGGACGGCTACCAGCTGCGCCAACGGCTGGTTCCGCTCGTCGGATTGCTCAACGGAAGGGCGGGGTTGCCCAAATTATGGTCACTGTGACTGTGTCCGCATCATTTCAGGAAGACGCATGAACCTGACGCCAAGGGAAAAGGACAAGCTGCTGATCGCCATGGCGGCGATCGTGGCGCGCAAGCGGCTGGAGCGCGGCGTCAAGCTCAACCATCCGGAAGCCATCGCGCTGATCACCGATTTCGTCGTCGAGGGCGCCCGCGATGGCCGCCCGGTGGCCGAACTGATGGAGGCCGGCGCCCATGTCGTCAGCCGCGCGCAGGTGATGCAAGGCATCGCCGAGATGATCCATGACGTGCAGGTGGAAGCGACCTTTCCCGATGGCACCAAGCTGGTGACCGTGCACGAACCGATCAGGTGAGGAGGCCGACATGCTTGAGCTGCGCCCGAACTGCGAATGCTGCGACAAGGACCTGCCACCGGAAGCCCGGGATGCGCGGATCTGCACCTTCGAGTGCACCTTCTGCGCCGGCTGTGTCGAAAACGTGCTTGGCGGCGTCTGCCCGAACTGCGGCGGCGATTTTACAGCCCGGCCGATCCGTCCCGCCGCGATGCTGAAGAAATATCCGGCTTCGACCAAACGCGTGCTCAAGGCCGAGGGCTGCGGTCCCCGCAGGGCCGCCTGACACCGCAAACGAAAGGCAAGTAAATGATCCCTGTCAAACGCCTGTGCCTCTCGGCGATCCTGCTCGTGGCGGCAGCCATGCCTGCCTACGCCCATGTCGGCATCGGCCCGACGTCCTCCCTCATGGCCGGCTTCACGCATCCATTGTCGGGCCTCGACCACATGACGGTGATGCTCGCTGTCGGCCTGTGGGCGGCCCTCAAGGGCGGCAAGGCGATCTGGGCCTGGCCGGCGGCGTTCGTCGGCATCATGCTGGCCGGCGCGGCCCTTGGCATGGCCCATCTGCCGTTGCCGTTCGTTGAGCCGGGCATACTGGCCTCGGTCGTGGCGCTCGGGCTGCTGGTCGCGCTGGCGGTCGATCTCCCCGTTTCGGCCGGTGTCGCTATCATCGGCCTGTTTGCGCTGTTTCACGGCCACGCCCATGGCACGGAAGTGCCGGAAAATGCCGGCGGGCTCGAATATATGGCCGGCTTTGCCATCGCCACCGTGCTGCTCCATGCCATAGGCATCGCCGCCGGGCTCGGCCGCGGCATGAGATTTCGTGGTGTGGCCCGCATCGTGGGTGCCGCCTGCGCGGCGATCGGCGTCGGCCTCGTTTTCGGCGTCGTGTGAGGTCCGATGATCCCCGGCGAAATCATCCCTGCCCAAGGCGACATCGAACTCAACAAGGGTCTGCCGACCGTCACCCTGAAAGTGGCCAACAGCGGCGACCGGCCGGTTCAGGTCGGCAGCCATTACCATTTCTTCGAAACCAATGAGGCGCTGACATTCGACCGCGAGAGCGCGCGCGGCATGCGCCTCGACATCGCCGCCGGCACCGCCACGCGCTTCGAGCCGGGGCAGGAACGCGACGTCACGCTGGTGCCGCTTGGCGGCAAGCGCGAGGTCTATGGATTCCAGCAGAAGGTGATGGGTAAGCTGTGAGGACGTCTCATGCGTGGCGCGCAAGGCCGGCGAGCGGCTTCAGGGCAGGCATGAACGCACGCGCTGCGCGTCACTCAGTCCGATGGCTTGGCGGCCGCGTAGATGACGATCTTTCCGGGATCGTCGAACTCCACGGCGAGAACGTCTTGCGCAAGCACGCGCCGCGACTCGATGGCGTTGAAGAGCAGGGCGTTGGCCTCGATCTCCTTGCGCAGCTCGGTAACATCGTCCTGATGCTGCCGGACCTTGTTCTCGATGACCGGCGGCGGGCCGCCTTCGCTGCGCGCCGCATCGGTCAGGAACACGATATCGACCTTGTCGAGCTTGGACGTCTTGCGCACCGTACTGATGTTTTCCCGCGTGCGGTCGATCGCCGAATTGACCTTTCCAATCTCGGCGGTCGTCTTGGCCTCTTCCTGGTTGACTTGCGAGCCGACGATGCGGTCGACGGTTTCCGGGCTCTGAAGGCCCTGCGCGTTCAGCGCGGCCTGGGGGAGGCCCACTGCCAGAAACGCAGCCGCTGCAATGGCATGCAGCCAACGGATATCGGGCAAGGTGGTATCGGTCATCGTTCACTTCCGCGGTTTGTTCCAACGCTCAGGAAACAAAACGACGCCAACCCTGCCACGGTTCCCTCTCCGATTCGGTGGGCGGACCGGATACCGGCCCGCCGCGCCGGGCCTTTAACTCGCCTTTTTGGTGATCAGGGTCAGCGCGCCGTTTGGCTCCATGCTGGCCGCGACCACCTGGGCCGAGGTCATTCCCTTGGCCTGGAGGGCGGACTTCACCTTGGGCGTGGCATCGATCGAGCTGCGCAGCTTCTGCAGGCCGGCATCGCCACGCTGGGTGATCACCTGGTTGACCTGCGTCTGGGTGTCCTTCGGCAACTCGCTGATGTCGACGATGTTGACGCTCTGAATCGCCGGCGCGGCCTGCTGGCCGCCGGGGGCGGCTGGGGCCGGCGCGGTCGGAGCGGGCTGTTGAGCAGGCTGCTGCTGGGCACTGGCGGCACCCGCCAGCATCAGGCTGGCGGCGGTTGCAAGAACTATCGTTTTGCGCATGGATTTTCCTTCCATCGGTTTGGCAAACGGTCGTTTTGGGGTGGCCTGCCAACCTCAACCGCCAAATGGGATCAGAAGGTGTCGCCCAGCGGGTCATTGCGTGACCATTGGGTGGCGGCAATGTGTAGCCGGGTTTCGACCATATCGCATTTCGGGAGCAATCGCTGATGGCCAGACTGAGCCGTGCCGCCTACGCCCAGATGTATGGCCCAACGGTCGGCGACAGAGTGCGGCTTGCCGACACGGAGCTGATCATCGAGGTCGAGAAGGATTTCACCATCCATGGCGAAGAGGTGAAATTCGGCGGCGGTAAGGTCATTCGCGACGGCATGGGCCAGAGCCAGGTTTCCCGTGCCCAAGGAGCGGTCGACACCGTCATCACCAACGCGCTGGTGATCGATGCCAGCGCCGGCATCTTCAAGGCCGACATCGGCCTCAGGGACGGTCGCATCGCCGCAATAGGCAAGGCCGGCAATCCCGACACTCAAGGCGGCGTCACCATCATCATCGGACCCGGCACCGAGATCATCGCCGGGGAAGGCAAGATCCTCACCGCCGGCGGCTTCGACGCGCATATCCACTTCATCTGCCCGCAGCAGATCGAGGAAGCGCTGATGTCGGGCATCACCACCATGCTCGGCGGCGGCACCGGCCCGGCGCATGGCACGCTGGCCACCACCTGCACGCCCGGGCCATGGCACATGGCGCGCATGATCCAGTCCTTCGACGCCTTTCCGATGAATATCGGCCTGTCGGGCAAGGGCAACGCCTCTCTGCCGGCAGCGCTTGAGGAGATGGTGCTGGGCGGCGCCTGCTCGCTCAAGCTGCATGAGGACTGGGGCACGACGCCGGCGGCGATCGATTGCTGCCTGTCGGTCGCCGACGACCACGACGTGCAGGTCATGATCCACACCGATACGCTGAACGAATCCGGCTTTGTCGAGAACACTGTGGCGGCGATCAAGGGCCGCACCATCCATGCCTTCCACACCGAGGGCGCCGGTGGCGGCCACGCACCCGACATCATCAAGGTCTGCGGCCTGCCCAACGTCATCCCGTCCTCGACCAATCCGACGCGGCCCTACACGGTCAACACCCTGGCCGAGCATCTCGACATGCTGATGGTCTGCCATCATCTGTCGCCATCGATTCCCGAGGACATCGCTTTTGCCGAAAGCCGCATCCGCAAGGAGACCATCGCGGCCGAGGACATACTGCACGACATCGGCGCCTTCTCGATCATCTCGTCGGACAGCCAGGCCATGGGCCGCGTCGGCGAGGTGGCGATCCGCACCTGGCAGACCGCCGACAAGATGAAGCGCCAGCGCGGGTCATTGCCGCAGGAGACCGGCGACAACGACAATTTCCGCGTCCGCCGCTACATCGCCAAATACACGATCAATCCTGCCATCGCCCATGGCCTGTCCAAGGACATCGGCTCGATCGCGGTCGGCAAACGCGCCGATCTGGTGCTATGGAACCCGGCCTTCTTCGGCGTCAAGCCGGACATGGTGCTGATCGGCGGCATGATCGCCGCCGCCCCGATGGGCGACCCCAACGCCTCGATCCCGACGCCGCAGCCAATGCACTACCGGCCGATGTTCGGCGCCTATGGCAAAGCCAGGACCAATTCGTCCGTGACCTTCGTTTCGAAAGCCGCGCTCGAGTCGGGGCTGCATGGCCGGCTCGGCGTCGACAAGCAGTTCGTCGCCGTCGAAAACACACGCGGCGGAATCGGCAAGCACTCGATGGTGCTCAACGACGCGACGCCGCATGTCGAGGTCGATCCCGAAACCTACGAGGTGCGCGCCGATGGCGAACTGCTGACCTGCGAGCCGGCGACCGTGCTGCCGATGGCGCAGCGGTATTTTCTGTTTTGACGCGAAATCGGCGACCGCCTCAAGTGGTGCAAAATCCATTGCAGGGAGGATTCCACACCGCAATATGCGGCCTCGAAAAGCCGTATTGTGATTAGGCATGGCCACCGAAATAGCCTCTCCCCACGACATCTTCCCGCATATTCGCATCGTCATGGGCATGGTGATCGGGCTCGGCGTCACTCGCCTTCTGTCGGGGCTGGCTCGCATCGTCCAGCATCCGGGCCAGTACCGGCTCTATCCCGTGCACCTCGCCTGGGTCGGTTCGGTGCTTCTGATGATGGTGCATTTCTGGTGGTGGGAGTTCGGCCTTTACGCCATCGAAACCTGGACCTTCGGCAAGTACCTGTTCATCATCTTCTACGCCATCACGCTGTTCCTGCTGTGCGCGCTGCTGTTTCCGGATTCGATGCTCGATTACACCAGCTACGAGGACTATTTTTACTCGCGCCGCGCCTGGTTCTTCGGCCTTCTGGCGGCGACTTATCTGCTCGATGTGATCGACACCCTGCTGAAAGGGCCGGAGCATTTCGCCCGCTTCGGCAACGAATATCTGTTCCGAACGCCGATCTTCGTCGCGCTCTGCATCGCCGCGATCCTGGTCCGCGACCGCCGCTTCCACATCGCCTTCGTCACGGCGGCGCTGATCTACCAGATATCGTTCATCCTGCGGCTCTTCGACACGATCGTATGACGCCAGCCGATGATCTAGAGTTTCGGGGAAAGGCAGGTTCAGCGATGTACAAGGCCATTGGATCGCGTGGGTCCCGGGTCAGCCGCGTCCTCTGGATGCTCGAGGAACTCGGGCAGCCCTATGAATTCGTCGAGGTCAAGCTCCGCTCGCCGGAAGCCTATGCGCTCAATCCGTCGGGCAAGGTGCCGATCCTCATCGACGGTGAGCTGATCGTGACGGATTCGGCGGCGATCTGCGTCTATCTCGCCGACAAGCACGCCGATAAAGGCATGGGTGCCAATCCGGGCCTTGCGGGCCGTGCCGAGATGGATTCCTGGATGCATTTTGCCCAGAGCGAATTCGAGGCGCCGCTGTGGAACAAATTGCGCCATCGCTTCCTCTTACCCAGGGAAGTGCGGGTCGAGGTCGGCCCCGCGGCGGCCTATGATTTCGCTACGGAGCTCAAGGCACTGGATCGCCGGCTCGGCGACAAACCGTTCGCACTCGGCGACCGGTTTTCCGCCGTCGACGTGCTGCTCGGCGATATGGGCGGCTGGGCCCGAGCCGGCCGCTTCCCGATCGAATCCGACCGCGTCAACGCCTATTTCGACCGCGTGCTGGGCCGCCCAGCCCGCGCCCGTGCCCAAGCCAATGCATCGGCCCGAAAATCGGAATCGGTTTTCGGAAAGCACGATGCATAGATTCAAACATGTTAGAGCGTCCTTTGCGCGTCCAAGGGGACGCGCGGCGCTCTAATGGCGGAGCCATGAAATGAAGCTCAACCTCAACACCGACTTCACCAAATTTCCGCGCGCCGTCTCGGTGCTGCCTGCCGGCACGGCCGCGGCCACCGTGCCTTCCGGCCGTGCGGTCCTCGCCCATGACGAGCGGCATCTGCGCCGCCGCGCCATCGAACTTGCCGACGGCGGCAAGGTGCTGGTCGACCTGCCCGAGCCCGTTGCCCTGAACGACGGCGACCGGCTGGTGCTGGAGGACGGCGGTCATATCGAGATTATCGCGGCGCCCGAAGAGGTCTATGACATCCGCGCCCGCGACGCCGTGCATCTGACCGAACTCGCCTGGCATATCGGCAACCGCCACCTCGCCGCCGGCATCGAGGCGCACCGTATCCTCATCCTGCGCGACCATGTCATCAAGGCGATGCTGGAGGGGCTCGGCGCCACGGTGCGCGACGTCTCGGAGCCGTTCAAGCCGGTGCGCGGCGCCTATTCCGGCGGGCATGGCCATGCCCACGCCGAGGCGCACAGCCATGGCCACGGCGAATCCCATTCGCACAGCCATGCATCACGATCATCATCATGACTGACCAGCCCTCCGGCATCGCCCTGCTGCGGCTGATGGCATGGCTGTCGCCGGCCTTTCCGGTCGGCGGCTTTGCCTACAGCCATGGTCTGGAGCGCGCGGTGCATGACGGGTTGGTGGCCGATGCCGCCGGCCTTGCCAGCTGGCTGGAGACACTGGTCGAGATGGGCTCCGGCTGGAACGATGCCGTGCTGTTCGCCGAGAGCTGGCGCCGCGCCCGCGAAGGCGGCGATCTGGCCGAGGTCGCCGCGCTGGCCGAGGCACTGGCCGGCTCGCGCGAACGCCACGCCGAGGCCATGCTGCAAGGTGCGGCCTTCCTTAAAGCGGCCGGCGCCTGGCCCAATTCCGTGCTGGAGCGCTTGCCGGCCGAATGCGCCTATTGCGTCGCTGTCGGCGCCGTCGCCGGGGGCAATGGCATTGCGCTGCAGGACGCGCTGTCCGCCTTCCTGCAAGCCTTCTTTTCCAACCTCGTCCAGGCCGCGATCCGGCTCGGCGTCATCGGTCAGAACGAAGCCACCGCGCTGCTTGCCGGCTTCGAGCCGCTGGCGCTCTCGACGGCGGCGCGCGCGTCCCGCTCGACATCGGACGATCTCGGCGGCTGCGCCTTCGTCTCCGACGTCATGGCGATGAAGCACGAAACCCAGTATTCGCGATTGTTCCGCTCATGATCCTACTCGCCTTCGTCCTCTCATTCGTCCTGCTGCTGATCACGGCACTGCATGTCTATTGGGGCATCGGCGGCATCTGGCCGGGCAGGGATGCCGCGTCCTGCGCCCATGCCGTCGTCGGTTTTCGCGGCGTCGACGAAATGCCGACACCGATCGCCAGTTTCGCCGTTGCCGCCTGCCTTGGCCTGGCGACGCTGTGGCCGCTGGCGCTCATCGGGTTCTTCGCCTCGCCCTTTCCCAAGGAGGGCCTTGCCGCCACGTCGATGCTGATCGGTCTGGTGTTCCTGGGGCGTGGCATTGCCGGTTTCACGCCCTGGTGGCGCCGGCTGGCGCCGCAACAGCCTTTCGCGTGGCTCGATACCAGTCTCTATTCGCCGCTGTGCCTGCTGATCGGGCTCGGCTTCGCGGCTCTTGCCATTATGGAGTTTCCGATATGACACAAGCTAACGGTCCTCTTCGCATCGGCATTGGCGGCCCCGTCGGTTCCGGCAAGACGACGCTCACCGAAAAACTCTGCAAGGCGCTGCGCGACGAGTTTTCCATCGCCGTCGTCACCAACGACATCTACACCAGGGAAGACGCCATGATGCTGGTCCGGCTGCAGGCGCTGCCGGAGGACCGCATCGTCGGCGTCGAAACCGGCGGCTGCCCGCACACCGCCATCCGCGAGGACGCCTCGATCAATTTGCAGGCGATCGCCGAACTGAACCGCAAATTCCCCGATCTCGACATCATCTTCATCGAATCCGGCGGCGACAACCTGGCCGCCACCTTCTCGCCGGACCTTGCCGACCTGACGCTCTATGTCATCTCGGTCTGCCAGGGCGAGGAGATTCCGAGAAAGGGCGGCCCGGCGATCACCCGTTCCGATTTCCTCATCATCAACAAGAGCGACCTCGCGCCCTATGTGAACGTCAATCTCGATGTCATGGAGAGCGACGCCGGCCGCATGCGCGGCAAGCGGCCGTTCGGCTTCACCGATCTTTCACGCGGCAAGGGCCTGCGGGAGGTGATCGATTTTATCGTCGAGCACGGCGGACTGCGGACCATTGGCGCCGCAAGCACCGCGGCATAGCTGGCCGTCTGCACCAAGCGAAAGCGGTTGCGGGCACCAGCGGAGCGCGGCATTCTTGCCGAAACCGGAGGAATTTTAGCATGAGCATTGCCCGCCTGCAGAAGGAAAAGCTGACCAACCTGCCCTTCTACGAAGAGCGCGTCGATCTCGCCTGCGCCTTCCGCTGGACGGCGCGGCTCAACATGCACGAAGCGGTGGCCAACCATTTCTCGCTGGCCATCAACGACGACGGCACCAGGTTCCTGATGAACCCCAACCAGGTGCATTTCTCACGCGTCAAGGCGAGCGACCTGATCGAGATCGACGCCAACGACCCCGACACGCTTTCGGGGCCTAATGCACCCGACCCGACGGCATGGGGCTTGCACGGCGCCGTCCATCGCAACGTACCGCACGCGCGCTGCGTCATGCATGTCCATTCGATCCACGCCACCGTGCTGGCCTCGCTGGCCGACTCGACGCTGCCGCCGATCGACCAGAATTCGGCAATGTTCTTCAACCGCCATGTCGTTGACGCGCACTATGGCGGGCTGGCCTTCGAGGAAGAGGGCGAACGCTGCTCGCAGCTTCTCGCCGACCCCAAGGTCAAGGTGATGGTGATGGGCAACCATGGCGTGCTGGTCATCGGCGACACCGTCGCCGACGCCTTCAACCGCATGTTCTATTTCGAGCGCGCCGCCGAGACCTACATCAAGGCGCTGTGGACCGGTCGCCCGCTGCGCACGCTCTCCGACGCGATCGCCGAGAAGGCGGCGAGCGAGATGGACGACTATCCCGGCCAGGCCGAGCGTCACCTCGCCGAGTTGAAGGCGATCCTCGACGAGCAGGAGCCGGTGTACCGGAATTAAGCGATCATTTCGCAACGCCGGTAATTGGCGAAACCGTCAGCACCGCCACTTTCTCCCCGTATAGTGACGGGGGAGAAGGAGGCTACTCACAGCCCGAGCTGAGCCCGCAATTCCCCGGCGCTGTTGATGACGATGGCGCCGGGCGGTCCTTCCATCGGCTTTTCAGGCCAGAAGATGGTCTTCATTCCCGCCGCCAGCCCCGCCATGGCGCCCGGCCAGCTGTCGTCGACCGCGACGGCGTGCGCGGGATCGACGTCGGCCAGATAGGCGGCGCGCAAGAAAGGCTCGGCGTGCGGCTTGCCGTCGCGCACGTCGTTGCGGCTGATCGTCTTCATGCCGGGATAGGTGAGGCCGACCATGCGCAGATTGGCGTCGACGATCATCCGGTCCGAATTGGACACCACCGCCTGCTGCACGCCGAGCGCGTGCAGTTCGTGGAAGACCTCGATAGCGCCTGGGCGCGGCTTCAGCCCTTCGACCAGCGGCAGGTAATGCTCATATTTGTGAACGATCCACTCGTCGAAGGGCAGTCGCAGCCCGAACTCGTCGCGCATCATTTCGTAGACCGGCCAGGCGGCGACGCCCAGCACGCGCTCATGCAGATCGTCAGGCGGCGTCAGGCCGGCATTGCGCATCGCTGCAATGAGGGCTGCCTCATGCAGCGGTTCGCTGTCGACCAGCGTGCCGTCCATGTCCCAGAAAACCGCCTTCGGTGTCATGCAGCGCTCCTTTTTGCGATCCCTTAAAGGGTTTGCGGCGGGAGATAAACCTTTGGCGGCCATAGAACATGCCTTCAAAGCGAAACGGAACCCGCCGCGTTTTCTCCGACCGGGTATTGGCCGAGAAACCTCCGCTGTATCAGCGTAAGCATTTGCTCTTGAGATTGACAATTGCGCAGGCGGCCATTCCCTGCGAAACTGATACGGATCGCCTGATGATCGGCGGGTTTCGGGAGGCAGGACGTGAATAGCCGGCAGGATGGCGGCAGCAACAGGCTGGACGACGCGGCGCGCGCCGGCTGGCTCTATTATGTTGCCGGCAACACACAGGACCAGATCGCGGCCACGCTTGGCATATCGAGGCAGACGGCGCAGCGGCTGGTGTCGCTGGCGGTGTCGGAAGGCTTGATCAAGGTCCGCGTCGATCATCCGATCGCCAACTGCCTGGACCTTGCCGCGCGGCTGAAATCACGCTTCGCGCTCGACCTTGTCGAGGTGGTGCCGAGCGATCCCAACTCATCCTCCACCACCATCGGCATCGCCGAAGCGGCCGCCGCCGAGATCGAACGGCGGCTGCGGTCGCCGACACCGATCGTCATGGGCATCGGTACCGGACGCACGCTGAAGGCGGCGATCGAACAATTGCCGCCGATGGAATGCCCGCAGCATAAGGTGGTGTCCTTGACCGGCAACATCTCGCCGGACGGTTCGGCCGCCTTCTACAACGTCATCTTCACAATGGCCGACAGGGTCAAGGCGCGGTCCTTCCCGATGCCGCTGCCGGTCATCGCCTCCTCGCCGCAGGAGCGCGAAATGCTGCTCAACCAGCCGATGATACAGCCGACGCTGGCGCTTGCCGGCGAGGCCGATGTCACCTTCATCGGTATTGGCGACCTCGGCCCGAAGGCGCCGCTCTACGAGGACGGCTTCATTTCCGAAAGCGAGCTGAAAGCCTTGCAGAAGGCGGGCGGCGTCGCCGAAATCGTCGGCTGGGTGTTCGATCGCGAGGGCCGCATGATCGAAGGCATCACCAATGACCGGGTGTCGTCGGCGGCGCTGCCGTCGCGCGAGAAGTCGCTGGTTATCGCGCTCGCCATGGGCGAGCGTAAGCTGCCGGGAATCCTGGCGGCCGTGAACCGGCGGCTGGTCAACGGGCTCATCACCGACGAGCGGACGGCGACCGCCCTGCTGGCCGGTATTTGACGGCTTCCTGATAAAGCCAGCAAGGCTATTGGTGCCGGCTGAAAGGGTCGTTGCCGTCGAGAAAACCGAGGTCGCGCTGCAGATGGGGCGACAGGTCCCTGATGTCGAGATGCGCCTTTTTTCGGGGCCCGAACCAGCCGAATCCGTCCACCAACCACGAAATCCAGCGATGATCGGGAGCGGGAGTGCATTTTTGCTGCGTCATGGTCATGATCGTCAACCTTCGCTATCCTGAACCCGAATGACGGGTTGAGGATGAATGTCGGCCTTGCCGGCCGCCTTTGCCAATCGAACGTCGATAACGACCCATAAGGAGGCTTTATGCCTGACCTCAGCGCGCCGCAGGTTTCGCAACTGCCGCCATTGCAGGCGATCCGGGTATTCGAGGCGGTGGCGCGGCATCTTTCTTTCACCAAGGCCGCCGGGGAACTCGCCATGACGCAAGCCGCGGTCAGCTACCAGATCAAGGTGCTGGAGGAGCGCGTCGGCGCGCCGCTGTTCCTGCGCCGGCCGCGACAGATCGAACTGACCGAAGCGGGCCAGCGCCTAGCGCCGGCTGTCAGCGAGGCCTTTGCCATCCTCAGCCAGGCCTATGCCGCCGCGCGCGGCGGCGCGGACGGGCTGCTATGTGTCACCACGGTGCTGACCTTTGCCTCGAATTGGCTGGCGCATCATCTGGGCGCGTTCCAGATCGCGCATCCGTCGCTTGCCGTGCGGCTCGAGACGTCGAGCCGGCTGACGGATTTCTCCCGCGAGGACGTCGACCTCGCCATTCGTTCTGGCGGCGGCAAATGGCCCGGGCTGGAAGCCCACAAGCTGCTCGATGCCGATTTCACGCCGATGCTGAGCCCGAAGCTCGCGGCGAGCGTCGGCGGCATCAACGAACCGGCCGATCTGCTCAAGCTGCCGATCCTCGATCCCAGCGATATCTGGTGGACGCGATGGTTCGAGGCCGCCGGCGTGCACAGCCATGACCTTGCCAGGCGGCCCGGCAGCAGCATGGGCGCGCAAGCCTATGAAGCCAACGCGGCCATATCGGGCCACGGCGTGGCGATCCTGACCCGGGCCCTGTTCAAGGCCGAACTCGCCGACGGCCGTCTGATCCAGCCGTTCGACCTGGTCGGCGACGACGGCCACGCCTACTGGTTGGTCTATCCGGAAGCCCGCCGCAACGTGCCCAAGATCCGCGCCTTCCGCGATTGGCTGCTGGCCGAGATCGCCTGCTGACGGGTTCGTCGCGCCCGCTTCGATCCTGGACCCCTTCCTGTCCCGTTGCCTGATATCCGGCACGCGCCCGGCTCGTCGTCTCCAACTTCCATCCGTCGGCGGTCCATCGGCAAGCCCGGTGCTGCGCTGCAGCATCGAATCCGGCTTGACATAATTCACACTTAGTGAGTAATTGCTCACAGCCAAGGCAAATGCTCATCTTGGTCCATGGGAGGAATTTGATGAAACTTCGTACGCTCATCCTGGGCTTGTGCTCGGCCAGCGCGCTGGCTTTCGCCGCACATGCCGAATCCATCACCATCGCCACCGTCAACAATGGCGATATGGTCCGCATGCAGAAGCTGACCGACGACTTCACCAAGGCCAACCCCGACATCCAGCTCAACTGGGTCACGCTCGAAGAGAACGTGCTGCGCGAGCGTGTCACCACCGACATCGCCACCAAGGGCGGCCAGTATGACGTGATGACCATCGGCACCTACGAGGTTCCGATCTGGGCCAAGCAGAGCTGGCTGCTGCCGCTCGACAAGCTCGGCGACGACTACGACGCCAAGGACATCATCCCGGCCATCGCCGGCGGCCTCTCGGTCGACGGCAAGCTCTATGCCGCGCCGTTCTACGGCGAAAGCTCCTTCGTCATGTACCGCAAGGACCTGATGGAGAAGGCTGGGCTGAAGATGCCCGATGCGCCGACCTGGGACTTCATCAAACAGGCCGCCGACAAGATGACCGACCGCGCCAATGGCGTGAACGGCGTCTGCCTGCGCGGCAAGGCCGGCTGGGGCGAGAACATGGCCTTCCTGACCGCCATGTCGAACTCGTTCGGCGCCCGCTGGTTCGACGAGAACTGGAAGCCGCAGTTCGACCAGCCCGAGTGGAAGAAGACGCTGCAGTTCTATGTCGACCTGATGAAGGCCGACGGCCCCGAAGGCGCGTCCTCCAACGGCTTCAACGAAAACCTGGCGCTCTTCCAGCAGGGCAAGTGCGGCATGTGGATCGACGCCACGGTCGCGGCGTCCTTCGTCTCCGACCCGAAGAACTCGACCGTCGCCGACAAGGTCGGTTACGCCTTGGCGCCTGACAACGGCCTTGGCAAGCGCGGCAACTGGCTATGGGCGTGGTCGCTGGCGATCCCCGCCGGCACGCAGAAGGCCGACGCTGCCGAGAAGTTCGTCTCCTGGGCGACCAGCAAGCACTATGCGGAGCTCGTCGCGTCGAAGGAAGGCTGGGCCAACGTACCTCCGGGCACGCGCTCCTCGCTTTATGCGAACGCCGAGTACCAGAAGGCGGCTCCGTTCGCCAAGATGACACTGGACTCCATCAACGCCGCCGACCCGACGCATCCGACCGTCAAGCCGGTGCCCTATGTCGGCGTGCAGTTCGTCGCCATCCCTGAATTCCAGGGCCTTGGCACAACCGTCGGCCAGCTCTTCTCGGCGGCACTTGCCGGTCAGTCGAGCGTCGACGATGCGTTGAAGCAGGCCCAGGACGCCGCGACCGCGGCGATGACCGAGGGCGGTTATATCAAGTAAGGCTCCTCCCGGTGCCGAATGCCGGTCACCTCCTCGACCGGCAACGGCCGCCCGAAACCCAGTTCGGGCGGCCGCCTTTCCAACGCCTGTGAAAATTCAGTCTGATCCTTGAAGGGTGACCGTCATGGCTACTCAGCAGACCCGTTCGCTTGCCCGATTCATGATGGCGCCATCCGTGGTGCTGCTGCTGGTCTGGATGGTTGTTCCGCTCGCTCTCACGCTGTGGTTCTCCTTCCAGCAGTACAACCCGCTCAATCCGGTTCGCGATGGCTTCGTCGGCCTCTCGAACTACGCGCTGTTCTATTCCAACCCGGCTTTCCTGCAGTCGATCCTCAACACGCTGGTCCTGGTGGTCAGCGTGCTGCTGATCACGGTGATCGGCGGCATCCTGCTGGCACTGCTCATCGATCAGCCGATGTGGGGCCAAGGGATCGTGCGCATCCTCGTCATCTCGCCGTTCTTCGTCATGCCGCCGGTCGCCGCTCTGGTGTGGAAGAACATGATCATGCACCCGCAATATGGCGTCTTCGCCGACATAGCGCGCTTCTTCGGGGCGCAACCGATCGACTGGTTCGGGCAGCATCCTATGACGGCGATCATCATCATCGTCGCCTGGCAATGGCTGCCTTTCGCGACATTGATCCTGCTGACCGCGCTGCAATCGCTCGACGGCGAGCAGAAGGAAGCCGCCGAGATGGACGGCGCCGGCTTCATCAGCCGCTTCATCTATCTGACGCTGCCGCACATGTCGCGAGCGATCACCGTGGTCATCCTGATCCAGACGATCTTCCTGCTCTCCGTCTATGCCGAGATCCTGGTCACCACCAATGGCGGCCCCGGCTATGCCTCCACCAACCTGCCCTTCCTCGTCTACCAGAAGGCGCTGCTGGAGTTCAAAATCGGCCAGGCATCCGCGGGCGGTGTGATCGCCGTCATTCTCGCCAACATCGTCGCCTTCTTCGCCATGCGCGCCGTCGGCAAGAACCTGGACAAGTAAGGGAGGACAAGATGGCACGCGCAGTCACCACCCAGCACAAGACCATAGCGACGGTAGCCGCCTGGATCGTCGCCCTGCTGATCTTCTTTCCGATCCTGTACACGATCATCACCTCGTTCAAATCGGAACAGGAGGCGATCCAGGGCTTCAACCTGATCCCGTCGGGAACCTTCGAAAGCTATTCCGAGGTCCAAGCGCAGAGCGGCTATTTCAAGTTCTTCTTCAACTCGGTGCTGCTCTCGGTCGGCTCGACCGTCCTGGCCCTGCTCGTCGCCATTCCGGCGGCATGGTCGATGGCCTTCTCGCCGACCAAGCGGACCAAGGACATCCTGATGTGGATGCTGTCCACCAAGATGATGCCGGCGGTCGCGGTTCTGTTTCCGATCTACCTGATCTTCCGCGACACCGGCCTGCTCGACAGCCGCATCGGCCTGATGGTCATGCTGATGCTGATCAACCTGCCGATCGTGATCTGGATGCTCTACACCTATTTCCGCGAGATCCCCGGCGAGATCCTGGAAGCGGCCCGCATGGACGGCGCCTCGCTGTGGAACGAGATCATCTATGTGCTGACGCCGATGGCGGTGCCGGGCATCGCCTCGACGATGCTGCTCAACATCATCCTGGCCTGGAACGAGGCATTCTGGACGATCCGGCTGACGACCACGGAAGCAGCACCGCTTACCGCCTTCATCAGCTCCTTCTCCAGCCCGCAAGGCCTATTCTGGGCCAAGCTTTCGGCGGCCTCGACGCTGGCCATCGCACCGATCCTGATCATGGGCTGGTTCAGCCAGAAGCAGCTGGTACGAGGCCTGACCTTTGGTGCGGTGAAGTAACGGAAATTGCCTGAAGCAATCGGCGAAAAATAGCTCTCGGGGAGGAAACCATGGGAAACATCACGCTCAAGAACGTCTCCAAATCCTTTGGATCGACGTCCATCATCCCCGGTCTCGACCTGGTGATCGAGAATGGTGAGTTCGTCGTCTTCGTCGGCCCGTCGGGCTGCGGCAAGTCGACATTGCTGAGGCTGATCGCCGGCCTGGAAGACACCAGCGGCGGCACCATCAACATCGATGGCCGTGACGTAACCGGCGAGGCGCCGGCCAAGCGCAAGCTCGCCATGGTGTTCCAATCCTATGCGCTCTACCCGCATATGACGGTTGCCAAGAACATCGCCTTCCCATTGAAGATGGCGGGCGAGGATCAGGCGACCATCGACAGGAAGGTGAAGGACGCGGCGCGCGTCTTGAACCTCACCAACTATCTCGAACGCCGTCCCGGCCAGCTCTCCGGCGGCCAGCGCCAGCGCGTCGCCATCGGCCGCGCCATCGTGCGCCAGCCCTCGGCCTTCCTGTTCGACGAGCCCTTGTCCAACCTCGACGCGGCACTGCGCGGCACAATGCGGCTCGAAATCAGCGAGCTGCACCATCAGCTCAAGACGACGATGATCTACGTCACCCACGACCAGGTCGAGGCCATGACCATGGCCGACAAGATCGTCGTGCTCAACGCCGGCAACATCGAGCAGGTCGGCTCGCCGATGGAGCTCTACAAGACGCCGCGCAACCTGTTCGTCGCCGGCTTCATCGGTTCGCCGAAGATGAACCTGATCGAGGGCGCACCGGCCGCCAAATATGGCGCCAAGACGATCGGCATCCGGCCTGAACATATGCAGATCTCGACCACGGCGGGCGACTGGAAGGCCGCCGTCGGCGTGGCCGAGCATCTGGGTTCCGACACGTTCCTGCACGTCCAGGCCGATGGTGTCGGGCCGCTGACGGTGCGCGCAGACGGCGAACTGGCGGTCCGCCATGGCGACACCATCTATCTCACGCCCGACCAAGCCAAGCTGCACCGCTTCGGCCCCGACGGCAAGGCGATGGCCCAGTGAGGATGGAGCGGTGAGGCTGACAGGCAAATCGGCGCTGATCACGGGGTCGGCGCGCGGCATCGGCAGAGCCTTCGCCGAAGCCTATGTGCGCGAAGGCGCCACCGTGGCGATTGCCGATATCAACCTCGACGCAGCACGCAAGACCGCGGCTGAAATCGGTGACCACGCCTATGCGCTAAAGCTTGACGTCACCGATCAGGCATCCATCGATGCCGCGGTCAAGGCGGTGGAGAGCAGGATCGGCGGCCTCGATATCCTGATCAACAACGCCGCTCTGTTCGACCTGGCGCCGAGCGTGGAGATCTTGAGGGCGAGCTACGAAAAGCTGTTTTCCGTCAATGTCGCCGGCACGCTGTTCATGTTGCAGGCAGCCGCCCGGTCGATGATCGCGCGGGGCAAGGGCGGCAGGATCATCAACATGGCGAGCCAGGCCGGGCGTCGCGGCGAACCGCTGGTCGCGGTCTATTGCGCCACCAAGGCCGCGGTCATCTCGCTGACGCAGTCAGCCGGACTCGACCTGATCAAACACCGCATCAATGTCAACGGCATCGCGCCCGGCGTCGTCGACAGCGACATGTGGGACGAGGTCGATGCCTTGTTCGCCAAATACGAGAACCGGCCGAAAGGCGAAAAGAAACGGCTGGTCGGCGAGGGCGTACCGTACGGCCGCATGGGCAAGCCGGAAGACCTCGCGGGCATGGCCGTGTTCCTCGCCAGCGACGAGGCCGAATACATCGTCGCCCAGACCTACAATGTCGATGGCGGCCAATGGATGAGTTGAGGGGGAAGGCGCTTCTCTCATTTCCTCCAGAGAAGTGCCGAGGGGCGGTGAGGGGCAGCATACTGGAACATCAGGTGCGGCCCCTCATCCTCGCCCTCCCGAAGGAGGCGAAACAGTCGGGCTGCAAATCGGCCAAAGGGTAAAGCAGATGACCGTGAAACTCTCTTCCTCGAGCCTCGCCACGCTTCCGTCCAAGGTCGCAGGTCCGAACTATGACCGGTCGGCGTTGAAAGCCGGCATCGTGCATTTCGGTGTCGGCAATTTCCACCGCTCGCATCAGGCCGTCTATCTCGACGACCTGTTCGGTCAGGGCATCGGCCATGATTGGGCGCTGGTCGGCGCCGGCGTGTTCGACGGCGAGAAGATCGGCCGCGGCAAGCTCGAAGAGCAGGACTGGCTGACCACCGTGGTCGAGCAGGACGAAGGCCACATGAGCGCCCGCGTCACCGGCGCGATGATCGATTTCCTGATGCCGGGCGATGCCGCCGCCATCATCGAGCGGCTGGCCGATCCGGCGATCAGGATCGTATCGCTGACCATCACTGAAGGCGGCTATTTCATCGATCCGGCCTCCGGAGTCTTCAACCCAACTCATCCTGATATTGTCGCCGACGCGCAGCCGGGCGCCTCACCAAAGACCGTGTTCGGCATCATCCTGGCTGGCCTCATGCGCCGCCGTCAGGACGGCATCGTGCCGTTCACCGTCATGTCCTGCGACAACATTCCCCATAACGGCCATGTCACGTCGGACGGTGTGATCGGCCTTGCCCGCCTGATCGACGAGGACCTGGCGAGCTGGGTCAGCGACCACGTCGCCTTCCCGAACGCCATGGTCGATCGGATCACGCCGGCGACCAGCGACCGCGAGCGCAAGATCCTCGCCGACGATTTCGGCCTCGAAGACAATTGGCCGGTGTTCTGCGAGCCATTCCGGCAATGGGTGCTGGAAGACCATTTCACCGATGGCCGCCCGCCGCTGGAAAAGGTCGGCGTGCAGTTCGTCAGGGAGGTCGCCCCTTACGAGCTCATGAAGATTCGCATCCTCAATGGCGGCCACGCCACCATTGCTTATCCGGCTGGGCTGATGGACATCCATTTCGTCCATGAGGCGATGCAGGAGCCGCTGGTGCGCGGCTTCCTCGACAAGCTCGAGCATGACGAGATCATCCCGACCGTGCCGCCCGTGCCGGACACGGTGCTGGAAGACTACTACCAGCTCATCGAGAAGCGCTTCTCCAATCCCAAGATCGGCGACACAGTGCGCCGGCTCTGCCTCGACGGCTCCAACCGCCAGCCGAAATTCATCATCCCGACCATCGCGGACCGGCTGAAGGCGGGCAAAGGCGTTACCGGACTGGCGCTGGAATCGGCGCTGTGGTGCCGCTACTGCTTCGGCACGACGGACAGCGGCGCCGTCATCGAACCCAACGACCCGAGCTGGGATCGGATGCAGGCAACGGCAAAGGCGGCAAAGGCCGCGCCTGCCGCCTGGCTTGCGATGGACGACATCTATGGCGATGTCGGCCGCGCCACCGCCTTCGTCGAGGCCTTCGCCCACGCGCTCAACGTGCTCTGGGCCAATGGCACGCGCGCCACGCTGACGCGCTACATCGCCGGCAAGCTCTGAGAGCCAGCCGGCACCATGACGCCTGAACTGGTCATCTTCGACTGCGACGGCGTGCTGGTCGACAGCGAGGCGCTCTCCGTCTCGGCGCTGCTCGGCATGATCGAACTTGCCGGTGGCAGCATAGGCGAAGACGCCGCCTACGAGCATTTCCTAGGCAAGAGCATGAAGAGCGTGCGCGAGATCCTCGGCCGCGACTTCGGCCTGGAGATCACCGACCGGCATCTCACCGCCCTGCGCGTTGACCTCATGCGAAAGTTCCGCGAGGAGCTGAAGCCGATCGCCGGCGTCAGGGAGATGTTGCCGAAGCTCCGCCTGCCGTATTGCGTTGCCTCTTCCGGTACGCTGGAACGGATTCGTTACGCGCTCGACGTCACCGGTCTGCTCACGCTGATGGAGCCGCATCTGTTCAGCGCCGCCATGGTTGCCAGGGGAAAGCCGGCACCGGACCTTTTTCTCCACGCTGCCGCCAGCATGCGGGCGCGTCCGCGCAACTGCCTGGTCATCGAGGACAGCCCCGCCGGCGTCGCGGCGGCACGCGCGGCCGGCATGCACGTCTTCGCCTTCACCGGCGGCGCGCACGCCGGCAATCCGGGATTGAAAGCGCGGCTTGCGTCGACCGAACCGGACTTTATATTCGCTGACATGCTGCAATTGCCGGATCTGATTGCAGGCCTGGGAGCGAGAGTTAGAGCATCTTGACGAAACAGTTTGTCTGCGCGGTCGATGTCGGCACCGGGAGCGCTCGCGCGGGCATTCTCGACGCCAGTGGCGCCTTGCTCGGCCGTGCCGAGCGGCCGATCGCCATGAATCAGCCGAAGCCCGATCATGCCGAGCATGATTCACGCGACATCTGGTCCGCCGTCTGCACCGCCGTGCGTGCCGCGCGGGAAAAGGCAGGCGTCGCCGCCGAGCATATCGCCGGTATCTCCTTCGATGCCACCTGTTCGCTGGTCGTGCGTGACAGGCAAGGCGGCCAGCTCAGTGTTTCGACCACCGGTGACAAGCGCTGGGACACCATTGTCTGGCTCGACCATCGCGCCATCGCCGAGGCCGACGAATGCACCGCAAGCGGCCACGAGGTGCTAAATTATATCGGCGGCGTCATGTCGCCGGAGATGGCGACGCCGAAGCTGATGTGGCTGAAGCGTAATCTGCCCGGCACGTGGAAAGAAGCCGGCTATTTATTCGACCTGACTGATTACCTGACCTGGCAGGCGACCGGCTCGCTGGCGCGCTCGCAATGCACGCTGACCGCCAAATGGACCTACCTGGCGCACCAGGAAACCGCGTGGCAACGCGATTTCTTCGAACTCGTCGGCCTCGACGATCTTTTTGACCACGGCAATCTGCCGGAGCGGGCCAGCCCGGTGGGTGCCTACATCGGCCCGCTGACGGCGCGGGCAGCGGCAGAACTCGGCCTGACCGAAAACTGCCGCGTCGGCGCAGGCGTTATCGACGCCTATGCCGGCGCGCTTGGCGTGCTCGGCGGCTTCGCCGGCGACGACCAGAATATCGGCCGCCATCTGGCGCTGATCGCCGGTACATCGAGCTGCGTGATGGCCATGTCGCCCGACCCGCAGCCTTTCGCCGGCGTCTGGGGCCCGTACTACGGCGCCGCCCTTCCGAAGCTGTGGCTGTCGGAAGGTGGCCAGTCGGCAACCGGGGCGCTGCTCGACCACATCATCCGCTGGCATGGCGCCGGCGGCGAGCCGAACGCGGCCATGCATGCCAGGATCGCCGCGCGCGTCGCCGAACTGCGCGCCGCCGAGGGCGAGGGCCTTGCCGGCCGGCTGCACGTGCTGCCGGATTTCCATGGCAACCGCTCGCCGCTCGCCGATCCGCACGCGGTCGGCGTCGTCAGCGGTCTGACGCTGGATTCGTCCTTCGACAGCCTGTGCAAGCTCTACTGGCGCACCGCCGTCGGCATTGCGCTCGGCGTGCGCCATGTGCTGGAGGCGCTGAACGAGAATGGCTACCTGATCGACACGCTGCATGTCACCGGCGGCCACACCAAGAACCCGCTCTTGATGGAGCTCTATGCCGACGCCACCGGCTGCACGGTGGTCGAACCGCTGGCCGACGAGGCGGTGCTGCTCGGCACCGGCATGGTCGCCGCGACCGCCGCCGGGCTGTTTCCCGACCTCAACGCCGCCTGCCTTGCCATGCAGCAGGGCGGCAAGAGGCGTGCTGCCAACCCGGCCGCCGGCGCCCGCTTCGATCGCGACTACCGGATCTTCCTGGAGATGCACCGGCAACGCCAGGCGCTTGACGCGATCCGGTAGGCTTTGCCTATTGCTTGCGCAGCGACGCGCCTGATGTCGCGTCGAACAAATGGATGCTTTCTTCCTCGAATGTGTAGCGGACAGGGGCATGCAGCACCGGGCATTCGCGTGCCGGTACCAGTGCGCTGATCTCCTTGCCGCCGGAGCCGAATGTCACCAGAGCGTCATTGCCGTGGAATTCGATGAGATCGGCGGTGCCTTGCAATATGCCGGCGGCGCCGTCACTGCCTGTCTTCAGGTCCGGGGGCCGGATGCCCAGCACGGCGCGATCGCCAGGCTGGAGATGAAAGCCGGCCCCGTCTAACGAAAGCACCGTTCCGGCGCCGGTCAGCGTCCAGCCGTTCGCCGCCCTGCCGACCGTCACCTCGATGAAATTCATGTTCGGCGTGCCGATGAAGCCGGCCACGAACATATTGCCCGGCCGGCCGTAGATCTCCGCCGGCGAGCCGACCTGCTCGATGACGCCATCCTTGAGCAGCACGATACGGTCGGCTAGCGTCATCGCCTCCAGCTGGTCATGGGTGACGTAGACGGTGGTGGTCTTCAGCGACTGGTGCAGCCGCGCGATCTCGACGCGCATATGGTTGCGCAATTTGGCGTCCAGATTGGACAACGGCTCGTCGAACAGGAACACCTTGGGCGTCTTGATCATCGCCCGGGCGATCGCCACGCGCTGCTGCTGGCCGCCGGAGAGCTCGGCCGGCTTGCGGCCGAGATAGGGGTCGAGCCCGAGCGTCCTCGACACCGCTTCGACCCGCTTGCGGATTTCGGGCGCCGGCACCTTCTGGCGCCGCAGCCCGAAGGCGATGTTGTCGAAGATCGTCATATGCGGGTAGAGCGCGTAGTTCTGGAACACCATGGCGATGCCGCGGTCGCCGGGATCGAGGTCGTTGACTACCTTGCCGCCGATCGAGACCTCGCCGCCGCTGATGTCCTCCAGCCCCGCCAGCATCCGGAGCAAGGTCGACTTGCCGCAGCCGGACGGGCCGAGGAAGACGACGAATTCGTGCTCCTCGATCGCCAGGTTGAGGTCGCGGATCACCGTGGTGGCGCCATAGGCCTTGTCGACATGGGAGCAAACGATCGCGGACATGGTCAGTCCTTTTCGCCGGTAAGCAGGATTTGCAGTTTGACGTCCTGCGGGTTGCCTTCGGCGGCCCGTTCGAACGCCTTGATGCTGTCGGCGAAATCATAGGTACCGGTGATCAGCGGCTTGAGATCGACCTTGCCGGAGGCGATGAGTTGCAGCGCGCGGTCGAAGATGTTGGCGTAGCGGAACACCGTCTCGATACGCACTTCCTTCGAGATCGCCGCCGGAACGTTGAGGCTCACCGGTTCGACCGGAAGCCCGACCAACACCACCGCGCCGCCCGGCCGCACGACGTCGAACAGGTCGGCGAAGGCCTTCGGGCTGCCGCTCGCCTCGAAGACGATGTCGGCGCCCCATTTGTCGGTCGCGGCGGCGACGGCATCGACCAGCGACCGCTCGCCGATATTGACCGGCACGATGCCGGCATATTGCGCGGCGATCTTCAGCTTGGGCGCGGAAAAATCGGAAATCAGCACTTTCGAGCAGCCGCCGGCAAGGGCGGCAAGCGCGATCATGATGCCGATCGGGCCGCAGCCGACGACGACGGCGACATCGCCCGGAACGATGCGGGCACGGCTTGCCGCCTGCATGCCGATGGCGAAGGGCTCGACCATGGCGCCTTCGGCGAAGGAGACATTGTCCGGCAGCCTGTAGGTGAAAGCGGCCGGGTGCACGGCATAGGGAGCAAGAATGCCGTGTACCGGCGGGGTCGCCCAGAAAGTGACGTCAGGGTCGACATTGTAGATGCCGAGCTTTGTCGCGCGCGACGACAGGTTCGGCACGCCAGGCTCCATGCAGACGCGGTCGCCGACCTTCAGACTCCTGACATTGGCGCCGACCTCGACGATTGTGCCCGCGGCCTCGTGGCCGAGCACCATCGGCGCGCGCACGACATAGCTGCCGATGGCGCCATGCGTGTAATAGTGCACGTCGCTGCCGCAGACGCCGACCGTGTGGATGGCGATCTTGACATCGTCTGGTCCGACGTCGAGCGGCAGCGCGATCTCGCGCAACGACAGTTCGCCTTTTTTCTCAAGCACCAGTGCCTGCATCGACGTAAGCCTCACTTCAATTCTTCTTTTGCCGGAAAACGGAATTCAGAAAGCCGCTCAAAACGCCGAGGAAAAGCAGCGGCGGCAGCGACAAAAGCACGACCGAGGCGTTGAGAATTCCCCACGGCACGTTCATGCCTTGCTGGGAGAGTTCGGAGGCGACGATCGGCAAGGTCTTTGCGTTGGAGCTGGACAGCATCAGCGCGATCAGGAATTCGTTCCAGACCAGCACGAAGCTGAAGGCGACCGCGCCGATCAGCGAGCGGGCCGCGACCGGCAGCGCGATCCGCCAGAACACCTCGTAGGCTCCGTAGCCATCGACGAAGGCGGCTTCCTCGATCTCCTTCGGCACGCCCTGGAAAGCGGGGATCGCGAGCCACATGATGACCGAGATGGTGAGCAGCGAGTAGGTGACGATCAAAGCCGGCAAAGTGTCGTAGAGGCCGAGCTGCAGCCAGATCACCATCAGCGGGATCGCCACCGCCACCGGCGGCAGGAAGCGCAGCGACAGCACGAAGAACTGGATGTCGCCGGCCCAGCGGTTGGGATAGCGCGCCACCGCGTACGCCGCGGGCAGGCCAAGCACGACGCCGATCAGCACGGCTATGCCGCAAGCGACGACCGAATTGTAGAGGCCGGTGATGACGCTGTCGCGGCCAAGGATGTAGCTGATGTTGGCAAGCGTCGGCGTAAACACCAGGCGTGGCACGCGGGTGATGATGTCGACGCTGTTCTTCAGCGAGTTGAGCGCCGTCCACAGCAGCGGGAACACCGCGATGAAGCCGGCGAAGGCCAGGACGGCCTTGGCGACGATGCGGCCGGGCTTCATGCCTGCACCCGCTTCCACAGCATGGTGAAGGTGATGACGGTGGCGATCATCATCAGCACCGCCATGGCCGAGGCATAGGACACCTTGCCGGATTCGATGAAGCCTTGCGAGAAGGCGTACATGTCGAGCGTTTCGGTCGCCACGCCCGGCCCGCCGCGGGTCATCACATAGATCAGGTCGAAGGAGCGCAGCGACTCGATCATCTTGACGAACATCAGGCTGATCAACGGCGCCTTCAGCATCGGCAAGGTCACATAGGCGTGGATCTGCCAGCGTTTGGCATGGTCGAGCCTTGCGGCCTCGATTGGCTGCGGCGGCAAGGTCTCCAGCAGCTTCAGCACGATGACGGCGAAGAACAGGCCCCATTGCCAGACGTCGACCGAGGCGACGGCGAACAGCGCCGTCGACGGCTTGGAGAGCGGGTCGAAGATCAGGCCGCCGGTCAACAGCCGATAGGGGTAGGTGGCGATGCCGTAGAGCGGATGATAGGCGAATTTCCACACGAAGGCCGCCGAGACGCGCGGCAACAGCACCGGAATGATGAACAACAGGCAGTAGAGGTTGCGCAGGCGCGGCGCGGCGACCTCGAACATCAGCACGCCGAGCCCGATGGCCACCACCATCGTCGCGACGACGGTGACGACCTCCCACTTCACCGATACCCAGACGGCGTTGAGGAAGCGGCGGTCGGAGAACAGGTCGACAAAATTCGAGAACCAGACCCAGGAATAGGCCGTCGAACTCAGCTCGCGGTTCTGCAAGGCGATGATGATCGCGTAGAGCGTCGGCACCATCGACAGGATCAGCAGAATGACCAGCGTCGGCACGACAAAGGTCACCGGCAGGGATGAACGTCGAGGCATTGGTCTCAGGCCTTGCTGTGTCTCTGATATCTGGACATGACGGAACCGTCGCGCGCTCGGGGGAAAGGCAGGCCCTCCTGCGACGCACAGGTCCCGGCATTTTCCGGGAATGCTTGGGACCGCGCGCCGCAAGAGGGAGGGGGCTATTTCTTCACCAGCTCATTGGCATAGGCCTCGAGCTCGTTGAGGCTGCCCTTGACGTCGGTGCGTGTGCCGGCGATCAGCTCCTCGAGGATAATGCCCCAGCGGTCGCCGAGATCAGGCCAGCGCGGGTCCTGCCAGAAGTTGACAGCCGTCACCTTGCCGGTTTCGGCCAGCGCCTGGCCGAGATCGGCGCCGTAGATATCGGCGAACTCCTTGCTGGACAGGATGCTGGTGCGGTTCAGCTCACCGAACTGGTGGGCGTCGAGCCGGCGCTTCTCGTTTTCCTTCGACGTTGCCCAGGCGATGAACAGGCCGGCGCATTTCTTCGAAGCGTCGTCGGCATTGGCTTTTGCAGCAATGGCGAGGCCATGGCCGTAGCCGCCGCCGGGAAGCGGCGAGGGTGGCGGCAGGAAGCCGATCTTGCCGACCACTTGCGAGGTCTTCGGATCAACCGCCATGCCCGAAAGCGGCGTCGATTCGACCAGGATCGCGACCTGGCCCGACAGGAAGGCGCCGGTCGATTCATCCCAGCTGCCGGTCTGCGTGCCAGGAGCGGAATCCTTGAACAGTTTCAGATAGGTCTCGGTTGCCTTGACGGCGGCGTCCGAATTGAAGGCCGGCTTGTCGCCGTCGAACCATTTGCCGCCATAGGCCTTGAAGAACGGCATCCAGCGCCAGACATTGGCGCCCGAGCCGCGCGCGCCACGCAGCGCGATGCCGTACATGCCCTTGTCGGCGTTGGTCAGTTTCGGCACGTCAGCGATCAGCTCGTCCAGCGTTTTCGGCGGCTGGATGCCGGCGGCCTCCAGCACGTCCTTGCGGTAGACCATCAGGTCGCCGCCGCCGGTCAGCGGCGCGAACCAGACCTTGCCGTCATAGGTGGCAACCTTCTGGCGGCCGGGGTCGAAGTCGGCATAGTCATAATCAGCCGGATAATAATCGGTCAGCGGCACGATCCATTTCGATGAGGCGAACAGCGCCACGTTCGCTTCATCGACATAGTAGACGTTGTAGTTCCCGACCGTGGAGGCGTCCGCGCGCGACTTCGCGCGGCGATCGTTTTCATTGAGATAATCGATCTTGAAGCTCGCGCCGGCAAGCTTCTCGAACTCGGCCTTGGAGTCCTCCAGAAGCGTCAGGCCGTCGCGCGGCTGCGCCAGCACCTTGACCGGTGCCGAGCAGACCGGCGCCTGCGCCAGTGCAATGGTTGAAACGGTAGCGGAAAGCACGAAAGCTGCGCCAAGGCTGGCAGCGAGCCGAACTGGTTTCATGATCTTTTTCTCCTCCAGGAATATTTCGCGGGAAGCGCAGGTCCTCGGGTTACGCGATCCTCACCATCGCCCGAACGACATGCCGCCCATCGCCAAAATGCGCAGTTGCGATGGGCCAAGCTAGAAGCCCCGTTGCAGCAGACCTGTACTTTTATGCATTGTGCAGCGCAAAACCCGGCCTCCCTATGGGGAGCCTGTCACACGAGTATCGATCTGGTCCAAAACGATGATTCAGGAAGCGCTTATGCGCGCATCGCCAGACGCTGTCGCGACAGCTTGCGATAGGATGACGGCGTCATCTTGTGCTTGCGCAGGAAGGCGCGGTTGAAATTGGAGATGTTCATGTAGCCGACCTGGAAACAGATATCGGTGATCGGGACGTCGGTATCGGCCAGAAGCTTGCAGGCCTGCCAGAGCCTGAGCTTGGCAAGATGGTCGCTGAACGAATTGCCGGTGCTCTTCTGGAAGAAGCGCGAGAAAGTGCTTTCACTCATGCCGGCCAGATCGGCCATGTCAGGCAGTTTGAGATCCTCGGCGAAGTGCTGGAACAGACAGGTCAGCGTGCGCTGGATGATATCGAGCGAAGCGGCGTCGAGAACCGGCGAGAAATCCGGCGACGACAACAGCTCGTATTCGTCGGTCCTGGCCAGCAGGTCGACCAGTTCGAGGAACAGGCAGAGGCGGGCGAGCCCCTGCACCGTGCCCATCCGCTCCATGAGCGCGGCGCCTTCAAGCGCGGTTCGGCCGTGGAAGACGATGCCGCGCAGCGACCGCTCCAGGAACGGCTCCAGTTCGCGCAGTTCCGGCAACAATCCCGCCGATCCGCGCAGCCGCTCGGGATCGAATTGCAGCACGATGTCACGGCCCTCGATCAATTCGTCCGGCTGCACCGCGGTGACCCAGTCATGCGGCAGGCCGCCGCCGACGATGGTCAGGTAGCCCGGGCCGAACTCGCCGATATGGTCGCCGACCAGCACGACGCCGGAGGACTTCCTGAGCAGATGGATCTCGTATTCCGGATGAAAATTCCAGACATTGCGTTCCCAGGGATAGTCGTCCAGCCGCCACAGGAAACTGTCGCTCGCCTCGGTGACGATATGCTCGAAGGAAGGCGCCGTGCGCGGGATGGCGGCCGTGTTCTTTCTGCGCCTGAACGCCATCCTGCCTCCCACATTCGCCGGTTGCCGATGTCCAATCCGTAGCAGCCCCCGGCCGGCAAGGGAACGAGGCGACGCCTGCCGGGCAAAGCCGCTGGCTCAATCTGTTCACGCGCCTCCTCCCTTGCCTTCATGTCGCATTTCGTTCAATAGACGGCGCAAACGCCGCGAAACCGAAGGTTTTGCCGTTTGCAATGCGGCTTCCGGCTCTTTGCCGATGCGCCGCAACCTTGAAAGAGCAGGACAATGTCCGCGATCGAAGCCGGCGCCCGCGCGCCGGAAAATCTTTGGCGCCAGGAAATCAGGGCGACGCTGGCGCTGGCCTGGCCGATGGTGCTGACCAATCTCGGCCAGACGGCGATGACCGCGACCGACGTCATGATGATGGGGCGCCTCGGTGCCGACACGCTGGCCAGCGGCGCGCTTGGCGCCAACCTCTATTTCATGCCGCTGATCTTCGGCCTCGGCCTGATGCTGGCGACCTCGCCGATGATCGCCACCGAGCTTGGCCGCCGCCGCCATTCCGTGCGCGACCTGCGCCGCACCGTGCGCCAGGGCCTCTGGCTGGCAATCCTGATCTCGATCCCGATCTGGCTCGTTCTCTGGCACGGCGAGGCCATCCTGCTGGCGATGGGGCAGGAGCCCGCGCTGGCGCATCAGGCCGGCATCTATCTGCGCTGGCTCGAATGGGCGGTGCTGCCCTTCTACGGCTACATCGTGCTGCGTTCGTTCATCTCGGCGCTCGAGCGGCCGGGCTGGGCGCTGGTCATCGTCTTCGTCGCCGTGGCTTTCAACGTGTTTGCTAACTGGGTGTTCATGTTCGGCAATCTGGGTGTTCCGGCGATGGGCATCGCCGGCTCGGGCCTTGCCACCTCGCTGTCCAGCACGCTGATGTTCGTCGGCATGGCTGTCGTGGTGATGTGGGAGAAGAAGTTCCGGCGCTACCATCTGTTCGGCCGCTTCTGGCGGTCCGACTGGCCGCGCTTCAAGGGCCTGCTGCGGCTCGGCCTGCCGATCGCCGGCATCCTCGCCTTCGAGGTGACGATCTTCAACGCGGCGGCGCTGCTGATGGGCCTGATCGACGCCGATTCGCTGGCGGCGCACGCGATCGCCATCCAGATCGCCTCGATCTCCTTCATGGTCCCGCTCGGCCTCAACCAGGCGGTGACGGTTCGGGTCGGGCTGGCGCATGGCGCCGGCAATCCCGAGGGCGTGTCGCGTGCCGGCTGGACCGCCTTCGTCATCGGCGTTTCGTTCATGGCGCTGATGGGGCTGGTGATGGTGCTTTGGCCGCATCTCCTGATCAGCGCCTTCATCGACCTGGGCAATCCCGCCAATGCCAGGGTGATCGCGCTTGCCGTGTCGTTCCTGGTCTTTGCCGCCCTGTTCCAGGTCTTCGACGGCGCGCAGGCGGTTGCCGCCGGCATGCTGCGCGGCCTGCACGACACCAAGGTGCCGATGATCTATGCCGCGATCGGCTACTGGGGCGTCGGCCTGCCGCTCGGCGTGCTGCTCGCCTTCCATTTCGGCTTCCACGGCGTCGGCATCTGGATCGGCCTGTCATCGGGGCTGGCCGTGGTGGCGGCGCTGCTTCTGGCGCGCTGGCTGCGGCGCAACCGCATCGCGCCGTCGCTGGCGTTCGGACATTGAGACCACGGGTGCCGATAGCAAAGGGCCGCATGGCTCAACATCGCTGCTCATCAAATGGCGCTATCAGAAGCGCCGAGACGCCAGACCTGCCGAAATCGCGCCAAATGCGGAACTCACTCAATGTTCAAGCGTTGGCGGATTTCAATCAGGATTGAGGCACACGATGGATATCCAAGGTATTTACGCCGCTCTGGCCACGACGAATATGGCAGCGTCGGAGCGCTTTTACACACTCCTGTTCGAACGCCGGCCGGACGACCGTCCCATGGACAGCCTGATCCAGTGGCGTGGCGTCGCGGGCGCAAACATCCAGATATTTCTCAATGAAAGCAACGCTGGATCAAGCATGTGCACGATCGTCGTGCCAAACATGGACAAGGCCCGTGCATCGCTGGAACGCGTGGGCCTGACCCTGGGAAAAGAAAAAGCCGGCGATTTCGGCAGGGTGGCGCATATTCGCGATCCGGACGGCAATCAGCTCACCCTGGCCGAGCCACCCGGCGCCACCCAAGCACGATGAGGGGCCCCAACGCCGGGTGATCGCGTTCACCTTGTCATTCCTGGTCCTTGCCATTGGTTGGGCAATTCCCGTTTTCGTCTGGCTCAATCAGTTGCCGTCCGACGACGTCGCGCAGAGCAGCCTGCGGATATCGCCGAACCCGGCGATCGACCCGAACACCAGCGCCGCCACCGCGACGAAGAACACCGAACTTTCAGTCGTGATTCATCCCGTTGACGCCGGAACTACGCCGCCTGGACGATCTCGACCAGTTCAACGTCGAACACCAGGTCCTTTCCGGCCAACGGATGATTGCCGTCTAGCTTGACGCTGGCGTCGTTCACGCCGACGACCGTTACCGGCATGGGGCGCCCCTCGCTGGTTCTGACCTGCAATCGGGTACCGATATCGACATTGATGTTATCCGGCACGCGGGCGCGGTCGATGGTCATGACCGCTTCGGGGCGGTGGGGGCCATAGGCGGCTTCGGCGGGAACGGTGACGGTGCTTTTCGCGCCGACCTCCATGCCCTCGACATGGGTTTCAAGACCGGAGATCACCTGCCCTTCACCCAGGGTGAATTGCAACGGTTCGCCGCCGGAAGCGTCGAATTGAGTGCCGTCGGCCAGACATCCAGTATAATTGATGCGCACGGTGTCGCCATTCTTGGCCTGTGTCATGGCAGTTATCCTTTTGGGAGCTTTTTGAGGGGACCGGCCAGAGGTCACGGTCCCGTTTTCGATCATCCACGCACCAAAGTGCGCGGCGCGAAACTCTAAAACTAGGTGACCGGCTGCAGATGTAAAGCGCTGGAGCTGCCAAACGGCTTCTCCATGTGCCGCCTTCATTCGCGTGCGGCCTGCGCGATAATGCCCGCCGCCGGCCTTCAGCGCAGGTCAAGCCACCACCGAAATCACTCAATGTAGTCGCGGTCGATGTTGGCCAACGCAACGTGCTCTCGCGGCTCAGATCGCCGACGCTCGCTTCTCAAGTCTGCGCGCATATTGCGTCAGTGGAAAGCACATGACGAAGAAGATGAGCGCCACCAGTCCGTAGACTTTGAACGGCTCGAAAGTGGCGTTGTTGATGGCGTTCGAGGTCCGCACCAGCTCCTCGAAGCCGATGATCGAGGTCAGCGCTGTCGACTTGATCAATTGCACCAGGAACCCGACGGTCGGCGCGCGGGTGATGGCGAACGCCTGCGGCAGGATGATCAGCCTGAGTTCCTGCAGATAGTGCAGGCCGAGGCTGGCTCCGGCATCCCATTGACCAAGCGGCAGCGCGTCGACACCGGAGCGCCAGATCTCGGCCAGATAGGCGCTGGCGAAGAAGGTCAGGCCGAGCACGGCCGCCGTCCAGGGCTCGATGCGTAGGCCGAGCATCGGCAGACCGAAGAACATCAGGAAGAGCTGCATCAACAGCGGCGTTCCCTGGAACAGCGCGATATAGCCGGAGGCAAGGCGCCGGCTCCATTTGTTCCTGGAAATCCGCAGGAACAGCACCGCCATCCCGACCACGGCGCCGCCGACAAAGGCAGCCAGCGACAACAGCACCGTCCAGCGTGTGGCCAGCAGCAGGTTGCGCACGATGTCCCAGAGGGTGAACTCGATCATGACACGCCAGCTCCGAGCGCGCGGCGCCCGCCGGTGACCAGCAGCCGGCGCAGGGCCATCGACAGGGCGAGATAGACCAGCGTCACGACGAAATAGGTCTCGAACGAGCGAAAAGTGCGCGCCTGCAGCATGTCGGCCTCATAGGTCAGCTCGCGCACGGCGATCTGCGACACGACGGCCGACTCCAGCATCATGATGACGATCTGGCTGGTCAGCGCGGGATAAATCACCTTGAGCGCCTGCGGCAGTACGATCTTGATGAACACCTGGCGCGGCCGCAGCCCGAGTGCCAGCGCCGCTTCCGTCTGCCCGTGCGGCACCGCGTCGAGCCCGGCGCCGACGATTTCGATCGTATAGGCGGCCATGTTGAGCGTCATCGCCAGCATGGCCGCGAGGATCGGGTCGAGCCTGATGCCGAGGCTCGGCAGACCGAAGAAGATGAAAAACAGCTGCACCAGGAAAGGCGTGTTGCGCATCACCTCGACATACCAGGCGATGGCGTGGCGCAGCAGAGCGGGACCGTTTCGCCGTCCGGCGGCCCCCAGGATGCTGAGCAGCGTTCCCGCCAGCGTTGTCACGGCGATCAAAAGGATCGTCGTGGCGGCGCCGTGGGCGATGTCGCTCACGGCACCTGGAAGCCAGCCGAAGGCCACGGCAGCTCAATCCTTGAGGTTGTCGGGGTTGAGCGGCGTCTTCAGCCAGGCCTTCGAGCTTTCATCCAGCTTGCCGTCAGCCAGCATCTTGGCGACGGCATCGTTGACGGCCTTCTTGAGGGCATCCTCATTCTTGTTGAGGCCGATATGCGAGGGCGAGGTCAGAAGCTGGAACTTCTGTTCCGGCTTCAGCACGTCCTGCTTCGCCAGAACCTGGGCGCCGACATCGTTGCCGACGACCATCAACTGGGTCTGGCCGGAAATGAAGGCCTGGATCACCGAATTGTAGTTGTCGAAGCGCTTGATGTCGGCAGAAGCGGGCGCTGCCTCGGTGAGCGAGGTGTCTTCCAGCGTGCCGCGATTGACGGCGATCGACTTGTCGGCAAGGTCTTCCTTGCCCTTCACCGACATCGCCGCCGGACCGATCACCGCGATGTAGTACGGCGCGTAGGCGGCGGCGAAGTCGATGACCTGCTCGCGTTCCTTCGAGTAGCCGACGCTCATCAGGATGTCGACGCGGTGGTCGTTGAGGTAAGGGATGCGGTTCTGGCCGGTGACGGCCACGGTGTTGAGCTTCACCTTGAGCGTGTCGGCGATGTACTGCGCGACATCAATGTCGTAGCCCTTGAGGCTCATGTCGGCACTGGCCGAGGAGAAAGGCGGGAAGTCGGCGAAAACGCCGACATTGATGGTGCCGGCCTTGGTGATATCGGCCAGCGCGTCGGCCTTGGCCGCCTGCGTGGCGAGGCCGAGACCTGCCGCGCCCAGGACCAGGACGGCGGCGATGGATGATTTGAACGTCGATCGGATTGTCATTGTCATTCCCCTTCTGGATGCTTTTGATTGTTTGGGTCGGCCGCCGGCTCCAGCGCGGCGGCCGCCTTTGCTTTCCGGCCGTCAGGCTCCCTTGCCGGCGAGGGCCGGGCTGAACACCATCAGGCTCAGGATCTCGAACAGCACCTGCGCGCCGGCATGCGCGGTGTTGGTGGTCGCGTCATATTGCGGCGCCACCTCGACGACGTCGCCGCCGACGATGTTGAGGCCCTTGAGGCCGCGCAGCAGCTCGAGCACTTCGCGCGTGGTCAGCCCGCCGACTTCTGGCGTGCCGGTGCCCGGCGCGAAGGCCGGATCGACGCTGTCGATGTCGAAGGACACATAGGTCGGGCCATGGCCAACGATCTTGCGCGCCTTCTCGATGATGGCGGGAATGCCGAGCCCGGTCACCTCCTCGGCATGGACCACGGTCATCCCGGACTCGTAGGTGAACTCCCACAGATACTCGGCGGCGCCGCGTATGCCGATCTGGATGGTGCGCGTCGGGTCGAGCACGCCGTCCAGCACCGCGTTGCGGAACGGTCCGCCGTGGTGGAATTTGGTCAGGTCGAACAGCCCGCTGGTGTCGCAATGGGCGTCGATGTGGATGAGCCCGACCGGCGCCTTCTTGCCGACAGCCTTCAGGATCGGGTGCGTGATCGAGTGGTCGCCACCGACCGACAATGGGATGACACCGGCGTCGACGATCTGATTGATGCGCCGCTCGATATCCTCATGGCTGGTCTCCAGCCTGTAGCGGCTCTGGAACGGAACGTCGCCGATGTCGGCGACCCTGAGCTCATGCGTCGGCGCGCATTCCAGCACATGATTGTAGGGGCCGATGCGCTCGATGGCCCGCAATGCGCGCGGCCCGAAGCGCGAGCCCGGCCGGTTGGTGACGCCAAGATCCATCGGCACGCCAATGATCGCCACCTGCAGGTCACCAAAGTCCGGATTGTCAGCGGCGATTTCGCGATAAGGCGCCGTGAGGAACGTCGGGATGCCGGAATAGGGCGCCAGCCGCGTGCCGCTCTTGGAAAAGATCTTGTCGGCGACCTTGCGGAATTTCGGGTCGAACATCTCGCCGCCATGGCTCTCGCCATATTTGCGACGCAGCGCGTCGAGCTTGCCGCGATCGTATCCCATATCCGCTCCTCCTCAGGTGATGCAGTGTTGCCGTCGGTGATCTCGGGCGAACCGACCGTCATCCGGCCGGGCCGCTGTCCCGCTGGCTGAATGCAGATTTCACGTCTTGATGTTGTTCCGGGCAAAAGTGTCCGGCAGCCGCATTGAAAAAGCAATTGATATTGTTAGGGTGGTTTCTGTGAGAAAATCTCACAATGAAGCCGAGCGTCCATGGCCAAGCGCCTGCCACCTCTCAACCCACTGCGCGCCTTCGAGGCCACGGCGCGCCATGCCTCGCTGACCAAGGCGGCGAGTGAGCTGTATGTCACGCATGGCGCCGTCAGCCACCAGATCAAGGCGCTGGAGCAATCGCTCGGCGTCAAGTTGTTCGAACGCGTCGGCCAGCGGGTCAAGCTGACCCCGCATGGCGCCGAACTTTTGCCGGCGGTGTCGACGGCCTTCGACGGCATCGCCGCCGCAACGCAAAGGCTGACGCGGCCGGCAAGCAGCGGCGCGCTGTCGGTGTCCTGCGTGCCGGCACTGCTGCTTTTGTGGATGACGCCGAGGCTCGGCAGCTTCACCGCGCAATATCCTGATATCCAGCTGACGCTCATCCCCTCCAACGACCCCAGGGATATCCGGGCGCCGCATATCGATGTCTGCGTGCACTATGGCGATGGCAGCTGGACCGATTGCTGGATGCGCAAATGGTCGGGCCTGGAGCTGTTCCCGGTGGTCAGCCCGACGCTGATCAACAACCGGCCGATCCGCAATGTTCGCGACCTCGCCGACCATGTCTTGCTGCATGGTGACGATGGCCGCGAGTGGCACACCTGGCTGGCCGCCGCCGACGCGCTGGACCTGGAGCGCGGTCGGCGCCATCATCTCGGCGATGCGCGCATGACGGCGGAGGCCGCGGTGCACGGCCATGGCGTGGCGCTGGGCGACTCGGTGACGGCAAGCGCGCTGCTGGCCAGGGGCATGCTGGTCGCTCCGTTCAGCCTGTCGGTGCCCGCGGTCGATGATTTCTATGTCGTTTGCCGCAACGAAATGCGGGCGACGCCGATCGTGCAGGTGTTCATGGACTGGCTGTTCGCCGAGAAGGCGGGGGATGACGGCCGCGCCGGCGCCCCCGTGGCGGGCCGCCTCGTCACCCGCCGCAAACGTCCAGCGCTCAAGGTGATGGGCGGCAAACCCTCGTAGCCGCACGCAGGGCTTTCTTTTTGTCGGGCCAGCCTGAAAGCGGGGAGCGTTTTGGTCAATTCGATGCTATGAGGCCTGTCGCTATTGTGGTGGCAGAGCAGCGAAGGCGGTAACGAGACATGGCCAAGACCGATATTGCGCGGCGCGTCTACAACCACACCTGGAAGCTCGACCCGATCGTGCGCAGCCTGCTCGATACCGATTTTTACAAGCTTTTGATGCTGCAGATGATCTGGGGGATGTATCCCAAGGTCGATGCCACTTTTTCGCTGATCAACCGCACCACCTCGGTTCGGCTCGCCGACGAGATCGACGAAGGCGAGTTGCGCGAACAACTCGACCATGCCCGCACGCTGCGCTTCTCCAAGAAGGAGATGATCTGGCTCGGCGGCAACAATTTCTACGGCCGCAAGCAGATTTTCGAACCGGAATTCCTCGCCTGGCTGGAAGGCTTCCGGCTGCCCGACTATGAGCTCTCCAGGCATGACGGCCAGTACGAGCTCTCCTTCTCCGGCCCGTGGATGTACACCACGCTGTGGGAGATCCCCGCGCTCGCCATCATCAACGAATTGCGTTCGCGGGCCGCATTGCGGTCGTTCGGGCCGTTCGCGCTCGACGTGCTCTATGCCCGCGCCAAGGCCAAGATGTGGGCCAAGACCGAACGGCTGAAGGCGCTGCCCGGCATCCGCATTTCCGATTTCGGCACCCGGCGGCGCCATTCCTTCCTGTGGCAGCGCTGGTGCGTCGAGGCGCTGAAGGAAGGCATTGGCGAAGCCTTCACCGGCACCTCCAATGTGCTTCTGGCCATGGACAACGACCTCGAAGCGCTCGGCACCAACGCGCATGAACTGCCGATGGTGTTTGCGGCACTCGCCAATTCGGAAAAAGAGCTGAAGCAGTCACCCTACAAGGTGCTGCAGGATTGGCAGCGTTACTATGGCGGCAATCTGCTGATCGTGCTGCCCGACGCCTTCGGCACCGCTTCCTTCCTGCGCGACGCGCCGGACTGGGTCGCCGACTGGACGGGCTTCCGTCCCGACAGCGCGCCGCCGATCGAGGGCGGTGAGAAAATCATCGACTGGTGGCGCGAGAAGGGCAAGGACCCCAGGCAGAAGCTGCTGATCTTCTCCGACGGGCTCGAGGTCGAGACCATCGAGGAAACCTACCGCCACTTCAAAGGCAAGGTGCGCATGTCCTTCGGCTGGGGCACCAACCTGACCAATGATTTCGAAGGCTGCGCGCCGACGGAGACCAACAGCCTCGATGCCATATCGCTGGTCTGCAAGGTGACCGAGGCCAATGGCAGGCCGGCGGTGAAACTGTCCGACAACCCGGCCAAGGCGACCGGCGATCTCAAGGAGATCGAGCGGTATTTGCGCATTTTTGGCGCTAAGGATCGCGTGGAGCAACTGGTCAAGGTTTGAGGAGGTAGGCGGGATCTTGGAGAGGTCGAGTTCCGCCGTAGAGGGCTGTCGCTGGTCATTAGCGTTGCTGTCTGCCGCTTTGGGGCTCGTCTTACCCACCCCCGCTTTCGCCCATGCCTCCGACCGTGGCCACGTCCTCCTCCTTCCAACCGGCTATTATCTCATCGGCGGTGCCTTCGCCGTCGCCGCCAGTTTCCTTGTCCTTGCCCTGCTGCCGCCCGACACCATCGACCGTTTCTGGCGTCGGCGCCTGCCGCTTTTCACATTCAGTGACAGTGCCCGAGCCACTATCAGCTTAGTGTCCTTTGCCGGCTTTGTAATCCTCATCACCGCGGGCCCCTTCGGCAGCCGCGATCCGCTTTCCAATCCGCTGCCTTTGGTGGTGTGGACGCTGCTATGGGCCGGGCTGACCCTGCTGCAAGGGGTGTTCGGCGATCTCTGGTCGTGGCTCAACCCGTGGTACGGCCCCTGGCGGTTGCTGTCCCGCCTGACGGGCAGAGGCGATGAGGTGGCCAGGCAACTTCCGCAATGGCTTGGCTGCTGGCCGGCCGTCATCCTGTTCCTGGCCTTTGCCTGGTTCGAACTCATCGATCCGGCGCCGGACGATCCGGCACGGCTTGCCTTTGCCGCCGGCTTCTATTGGCTGGTTACTTTTATCGCCATGCTGGTGTTCGGCTACGACAAGTGGAGCCGCGGCGGCGAATTCCTCGGCATCTTCTTCTCAATGGTGTCGCGCTTCGCGGCCGTCGCGCGCGACGATGACGGCCGGCTCGCGCTGTGCTGGCCGGGCGCCAAGCTGCTGGCGGCCGAACCCTTGCCGGCCAGCGGCATGGCGTTCCTGCTGCTCGCTCTGTCCTCGGTCTCGTTCGACGGCCTGTCGAAAACCTTCTTCTGGCTCGGCCTGTTCGGCATCAACCCGCTGGAATTTCCCGGCCGCACGGCGGTGATCGACAGCGGCACGCTGGGACTCGGTATGACATTCGCGCTGCTGACAGCGGTGTTCCTTCTCGCCGTCTTTCTCGGCCAGCGTCTTGCCCGCAGCGATCGGTCTCTCGCCCAGTCGGCGGGACTGCTGGTGTGGTCGATCGTGCCGATCGCGCTCGCCTATCATGTCGCGCACTATCTGACGGCGCTGCTGGTCGACGGCCAGTATGCTTTGGCCTCCCTGTCCGATCCATTCGCGCTGGGCTGGAACCTGTTCGGCACCGCCGACATGCAGGTCGAAGCCGGCATCGTTGCCGGCGCCGGCTCCGCATGGTGGCTGTGGAATGTCCAGGCCAGCGCCATCATCCTTGGCCATGTGCTGGCGGTTCTCGTCGCCCACGGCTTTGCCTGGCGCCTGCATCCCCAGCCCACTCGCGCCGCGCTCAGCCAGTTTCCGCTCACTGTTTTGATGATCGCCTACACCATTTTCGGTCTTTGGCTGCTTGCCACGCCGACGGTCGGATGAGACAAGCCATCCCGTGCGGGCTTGCCCCCACGGAAAGCTCGCTTGCCAGGCCAAGCCTTTGGTGATTTAGTTTGTACACATGCAATTTTGCATCCTCTTGCCGAGGATGTTCGAGCCGCCTTATCGTTGGTCAAAACGCAAAAACAGGGGAACGAACGTGACTGACAAGAACGGATTTTTCGACCTCTCCAAAACCACACTTACCCGCCGCAATGCGCTGAAGGGTCTCGCCGCCGGCGCCGGTCTCGCCATGGCGCCCGGCTTTGTCCGCTATTCCCAGGCGCAAAGCTCGGCGCCGATCAAGATCGGTTTCCAGTCGCACCGAACCGGCATCGGCGCCGCCTATGGCCGCTGGTATGAGAAGACCACCGCCGCCGCGATCAAGGCGATCAATGCCGCCGGCGGCATCAATGGCCGTCAGGTCGAGGTCATCATCGAGGATGACGGCACCGATCCTGGCCGCGGCGCCGAGGTGGTCGGCAAGTTCGCCACACAGCACAAGACCGACATCGTCTTCGGCACGCTGTTCTCGCATGTCGTCATCGGCTCGGCGCCCGCCGCCGGCGAAGCCAAGATGCCCTATTTCGTCGTCAGCGAAGGCCACCACGTCGCCTCGACCAAGCTCAACCGTTACGTCTTCCAGCCCGGCATCACCGATGTGAAGAGCCAGATCCAGTCGATGGCGCCGTGGATCGCGGCCAATGCCGGCAAGAAGGTGACGCAGATATTCCCCGATTTCGCCTTCGGCTACGACCATCGCGACTACCTGCCGCCGGCGCTGAAGGCGCAAGGCGCCGAGGTGATTGCCCAGATCGCCATTCCGCCGACGGAATCGTCCTTCACCAAATATTTCCCGCAGATCCCGGCCGAGACCGAGGTGATCTACCATGTCATGGTCGGACCGGCGGTGCTCACCTTCGTCAAGGAACTCGGCGAATTCTACGGCTCCAACCGGCCGCAATTGTTCGGTTTCATCGATTCGCTCGAAGCCACCGACATCAATAGCCCCGGCCTGGAATTCCTCGACGGCAGCCACTTTTGGGAGGGCTCGCCGCGCTATGCGCAACCGGATGATTCCGCCGCGCAGAAAGCCTATCGCGCCGCCGTCGGCATCGACGACAATGGCGCCGCTGTCGGCGATCCCAAGGATGTCTCCACCGCCGCGCACATGTTCGGCTGCTGGGAGACGCTCTACGTCGTCAAGAAGGCGATGGAAGACGCCGGCTACAAGGGACCGGAAGATCGCGCCAAGCTGGTCGAGGCGACCGAAGCGCTGAAGGAATTCGCCGAAGGGCCTGAGCATCCGCAGGGGCCAAAAACCTTCAACGGCAAGATCCATCAGTGCTTTGGCATCCAGAACATCTCCAAGGTCGAAGGCGGCAAGCTCAAGGTCGTGCACAAGACCAAGATCGAGGACGGGCTTTACGAGGCCGAGGGGGATTACACGACGCAGGCGCTGTAGGTCTGGCTAACCAGCAAGCGTGAGCGCGAAGCGACCCCCCTCTGTCCTGCCGGACATCTCCCCCTCAAGGGGGGAGATCGGCCGGGATGACTGCTTTCGCCAATCGTCAAAGACGATAGATCGCCGCCGTCGCAGGAGCTGCCAATCTCCCCCCTTGAGGGGGAGATGCCCGGCAGGGCAGAGGGGGGCGCTTCGCGCCGCCCTATCGAGCGTGTAATCAATGCACTTCGGACCTCATCTCCTCCTGGCAACCCTCGAAGGCCTCGTCACCTCGGCCGTGCTGGCGCTGACGGCGCTGGGCTTGTCGCTGGTGTTCGGCGTCATGCGTGTCGTTAACGTCGCCCATGGCGAGTTCTTCATGCTCGGCGCCGTGCTTGCCTGGGCGATCACATCAGCAATCGGCGGCCACCCCGCGCTCGGCTTCCTGGCAGCGCTGGTGATCGCGCCGCTGATCGTCGGCGCCATCGCGCTGGTCGCCGAACGGCTGGTGCTGCGCCGGCTCAATTACAACCCTGAAGCCACCATCGTCGCCACCATCGGCATGCTCTACATCATCCAGCAGCTGGCGTTGACTTTCTATGGTCCCGAAGCGCGGCCGGTGGAGCCGCCCTTCAGCTATCGCATCCTTCTGCCGTGGTTCGGCTATTCCGGCTACAAGCTGTCGATCATCGCCGCATCCGCTGTCCTGTTGATCGCGACATGGCTGGTGCTGACGCGCACGAAGATCGGCCTCATCATGCGCGCCACGCAGTACGACAGCGAGACGGCGCAAGCCTTCGGCATCTCTGTCGGCCGCGTCTATGGCGGCGTCTTCGCGCTTGGCGCCATGCTGGCGGCGATCGCTGCGGTGCTGATCGTGCCGATCAGCCAGGCGCACTACCTGATGGGACAGGACCCGCTGCTCTTGTCCTTCATCGTCGTCATCATCGGCGGCCTCGGCTCGCTGCGCGGCACCGTCGTCGCCGCCGTGCTGATCGGCCTGTCCGACGGCATCATCTCGATGTTCTTCTCGCCGACCTTGGCCAAGATCATCGCCACGCTGCTGGTCGCCATGGTGCTGGTGTTCCGGCCGCAAGGCCTGTTCGGGACGGCATCGCGATGAGCGAAGCTTCGCCGGTAAAGGCCTACGCGCTGCATCTCGGCGCCATCGCCCTGCTCTTCGTGCTGAGCTTCCTTTTGCCGGAGTACTATCACGGCCTGCTCGCCCGCATCATGGTGCTGGCGGTCTTCGCCATGGGCTACAACATGCTGTTCGGCTATGTCGGCCTGCTCAGTTTGGGCCACGCCATGTTCTTCGGCGCCGGGCTCTATGGCGCCGGGCTCGCCGTCATCCAGCTCGGCTGGAGCGTGCCCGCGGCATTCGCCGCTGGTCTCGGCTGTGGTGCCGTCCTCTCCCTGATCATTGGCCTTCTGGCGCTGCGCACCACGGGCGTTGCCTTCATGATCGTCACCATGATGTTCGCCCAGGTCTTTTATCTTCTCATCCTCTATTTCGCGGCTTGGACCGGGGGCGACCAGGGCATGGTGGTGCCGCAGCCGGCGCGTGTCCTCACGTTCGGCGCAACCTCGCTCGACCTCACCAACCCGACCGTGCGCTATATCTGCGCGCTGTCGCTGTTCTCGCTCGTGGTGCTGATCACGCTCGCCATCGTCCGCTCTCGCTATGGCCGCGTGTTGGTCGCCATCCGCGAGAACGAAGAACGCACGAAGATGCTGGGCTACGACACCTTCTCCAACAAGCTCGCCGCCGTCGTCGTCTCCGGCACGATCTGCGCTGCCTCGGGTGCCGCCTACGCGCTGCTGTTCGGCTATGTCGGCTCGAGCTTCGCCTCGGTGCAATACTCGATCCTGCCGCTGCTGTGGGTGCTGCTCGGGGGTGCCGCCACGACGCTCGGACCGCTGATCGGCACGCTGTTCATGTACTATGTCATCGACGTCACCAGCGGCTACACATCGGCCTATCTGCTGATCGTCGGCGTTGCGCTGATCCTGCTGGTGCTGTTCTTCCCCAAGGGCATTCTCGGCAGCATCCGCCAGCGCTGGCTCGGATGGCTGCCATGACGCCGCTTTTGACCACCAAGGGCCTGTCGCGCAATTTCGGCGGCCTGCGCGCCGTCGACAGCGTCGACTTCACCTTGATGCCCGGAGAAATCCGCGCCGTCATCGGGCCCAACGGGGCAGGCAAGACCACTTTCGTCAGCCTGGTCAGCGGCCGCATCCGGCCATCTTCGGGGGCGATCCTCTTCGACGGCGCCGACATCACCGGCCTGCCGGCCTATGTCAGGGTCCGCCAGGGCATCGCCTACACCTTCCAGATCACCAGCGTTTTCGCCAACCTGCCTGCCTACGACAATGTCGCGCTGCCGGTGCAGCGCACGTTGAGCGACGGCCGCTCGAAGGGTGCGGTGCGCGCCGGCGTCATGTCGGCGCTCGAACGCACCGGGCTGGCCGGCCGCGCCCATATGCCGGCCGGGCAGTTGTCCTACGGGCATCAGCGATTGCTCGAAGTGGCGATGGGCCTGGCGCTGAAACCGCGCCTGCTGATCCTCGACGAGCCGACGCAAGGCCTTGCCGATAGCGAGATCGACAATTTCGTCGAACTGGTACGCGACATCGCCAAGAGCGCCACCGTGCTGCTGATCGAGCACAACATGCCTGTGGTCATGCATCTGGCCGACCGCATCACCGTCTTCAACGCCGGCAGGATCCTGGCCGAGGGCGCGCCCGAAGCGATCCGAAACGACGCGGCGGTGCAGGACGCCTATCTGGGGACCGCCCCATGACCGATGCATTGGTGATCTCGGGGCTGGACTGCTTCTATGGCGAGGTCCAGGTGCTCTACGGGCTCGATCTCGTGCTGAACAAGGGCGAGGTGCTGTGCCTGTTCGGCCGCAATGGCGCCGGCAAGACGACGACGCTGAAGGCGATCATGGGCCTGGTTCCGGCGAGTGGCGGCTCGATCAGGCTCGCCGGCCGGGAGTTGACCGGCCTGCCGGCGCATGAAGTACCGAAGGCCGGCGTCGCCTATGTACCGCAGGGAAGGCGGCTGTTCGCCGAGATGACGGTGGCTGAAAACATCGAGATCGGGCTGATGGCGCGCGGCAAGGGCAAGGCGACGCGCGAGAACGTCCTCGACCTTTTCCCGCTGCTGCGCCAGCGGCTGCGGCAGCGCTCCGGCACCTTGTCCGGCGGCGAGCAGCAGATGCTGGCCATGGCGCGTGCGCTCTGTCTCGAGCCGCAGGTGCTTTTGCTCGACGAACCGACCGAAGGGTTGATGCCGTCGATGATCGCCAAGATCCGCGAGACTGTATCGAAGCTGCGCGAGCTGGGCGTCTCCACCATCCTGGTCGAGCAGCGGGTCGACGCTGTGTTGTCGGTCGCCGACCGAGTCTCGTTCATCGAGAACGGCCGCAACCGCGAGACGGTCGATGTCGAGGCCCTGCGCGCCGACCCGTCGGCGGTCAGGCGCTATGTCGGCGTCGGCTGATCAACCGAGAAACAGAAAGCCGGCGATCAAGAAGGTCGGGATCAACACCAGCCCGGACCACAGCATATAGCCGAAGAAGCCGGGCATCTTGACGCCGCGGTGCCTGGCAATGGCATAGACCATGAAGTTGGGCGCGTTGCCGATATAGGTGTTGGCGCCCATGAACACAGCGCCCGCCGAGATCGCGGCAAGCGTCGAGGCGAACTCCGTCATCAGGTGTTGGGGGTCGCCGCCGGCCAGCTCGAAAAACACCAGATAGGTCGGCGCATTGTCGAGGAAGGACGACAGCGCCCCGGTCAGCCAGAAATAGGCGAGGTCGTTGGGTGTGCCTTGCGCCGAGGTGACGAGCGCGACCAGCGGCGCCAGCGCGCCGTCATGGCCGGCTCTCAAAATGGCGACGACCGGAACGATGCAGATAAAGATGCCGGCAAACAACTTGGCCACTTCCGCGATCGGTCCCCAGTTGAAGCCGTTTGCTCGGCGGTGGCTCTTGTAGGAGAGGGGAAGCGATAGCAGGGCCAGCGCGAGGATGATCGCGTCGCGTACCAGGTTCTGCAGTTCGAGACCGACGCCGAACACGGAAAAGCTCACGTCCGGCTTCCAGGCCGCCGACAGCAGGATGGCGCCGATCACACCGGCCAGCAGCGGGACGTTGGCCAGGCCGCGCAGGCGCACTTTCGTGTCCGGTGTTGGGTCCTTGATCTTCGGTGCCCCGGCCTCGCGCCGGTGCAGGATGAGGTCGATCGCCAGGAAGACGGCGAGCACGACCACCACGACGAACAGCGTCTCGCGCCAGAGATTGGCGGTCGTCCAGAAGAAATCGACGCCGCGCAGGAAGCCGACGAACAGCGGCGGGTCGCCGAGCGGCGTCAGCGAGCCGCCAATGTTGGACACCAGGAAAATGAAGAAGATGACGACATGGGCATTGAAAGGCCTGTTGTCGTTGGCGCGCAGGATCGGCCGGATCAGGATCATCGAGGCGCCCGTCGTGCCGATCACCGAGGCAAGCGCCGCCCCGACGACCAGCAGTCCGGCATTGACCAGCGGTGTCCCGTGGATGTTGCCGGCAAGCAGGATGCCGCCTGAAATCGTGTAGAGCGCAAACAGCAGGACAATGAACGACATGTATTCGGTGAGCAGCGCGTGCAGCACCGCCTCGGTTGCCGCCGGGGTGCCGAAGGCGACCGCGAGCGGCACGATCACCAGCGCCGCCCACAAGGCAGCGATCTTGCCGTAGTGGTGTTCCCAGACATGGTGGAACAGCAGCGGACCGGTGGCGATCGACAGGAGCAGTCCGGCAAAAGGCAGCGCCCACCAGAGCGACATGGCGGCGCCCGGCAGGCCATGCTCTTCTGCCGCCAAGGCCGATGCCGGAAACAGCAACGCGACGATGATCGCGCCGGCCGCCCCGATCGCCATCGGCATGCATCCCCCTCTGCCCGCCACGGTGCGGTCAGTCCGACGTGTGATCTTCGAGCGTCACGCCGGCATCGCGCATTTTGGCCAGCATTGTCTCGAGCGATCCGTTGAGATCGATGCCACGGCAGGCATCGAGCCTGACGGTGGCTCTAAACCCCTGTTTGACCGCATCCAGCGCCGAGAAGGCGACGCAGAAATCGGTCGCCAGGCCGACCAGGGTCAGCGTGTCGATGCCACGTTCCCGGAGATACCCGGCGAGCCCGGTCGGCGTCGCGTGATCGTTCTCGAAGAAGGCGGAATAGCTGTCGATGGCGGGACGAAATCCCTTGCGGATGACGAGTTCGGCCTTTGTCCAGGCAAGGCCGGAATGGAAATCCGAGCCGAGACTGCCCTGGATGCAATGGTCCGGCCACAAGGTCTGCGCACCATATGGCATCTCGATCGTCGAATAGGGCTGCGAACCCGGATGGCTGGAGGCAAAGCTGGAATGGCCGGCGGGGTGCCAGTCCTGCGTCAGCACGACATGGTCGGTTCGTCGGATCATGTCATTGACCAGCGGCACGATCTCGTCGCCGCCGGCAACGGCCAGCGCGCCGCCCGGGCAAAAATCATTCTGCAGGTCGATGACAACGAGCGCTTCGTCGGCCATGGGGTTTCCTTCCTGTCAGGCTGCGGTCGGGCTCCGAATGAGGGGCCCGGCGAAAGAAAAAGCCGCTGGCGCGACCGGAGGGAGAAACTTGACCAGATGGCGAGCCGCGTCAACCTCCAGCGGAATAACAAATGCGTGGCGATGCCAGCCACATGGGCACCGGCGTAAACTCTGGCTTTGACAAATTCCGCCGTCTTGATATCATTTGCATACGAATGAATTTGCCGGATCGAAAACCGGCTGGATATGCCCGGGCAAAACGTCTTGGGAGGGTCGGTCTCGGGGAAGGCCCCATCTTGTTGGGAAAGCCCATTTTGTTGGGAAGGCCATCTTACTGGGAAGGCCCCATCTTACTGGGAAGGAAAGCGTGATCCGTTACGCGAAACCCACCACGGTCGACGAGGCGCTCGCGCTGCTTGGCGGGGGCACCTGGCGCATTCTTGCCGGCGGCACGGATTTCTATCCGGTGCAGGGAAGCAAGCCGTTTCGCGACAATGTCCTCGATGTCAACGGACTGACAACGCTGCGCGGCATCGTCGAAACCGCCAGCCATTGGATCGTCGGCGCGCGCACGACATGGACCGATGTCATCCGCCACCCCTTGCCGCCAGCCTTTGACGCCTTGAAACAGGCGGCGCGGGAGGTCGGCTCGGCGCAGATCCAGAACGTCGCCTCGGTCGCCGGCAATCTCTGCAACGCTTCACCTGCCGCCGACGGCGTGCCGGGCCTGCTCGTGCTCGACGCCGAGGTAGAACTGCGCTCGGTGGCGGCGACACGCCATCTGCCCTTGTCACAGTTCATCCTCGGCAACCGCCGTACCGCCTTGCAGCCTGGCGAGATGGTGACGGCCATCCGCGTGCCGAAACCCTCCGGCACATCGGCCTTCGTCAAGCTCGGCGCCCGGCGTTATCTCGTCATCTCCATCGCCATGGTGGCGGCGCGTCTGGTTGTCGAAAATGGCACTGTCGCGGATGCGGCCGTCGCCGTCGGCTCGTGTTCCGCCGTCGCCAGCCGGTTGGCCGGGGTCGAGGCGGCGCTGCGCGGGCTTGCCGTGGGCGCCGGGCTTGTCGCGGCGGTCCGGTCGGCGCCGATGGTTGAGCTGTCGCCGATCGCCGATGTGCGCGGCAGCGCCGAATACAGGCTGGACGCGGTGCGCGAGATCGTTGCCCGCGCCGTGCTCGCGGCCACGCAGACGCCAGCAGGCGACAAGGTGGCCGCATGAGCATGGATCGCGCCGATATCGCCTTCGCGGTCAATGGCGCCGCTGTCTCGGTCAACGTGCCGCCGCTGCGTAGGCTGTCTTCGGTATTGCGCGATGAATTGCGGCTCACCGGCACAAAGGTCGGCTGCGATGCCGGCGACTGCGGCGCCTGCACTGTGCTGGTCGACGGCGACCCCGTCTGCGCCTGCCTGATGCCGGCGGCCTCGGCCGCCGGCGCCGCGGTGACGACGGTCGAGGGGCTTGCCAATGGCCGGCTGTCGGCGTTGCAAGCCTCGTTCCTGGCGCATGGCGCTGCGCAATGCGGCATCTGCACGCCGGCGCTGCTGGTCGCGGCAACCGCGCTGCTGGACACGAAACCCAGGCCGACCGAGACCGAGGTGCAGGATGCGCTGGGCGGCATCCTCTGCCGCTGCACCGGCTACCGGAAGATCATCGCGGCGGTGATGGAGGCTTCCCTCCAGACCGCGAGCCTGGATTTCCGTCTGCCTCGGTCCGGCCACGCCATTGGCGCGTCACCGGTCAGGCTCGACGGCGTGCCAAAGGTGACCGGCGCCGAGAAATTCGGCGGCGATTCCTTCCCGGCCGACGCGCTTGCCGTGCTGGTGGTCCGCTCGCCGCACTATCATGCAAAGTTCGATTTCGGCGACCTCGACGGCTGGGCCAAGGCGCATGCCGGGATCGCGGGCGTTTTCACGGCCGCCGACATCCCGGGAAAAAACTGTTTCGGCGTTATCGGCCCATTCGCCGACCAGCCGGCGCTGGCCGAAGGCTTTGCCCGGCTTCGCGGCGAGGCGGTCGCTCTGGTCGCCGGCGAGCGAGAGGCGATCCTCGATCTCGATCTGTCGGATTTCCCTGTCCGTTGGACCGAACTGCCCCATGTTCTCCAGCCCTGCGATGCGCAGGCCGCAGGTGCGGCGCTGATCCACGAGAACCGCCCGGCCAATTTGTTGACCAACGGCTTTGTCGAGCGCGGCGATCCCGAGGCGGCACTTGCCAATGCGGCCGTCACCGCGAGCGGCGCGATCGACACCTCCTATGTCGAGCACGCCTATATCGAACCGGAAGCCGGCTATGCATATGTCGACGGCGACACGCTTGTCGTCGTCGCCTGCACCCAGGCGCCTTACATGGACCGTGACGACACCGCGAAAGTGCTCGGCCTTGCCGTCAACAAGGTGCGCATCGTGCCGACCGCGACCGGTGGCGGCTTTGGCTCCAAGCTCGACGTTTCCTTGCAGCCTCTGATCGGCCTCGTCGCCATCAAGACGGGACGGCCCGCGGCCCTTGCCTACACCCGCAACGAATCGATGATGTCGACCACCAAGCGCCATCCGGCTGAGATGAAGGCCACCATCGGTGCCGCCTCCGACGGCTACGTCACCGGCATGGTCTTTACCGGCGATTTCAACACCGGCGCCTATGCCAGCTGGGGTCCGACGGTCGCCAACCGCGTGCCGGTGCATGCCTCCGGCCCTTATCTCACGCCCAACTATCGTGCCGAGGGCCGCGCCATCCACACCCATGGTCCGATTGCCGGCGCCTTCCGTGGCTTCGGCGTGCCGCAGGCGACGATCATGCAGGAGACGCTCTATGACGAGCTCGCGGGCAAGCTCGGCATGGATCGGCTAGACTTTCGCCTGAAGAACTGCCTTCGGAACGGCTCCGAAACGGTTACCGGGCAGCTTCTGGTGTCTGGCGTCGGCATCGCCGAATGCCTCGAAGCGCTGCGGCTGCACTGGGCGCGGGCGACGGCCGACGCGGATACGTTCAACAGCACCAGCATAGATAGAAAGCGCGGTGTCGGCGTCGCGTGCTGCTGGTATGGTTGCGGCAACACCTCGCTTCCCAATCCGTCGACCATCAGGGTAGGCATCGCGCCATCGGGCGACGTCATCCTGCACCAGGGCGCCGTCGATATCGGCCAGGGGTCCAACACCGTCATTACGCAGATCTGCGCCGACGCGCTCGGCCTGCCGCTGGAGAAATTCCAGCTGAAGAGCGCCGATACGGCAATCAGCCCAGACGCCGGCAAGACTTCGGCCTCGCGACAGACTTTCGTGACCGGCAAGGCGGCTGAAAAGGCTGGGCGGGCCCTTCGCGAAAAAATCCTGCGCTTTGCCAATGTCTCGGATAGGGCTTCCCTTAAATTGGATGGCGCGGTGATCGTCATCCGCGAAGGCGAGGCGACACGCCGCATCGACCTTGCCGCGCTCGATGCGAATGCCGACGGCTTCGTCTTCCGCGCCGAAGAGACATACGATCCGCCGACGCTGCCCCTCGATGCCAAGGGCCAGGGCAAACCCTATGCGGTCTATGGCTATGGCGCGCAGATTGCCGAACTTGAGGTCGACCTCAAACTCGGCACTGTCAGGCTGATCAAGATCACGGCGGCGCATGACGTCGGCAAGGCGATCAATCCGTTGCTGGTCGAGGGCCAGATCGAAGGCGGCATCGCGCAAGGCATCGGCATGGCGTTGATGGAAGAATATGTTCCCGGGCGCACCGAGAACCTGCACGACTATCTCATCCCGACCATTGGCGACGTGCCGCCGATCGAGACCATCCTTATCGAGGTGCCCGATCCCGAAGGGCCGTTCGGCGCCAAGGGCCTGGGCGAGCACGTGCTGATCCCGACGGCGCCGGCGATCCTCAACGCCATCCGCCACGCCACCGGCGTGCTGGTCACCAAGGTGCCGGCAACGCCAAGCCGCATCCTGGCGGCCATCCGCGAGAAGGAGGCACGCGCATGAGCGAGCTTGCCGAACGCTTCGAAACCCATGATCCCGGCGAGAAGCTGGTGGCGCAGAAGATCCGCTGCGATGCCTGTCCCGTCATGTGCTACATCGCCGACGGCCGCACCGGCGCTTGCGACCGCTATGGCAATGTCGCGGGCCGGATCGTGCGCATGGACCCGCTGACCATCCTCGACCATGCGGCCGAGACCGGCGCTGCCATGGTGCCCTTTGTCGCCGAGGGCGAGCAGTGGGACGGCGAACTCATCAACACCGGCCGCCGCTTCGTCACGGCAATCGGCGCCGGCACCACCTATCCCGACTACAAGCCTGCTCCCTTCATCGTCAGCCAGGAGGTCGAGGGCGTCGATCTCGTCACGGTGGTGACGGAAGGCATCTTCTCCTACTGCGGCGTCAAGGTGAAGATCGACACCGACCGTCATATCGGACCCGAAACGGCTGTCGTGCGGGCCGAGGGCGAGGCCATCGGCCATGTCACGACGGGCGAGTACGGTTCGCAGATGCTGTCGCTGGGCGGCGTGCATCATCTGACCGGCGGTTCCAAGGCGGAAGGCCGCGCCACCTGTGACGCCCTGCTCAATTTGTGCAACCGCAAACCGGTGGAACTCAGCATAGACGGCGGCGCCACGGTCATCGTCGAAGCCGGCAAACCCCCCGTCATCGACGGCAAGCAGGAACACCGCATGCGGGTCGGCTGCGGCTCGGCCACGATCGGCATGTTTGCCACGCAATGGCGCGGGCTGGTCGACGAGGTCGTGGTGGTCGACGATCACATCACCGGTGTCGTCTCCGAACACCAGGCCGGCAAGGTGCTGGGCTGGCAGGATACGGGCATCAAGATCGTTGGCCGCCGCTCGACACCGGGCCGCTATTTCAAAGTGTCCGAGCCAGGCCTCGGCTGGGGCGGCACCAGCATTTCAGATCCGCTGTCGATACTCGGCGAATGGAACGCCAAGAAGGGCGCGCGCCCGGGCCTGTCGCTGCTGATGGTTTCGACCACCGGCGAGCAGTTCGCCTATTACGAGCTCGATGACGACCTGAAGCCGGTCGAAAAACCGTTTCCGGAACGGCTGCGGAAATCGGTCAACCTGATCGAGGACAATTGCGAGCCGGCCTTGTGCACCGTGCTGTTCATCGGCGGCGCCGGCGGGTCGCTGCGCGCCGGCGTCACCGAAAACCCGGTCAATCTCACCCGTTCGGTGCAAGGCCTGACTACCTATGTCACCGTTGGCGGCGCCCCGGTCTATGTCTGGCCGGGCGGGGGCATCACGCTGATGGTCGATGTCACCAGGGTTCCGGAAGGCGCCTTCGGCTATGTGCCGACGCCGGCGCTGGTGGCGCCGATCGAGTTCACGCTGCGTCGCGACGACTATGTCAGGCTCGGCGGCTACGAGGCGGAGATCCGCAGCGTTGCGGACATCGTCGCCAAAGGTGGCGAGTATCTCAATCCCCGACGCGGCACAGGCGCCGCAACCCAAAATCCATGGCCGCCGCTGGCGCAATTGCGCCGCGCGGGTTCGAACGGGGCGGGGTGATGGAAGATCCGCAAGCGCACTGGCTGCAGGACGGCAAGCGGCTGCATCTCAACCATGGGCCGATCGACCTGATCGTCGAGGCCTTTGGCGAGGCTGATGAGTGTCGCGCCGCCTACGTCCAGGCCGTCGCGCGCTTCCAGACGATCCTGATCGAGCTGGTCGAGGAGCTTCCCGAATTGCGGCTCCCGGCATTTTTCTTGGCGCCGCGAACCTTCACCGGCCCGACGGCGCGCCGCATGGAAGCAGCCGTCATGCCCCTGGCGGAATGCTTCATCACACCGATGGCCGCCGTTGCCGGATCGGTAGCCGACGAAATGCTTGCCGCGCTGCTAGCCGGACGCAAGCTCGATCGTGCCTATGTCAACAATGGCGGCGACAGCGCCCTCCACATCGGCAGAGGCCGCTCGATGGGATTGGCGGTCGCCGGCACCGGTAACGGCATGGCCGACCGGATCACGATCCGTGCGCAGGATGGCGTGGGTGGCGTTGCAACCAGCGGCTGGCGTGGCCGCTCCTTCTCGCTTGGCATTGCCGACGCCGTCACCGTGCTGGCGCGGACCGGCGCGGAGGCCGATGCGGCGGCAACGCTCATCGCCAACGCGGTGGACCTGCCCGGCAATCCCGCCATCAGGCGCGTTCCCGCACGCGACCTGTCGCCCGACAGCGATCTTGGCGCGCGGCTGGTGACGCAAGCCGTCGGCACGCTTGCACCTGATGAGGTGGCACGCGCCCTGGACAATGGCCTTGCCGTCGCCGAAGATTTTCGCCGGCGCGGCCTGATCGCCGCATCGGCGCTGTTTCTTGGCGGGGAAGCCCGCATCAGCGGCTCCGTTGCACTCGTCGCGCCCAACAAGCATGAACCGGAGGAAGTTGCCCATGCCTGAATTTCCGATCCGCAAGATCGCGGTGCTGAGCGAAGAAATCTTCCACGATGGCGGACCGGCCGCCGCGGTGCCGCGCCGGCGTGCCGCTGCCATGGCCGTGGTCAGGAACCCGTTCGCCGGGCGCTATGTCGAGGATCTGCAGAGCGCCATGGATGATCTGAAGCCGCTCGGCCTGCTGCTCGCCGACCGGCTGATCGCCGCCCTCGGCGGCGACGTCAAACAGATCGACGGCTACGGCAAGGGCGCCATCGTCGGCAGCGCGGGCGAGCTGGAACATGGCGCGCTGTGGCATGTGCCGGGCGGCTATGCGATGCGCGAGCGGCTGGGCGATGCCAAGGCGATCGTGCCGTCGGCCAAGAAGGTCGGCGCCTTCGGCTCAAAGCTCGACGTGCCGCTCGGCCATATCAACGCCGCCTATGTGCGCAGCCATTTCGACGCCATGGAAGTCGGCATCAGTGACGGCCCGCGTCCTGACGAGATCCTGTTCTGCCTCGCCATGACCTGCGGCCCGCGCGTCCATAATCGGATGGGTGGCCTCGCGGCGGATGACATAAAAGCCTGGGACGGGCTGCGGTGAGCGGCGAGGACAACCTGCTCAAGCTGGTCGAGGTCGAAGAGGCCGATGATCACGACTACCTCCTGCAGGAGCAGGTCGGCTTCATCCTGCGCAAGGCGCACCAGCGCCATGTTTCGATCTTCGCCTCCCGTATCGCCGATCTTACGCCTCCGCAATTCGCCGCACTCGCCAAGTTGCGCGACGTTGGCGAAACTTCGCAGAACCAGCTCGGCACATTGATCGCGATGGACGCGGCAACGGTGAAAGGCGTCATCGACCGGCTGAAGGCGCGTGGCCTGGTCGAGCTTTCCAGGCATGAGGTCGACAAAAGGCGGCTGCTGGTAAACCTGACGCCGGAGGGCAGGGACGCGATCGAGCGCCTGATCCCGCTGGCCCGCGAGATCACAAGGGAAACGCTGGCGCCGCTCTCGGCCAAGGAGATCGTCACCTTCATGAAGCTGCTAGCCAAGCTGGCGTAGATGCGGATCTTACCAGCCTGCAGAAGCTGGTCACCGAAACGATTGAGTTGAGTAGAATTGGTTGGTCTGCGCTGCCCCTCATTGTCCTGCCGGACATTTCTCCCCGTATAGGGACGGGGAGAAAGGCGCTGTCATCGACGGCTTCGCTAGTCGCCGGCGTTGCAGAAGGGCGCCGGCTTCACCACAGCTCCCTTCTCCCCGTCACTATACGGGGAGAAGGTGCCGGCAGGCGGATGAGGGGCTGCGCCAACCGAGGCCCCTCAAGCTCCACTATCTCACAGGCCGTTGTCTTTCAGCACCTGGGCGGCGTTTTCCTTGGTGATCTTCTGCGTCGGCAAGGTGATGGTCTTCTCGACCTTCTCGCCGTTCAGGAACTTGATCGCCTGGCGCAGGCCTTCCGCACCTGGGGTGACATAGGTGAAGGTCGCCGTCAGCTCGCCCTTGTTCACCATCTGCACGCCTTCGTTGGGCAGGCCGTCGATGCCGATGAACTTGATGTCCTTCTCGCGGCCAACATCCTTGGCCGCGAGATAGGCGCCGTAGGCCATCGGGTCGTTATGGCCGTAGACGAGATCGATCTTCTCGTTGGTCTTCAGCGCGTTGGCCATCAAATTGTAGGCCTGATCCTGTTTCCAGTCGCCCGACTGCTGGTCGAGCAGATATTTGATGCCCGGTTCCTTGTCGGTGAATTCATGGAAACCGTCATGGCGGTCATGCGCCGGCTGGGTACCCATGCCGCCCCAGATCTCGACGACATTGCCTGCCGCCTTGCCTTTGCCGCCGAGCAGTTCGACGGCATATTCGCCGGCCGCGCGGCCGATCAGCTTGTTGTCGCCGCCGACGAACTGGGTGAAGTCCTTGGTGTCGACATTGCGGTCGAGCACGAAGACCGGAATCTTGGCGTCGATCGCCTGCTGCACGACGCCGGTCAGGCCGGCCGATTCCTTCGGTGACACCAGGAGCGCGTCGACTTCCTGGCGGATCAGGTTCTCGACGTCGGCGACCTGCTTCTCGGTCTTGTCCTCGCCGTCGGTGATGATCAGCTCGACTTCGGGATGCTTGGCGGCCTCGGCAATGATGTCCTTGTTGAACTGGGCGCGCCAGGGCTCGATGGTGGTCACCTGCGAGAAGCCGATCTTCCACTTCTTGTCTTGGGCAAAAGCATGTCCGGTGGAGAGCAGTGCCGTGGTGGTCAGCAATGCCGCGCCGAATGCGGCAAGCTTCAGCATGTCACGTCGGTTCATTTCTTGTTTCCTCCGAGATTGAGAGACGGTGTCTCTTGCGACGGCCGTTTTGCGGCGGCCGTTTCCTTGTGCGCCGCTCCGGGCAGGCGCAGATAGGCCAGCAGATCGCCGGCATTGCGCTCCTGCACGAGCACGGTGCCGATGATGATCATCCCCTTCAGCACCAGCTGAAGGTTCGAATTGATGTTGTGGAGCTGCAAGATGTTGGACAGCAGCCCAAAGATCAGCACGCCGCAGAAGGTGCCTGTCAGGCTGCCGCGCCCGCCCATCAGGCTGGTGCCGCCAATGACCACGGCGGCGATGGCGTCGAGCTCCAGCCCGGCGCCGGCATCCGGCTTGCCTTGCCGGTACTGCGCTACGTAGAGCACGGCGGCGATGCCGGCGAGCAGTCCTGATATGGCATAAGTGGCGATCTTGACGCGGCCGGCGGCGATGCCGGAAAGCCTGGCCGCCTCCTCATTGCCGCCGATGGCATAGACATAGCGGCCGAACGGCGTGAAGCGCAGCACCGCGCCGTAGATGACGATGGCGCCGAGGAAGAACAGGCCGGGCATCGGGATGACGCCGAACACCAGCGAGCGCAGCAGCTCGAAATCGGCGGTGGCGTTGGAGCCGGTATAGACCGGCAACACGGCATTGTTCTGGCCGGCGGTGAGCCGGGCGATTCCGAGCGCCGTCACCATCATCGCCAGCGTGACGATGAAAGGCTGCAGCCGTCCGCCGACGATGATGAAACCGTTGATGGCGCCGAACAGCAGACCAACGCAAGGCGCCACCAGAAGCACGCCGAGAACGCCGAATTTGGGCTCGATCTGCGGCAGCAGGTACCAGAGCGAAAGGCAGCACAGGACGATGCCGACGATTGCCGGCGTGACCAGGCCGCGAACGGTGTCCAGCCTCACGTCGCGGGCCACGGCATCAACGCCGGCGCGGGACTTTTCCACGTTGAGGAAGATGAAGCGCGTGACCACGAAGCCGAGACACAGCGCAACCAGGGCAACCGTCGGCACGCCCAGCACGACGCCCGGCGTTACGCCCGGAACCGTCAGCAGCATGGCGCACACCACCGAGCAGATGGCCATCAGCGAGCCGACGGAAAGGTCGATGCCGCCGGTGATGATCACCGCCGTCATGCCGGTGGCGATCAGCCCGGTGGTCGACACCTGGCGCAGCACGTCGAGGAGATTGCCGTAGGACAGAAAGATGTTGTTGCCCTTGGAACTCACTGGCGAGCCCAGCACGCCGATCAGGAAGATGGCGATCAGGCCCCAGTAGAGCTTGGTGCGGGACAGGAGTTTCAGTGCGGTCATGCGGCGGGTCTCGATAGGGTCCGGCGCGGTGCCGCGAGGCGCATGATGGCCTCCTCGCTCGCCGCTTCGCGGGAAAGGATGCCTGTCTGGCGGCCGTCGGCCATCACCAGGATGCGGTCGGAAAGATGCAGCAATTCCGGCAGCTCGGAACTGATGACGGCGATGGCCAGGCCATCGCCCGCCAGCCGGAAGATGAGGTCGTAGATCTCGCGCTTGGCGCCGACATCGATGCCGCGCGTCGGCTCGTCGAGCAACAGCACCCTCGGCCTGGTCGCCAGCCACTTGCCGATGACGACCTTCTGCTGGTTGCCGCCCGACAGCGTGCCGGCGGGCTGGTCGATATCCCGGCAGCGGATGCCGAGCGCCTTGACAGCCTGCCGCGCCAGCCCCTGTTCGCCGGCCAGCGAACGGATGCCGAAGCGGGCCAGCGCTCCGACCAGCGGCAGCGCCACATTGTCCGATATCGAGGCCTGTAGATGCAAGCCTTGCGTCTTGCGGTCCTCGGTGACCAGTGCGATGCCCAGCCGCCGCGCATCGCGCGGTGAGCGGATATCCACCGGCTGGCCGTCGAGCCGGATCTCGCCGCCCGCACGGCCATCGCTCGAGCCGAAGATCGCTTCCATGATCTCGGTGCGGCCGGAGCCCAGCAACCCGCCAATGCCGAGGATTTCTCCGGCGGCCAGATCGAAGCTGACGCCGCCGATCACCTGCCGCCAGCCCTGGCGGTCTGGCTTCGACAGCGACAGATCGCTGACCGAAAGCACGATCCTGCCGCCGGGATCCCGCTCGTCCTGGGAGGATGCGAGCAGGTCCCGTCCGACCATCGCCGAAATGATGGCATTTTCGTCAAGCTCGGCCATCGGCCGCGTCAGCACATGGCGCCCGTCGCGGAACACGGTGACGCGGCCGGCCAGATGCATGACCTCGTCGATGCGGTGCGAGATGTAGACGATGGCGACACCGCTGTCGGCAAGCTGGCCGATGATGCGAAACAGCCGTTGGCATTCGGCCGGCGACAGTGCCGAGGTCGGCTCGTCCATGATCAGCATACGCGCCGACATCGACAGTGCCTTGGCGATCTCGACCAACTGCTGTTCGCCGACACGCAGCGCGCCGACGCGTGCGTCCGGATCGAGTTCGATGCCGAGCCGCTGCAGGAGGGCGCTTGCCGCGCGGCTGCTCGCCTTGCGGTGGACGATCAGACCCGCGATCAGCTTCTCGCGCCCGAGAAAGATGTTGTCGGCGACGCTGAGCTCCGGCACCAGGTTGAGCTCCTGGTGGATGATGGCGATGCCCGCGTCCTCGGCGTCGCGCACGCCGGCGAAGCTGACCGGCCTTCCGTCGATGCTGACCGTGCCTTCGTAGCCGGTATAGACGCCGGAGAGGATCTTCATCAGCGTCGACTTGCCGGCGCCGTTCTCACCCATCAAGGCATGCACTTCGCCGCGCCGCAATTCGAAGCCGACATCGACGAGCGCGGCGATGCCGCCAAAGCTCTTCGAAATATGCTCGGCGCTCAGGACGGTGTCCGAGCGATCCGATGTCGCATTGCGCGCCGAGGAAAGGGAATTGCTCTGTTCCATGACAATGGCGGCCTCCCTTCCGTCTTCGTCAGCTTCTCGAACGCTAATCTAAACGTTTCGATCATGTCAAGCCGATATAGGGTGACGAAACTTTGATGCATTTCAATTCTTGCCTAAAATGGCGGGATTCCGTAGGTATTGCTGGCAAGGGGTGACGAAACGTTTCGAAAATGACAGCGTCAGGGCCAAAAAAACAACGCAAATCCACCGCGCCCACCATGTTGCACGTGGCCGAAGCGGCGCGTGTCTCGGTCGCCACCGTGTCGGCGCTGATCAACGGCACCGCAACCGTGAGTCCGGAGCTCAGCGCCCGCATCGAGCAGGCGATCCGTGATATCGGCTACAAGCGCAACGCCATAGCCCGCAGCCTGAAGATGGGTACGACGCGCACCATCGGCCTGACCGTTCCGCACATCACCAACCCGTTCTTCACCGCCGTCGTCTCGGTCATCCAGCAGGCCTTCGATCGCGCCGGCTATGCCGTCATGCTGTGCTGTACGGACGAGGATTTGAACACCCAGGACGACCAGATCAGGCTGCTGCTCGACCGCATGGTCGACGGGCTGATCGTGGCGCGCGTCGGTGACGGCGCGATCCTCGAGCGGATCGTCGCCGATGCCAACGTGCCGGTGGTGCTGATGGATCGCCTGTGCGAGGGGGTCGACACCGACGCCGTGGTTCTCGACAACCAGCGCGCGGTGTTCGACGCCATCAGCTATCTGATCGACCTCGGCCACCGCCGCATCGGGTACATCACCGGCACCTCGGATATTTCACCCATGCATGACCGCATGACCGGATATTGCGAGGCGCTCCAGGCCGCCGGCTTGCCGGTGGCCGAGGAACTGGTTCGCTCCGGCAATTTCCACGAGATCGACGGCTACAACGCAACCATGCAGCTGCTGTCGCTGCATGACCGGCCAAGCGCGATCTTCTCGGCCAACAACCCGATGGTGATCGGAACCATGAAGGCGATCCGCGACATCGGCTTGTCCTGTCCGGAGGACATTTCGGTCGCTTGCTTCGACGATTTTCCTTGGTCCGACGTGTTCCAGCCGCAGCTGACCACGGTGGCGCAGCCGGTGCAGGCCATCGGCGAGCAAGCGGCCAATCTGCTGCTCGACCGCCTCGCCGGCAACCGGGACGCGCCGCCGCGCAAGCTCGTGCTCAAGGGCCGCCTGATGATCCGCAATTCATGCCGGCCGCTGGGGGCGGTTCAGAGCGTCAGTGCCTAAAGCATGATGCCGAAAAATGTGAAGCGGTTTTCGGACGCCATCCTGCTTCCCGAGATTTGGAGCCTGATCAGGGCGTAAAGACACCGGAACACAGCGCCTGCAGCTTCGAAAACACGCCCTTGCCGCCCGTGATGACCTGCGTGCCGCTCTGCAGCACCGTCTTCGGGTCCGCCTTCAGAACGGTGCCGCCAGCCTCCTCGATCAACAGCATGCCGGCCACGCAGTCCCAGGCGTTCATGTGTTCTTCGACATAGCCGAGCAGCCGGCCCGAGGCGACATAGGCGAGCATCAGGGCGCCTGACGCGTTGCGGAAGAAGACGCCGCCTTCGGCGAGGATCTTCTTGATCAGCACGGCGATGTTTTCGGCCTCGGCCCGGTTTGAGAAGCCGGTGCCCACCGAGCCCTCTTCCAGGCCGGTCGCCGTACTCGCCTTCATCGGTCTGCCGTTGACGAAGGCGCCGCCGCCCAGCCTTCCGTGGAAGGTCTCGCCGGTCGATGGCTCGTGGATGACGCCGACGATCGTCTCCCCATCCCGGGCGCAAGCGATCACCACGCACCAAGCCGGAATGCCGCGCACGAAATTGGCGGTGCCGTCGATGGGGTCGATCACCCAGACATGGCCGGTAGAGCCGGCGACCGAGGCATGCTCCTCGCCGACGATGCCGTCCCGCGGATAGTCGGCGGCGATCGCCGCGCGGATGAACAGCTCGACCTCGCGGTCGGCTTGCGAGACCAGGTCCTGATGGCCCTTGCTTTCGATGGTCAGGCTGTCAAGGTCGCGGAAATACCTCAGGCCGAGTTCGCCGGCGCGCCGCGCCAGATCGATGGCGAACCGCATGCGTGCGTCGAGATCATGTGTCACGGGAAAGCTCACTTGCTGCCGATGGATGCCTTGCACTTAGCAGAGCATTGTGACCGGCAAAAGCACCCGGCGAAGTACAAGACGTCAGGCCGCTTGCGACAGGGATTTGTGCGCCTCGGCCAGGATTTCGAAGGAACGCACGCGGGCGGCGTGATCGAATATCTGCGCGGTGACCATCAGCTCATCGGCGCCGGTGCGGCGTACGAACGCATCGATGCCTTGGCGGACCGTTTCCGGCGAGCCGACGACGGCGCAGGACAGCGCCTGGCCGAGCATGGTCTTGGCCATCGGGTCGAGATCCCGGTCATAGCTCTCGACCGGCGGCGGCAATCTTCCGGGCCTGCCGGTGCGCAGATTGACGAAGGCCTGCTGCAGCGAGGTGAACAGCAGACGTGCCTCGGCGTCGGTGGGCGCTGCAAAGACATTGAGGCCGAGCATGACATGTGGCTTGTCGAGCTGCTCGGACGGCTGGAAGCGCGAGCGGTAGATGTCCAGCGCGTGGTCAAGTTCCGCCGGAGCGAAATGCGAGGCAAAGGCATAGGGCAGGCCGAGCATGGCGGCGAGCTGCGCGCCGTAGAGGCTCGACCCGAGAATCCAGATCGGCACCGTCTGGCCTTCGCCAGGCACGGCGCGCAGGCGCTGGCCTTCCTCGGCCGGCAGGAAATAACCCATCAGCTCGACGACATCCTGCGGGAAATTGTCGACGCCGGCCTCGAGATTGCGGCGTAGCGCCCGCGCCGTGTTCATGTCGGTGCCGGGAGCGCGGCCGAGGCCAAGGTCGATGCGGCCTGGAAACAAGGCCGCCAGCGTGCCGAACTGCTCGGCGATCACCAGCGGGGCATGGTTGGGCAGCATGATGCCGCCGGCGCCGACGCGAATGGTTTTGGTGCCGCCGGCAACATGGGCGATGACAACCGATGTGGCCGCACTGGCAATGCCTGGCATGTTGTGGTGCTCGGCCAGCCAGTAGCGCTTGTAGCCGAGCCGCTCGGCGTGGCGGGCGAGGTCGAGCGAATTGGCGAGCGATTGCGAGGCATCGCTGCCTTCGACGATCGGCGACAGGTCGAGGACGGAAAGTTCGGTCATGTACTGGTCTCCACGATCTTCTTCTCGCGCACCCGAGCCTCGAAGGCCGTGCGGTCGGGAATGGTGATGCCGAGCTGGCCTTCCAGCGTGTCGGCGAGTTCAGTGGCTGTGGCGATCTGCTTCTGTTCGGTGCGGCCATCAATGTGATGGATCGACAGGCGATCGCCGCGCAGCGCGTAGCGCCGGTCGGGCGCGGCGCGCGCCGCCAGAACCGAGGTCAGGAAATGCGATGCGGGGTTGGTCGACAGGAAATAATTGGTGACGGAATAATCGACCTCATAGTGCGGCTGCAGATCGAAGCGATACAGCGAGCGCCAGCCGCCGCCGATGGCGGCCTGCAGGCGAAAGTCATCGCCGGTTTCAACGATGCGGAACGTTTCGTGCGGGGTCGTCTGTTCGAGGCCCGGCTCGAGCAGCAGCGGGGCGGTCAGCGTCAGGCCGCCGAAGCCGACATCGGCTATATAGGTCCGGCCATCGAGCTCGGCGCGCAAAAGCATGTGGCTACGCGCCGTGATCGCGTCCTCGCTCTGACCCCAGAGCACACGCGCGGCGAGGCCGCCGACCTCGAAGCCAAGCGCCTTCAGCGCGTGCATGAAAATGAGATTGTGCTCGAAGCAATAGCCGCCACGCCCGTCGAGGACCATCTTGTCCTGCAGCGATGCGGCGTCCAATCGGACCGGGCGCCCCAGAAACGGATCCATGTTCTCGAAGGGGATCGCCTGCGGATGCAGGAAATGAAGCGTCTTCAGCGTGTCGAGCGAAGCATCACTGGAACCGGCATGGCCGATCCGGGCGAAATAGGCGTCGAGGTCGAAGGGAGCGTCGTTCATCGGGAAGGGCACCGGGCACTGATCGGGCGGATATAGGCATTCGATCCCGCCGCCGCAAACGGTGCGCCTGTTATGCGGCGGTCGTGCCGTCCTGTTCGTCGGCGTCCTCCTCCACGACCGCCGTATGTTGGGCGGCGAGAAAATTGCCGACATGGCTAAGGCTCTCGAAATGGTCGCAGAACACCTTGACGACGACCAGCAGCGGCACAGCCATCAGCGCGCCGACGAAGCCCCACAGCCATGACCAGAATGCGATGGCGATGAAGATCGCCACGGCGTTGATCTCGAGCCGCCGCCCGACCACCATCGGCGTCACGAACTGGCCTTCGACGATGTCGCACAACACCAGGAAGGCAGGCGCCAACAACGCGTAGGCGATCGTGTCGAAGCTGATCAGCGCGATGACCGTGACCAGGACGAGCGTGATCATGGCCCCGACATAAGGCAGGAAATTGAGCAGAGCGGCCGCGGCGCCCCAGACCAGCGGATTGGGCATGCCAAGCGCCCACAGGCCGAGGCCGATGACCGTGCCGAGGCCGGTGTTGATGATTGTGACGGTGAGCAGATAGTGCGAGATTTCCCGCTCGACGTCGTAGACGACGCGCAGCGCCCGCTTCTTTTCGGTGAGGCTGGCGAAGGACTGGATGATCTTCTCGTAGAACATCGTGCCCGAGGCGAGCAGGAACAGCGACAAAACGAAGATGATGGTCAGGCTTGTTCCGGCCGACAGGATGTTGCTCGCCGCCGACGACAGGAAGCCGGACTGCGCCACCGCGACCTTCTGCACGCCCGGTTCCTGCGATGTTTCGGTCAGCCCTTCGATCTGGTGCGCGATCTCCATGATCCTCTCGACCGGCCGCCGCAACTGCGCCAGCCGTTCGGTCAGTTGCTGGCCGATGGACGACGTGTTGTTGATGAGATCGATGACGGGGCCGCTGAGCACATAGCCGGCGCTCGCGAAGACGAAGAGGGATACAAGCACCAGAAGCGTCGCCGAGACCACTTCGGGAATGCCGCGCTTGCGCAGCAGCCGCACGATCGGCGTCAGTGTCAGCGTCAGCAGAAAGGCCAGGATGACCGGCATGAAGAAGGCGCGCGCGAAATAGAGCGCATAGATGCTCATGAACAGGAAGATGCCGATGAGCAGCGAGCGCATCAGGCGTGTGTCGGCGCGCGTTACCAAACGTGACTCCTCGGCCTCGGCAACGCCTGCGCCCAAAGCGGCGGGTTCGGCTTTCATCGTGGCCCCCTCGGCGGCGCACCACAACTGATGCAGTCCGCAGACGAAAACGCCGGCACGGCTTCAAGGTTCCGTTAGCCGGCACTGCCGCACGGGCCGCCGTCGAGGGATCGTGCCGCCAATTGCGCAACCGGAGACTCGGCTGCGAGTGCGCCATATTTCATGCGATGCAAAGATTTACCCTTCAGACAATCGAGTCGGCGCCGGAGAAATCCAAGCCCGCAGGCGCCGCCACGGCCGGCACGGATTTCGCCGTTTCCTTGCGCACGATCGGCGCCACCTTGGTGCCATAAAGCTCGATCGCCTTCATGATCTTGGCGTGCGGCATGGTGCCGATCGCCATTTGCAGCAGGAAGCGGTCGTTGCCGAAAATCCTGTGCTGGGCGACGATCTTTTCCGCCACCTGCTCCGGATTGCCGACGAACAGCGCACCATCGGGACCACGCGACTGGTCGAAATGCGCGCGCGATGTCGGACCCCAGCCGCGCTCACGGCCGATGCGGTTCATCACCTCGGCTTGCGGGCCGTAGAAATCGTCCGCCGCCTGCTCGGTCGTGTCGGCGATGAAGCCATGCACGTTGATGCTGGTGGCCAAGCCTGCCGGATCGCTGCCGGCGCGCTTGGCTGCATCACGGTAGAGGTCGAACAGCGGCGCGAAGCGCGCCGGTTCGCCGCCGATGATGGCAAGCGCCAGCGGCAGGCCGAGCGCGCCCGCGCGGGCTGCCGATTGCGGCGTTCCGCCAATCGCGATCCAGACCGGCAGCCTGTCCTGGAAGGGTCTGGGATAGACGCCGCGATCGTTGATCGGCGCGCGCAGACTGCCCGACCAGGTCACCTTCACCTGATCGCGGATGGCAAGCAAAAGGTCGAGCTTTTCGGCGAACAGCTCGTCATAGTCTTCGAGGTTGTAGCCGAACAGCGGGAAGGATTCGATGAACGATCCGCGCCCGGCCATGATCTCGCCGCGGCCGCCTGACAGAAGGTCGAGCGTGGCGAATTGCTGGAAGACGCGTACCGGATCGTCGGAGGAGAGCACGGTGACAGCGCTGGTCAGTCTGATGCGCTTCGAACGCTCCGCCGCCGCGGCCAAAGCCACGACCGGCGCCGAGGCGGCATAGTCGGGCCGATGGTGTTCGCCGAGGCCAAAGACGTCGAGGCCAACCTGGTCGGCCAGTTCGACCTCCTCGATCAGGTTGCGCAGCCGCTCATGCGGGCCGATGGCGCCGGGACCCGGCACAGGGCTCACATCGGCAAAAGTGTAGAGGCCGAGTTCCATTTGAATGTCATCCCAGTGTGTTGATTGTCGCCCTAGAGGTAGCGACGCGTCCGTCGCGCCGCCAGAGGGTGGCTGGTGAACAGTGCATGTCGATTTCGGCCGGAAATGCGTCTCCCCGGTGCAACATCCCGGAATTTCATGGCTGCCATACCGTTTTGGCGCTTGAACTCCCGGTTTTCACGCGTATGTAAGCCTCGCGAATAGACTTCAAGGAAGTGGACTTGGCTATCTACAGGGAAAAAGACATTTTCGAGCGGCGCAATGCCGCGACCGAGGCAAAGAAGGCGCTTCTGGAGCGCTTCAAGTCAAAGCCGGCAGCAGACGATCCCGCGGTGCTGGCACGACAGGCCGAACGCAAGGCAATTCTTGCGGCACGTGAGATCCGCGAGGCCGAAAAGGCCAAGCTGAAGCAGGAAAAGCTGGCGCGCGAGGCGATCGAGAAGGCCGAGCGTGAGGCAGCAGCTGAAGCGGCGCGCATTGCCGCCGAAGAGGCAGCGGAGGCGGAAGCAAAGCTTCGGGAGGCTGAAGAGAACGAGCGTATTGCTCGCTTGCTTGCCGATGAAGCCGAGCGCAAGGCAAAGCGCGACGCGCGCTACGCAGCACGCAAGCAGCGCACCGGCAGGACTCCTCCCGGCTTTACGGGTCGCTAAGAGCGCACTCGCCTCGACGGATGACCAACAAGGGACGCGCCAAGGCGCGGCCCTTTTTTCGCTTGTCCATGTCGCCGACCGGAAGCCCCTGCATCCGGGATGTCGGCTTGGACATCCGGGGATATCGGCTCGGTCGATGTCGCCCGCCGGCGGACAAGGCCGTTCAGGCCGCGAATTTCAGCCCCATGATGCCGCAGACGATCAACGCGATGCAGCCGAGCCTGATCGCCGTGGCGGGCTCGCCCAGCAGCCAGATGCCGAGCAGCGCCGTGCCGACGGTGCCGATACCGGTCCATACCGCATAGGCGGTGCCGACAGGCAGCGCCTTCAGCGCCAGGCCGAGCAAGGTGAGGCTGACGATCATCGACGTGACCGTGAGCACGGTTGGAACCAGCCTGGTGAACCCGTCGGTGTATTTGAGGCCGATTGCCCAGCCGATTTCGAACAGGCCGGCGAAAAACAGAAAAGTCCAGGACATCGCAACGCTCCATCGGAGCATCCAGGCTTCCGGCCTTGGCTGCTCACTCGACAATGGCGGGTCGTCCCGGCCGAATTTTCGGAAAGTGCGAGGTCGTCCCCGCGCCATCGATATAGGGCTGTCCGAATGCCCGATCAACACGTGCCGGCGGCATTGTCGAATGCCGCCGGTGAAATCCCGCCGCGCCGGGTTGCCGGGACTTACTTTTCCTTGAGCCTCATTGCCTTGACCGGCGGCGCCTTCAGGGCCGGAGCGGCTACAGGCTTCTTGGCGTCTTTCTTCGGTTTGCGGGCTTCCTTGCCTGCCTTCATCGCACCTTTAGCCATGATTCGTTCCTCCAGTTGCGGGAAACGGAGTGAAACAAGACAAGCGTCTCTAGGCAAGGGGCTGTTTCCGTCCCGCCACCACTGCCAGTGCCCGTATCAACCGCTTTTCCGGCCCCCAATGGCCTCGGGCGGGCAACGCCGAGGCCTGAACGGATCGACGGGTTATGCGTTCAGGATGGATATGGAGCTTCAGCGCGCGGGTGGCTAAGCTCCCCGGCACAAGCTCGCGAGTATCGGAGGCGGCGAGGAAGATGGCAGGGCACGGCGGCTCCAGAACGGTCATCTATGCGGCGCTTGCCGGCAATCTCGCCATAGCGCTGACCAAGTTCGCCGCCGCCTTTTTCACCGGCAGTTCGGCAATGCTGTCGGAAGGCGTGCACTCGCTGGTCGACACCGGCAATGGCGGCCTGCTGCTTTACGGCATGCACCGCGCCGCGCGCCCTGCGGACAGTACGCATCCGCTCGGCCATGGCCGCGAACTCTATTTCTGGAGCTTCATCGTCGCCCTGTTGGTCTTCGCGCTGGGCGCCGGCGTGTCGTTCTACGAGGGCGTCGTCCACATCTTGGCGCCGGAGCCGGTCTCCAACGTCAAGGTGAACTATATCGTTCTGGGCCTGTCCTTCCTGTTCGAAGGCAGCTCCTGGCTGGTGGCACTGAAGGAATTCCGCAAGCAGAAGGGAAGGCAAGGCTGGCTGCGGGCCGTGCAATCGAGCAAGGACCCAAGCGTCTATACGGTGCTGTTCGAAGACAGTGCCGCGCTGCTCGGCCTGACCGTCGCCTTTGCCGGCATCCTGGCGGCGGAGATTTTCGAGATGCCCGAACTTGACGGCGCCGGCTCGATCGGCATCGCGCTCATCCTCGGCGCGACGGCAATCTTCCTGGCGCGTGAAAGCAAGGGCCTGCTCATCGGCGAGCCGGCCTCACCCGAGGTGCAGAGGAAGGTACTGGCGATCGTCCAGCAGGATCCGGCGGTGCAGCGGGCGAACGGTGTGCTGACGGTGCATATGGGACCGGAAGAGATCGTTGCCGCCCTGAGCGTCGAATTCGAGGACCATCTGGCGGCGCCGGAGATCGAGGCCTGTGTCGAGCGCATCGAGGCGCGGCTGAAGAAGGAAATGCCTGAAATCGCGCGGCTGTTCGTCAAGCCGCAGACGTCAGGCACCTGGGAAAAGCGGCGCAAGGTGATCGAATCCGCGTCAGGAGAAAGTTGAGCATGACCCCGAAACCCTCTTCGTGATCATGCCCTGGCCTCTGGACCAGCGCCGCGCCGTTGCCTCGCATCCCCGCGTCGCTAAGATCAGCCGATCGATTTTGGAGGAATGACGATGAAGATAGACGGCGGCTGTCATTGTGGTGCCATCACCTACGAGGCGGAGGTCGACCCGGAAAAGACCTCGATCTGCCACTGTACCGATTGCCAACAGCTGACCGGTACGGCCTTTCGCGTCACCGTTCCCGCGCCGCAGGATCACTACCGGATCACCAGGGGCGCGCCGAAAATCTATATCAAGACCGTGGCGAGCGGCGCCAAGCGCGCCCAGGCTTTTTGTGCCGACTGCGGCTCGCACCTTTATGCGACATCGGTCGGCGACGGTCCGAAGGTCTATGGGATCAGGGTCGGGACCTCGCGGCAGCGTCAGGACCTGGTCCCGAGACACCAGAAATGGCACCGGTCGGCGCTGCACTGGCTTCCGGAATTCGAGGGCATGACGACGGTGGAAGAGCAGTAGGGTTAGTAGGCTCCCACAAGACCTCTGCGATTAGCGAAGCCTCCTATCGCTTCGTCATCCTCGGGCTTGACCCGAGGATCCATGCCGTGACCTTGCCGAAGGATGCCGTGGAACGGAATTCTGCACTGTTGCGGCGCGCCGCGGTCGCGGCATGGATTCTAGGGTCTGCGCGCGTCGCTCCGCTCCTTGCTCCGCCCTAGAATGACGATGGGATAGACGCTTCGCTAATCTCTGGCGTCGAGCGACTACTCTCCATCTTCGACAACCCTCAGCCTCAGCTGTCCCGTCTTGGAATCAGCCACGCGCGGTGCGGCCTCCACCTTGGCGGGGGCGCCGTGTGGGACGTCGGGCTCGCCTTCTCCGAACTCCAGCGCCTCGATCTTCTGGCCGCGCTTGGTCACTTTCGAGGTCGAGACGAGGATGTCTTCGATGTCCTTGGCCGACTGGCCGAAATGGCCCTGCAATTTGCGCACCCGCTCGTCGACGCGCTGGACATCTTCCATCAGCCTGATGACTTCGCCCTGGATCAGATGCGCCTGCTCGCGCATGCGGGCATCCCTGAGGATCGCCTGGATGACCTGGATCGACAGCATCAGCAGCGAAGGCGAGACGATGATGACGCGGGCGCGGTGCGCCTTCTGCACGACCGCCTCGAAATTCTCATGGATTTCGGCGAACACCGATTCCGACGGCACGAACATGAAGGCCGTGTCCTGCGTCTCGCCCTGGAGCAGGTATTTTTCCGAAATGTCGCGAACATGGACCTCGATGTCGCGGCGAAAGGCCTGGGCCGCGACCTTCTGCAGGTCGGCGCCGTCGGCGGCGCGGATGGCATTCCATGCTTCCAGCGGAAATTTGGCGTCGATGGCAAGTGACGGCGCGCCGTTCGGCATTTTCACCAGGCAGTCCGGCCGGCTGCCGTTCGACAGCGTCGCCTGGAATTCATAGGCCCCATGCGGCAGGCCGTCGGCGACGATCGCCTCCATGCGCGACTGGCCGAAGGCGCCGCGGGTCTGCTTGTTGGAGAGGATCGCCTGCAGCTGCACGACCTGGCCGGCCAGCGACTGGATGTTGCCTTGCGCGGTGTCGATGACCGCCAGCCGCTCCTGCAGTTTCGCCAGGCTCTCATGCGTGGATTTGGTCTGCTCGGTCATGGTCTGGCCGATGCGGCCGGTCATGGCGTCGAGGCGCTGGCCGATCGATTGCGTCAATTCGGCCTGCCGGGCGCCGAACACTTCGGCGATGGCCCCCATGCGGCCCTGCATTTCAGCCTGCGACTGCAAAATACCAGCCATGCGTGTCTCGGCGTCGCGGGCATGGTCGGCGGCCTCCGCGGCGGCGACCCCGCGCGCCTTGGCCGACCGCCACAGCGCAACGACGAGCGCCACGAACAAGCCGAGAAACAGCAAGGCGCCGAAGGCCAGCGCGTGACCCAGCGTGATTGTCGAGGCGCCGAGCCGTACGACAGGCTCCGAAAAGATGGTGCTGAGATCATTCATGTGGACAGCATAGCCGATTCGGCGGGCTGGCACAGATCAAAACGTGAACGAGGCTCAGGCGCACCGGTTGACGCCTTTCCTTGGAGGTCTTAGGTGAAACGCCATGCCGATCAAGCCGCTCATCATCCTTCCCGACCCCATCCTGCGCCAGGTTTCCAAGCCGGTGGAGCGCGTCGACGCGTCCTTGCGCAAACTGGCCGACGACATGCTGGCGACCATGTATGACGCGCCCGGCATCGGGCTGGCGGCAATCCAGATCGGCGAACCGCTGCGCATGCTGGTGATCGACCTTGCCAAGGAAGACGAAACGCCGGCGCCGCATGTCTTCATCAACCCGGAGATTCTCGAAAGCGCCGACGCGCGGTCGGTCTACGAGGAAGGCTGCCTGTCGATCCCGGATTACTATGCCGAGGTCGAGCGCCCGGCTTCGGTGCGGGTCAAATATCTCGACCGCGACGGCACGCTGCAGGAGATGGAGGCCGAGGGCCTGATGGCGACCTGCCTGCAGCACGAGATCGACCACCTCAACGGCGTGCTGTTCATCGACCATATCTCCAAGTTGAAGCGCGACATGGTGGTGAAGAAGTTCAGGAAGCTCGCCAAGGACAAGGCGCCAGGCAAACTGGTGGGATAGGGGAAATGCCCCTTCGTGTCATCTTCATGGGTACGCCGGGGTTTTCGGTGCCGACGCTGCGCGCCATTGCCGAAGTGGGACATGATGTCGCCGCCGTCTACACGCAGCCGCCGCGCGCCGCGGGCCGGCGCGGGCTCGAGCTGACGCCGTCGCCGGTGCAGCGCGAGGCCGAGCGGTTGGGTATCGAGGTGCGCACGCCGGCATCGTTGAAAGGCGAGACCGAACAGGCCGCCTTTACAGCGCTTGGCGCCGATATCGCCGTGGTCGTCGCCTATGGTTTGCTTCTGCCCAGGGCGGTTCTGGAGGCACCCCGGCTCGGCTGCATCAACGGCCATGCATCGCTTTTGCCGCGCTGGCGCGGCGCCGCCCCCATCCAGCGGGCCATCATGGCAGGAGACCTGGAAAGCGGCATGATGGTGATGCGCATGGAGGAGGGCCTGGACACCGGACCGGTGGCATTGCTTGAAAAATGCGCCATCGACCCCGATATGACAGCCGGCGATCTGCATGATCGATTGATGAGCGTTGGCGCTGCCCTGATGGTGGAAGCGCTGGCACGGCTGGAACGGAATACCCTGACATTTACCGCGCAAGCGGCCGAAGGGGTGACTAACGCCAGGAAAATCGATAAATCCGAGACGCGCGTGGACTGGACGCGGCCTGCGGCCGATGTCCACAATCACATTCGTGGCCTGTCGCCCTTTCCCGGCGCCTGGTCCGAAATTGAATTTGGCGGCCGCATGGAACGGCTGAAACTGCTTCGCTCGACGCTGTCCGAAGGCCTGTCGCCTTCGGAAGATTTGGGCGAGTCGGGAGGAATTCTCGATGACCGGCTGACGGTCGCCTGCGGAAAAGGCGCGATCAGGCTGGTCGAAGTTCAACGTGCGGGCGGAAAGCCCGCCGCCGCGTCGGAATTCCTGCGCGGAGCCAAGATCGAAAAAGGACTGAAATTCTCATGAGCATGATGTCGATACGCGCGGCGACGCCGCGGGACCGCGAGGCCATCCGCCTCGTCGAGGAACACGCTTTCGGCCAGCAGGCGGAGGCCGGACTGGTCGACGCGCTGGTGACCGGCGGTGATGCCGTCGTCGAACTGGTGGCGGAAGAAGACGGCCAGGCCGTTGGCCACATCCTGTTTTCGCGCCTGTTCGTGCAGAACGGCGGCAAGAGTTTTGCCGCCGTGGCGCTTGCCCCGCTGGCGGTGGAGCCGTCTTTTCACGGCTCCGGCATCGGTGGCGCGCTGATCCGCGAGGCCCATATCCGGCTCAAGGACGCTGGCGAGACACTGGCCGTTGTGCTTGGTGATCCGGCCTATTACGGCCGTTTCGGCTATAGCCACGCCCGGGCTGAAAAGTTCGACAGCGAATACCAAGGCGAGGCGCTGCAGGCGCTGGCCTGGGGCGACGCACCCGAAGCCGGCAGACTGGTCTACGCCTCCGCCTTCACCGCTCTCGCCGCCTAGGCGAGAGCGTATAGCCGACCGGCATGCCGCGTTTTCGCCTCGACATCGAATATGACGGCAGCCTGTTTGCCGGCTGGCAGCACCAGGCCGATCAGCCTTCGGTGCAGCAGGCGATCGAACAGGCGATCGAGAAATTCTGCGGCGAGGCGGTCCGGCTGCGCGCCGCCGGCCGCACCGATGCCGGCGTGCACGCCACCGCGCAGGTGGCGCATGTCGACCTTGCCAAGGCGTGGCCCGACGACAAGGTGCGCGATGCCATCAATGCGCATCTGCAGGCGGCGGGCGCGCGCATTGCCATCCTGAAAGCTGCAGTCGTTTCCGACGACTTCGATGCCCGTTTCTCGGCCACCGGCCGGCACTATCTCTACCGTGTCCTCAATCGGCGCGCGCCTTCGGCACTGGAACAGGGCAAGGTGTGGTGGGTGCCGAAGCGGCTCGATGCCGCCGCCATGCACGAGGCGGCGAAGCTCCTGCTCGGCCGGCACGACTTCACCACTTTCCGCTCCACCCAGTGCCAGGCCAACAGCCCGGTCAGGACGTTGGAGCGGCTCGATGTCAGCCGAACGGGTGACGTGATCGAGGTGAGAGCCTCGGCGCGGTCCTTCCTGCACAACCAGGTGCGCTCCATGGTCGGCTCGCTGAAGCGGGTCGGCGACGGCGGCTGGACATCAGGCGACCTCAAGGCCGCGCTCGAGGCGCGAGACCGCGCCGCCTGCGGCCAGGTGGCGCCGCCCGATGGGCTTTTCCTGATAGGCGTCGATTACCCCGGATAGACACCAACTCTGCCCTGGTAGAACCGGGCTCTACCCCGGATAGAGTCCCGAGAGGCTCTGAGCCCCGACATCGTCTGGCACGGCGATGCCGAGCAGCATCTGCAGCCCGAACAGCACCAGCAGCGAAGCGATGAACATGCCGACGAAAACGGCGGTGCCGATGGCCGCGCCCTTGCCGATCGTGGCATTGGTCATGCGCCAGGTCAGCACCATCGACAGGGAAAATAGGAGCAGCGACACAAGGCTCGAGACCTGGCTTGTCGATGACAGGAAAAGCCTGATCAGCGCCGAGGGCAGCATCAGCCAGGCGGTGATGGCCGAGGCCCAGTTGCTGGCGACGACATAGTGGACGAAGCGCCCGCCAATGCCGGCGCGCGGCGCCACCAAGGCGAGCGCGACCAGCGGCAGCACCCAGGAGCCGATATCGACCGTCGCCAGCCGCACCAGCATGGAGAAGCGGCCGGCGAAGGCATCGGGATCGCCGATCTGGTTGGCGATGCCGACCCAGCCGACGATCAGCGCCGGAGCCGCGATGATGATGGCGAAGAACGAATTCCAGAAGCCGTCGGCCGACAGGTCGAGCAGGCGCAGCCCATCGGCCTTGCCGAGCATCAGCCGCCAGGCGCCGGTCAGCGAAGCTTGGGTTTCGTCCGCCGAAAGCATGCCGGTCAGCCCTGTCCGAACCAGTCGTCGATGAAGCGCTGGTAGATTCGCGTCAGCGTTTCCAGATCGGCAATGGCGACGCGCTCGTCGACCATGTGCATGGTCTTGCCGACCAGGCCGAATTCGACCACCGGGCAATAATCCTTGATGAAGCGCGCATCCGATGTGCCGCCGGAGGTGGACAGCGCCGGCTTTTTGCCGACCACCGCACCAACGGAGCCGCTCAGCGTCTCGACCAGCCTGTCGTCGCGGGTCAGGAAGACATGGCTCGGCCGGTCGCGCCAGACGAGGTCATAGTCGACCGGCGTCTTCTTGCCTGGCCTGTACTTCTTGCGCCCCGCCGCCTGATCGAGGCGGTTGTGGATTTCGGCCTGGACCGTCTCGGCCGTCCAGCTGTCGTTGAAGCGGATGTTGAAGGTGGCGGTCGCCTTGGCCGGAATGACGTTGGTGGCCGGGTTGCCGACATCGATGGAGGTCACCTCCAGATTGGTCGGCTGGAAATCCTTCGTGCCCTTGTCGAAGACCGGGTGCAGCAAGGCATCCACCAGGCTCATCAGGCCGCGCACCGGATTGTCGGCAAGCTGCGGATAGGCGGCATGGCCCTGGCGGCCATTGACGGTGATGCTGCCCGACATCGAGCCGCGCCGGCCGATCTTGATCATATCGCCAAGCGTGTCCGGATTGGTCGGCTCGCCGACGATCGAGGCGTCCCATTTCTCGCCTTTCGATGCGGCCCATTCGAGCAGCTTGACCGTACCGTTGATGGCAGGCCCTTCCTCGTCGCCTGTGATCAGCAACGACACCGAGCCCTTCGGGCCGCCATTTGCCTCGACATGGCGCGCCACCGCGGCGATGAAGCAGGCAATGCCGCCCTTCATGTCGACAGCGCCGCGGCCATACATCTCGCCATTGGCGATCTCGGCGGCGAAAGGCGGGTGCGTCCAGGCGGCTTCGTCGCCGACAGGCACCACGTCGGTATGGCCCGCGAACATCAGGTGCGGGCCGTTGCCGGAGCGCCGTGCATAGAGGTTCTCGATATCCGGCGTGCCCTCCTCCGAGAACACTGGCCGGTCGACCAGGAAGCCGAGCGGTTCCAGCATCGCCTCCAGCGCGCTCAGCGCGCCGCCTTCGGCTGGTGTCACCGAGGCACAGCGGATGAGAGAGGCGAGGTTTGCGGCGGGATCAGTCGGCAGCGTCATGGCAAAAGCGATAGTCGAAAGCGAAAGGCCTGTCACGGCCAGACGTAGGGGCCAGCCCCATGGCCGACGATACCGCCGACATTATGGTTTTCATGTCGTATAGTCGACCGATGCGGAGCAAGAGATGGAAAACGGGGAAAAGAGGATCGTCATTGCCGGCGCCGGCAGCATTGGCTGTTATGCCGGCGGCTGCCTGGCACTCGCCGGGCGGCAGGTTGTCCTGCTCGCCCGACCGCGCATCGAGGCAGCGCTGCGGCAGGGCGGATTGCGCGTCAGCGACCTCAAGGGCCGCGATCGACTGATCAAGCCGGAATCGTTCGCCGTCACCGTGGATCCCGCTGTCGCCTTGCCGGTGGCCGATGTGATCCTGGTTACAGTCAAGAGCGGCGCGACGCAGGATATGGCGGCCCTAATCAAGGCCCATGCCCGTCCCGATGCCGTGGTGGTGAGCCTGCAGAACGGCGTCGACAATGCCGACAGGCTGCGCGCGGCGCTTGGCCGGCAAACGGTGCTGGCCGGCATGGCGCGGTTCAATGTCGTGCAATCGCCGGACGGCGAACTGCCGCTGCGCGTCCACCGTGCCAGCGACGGCAAGGTAATGGTTGAAGATGGGGACGCCGGCCTTGCCGGCCTTCTCGACGTCGAAGGCCTCGCCGTCGAAGCGCATGGCGACATGAAGGCCGTGCTGTGGGGCAAGCTTCTGATGAACCTGAACAATGCGCTGGTGGCGCTGTCGGGCCTGCCGCTGGCGACCGAACTCGCCGACAGGCGCTGGCGGCTGATCCTCGCCGGCCAGATCGATGAGGCTCTCCGGGCGATGAAGGCCTCGGGCATCGAGCCGGCGCGCATCGCCGGCCTGCGCCCTGCGCTGCTGCCGAAGGTGCTCAGGCTGCCCGACTGGCTGTTCAAGCTCTTGGCGCGGCGCATGCTGGCGATCGACCCCGAGGCGCGTTCGTCGATGTGGGATGATCTGCGGCGCGGCCGGCCGACCGAGATCGACGACCTGCAGGGTGCTGTCTTGCGGCTCGCCGAAAAAGCCGGCACGCAGGGGCCGACGGTCCAGCGGGTCAGCGCCTTGGTGCGCGCGGCGGAAGCCGAGCGGCTTGGCTTGCCGGGCCTAGTGCCGGAGAAGGTTCTGGCGCCGCCGGCCGGCCGTCGATCAACGTGATCTTCTGCCAGATCTTGCGCGACAGGTTGGACGCCAGGTTCTCGATGTCGTTGACGCCGTCGATGACGACGGCGTCATTGACGGACTGGGCGAACAGCGCCGCGATCTTGCCGGTGATCGACAGCATTTCGGAGCAATAATCGAGATAGCGCGCGAGATCGGCGGCATTGGTGATGCGGGCCGGCGAATGTGAGGTCGGCTTGAAACTGGCCGACAGCGCCGCCGGATCCTTGGTCAACTGGTGCATGTCGATGACGTGGATCAGCGAACGCAGGCCGTGCAGCTGGCGAAACACCTGCTTGCGCTTGATGCGCTCCTCTGTGCGGATCAGGGCAAGGAAACCGAGTACGGCGAGGATGATCATGTTGATCGTGGCTTCGATGCCTTGCACCGACTGCACCGCGTCGTCGGCCTGGGAGATGTGAATGAGCGGCAAGATGGTGCCGACGAACAGGAAGATCAGCGCGCCCGCGATCACGGCGGCGACGATGATGCCGCGCAGCCACCAGATCGGCGCTTCCAGTGCCTTAGCGGCCTTGGCCAGATCGCGCGACAGCGACACCAGTTCGGCGGCGACGCCGCGCAGCCCGGCGTCCGGGAAACGGTCGGCGACGCGGCCTTCAAGCCGCTCGGCGGTTTCGATGATCAGTTTCGGATCAAGCGTGCGGTAGCGCATGGCGAGATATCCGATCGGTCCCTAGAACATGATGCCGAAAAGTGCGGAGCGGCTTTCGGACGACATCATGCCTCTCTATCTCTTCGATTCAGCCGGCTCGTTGGTGCGCCGGCCATAGCGGTTGGGCCCAGGCTGCCCTGGAAACAGGCACAACACAAGGAAGGCGACGATCGAGACGACCGGCACGAACAGGATCAGCGCGGCAATGCCCGGCTTGTCGAGGTCGTGCAGACGCTTCACCGCCAGCGCGATGTTCGACCACAGCGAGGCGATGAAGGCGATGAAGAAGATGAACGACCACATATTGCTCTCGGCCGAGCCCTCCGGCACCAGCGTGAAGCGGTACAGCGGGAACGCCTGGATGATGGCGACGAGCAATCCGCCGAGAAAATAGGCCGCGCGGCTGACGCGGCCCGATGTCTTGAAGAAAAGCCAGTTGAGATCCGATCTTTCAGGCAAGCGGGTCCGATCCATATTGGTTGGCACCCTTGGTGCCTTCGAGGATGCCGAGTTCGACCAGCAGCCAGATGCCGCCGATGAAGGGTACGAGGCCGATCAGCGTCCACCAGCCCGACTTGTTGCGGTCGTGCCAGCGTTTGGCATAGAGGGCAATCGCGAAATAGATCGATGCCAGCGCGAAGAGGATGCCGATGATGCCGATCTGGGCACCGCTGGCGGTGGTGAAACGCGTGCCGAGGATCGCATCGAGAATGAAAGCGATAATGCCGATCACGATGAATACGCCGATGCCGGCCCAGAACTTGGCTCGGTTGATGCGGCCATCAAAGCTTGTGAGCAGATACTTCCAGTCCATGTCACCCCCTCCATGTTGAACCAGCGCGACCGATCGTCGCGCCGGCGGAAGGTGCGCCTGACCGGGGCAAAGATCAATCGCGCAGCAATTCGTTGATCGAGGTCTTGGACCGGGTCTTGGCGTCGACCCGCTTGACGATGACGGCGCAATAGAGACCTGGGCCCGGTTCGTTGTTTGGAAACGGCTTGCCCGGCATCGATCCAGCGACGACGACGGAATTCGGCGGCACCTCGCCATAGAAGACCTCGCCGGTGGCGCGGTCGACGATCTTGGTCGACTGGCCGATGAAGACGCCCATGCCGAGCACCGAGCCCTCGCGCACGATGCAGCCCTCGACCACTTCGGAACGCGCCCCGATGAAGCAATTGTCCTCAATGATGGTGGGACCGGCCTGCATCGGCTCCAGCACGCCGCCGATGCCGACGCCGCCCGAAAGGTGGACATTCTTGCCGATCTGGGCGCAGGAGCCGACAGAAGCCCAGGTATCGACCATTGTGCCGCTATCGACATAGGCGCCGACATTGACGAAGGACGGCATCAAGACGGCGCCTGGCGCCACATAGGCCGAACGGCGCACGATCGACGACGGCACGGCGCGGAAGCCCGCCTTTTCGAAGTCGACGGCGCTCCAGCCGTCGAACTTGGACGCCACCTTGTCCCACCACACGGCCTCGCCGGGGCCACCCTTGATGATCTCCATCGGATTGAGCCGGAAGGAGATCAGCACGGCCTTCTTCAGCCACTGGTTGACGTGCCATTTGCCGTCGGTCTGCCGCTCGGCGACGCGGGCGGTGCCGCGGTCGAGCAGGTCGAGCGCCGACTGGATGGCGTCGCGCACCTCGCCGCGGGTCGCGGTCGAAATGGCGTCGCGTTCCTCGAAGGCCTTGTCGATGGTCTTTTCGAGGCTCGCCAGATCGGGCTTCGACATGAATTTGCTCCATTACCAAGCTGTTAAGGGGCTGCGCCTTAACCTGTTTAAAAGTCGCGCGGACCCTATGTTAAGGCTCAATGGGGGTCAATCGCGACTGCGTCACGGGACGACGCAAGTAAAGGAATGGACGGGTGGATTCGATGACTCCCATGGAAAAGGCGGGATGGACGCCGCTGCCGCATTCGGATGAGGATCTGGAGCGGTCGAAAAGCGTGCCGGACACGCCGCAGACGCGCGCCGAAACCTACCGCCTGGCCTGGAACGATCCCGACTTCATGACCCGGCGCGAACTGCGCGCGGTCAGGCTGCAACTGGAACTGCTGAAGCCGGAAATGATCCTGGCCGAGCGCGGCATCCGTTCGACGGTGATCCTGTTCGGCGGCGCGCGCCTGCCGGAGCCCGGTGGCGAAGCCTGGGCGGCCAAGAACGAGACGCAGAAGAAGAACCTCGAGGAAAACAGCAAATACTACGAGGAGGCCCGCAAATTCGCCCGCCTCTGCTCGCGGCAGTCAGCCACGTCATACTATCGCGAATATGTCGTGGTGACCGGCGGCGGACCCGGCGTGATGGAAGCGGGAAACCGCGGCGCCGACGATGTCGGCGCGCCGTCGATCGGGCTCAACATCGTGCTGCCGCACGAGCAGGCACCGAACCCCTATGTGACGCCGGAGCTCTGTTTCAATTTCCACTATTTCGCCATCCGCAAGATGCACTTCGTCATGCGCGCCAAGGCCGTGGCGGTGTTTCCCGGCGGCTTTGGCACGATGGACGAGTTCTTCGAGACGCTGACGCTGATCCAGACCGGGCGCATGGAGCGCGTGCCGGTGATCCTGTTCGGCAAGTCCTTCTGGAAGCGGGCGATCGACCTCGACTTCCTCGCCGAGCAAGGCACCATCAGCCCGGGCGATCAGGACATCATCGATTTCGTCGACACAGCCGACGAAGCCTGGGGCATCATCAGCCGCTTCTACAAGCTGGGGGAATAGGAATTGGGGGAATTTGGGAAACGAAATGAGGAACTGGGGAAATGAAGAATTGACGAAAAAGGGGCATGGTCTTGCGTCCCTCCTCAATTCCTCAATTCCTCAATTCCTCAATTCCTCAATTCCCTACTCCCTTGCGACTATGGTCGTGAGGAAAGTGGCGAGATCGTCGGTGACGAAATCGACGTCATCCTCGTTGGCCGGGTCGCGTTCCCAGATTTCGGAGAATGTCGGTTCGAAATTGCGCGGGACCACGAGAACCGTGGTCATGCCCAACGACTTCGGCACGGCCAGGTTGCGGGCGAGATCCTCGAACATCACCGCATTGTGGCCGGTGACGGCGTGCAGCTCGGCGAACTTCTCGTAGGTCTGGCGCGCCGGCTTGGGGTTGAGGTCGGCGGCGACAATATCGAAGATGTCGTCGAAATGGTCGAGGATGCCGAGCTGGCGCGCGGTGCGCTCGGCGTGCCTGCGGTCGCCATTGGTGAAGATGAACTTGCGACCGGGAAGCTGCCGGATGGCGGTGCCGAGAACGGGATCGGGCACCAGCCACGAATAGTCGATGTCATGGACCTTCTCGAGGAAGTCGTCGGGATCGATGCCGTGGCGCGTCATCAGCCCGTTCAGCGTCGTGCCGTATTCGAGATAGAGCTCCTTCTGCAGCTTGCGCGCCTCCTCGCGCGGCAGCGCCAGCAGCTCCCCGACATAGGCGGTCATCTTGACGTCGATCTGCGAGAACAGATTCGAGTGGTGCGGATAGAGCGTGTTGTCGAGGTCGAACACCCAGTCGGTGACATGGGCGAAGCGGGCGGGATCGGGAAGCGTCGTCATGCGCTCCTTATGGCATGAAACAGGGATTCCGAAAGGGACTTTATCCACAACTTCTGCCCGTTGAGGTTGCAGAAATGGCCTCACGGTTCAAATTTTAACCGTCCGGGAAAGGTGGCCTTCAGGGCTTGCTGGCACAGAGACAAGTCCTGAGGGGAGTTCGCGATGAACAGCATTATTCTCAAATCCGCCGCCATCGCTTTCGCCTCCGTCGCCGCCTCTCTCATGCTGACGTTGATTGTCGTCCCAGCCATGGGATTCCCCATAACGCGCACGATCTGGCTGACCTCGACGCTCTGTCCGCTGGTCCTTGCCTGGGCCGCATGCGCCAGCACGTTCTGGCAGAGCGACAGGCTGAAAAACGCGCATCGCGAGCTTGCCCGTGCTCATGCCCAACTCGCCGCCGCGCACCGCCGCCTGGCGGAAAAGGCGAGCCGCGACGACATGACCGGCATGCTCAACCGGGAAAGCTTCTTTGCCGCGCTGGACGGCTCCCGGCGCAAGTCCGACCGCGGCGCCCTGCTGATCATCGACGCCGACCACTTCAAGACGATCAATGACAATTTCGGCCACCTGACCGGTGATGACGCGCTGCTGTTGATCGCCAGCGCCATCGAGCGCGGCGTGCGCAGCGGCGACGTGCTCGGCCGCATCGGCGGCGAGGAGTTCGGCGCGTTTCTGACCGGAGCCACGGAACAGGAGGCCAAGCGCGTTGCCGAGCGGATCCGCCGCGAGGTCGAACTGATCCGCTTCCGGCCGGTCGATGAACGGACCATTCCGTTGACCGTCAGCATCGGCGGCACTGTCTGCGGCGAGGATGTCAACGTATCGGAGCTGATGCGCGCCGCGGACCGGCGCCTCTACCAAGCCAAGCATGCGGGCCGCAACCTGACGATCCTCGATACCGATATTTCCGAAGCGGCATGAGCAGACCGGGCCGGCACACCTGGCCCGTTAAAAAATTTCTAACCCTGTTTGCATCCGGTTGTGCCGCTTGTCGGCACTTTCCCCGCCTTGATGCCATGCTTGGCACGATACTGGCTTCCGTGACGATGTGTGTGCCGTTCGGGGAATGTCATGCGCGCATCGAAGCCCTAGCCGAGAGACCTGCCATGAGTTTCCTCATAAAAAAAATGTCGCGCCGCACGCTCGTGCAGGCGCTGATCGCCCTACCTGCCCTGTCGTTGTTCCGCAAGCTGCCTGATGCCGACGCCACCCATGCCGGTTCATCCCGGGCCGATCCTGACGAGATCGTCGAGGTCAATGGCTGGATCCTGAAGCGGAGCGACCTGGCATGATCTTCGACAGCTACGAGGCGTATCGCGCCGCCAACTTTGTGCCAAGGGTCTGCATCCTTGGTTCCGGTCCGGCCGGCACAACGATCGCCAGAAAACTTGGCGCTGCCGGCATTCCGGTCGTGGTGCTGGAAGCCGGTCCGCGGGAATTCAGCGACGACTCGCAAGACTTCTACCGCGGCACCACGGTCGGCGATTTCTATTTCGATCTCGACACCACCCGGCTGCGGTTCATGGGCGGCAGCTCCAATCACTGGGCCGGTTGGTGCCGCGTGCTCGACAAACTGGATTTCGAGCCCAAGGCCTGGGCGCCCGACACCGGCTGGCCGATCCGCCGAGCCGACATCGAACCCTACCTCTCGGAAGTGCGCGCTATCCTCGACCTTCCCGATTTCCGGCCTGATGTGCCGATTTCGGACGACATTCGCTGGGTGCAGTTGATCAAGAGCCCGGCGGTGCGGTTTGCCGAAAAATTCGCCGACGAACTCGACAAGAGCAAAAACATCGCCGTCGTGCTCAACACCTACGCCACCGAGCTTGCCGGAGACGGCAAACGCGTGACCGGCGCCAAGCTGTGGTCCAACGGACAGGACGCCGGCTCGTTCAGCGCTGACTATTTCATCGTCTGCACCGGCGGGCTGGAGAATTCGCGGCTGCTTTTGTGGTCGAACCAGCGCTCCAACGGCGGCGTCGTGCCGAACGCGACGGCGCTTGGCCGCTACTGGATGGAGCATCCGACCTTCGAGGGCGGCAACGCCATCCTGGCCGACTATGGTGCGTTCGAGGTCGATGCCGTCAAGGAGGCCTTCTTCTCGCCGATGCCTGCCGCGATGGAACGTCTCAAGATCATGAATTTCGGCATCCGGCTGATCGAGACGCCCTATCCGGGCGTCAAGAGCCTCATCGCCGACCTAGCCTGCACGGCGCCGCATATGGCGGAATGGGTATCTGGCAAGCTCGACCAGAACCTGCGTTGCGCCGCTCAGCTTTATGTCGCCTGGGAACAGGCGCCGCTGGCTTCGAACCAGATCGAGTTGTCGAAGACCGAGGTCGACCATGCCGGCGTGCCGCGCATCGAACTGCACTGGAAGAAATCGAAACTGGAACAACGCACCCTTCTCGAAGGCCTGAGGCTGTTCGGCACGACGCTTGCCCAGAAAAACCTGGGCCGGGTGCGCATTGCCGACTGGATCTCGAACGGCGAGGATTATCCGACCAACGAAGAGACGGCGGGCCATCATCATATGGGGGGCACGCGCATGGGCACGGATGTCACCAGGAGCGTGGTGGACGCCAATTGCAAGGTGCATGGCATGGACAATCTCTATGTCGGCGGCTCTTCCGTGTTCTGCACGTCGGGCCAAGCCAACCCGACGACGACGATCACCGCGCTCGCCTGCCGGCTGGGCGACCATCTGAGCAAGGTGGTCACGGTCTGAGCGGCCTCCACGAAGCCGTCGTCCTGCCAAGCCACGACCGGCAGGGCCGGCGCCAAGGATGGCGCCGGCAGAGGCTCAAAAGCCGTAGACGGCGATCCGGACCAGCACGGCGGCGGCGGCCAGCGACACCAGCAGGATACCGAGACCGATCGGAGAGCCCCAGCCATACCATTCCATGGCCAGCTTGGCGTATTTGAATTCTTCCTCGCGCGAGAGAGGCGTACGCTGTTGAATCAAACTCATTTTTCATATCCTTGCCCGGGAGCGGCTCTTGCCTTGTCGGGGGCGTAGCCGCATATTGCTATAATGGTCTAAATGTTAGACGGATTGATAGTTAGATGATCGAAGTAAATTCGTCAAGCCGGAATCGAGCCGAACTGACGACAGCCATCGGTCTTGCCATCATGCAGTGGCAGGACGCGACGCAGGCCTATGACGAGGCGGTGGGGATGAGACTCGGCCTCAACATGGCCGAGCGCCATTGTATCGGACTGCTCCACGGCGGCCCGCAATCGGCCGGCGCGATCGCGACCGCGACCGGGTTGACGCCGGCCGCGGTGACCGCGCTGATCGACCGGCTGGAGGCGCGCGGCCTCTTGACGCGCACGCGCAGCCTCGAGGACAGGCGCAAGGTGGTCATCGAGGCAACGGAGTCAACACGGGAGCTGTCGGCACGCTATTACGGCGCCATCGCGCGGGAAGGGGAGAAGCTCATTGCCACGTTCAGTGACGCGGAGCTTGCCACCATTCGGCGCTTCGTCACCGCCGCGCTCGACCTGCAGCGCGACCAGCTCATGCGGCTGAAGGCCGAGGCGCCGCAGCCGCGCTGATCTAGAGGGTCAGACCACCTAGCGTCCTGATCGGCCGAAGCGCCGTTCGAGATAGGCTTGGCCGAATTCCAGCGCGATCGACAGAATCCAGTAAATCATCGAGGCGGTAATCAGCATCTCGATATGGCGGAACTCCGTCTGGCCCATCGTGCGGGCGAGATACATGATCTCCCAGACGCCGACGACGGAGACCAGCGAGGAATCCTTCAGCATGGCGATGAACTGGTTGCCGGTCGGCGGGATGATGACGCGCATGGCCTGCGGCAGGATGACGAGCGCCATGGTTTGGCCGGGGCTTAGGCCGAGCGCCGTGGCGCCTTCGCTTTGACCGCGCGGGATGCTTTCGATGCCGGCGCGGAAGATCTCGGTCATGTAGGCGCCGTAACACAGCGACAGCGCGACGATACCCGCCGGCACCGCGCCGATCACGTAACCGATCTGCGGCAGCCCGAGATAGATGATGTAGATCTGCATCAGCAACGGCAGGCCGCGAAACAACGATGTGTAGAAGGTGGCCAGCCCGTAAACGATGCCGTTCCCGGTCAACTTGGCGATGGCGCCGACCAGTGCGATCAAGGTCGCGATCAGGATCGAGATCGCCGAAATGTAAAGCGTCGTGGTGACGCCCTGGGTGATCAGGAAGCCGACTTTCCTGGCGATGAAGGCGAGGGAGAGGTCGAAGGAATAGAAGAACAGCATCAGCAGCACGAACAGCTCGATCCAGACGCCGACGATCTGCTGGCGTCGGGGCAGGAGCAGAAGCAGCTTGCAATTCACCAGCACCAGCAGCGCGATCAACACGGCCGAGAGGGCTCGCGACAAGGCTGGGTTGGCCTGCAGCCAGTCGGACGCAAGCGGCATCAATGAGCCGATCCAGCTCGACTTGATGCCCATGGCGTAGAGGGCTGCGGCCAGCAGCGCCGGAAAAAGCGCGGCCGCGGCGCGGCGGGCGAGCCCTGGATGGGAGAGCATCAGCCTGCCGATCATGCCGTCACCTTGTCCTTGGCGATGGCGTTGCGTTCCCGCCACCAGTCCTGCGCTTGCAGTTTCCAATAGGTAAGCTGCGCGGCGGCCAGGCCGGCGGCGCCGCCGGCCCAGCTCAGTCCGAAGGGCGCGAACTGCCGGTACCGGTCCGAGGCGCCCAGAATGCCCTCGGCGACAATTTTTCCGGCAATCGCCGTGGTGTTGAGCCCATGGCCGCCGAAAGCGGTGCAGTACCATATGCCTGGCCGCAGCTCGCCGATCTGGGGCATCAGATGCCGGGCATAGGACATCAGCCCCGACCACGCCAGTTCGGTCTTGAGGCCGGCAAGCTGCGGGTAGGTGCCGACCATCTCGCGGCGCAATTCGCGCGCCAACGCGTCGGCGGAAGCGGCGCGCGTGGTGATCCGCCCGCCCCACAGGAGACGATTGCCATTCTCGACCAGGCGATAATAGTCGCCGGCCCGCCTGTTGTCGCCGACGGCGTCCGTCGTGGCGACGGCTTGCGCAATGAGGCGGGGAGCCGCCTCGGAAACCATGACATAGGTGGCGATGGGCAGGAAGGCGCGGTAGAGCTGGCCGAAAACCGGGCCGGTATAGCCGCCGGTCGCGAGCACGATCCGGGGCGCCCGAAGCGTGCCCTGTCTGGTGCGAAGTATCTTTTGCGGCCCCGAGAGGTCGCACTGCACGACCTCGGAGCTTTCATGGACCTCGCCGCCAAGCCGCTCGATCTCGTCGGCAAGGCAACGCAGATAGTTGAGCGGATGGATGTGAAAGGCGTTTGGGTCACGCAGGCCCTGGTGGTAGCGAGCGGACTTCAGCACCGATCGGACGTCTTCTCTCTCGAGATACTGAAGTTCATAGCCGTGGTCGCGGGCCATCTGTTCGGCATAGGCCTTCAGCGCATCGCCGTCGTCGTAGCGCAAGACGCTGAGCAGGCCGGCACGCGGCTGGGCGGCCGATATTGCGAGCGTCTCGATGGTGTCGCGCACGAATTCGACGCCTTCGATCGACAGCCGGTGCAGGTCGCGCGCGGCCTCCCCGCCGACACGTGCGGCGATATTGTCGCCGCCGGTGGCGAAGCCGGGCGTGACGAAACCGCCATTGCGGCCCGAAGCGCCGAAACCGACGAGCTGGGCTTCCAGCACGGCGACATGCAGTCCGGCGCGCGCCAGCTGCAGCGCCGTCGTCAGCCCGGCCAATCCGGCGCCGACGACGGCCACGTCACATTGCGCCTCGCCTTGCAGCGGAGGCCTCGTCTTCCGGTCGGTCAGGGTGCGGGCGTAGTAGGTATCCGGATAGGCCATCGACGACTTTGCGGTGAGGGGGCATGTATTTGGTGGGTGACCGCCGGCTGCCGAGGGGCAGCCGGCGGAATGACTTTACTTGGCGCTGTAGTCCTTGCCGTACCACTTCGTGGTCAGCGCGGCGAGCGTGCCGTCCGTCTTCATCCCGGTGATGATGCCCGCGACCTTCGCGGTCCACTCCGGATCCTTCTTCTCGGCGATGACGACGAGCGGCTCGCGGAAGGCGTACTCGCCTTCGAGGATCTTCACGGGATAGCCGTTCTTGATGGCGTTCTGCGCCGTCTGCTCCGGTGCGATCACGGCATTCAGGCGCACGCCGTCGCCAAGCCGCAGGTCGTCGAAGGGAAGCATGGAATCCGCGTAGGTGCGGACCTCGCCCGGCTCCAGCTTGTATTCGATGGGAGCCAGGCCGGGTGCGTCGATTTCGAGCTTGCGGCGGATGAAATCCTCCGAGGTGGTTGCCGTCTCGACGCCGATGATCTTGCCGTTGAGATCGGCGACCGACTTCGCGCCGCTGTCCTTGTGCAGGACGTAGACATAGGGGCTGTAATAATAGATGCCGACAAAGTCGATCACCTTGGAACGGGCCTTGGTCGGCGTGACCGATCCGACGCCGAGGTCGTAGCGTCCCTGCCAGCGTCCGCCGGTCAGCGTCGCCCAGTCGGGCGTTTCGAACGAGACCTCGACACCAAGCTGCTTGCCGATCTCGCGCGAGACATCGATGTCGAAGCCGGCGAGTTCGTTGCTGTCGTTGAGAAAGCTCTGCGGTGGCCAGGCCGCGTTGGTGGCGATGACCATCGCCTTTTTCGACGTGACGCGGTCCAGGGTTTCCCCGGCCATGGCCGCCGTTGTGATCGCGAATGTCGCGGCGGCAAGAACGGCTAAATCGAGCAGCTTTTTCAAAGTTATCCCTCCCTTGTGGTTGAAACTGATAGGATGCGTAACGTCGGACCTCAGCGCTTTCGGCCACAGGTTCAACGCGGATCGGTTTGTGCCCACCACAGCCGAAGCTCGTTCCCCCTGATGGACCGGCGTTTGTGACCCCAGACAGTCAGGTCGCAAAAAGAAGGGTTCCACCCGGCGAAATGCGGGATAATGGCGATCGCGCAGTCATTGCGTGCCTTGAGACGGCAAAGTGCCGGATATGTTCGCCTTGTTCCGTTCGCTAAGGCCGGTCTTCCGGATTGTCGCGGGGGCGGTTCAGCCGATAGGATCGCGGCGGTTACAGCGCGGATCGAGCGAGAGGATTTGTTTGTGGAATTGACCGAGAAGGATCGTCAGCTGCTCGCGCTGATGCAGAAGAATGCGCGTGAGCCGGTCGCGTCACTGGCACGTCAGCTCGGCGTATCGCGGACAGCGCTGCAGGAGCGGATCCAGAAGCTGGAGGCCGGCGGCATTATCGAAGGCTATAGCGTGCGGCTGACCAAGGAGGTGGCCCAGAACGCCGTCCACTGTTTCACGCTCGCCGCCCTGAACAACAAGAGCTATCCGGACGTCTCCAGAAAGATCAAGGCGATGCCTTCGATCCAGGCGGTCTACGCCATCACCGGCGAGTGGGACCTGATCATCCACCTTGCCGCCGAGACGCTCGAGAAGCTGAACCGGGAGGTGAATGCCGTGAATGAAATCAGCGGCGTCGTCAAAACCGCTTCCCATGTGGTGATGGAGACGAAGTTCAACCGGACCATCTACGCCTTGTAGGAGATGGCGGGATGTCCGGCGGCGGGCATCACCGTCTCGAGGTCGAAAGGCATATGGTGGGCATCGTTGCTCCCGACCGTGAACAAATGTCGGCAGAGGACGAGACTATTTCGGTTGGACCCCATAGGCGACAAGAAACGCCTCGACCGAGGCATCCGCGTGCCGTTCAAGTTCGGCTTTGGAACGCGGGTTGCTCCCCGTGAACATGGCTTCATTCATGGGGATCCAAAGGATCATCCCAAAAAGATGGCTGGCCGCCAGACGGGGATCACTGGTTTGCATCAGCCCCCGATCGGTGAGCTTTTGAAAGCAGGACGCCGTCGAGGCAAGCATGCGCTCAAAGCCTTTTTCGTACCAGCCGCGGCCAAGCTGCGGCATTCGATCCGTGTTGGCGATGATCAGGCGGCGCAGCTTCAACAACTCGTCGTCCATGAGCATCGTTATCAAGCGCCGAGCAAGCTGCTGCAGGCCGCCTTGCATGAATCTCGCCTCGGAAAGCAGTGTCGTCACGGACTCGATGATGTCGTTGACCTGGCCAGCGGTTGATAGAACGACTTCACCGAAAAGCGTCTCCTTGTCGGTGAAATGCTTGTACACGGTCTGCTTGGAAGCTCCCGCCCTGGTGGCGATTTCCTCCATGCTGGTTCCATCATAGCCCTTGGCGATGAACGCCGCCGTGGCCGCCTGGATGATTTCACGATCCTTGCGTGCCGATCTGGTCTCCCCCTTGATTTCCATGGCGCCCCTTTGACCAGTACTAGACGGTACCGTTCTCTCGTGATAGTCGTCAAACGGTACTGGACTGACTAGTACCTGTCAACGAAGGCGAGGCTTTAGACCGATGACCAAGATGATCTTCATAAATCTGCCGGTGCGCGATCTGCAGGCAGCCACCAATTTTTATCTCGCGATCGGGGGCACGCTCAATCCGCAGTTCTCGAACGACCAGGCCAGCTCGATCATGTTCTCGGACTCCATTGGCGTCATGTTGCTTTCGCATCAGTACTACAGCCAGTTCACCGCGCGGCAGATCGGCGACCCCAGGCGTGAAAGCCAGATGCTGATCGCGCTCACCGCCGACAGCAAGGACGACGTCAACGCCATGATCGAGAAGGGCGTGGCGGCAGGCGGACGCGCTGATCCCAATCCGGCGCAGGATCTCGGCTTCATGTTCAACCGCCACATCGAAGACCCTGACGGCAATGTCTGGGAGTTCCTGTGGATGAACCCCGCCGCCCTGCAATAGCCTGCCGGGATCAAAGCGTCTGAAGCGCGTCGCGTCGAAACGGAGTCATGCGACGCGCTTTAGGTCTTTGTTTTTATGTCGTATTCCCAAAACCGAAACGGACTAGACCGTCGCCGGGTCGAGCGCCGGCTGGCCCTTGCGGCGCGTGACGATCGCCTCGAAATCCGCGCTCTGGAAGGCATCGCGCAAGGCGTCGAAGGACGGCAGCACGAAATAGGCGCGCTGGAACTTGTCGATCTCGTAGCCGGTGCGCATCACCGTTTCCAGGTCGAACGGCACATGGTGGGCGTCCTTGCCCTCCACCGCGAATTGCAATTCGGTGAACGACGACATCAGCCCGGCGCCGAAGGCTTTCAGCGGCTGGCCGGCTTCCCGCATCAGGCCATACTCGGCCGTGTACCAGTAGAGCCGGGTGATCATCTCGTCGCCGCCGAGCGCGATGATGTCGCCGGCCTTCCTGCCATACATCTGCATGAAATCGGCGAACACCGGCTGCGACAGCACCGGCACATGGCCGAAGAAATCATGGAACATGTCCGGCTCGACGATATAGTCGAGTTCCTGCCTGGTGCGCAGCCAGTTGGTGACCGGGAAGCGGCGATTGGCGAGGTGATCGAAGAACGGGGCCGCCGGAATGAGGCCGGGCACGGCGACGATCTCCCAGCCGGTCAGCTTGCGCAGCCTGGCGCTGACGTCGGCGAAATCGGGAATGGCGTCGAGCAGGCCGAGCTTCTCCACGCCGTCGAGATAGGAATGGTGGGCGAGCTTGCGCGTCAGCCTGGTCTGGCGGTCGCACAGCGTGCGCCACACCGCCTGCTCCTCGCCGCTGTAGTCATAGCCCTGTGCCACGGTGAAATCGGCGCGGCAGACCGAATAGTCGCCGCGCAACCCTTGCGCCGCGCAGTCGCGGGCATATTCGGCAACGCTCATCGTCGTCATATGTCTTCTCCCTCGCAAAGCATCGATGGCTGCGGTGCCGAAAGTGTAGCCCAACTTACCGAGGCAAATTGGTTTTGATCGTAGATCGAGCGGCATATTCGAGATAACATTCACTCAAAATCGACACAAGGAGAGTGAAAATGCCTCAGTTCGATGATTTCGAGATCAGGATGCTCGATGTCCTGCAACGCGACGGGCGCAAACCTGTCTCCGAGCTGGCGCAGGAGATCGGCCTCTCCACCACGCCCTGCGCGCGGCGCTTCGAAGCGCTGCAGGAAGCCGGCATCATCAAGGGATTTGCCGCCGTGATCAGCCGCCGCGCGGTCGGCCTGATGGTCGAGGTGTTCATCCAGGTGCGCCTCGTCAGCCACAGCGACGGCTCTCCCGAAAGCTTCATTGCCTCTGTCCAGCGCATGGACGAGGTGTCGTCGTGCTGGACGATGACCGGCGACCACGATTTCCTGCTGCATGTCATGGTGCCATCGGTCGACGAGCTCAACGCCTTCGTCATGCATCGGCTGATGCGGCTCGAGGGCGTGCGCGACGTCCACACCCAGCTGGTGCTGCAGAACATCAAGGGACCCGGCCACGTGCCGCTCGCGCATCTCAGGCGCTGACAGCGCTCACTCTTTTCTGCGGAAAAGCTGCGAGCAAACTGCTGAAACGGGCCAACCGGGCGGCACGATCGCCGGCCAGCATGCGGACCAACGTCCTGGAGGTCCGCTATGAAAATCGTCCTGATCAATCCGCCGCACACCGCCATCGGCAGCCGCGTGCCCGACGATCACCTGCCGCCACTCGGCCTGCTGGCCATCGGCGGCCCGCTGGTCGACGCCGGCCATGAGGTGCGGCTCGTCGATGCCGAGTTCGGGCCGATGCCGCTCGCCTCGGTCGTCGCGGAAGCCCTGAAGGACTGTCCCGACTTCGTCCTGATCGGCCATTCCGGATCCACTTCTGCGCATCCGACCGCCTTGTTGATCGCCGCGATGATCAAGGCGCGCGAACCTGCGACGATCGTCATCTATGGTGGCGTCTTCCCGACCTATCACTGGCGCGACATCCTGACTGAGACCGACGTCTTCGACTTCATCGTGCGCGGCGAGGGCGAGGCGACCGTGGTGGCGCTGGTCGAGGCGGTGGAAATGCGCCAGCCGCCGGCAAGCGTCGCCGGCATCGCCTATCGCGACGATCTGCGCCGGCCCTTCGCCACCCAGGCGGCGATGACCATCGCCGACCTCGACGCCTACCGCGTCGGCTGGGAACTGATTGACGTCAGCAGATACAGTTACTGGGGCGGCAAGCGCGCGGTGGTCATGCAGTTTTCGCGCGGCTGCCCGCATCTGTGCAATTATTGCGGCCAGCGCGGCTTCTGGACCCGTTGGCGGCATCGCGATCCCAAGAAATTCGCGCAGGAGATCGCCTGGCTACACCGCGAGCACGGCGTCGAGCTGATCAACCTCGCCGACGAGAACCCGACCGTCTCGAAGAAGGCCTGGCGCGCTTTCCTGGATGCGATGATCGCCGAGAACGTGCCGGTGCTGATCGTCGGCTCGACACGCGCCGACGATATCGTGCGCGACGCCGACATGCTGCACCTCTACCGCAAGGCCGGTGTTATCCGCTGGCTGCTCGGCATGGAAAACACCGACGAGCAGACGCTGCGACTGATCCGCAAGGGCGGCAGCACCTCGTCCGACCGCGAGGCGATACGGCTGCTGCGAAAGCACGGCATCCTGTCGATGGCGACCTGGGTGGCCGGTTTCGAGGATGAAGGTTTTCGTGATCTCTGGCGTGGTTTCCGCCAGCTCATCGCCTATGACCCGGACCAGATCCAGGCGCTCTATGTGACGCCGCATCGGTGGACGCCGTTCTTCCGCATCGCGCGGGATCGCAGGGTCATCCAGAAGGACGCCCGCCTGTGGGACTACAAACACCAGGTGCTGCACATGACGCGGCTCAAGCCATGGATGCTGTTCTTCTCGGTCAAGCTGATCGAACTCGCCGTGCAGTCGCGGCCGAAGGCGCTGGCGCGCATCCTGTTCCACCCGGATCCCGAGCAGCGGCATTCGATGCGCTGGTACACCAAAATGGGCCGCCGCGTCTGGTTCCGCGAGGTGTGGGGTTTCCTGGTGACCGACAACCGGGTGAAAGGCGGCCCGACGCTCGCCGAATTCTGGGGCGCGCCGCAGGATGCGGAGGAAGAGTCGATGACCTTTCAGCGCCCGGCGAAGAGACCATTAACGGCGCCTGCCGCCGAGCAGCATGCCTTTGGCGTCTCACCGCCGCCGGCCTGACCCGTCTCGCCCTGGCCGCCAGCGGACCTCGCGCTAATTTCTGGCGATCGGATGATGGTGGCCAGCAGGAGGAAGCGATGAAACTTGTCACGCATAAGAAGATGAAAGGTGGCCGGCCTATGCCTTGGGGGAAAGGCACCGTCGTGACCGGAGCCAAGGGGTATGTCTTCCTTGCCGGCAATACAGGCACGGCCGAGAATTATGACCCGTCGAGCGGCAAGGGGGGCGCCGTCGGCGACGCGGCGACGCAATGGCGTTCCATTCTGACGAACATCAAATCGGATCTGGAGGAGCTCGGCAGCTCGCTCGAATATCTCGTCAAGATCACCCAGTACGTCAAAGGGCCGTTTCCCGACGGAGGCGCGCTGAGCTCCCCAAATTTCCGGCTGGACGTGATGGACGAATTCTTCGCCGAGCACTGCCCGAAGCACTGCAGCTACAACAATCCGCCGCCCTCGGAAGTGATCGGGGTCGCCGCGCTCGCGCATCCCGATCTCGTCATCGAGATCGTGGCCGTCGCCGCTCTGCCGGACTGAGGATGCCGGGCTCCGAAGCGCAAATGTCAAGGCACGATCAGTGTACCGGCGCCGTGTTCGGTGAAGAGTTCGAGCAGCACCGAATGCGGCGTCTTGCCATTGAGGATGACGACGCCCTCGACGCCGCGCTCGATCGCCTCGATGCAGGTCTCGACCTTGGGGATCATGCCGCCCGAGACCGTGCCGTCCTTGATCAGCGCCTTCGCCTCGGTGACCGTCAGCTCGTCGATCAGCTTCTTGTTCTTGTCGAGCACGCCCGGCACGTCGGTGAGGAACAGCAGGCGCGAGGCCTTGCAGGCGCCGGCGATGGCGCCGGCGAAAGTGTCGGCGTTGATGTTGTAGGTGTGACCGTCGCGGCCGGGCGCCACCGGCGCCAGAACAGGGATCATTTCGGAGCGTGCCAGCAGGTCGAGCAGCGTGCGGTCGACCTCGACCGGCTCGCCGACGAAACCGAGATCGAGCACGCGCTCGATGTTGGAATCGGGGTCGATCATGGTCTTGCGCGCCTTTTCGGCGAACACCATGTTGCCGTCCTTGCCGCACAGGCCGATCGCCCATTCGCCCTCGGCGTTGATCAGTGCGACGATCTCCTTGTTGATCGACCCGGCCAGCACCATCTCGACGATCTCGACCGTCTTCTGGTCGGTGACGCGCAGGCCGCCCTCGAACTTGGATTCGATCCCCATCTTGTTCAGCATGGCGCCGATCTGCGGGCCGCCGCCATGGACGACGATCGGATTGACGCCGGACTGCTTCAACAGCGCGATGTCGCGGGCGAAGGCCTTGCCGAGCTCGATGTCGCCCATGGCATGGCCGCCATATTTCACCACGACCGTCTTGTGCTCGTAGCGCTGCATGTAGGGCAGCGCGCGCGACAAGAGTGCGGCCTGCATTTCGGCGGTGGCGGCGACGTCCGTCATCGGCGTGGTTCCCTGGCTTTTGGTTTTATGCATGCCGTTGTCCCCAAACCGCTGGCACTTTTGGGCGACATGCATCAGGTAAGGACGGCGGCGTCTTAGCGGGAATTGACGCGAGCCGCAAATGGCATTGCTGTCATATTCGAGCCGTTCACGGTGTCGTCATTGTGACGGCACCATCAGCGGCGCCCGCCGCTTCAGCCAGCCCGAGATCTTCTCCATCTGCGCGGCGAGCGACAAAAGCGTTTCCTCGTCGCCCGGGCGGCCGGCGGCCTGGATGCCGAGCGGCAGGCCGGCGTCCGTGACATGGACCGGTAGCGCAATCGACGGCTGGCCGCTGACATTGTGGATTGCGGGCCAGTGCGTGAACCAGAGGCTCTTGTCCATCAACTGGCCGAACAGTGGTTTGATCCTGAGCAGCGCCGTGAGATGCAGCTTGTCGAGCAGGGTTTCGATCAACTCGTCGGCGCCTTTGGGATCCATGGCGCCGCAGGCAAGCGGCGGGTGCGCGATGACGGGCATCAGCACCGCATCATAGCGCGCAGTATCCTCGATCAGGCGGCGCGAGGCGGCATGCAGCCGCTGCAGGCCGGCATAGACCTCGCCGGCCGAGACCATTTCGCCCAACCGGCCGAGCACCCGCGTGGCGCGCTCGATGTCGCCCGTCACGGAGCGGCCGACGCGCAGCGCTTCACCCCGCAACGAGCCGGCAACGGCGGAGGCGACCGTCGTGCAGAAATCGGCGAAGAAATCGCGGCCGATGAAGGGCAGCTCGATGTCCTCGACGGTATGGCTGCCCTCACGGGCGAGCGCCACGGCAATGTCGAGCGCCTTGAGCGTCTCGGCCGAAATCGGCAGGCCGAGCGGCGACTTGCGGTAGACGGCCAGCTTGAGCTTGCCGGGATCGCGCGCGGCAGCGGCCGCGAACGGACCCTTTGGCGGCCGCGCGGCATAAGGCGCCAGCGCATCTGGACCATGAGTGAGGTCGAGCAGCAGCGCACAGTCGCGCACCGAGCGGGTGACGGCGTGATCGACGACCATGCCGTACCAGCTTTCGCTTACCAGCGGCGACATCGGGACACGGCCGCGCGAGGTCTTGAGACCGACAAGGCCGCTGCAGGCCGAAGGCACGCGGATCGAGCCGCCGCCATCCGACGCATGCGCCGCCGGCACGACGCCGGCGGCGACCAGGGCTGCCGAACCGCCCGATGAGCCGCCGGTGGTGTGGCCGGTATTCCAGGGATTGCGGGTGATGCCGAAGGCTTTGGATTCCGTCATCAGCCGCAGCCCGTGCTCGGGCGAGGTCGAGGTGACGATCGGGATCAGCCCGGCGGCGAGATAGCGGTCGGTCATCACCGAATTGAAATCGGGCACCCATGCGGGAATGCGGCTGCCGCCATGCGAGGGCACGCCCTTGGCGGCGATGCCGAGATCCTTGATGGCAAAGGGGACGCCGGCCAGCGGCAAGGAGCGGTCGATGCTCTTCGCCCGCGCCCGCGCGGCGTCATAGAGCGTTTCGGCCGTGGCGTTGATTTCGGGGCGAGTGGCCTCGGCGCGGGCGATTGCCGCTTCGGTCAATTCGATCGCCGACACGTCGCCCTTGCGCACCAGAGCGGCGAGGCCGGTCGCGTCTTCTTCCCAAAGGATTCGTTCGACCGACATGCGCGCTCCCCCGTTGCCGCCAAGCTAGTCAGCGGCGATTCCGTTGGCAATCCAGGCCATAATGTCTCAGTTTGGAATTTGAGCGGCGAGTTTTTGTAAGACGCCTATCTCATGGAGTTGGAGGGGGAGCAACCGCCCCCGGAACAATGTCGGTATTCTGGGCAACCTTTATCCGCCAGCCCGACTGTTCTTCCTTCACAACAACCAGAAGCAGAATGCCTTTTCGCGTTCCGGCGGATGAGCCGTCCGGAGCGGATGCACCAGTCAGGATCCATGTATAATGCACCGATGCAATGCCGGAAGATAATTCAACAACTGACGAGACGGCACCTTCTAATCGGCTGTCGCGAAACATGGTTTCATGAGTTGCGCGGTGCGCCCTTTCGATCTCGGTGTGGTTCTTCCACCACATGCCCACGACATTGACAAAATTAGCGTCGTCGGCGAACAGCGCCGCGAAGTCGTCCATGTCATGTCTATTCCAAGCATCGGCAAAGGCAGTCGCGACATCCTCAGGTTTGGCGACTACCAATCTCATGCCAAATCTCCCTTGCTTTCCGCTAAAGTGTAGCATGTCGGGGTCATCGCCTCAAAAGCGATTGCCAATCTTTGAATTCAAACTGGGACACAGCCTCGAGGCAGGTGTGCGGACGCCGGAACTTTAGGCGCGCGGAATATTTCCGCGTTGCAAATACATCGCAATTGCCTAATTTGGACCCGCATGACGCCGCAGGACATCACCAAGCTGATCGTTCGGACTTCGATGAAGGATCGGGCTGCGTTCGACCTGCTGTACCGGCAGACCAGTGCGAAACTTTTCGGCGTGTGCCTTCGTGTATTGAACGACCGGGGAGACGCGGAAGAGGCGTTGCAGGAAGTCTTCGTCAAGATATGGACGAAGGCGGATCGTTTTGCCGTCTCCGATCTGAGCCCGATCTCCTGGCTGGTGGCGATCGCGCGCAACCATGCGATCGATCGCATCCGAGCGCGGCGCAAGCCTGCAGTCGATATCGATACCGCGCTCGACGTGGCCGATCCGGCGCCGGGACCAGAAGCCATGGCGGTGGCGGGCGATGAGACCGAACGCATCCACCACTGTCTCGATGAACTGGAAAAGGACCGGGCGGCGGCCGTCCGCGGCGCTTATCTCAAGGGCGAAAGCTATGCCGAACTGGCGGAACGTCACGGCGTGCCGTTGAACACGATGCGTACCTGGCTGCGCCGCAGCCTGATGAAGCTCAGGGAATGCCTGGAAAGATGACGCTGGCAGAGGACAATGGACCGGAACGTGGAGGCGACGACCTGTTCGCCGCCGAATATGTTCTTGGCGTTCTGCCGGCGGAAGAGCGGCAGATCGCATCCAGGCGCATCGACAGCGAGACAGAGTTCGCGCGGCTCGTCGATGGTTGGGAAGTTCACCTCTCGCCGTTGGGCGCCGGCTATCCGGAGATCGAACCGCCGGCTTCGGTGAAGCCGGCGATCGACCGCCGGCTGTTTTCATCCACCGCCGCCGCGCCCGCCGAACCGCGCGCCGGCCTGTGGTCCAGCCTCGCCTTCTGGCGTGGTCTCGCCGTGGCGGCTGTTGCCGCGCTGGCGCTCTATGTCGCCGTTCCCTACGTCAATCGGCCGGCTGAACAGCCGCAGGCGCGACTGGTCGCCTCGCTGGCGGCCGACGGCAGCGACGTCAAATATCTCGCCGTCTATGAATCCGAACGGCATGAAGTCAGCCTTTCGCATGTTTCCGGCGCGCTCGCCTCCGGCAAGGACTTCGAACTGTGGATGATCGAGGGCAAGAACGCGCCGGTCTCGATGGGCGTCATCCCGGCCGGTGCGACGGCACACATTGGGGTCTCGCCCGCCACGCAGCAGAAACTCGCGCAGGGCGCCGTGCTGGCCGTCAGCCTCGAGCCTGCCGGAGGCTCGCCGACCGGCCAGCCGACCGGCCCCGTTGTTGCCGCGGGCGATCTGAAGGGCATCTGATCGACCCTTCGGATTGTGACAAGGTAGAAATTACCCAGTCTATCTCCATCACATATGTCTAATAGGCCCGTAAGCCGGCAAACCGCCGTGCTCGAAAAATTTATCCCGCAATGCAGATAAATCTAAAAACCAGGAAATAGTCTGAAACTCACGCATCTGTGTTCCGTATCTCCTCGCGTCCCCAAAAATGGGAAGAGAAACCCGAGGAGTCCAGATATCATGCGTAGATTCGCCACCCTTTTGCTCGCCGGTACGATCGCTGTCTCCGCGCTTGCCACGGCTGCTTATGCTGAAAACCCGATGGTCGGCGGCGCCGCCATGTTTGCCAACAAGACCATCGTCGACAACGCCGTCAATTCCAAGGATCACACGACGCTGGTCGCCGCCGTCAAGGCCGCCGGCCTGGTCGAGACACTGCAGGGAGCCGGCCCGTTCACCGTCTTCGCGCCGACCAACGAAGCCTTCGCGGCACTGCCGGCCGGCACGGTCGACACGCTACTCAAACCCGAGAACAAGGACAAGCTCACCAAGATCCTGGCCTGCCACGTCATCGGCGCCAAGGCGATGGGGGCGGATGTGGCCGCAATGGCCAAGGCCGACGGCGGGACGCACAAGGTCAAGACGGTCGGCGGCTGCGAGCTGTCGCTCAAGGCCGATGGCGGCAAGGTCACCGTCACCGACGAGAACGGCAATATCGCCAATGTGACGATAGCCGACGTCGAACAATCCAACGGCGTCATTCATGTCATCGACAAGGTTCTGCTCCCGAAAATGTGATGGGACCGAAAATGTAACAAGGCGCTTGCCGCGGACGAACCCGCTGCAAGAGCTCTCCGTCGATCGCGTCGTCTCGCTCCCGTGATCCGCAATCGGCACGCCTGCTCCGCGCCGTTCCACGGTCAGCCGTGAACGGCGCGGAGTGTCGTTTGAGGGCAACCGTCACCGGCTTTTGACTTTTGCGTGGCGGGTATAATTTGGCAAAACGGACGACAGGAGGAACTGGTCATGAACCGTCGCGACTTTCTTTTGAGCGGTGCCGCCGCGATCGGCGTCGTCGGTGCCGCGGCAATGGTGCTTCGCATGGGCAGCCCGCAGGCCGCCCAGGCGGCCGAGAAATTCGAGGTCACCAAGACCGACGACGAATGGAAGGCCATCCTGTCGCCGGCTGCCTTCGACGTGCTGCGCAAGGAGGGCACCGAGTATCCAGGCACCAGCCCGCTGCTCAACGAACACCGCAAGGGCATCTTCGCCTGCGCCGGCTGCGACCTGCCGGTCTATCCCTCGGAGACGAAATTCGATTCCGGCACCGGCTGGCCGAGCTTCTGGCAAGAGATCGCGAATGGCATCGGCAAGACCGAGGACCGGTCGCTGGGCATGACCCGCACCGAAGTGCATTGCCGCCGCTGCGGCGGCCATCTCGGCCACGTCTTCGACGATGGCCCGGCGCCGACCGGCCTGCGCCACTGCATCAACGGCGTCGCGCTGACCTTCAAGCCCGCCACCGCCTGACGTTAGAGCAGTTCAGCGATTGGTAGAATCGCTGAACTGCTCTAACTATTTGTTTTTACGCAATTCCGGACGGAAAACCGCTACACACTTTTCCTGGAATTGCTCTAGCAAGGGCAATAAAAAACTCCGGGCTTTGCGGCCCGGAGTTTTTTGCGCTGTCAGCGTTTCAGGCGTGGACTGGAGGAGCTTCCTGAAACCGCTGCCGCGTATGGTTCTTTTGTTTCAGTGCCCGCCGCCTCCGCCACCACCGGGCGCGGCCGGCTTCCTGATCAGCATGGTGAACAGGCCAAGCGTCGCGAACAGCACCGTGAGCATGTAGAACACGTCCATGAAAGACAGCAGCGCCGCCTGTTGATGGACCATGCCCGACAATTTGGAGATCGCCGCACTGGTGGCGTCCAGGCCTGATGTCTGCTCGAAGTTGAGCGTCATGTTCTGCAGCTTCTGCTGGGCCGCCGCGCTGCCCCACTGCACGTGCTCGCCGAGCCTTGCGTAGTGGAAGGCATTGCGGTCGATCAGCACGGTGTTGATGAGGGCAAGGCCGACCGCACCACCGAGATTGCGGGTGAGGTTGAACAGGCCGGATGCATTCTTCAACCGGTCCGGCGGCAAGGTGCCGAGCGCGATGTTGTTGATCGGCACCATGCACAGCATCATCGAACAGCCGCGCAGGATCTGCGGGATGAGCAACTCATAAAAATCCCAGTCGGCGGTCAGGTGGGTCATCCACCATGTGCCGGTAGCGAAGCCGAAGAAGCCGATCATCATCATCAGCCGCAAATCCATCTTGCTCGACAGGATGCCGGAGATGGGCGCGGTGAAGAACATGGCCAGGCCGCTGACGAACAGCGCTTCGCCGATCATCATCGAATCGTAGCCGCGGATGCGCCCCAGGAAGACCGGATAGAGATAGGTCAGGCCATAGAGGCCGATGCCGATGACGAAGGAAAACAGCGAGCCGAAGGCGAAATTGATGTTGCTGAACGCCTTGAGGTCGACGATCGGTTCCTCGGCGGTGAAGACACGCCAGAAGAAGATCACCGCGCCGATGGTCATGATGATGGCGCAGATGAACACGGCCTGGTCTTGCAGCCAGTCGTTGTTCGGACCCTCTTCCAGCACGTACTCCATGCAGCCGAGGAAGGCGGCCATGCCGGCGAGGCCCCACCAGTCGAACTTCGAGAACAACTTGAGATTGGGCTTGTCGAAATCGATCAGCGACCAGGCCGCGGTCGCCACCAGAATACCGGGCACGACATTGACCAGGAACAGCCAGTGCCATGAAAAGGCGTGGCTGATATAGCCGCCGACGGTCGGGCCGATGGTCGGCGCCAGCGTCGCCACCAAGCCGATCATCGGCGAGACGATGGCGCGGCGCGACGGCGGGAAGATGGTGAAGGCGGCAGCGAAGACGCTCGGGATCATGCCGCCGCCGATGAAGCCCTGCACGGCGCGGTAGACGATCATCTGGTCGATGTTGGTGGCGGTCGCGGCCAGCGCGCTGGCCGCGGTGAAGCCCGCGGCCGCGACGGTGAACAGCACGCGCGTCGACAGCATCCGGCTGAGGAAGCCCGACAGCGGGATCATGACCACCTCGGCGATCAGATAGGCTGTCTGCACCCACGGGATCTCGTCGGAACTGGCGCTGAGGCCGGCCTGGATTTCGGCCAGCGAGGCCGAGACGATCTGGATGTCCAGGATCGCCATGAACATGCCGAACACCATCGCCAGGAAGGCAATGACGCGTCGCGTCGAAATCGTGTCGGGAACCGCCGGCATGGCCGGTGGCGATCCTGCGGTGATGGTTGCGGTTGCCATGTCCTAAGCCTCCTTGAGGCAGGCCGGGCGGCCAGGTGCTTCAATCAGCCACCAAGCCGCCCTCCGAAAAGCGATCAGTTACTGGTCGCGGCAGGCGCCGTGCGGCTGTCGACGGCGACGACGACGCTCAAGCCGGCGCGCAGCTTGCCGGTTTTCAGCGCATCGGCCGGCACATCGATGCGGACCGGCACGCGCTGCACCACCTTGGTGAAGTTGCCGGTGGCGTTTTCCGGCGGCAGCAGCGAGAACACCGCGCCCGACGCCGGCGCCAGCGAGGAGACGGTTCCCTGGATGGGGTGGCCGTCGATGGCGTCCACCGAGATGTTGACCTTTTCGCCGGGAACCAGCCGGGCAAGCTGCGTCTCCTTGAAGTTGGCGACGATGTAGAGCTTGTCCATCGGCACGACCACGGCGAGCTTCTGGCCGGGGCTGACCAGATCGCCCTGTTCGACGGAGCGGTTGCCGACGACGCCGTCATACGGCGCCTTGAGCACGGTGAAAGAGAGATCGCGCGCGGCCTTGTCGCGGCCGAGCTGCAAGGAGGCAAGCGTGCTCGCCGATTCGGCACGCTGTGCCTCGAGCACGCCGATATTGGCCTGCGCAGCGGCGATCTGCGCGTCGGCGCCGACGAGAGCGGCCTTGGCCTGGTCGAGCGCGGTCTGGGCGTCGTCCAGCTGTGCCTGCGTGCCGACATGTGTCTTGACCAGTTGAGCGGCGCGCTGCTGGGCGCGGCCGGCATTGTCGGCGGCGGCCTGGTCGGCGACCTTCTGCGCCTGCGCCTGCTGCAGGGAGGCCTGCGCGGCCTTGGTCTGCGCGTCGATGCGGTCGAGCGTCTTGGCCAGTGTGGCGATCTGCGCCTCGGCCTGGGCAACGGCGATCTTGTAGTCGCCGGCATCGATCGTCAGCAGCGGATCGCCGGCCTTGACCTGCTGGTTCTCGCTGACCAGGAGCTGATCGACATAGCCGGAAATTTTTGGCGAGACGAACGCCATGTCGGCCTGGACATAAGCATCGTCCGTGGAGATCATGAAGCGGCCCGTGGTCCAGTAATCATAGCCGTACCAGGCGCCGCCGCTCAAAAGGGCAAGGCCGATGATCGGCAGCAGGAAAGAGCGCACCGAGCGCTTCTTCTTGGCCGGAGCTTCAGCCTCCGGCGGCGGTGCGACGACTGGCTGGACATGCACATCGGGCGCTTCCGTCGCCGGGGCAACCTTGGCGTTGGGGAAAGGGCGGACTTCGGCGGTGACGGACGTATTCGAGGACATGACATCTCTCTAAAGTTATAATACTGAACCGTTCGGTTCGATCTGGGCGTTGACATAGCGCGTAAAGAGGACCATATCAAGGGGCAATCGAACCGGTTGGTTCGAATTATTTTCGGGGTGTGATTTTTATGGTTGAGACTGTGCGCAACGCCGAAGCCGACCAGTGCGAGGATCTGCTGGATGGTCTGCGCCGTGGCCGCCCGGCAGCCGGACAGGATCCGGTCAAGCGCAGCCAGATTATCGACGGTGCCCGCCGCGTCTTCATCGAAAAGGGCTTCGAGGCCGCCTCGATGAACGACATCACGCGCGAGGCCGGTGTCTCCAAGGGCACCATCTATGTCTACTTCGCCAACAAGGAAGAGTTGTTCGAGGCGCTGATCGAGGAAGAGCGCGGCACCATCTTCAAGAACATGTACGACATGCTCGACCGCGCCGACGATTTGCGCCAGACGCTGGTCAAGTTCGGCAAGGTCCTGTCGATGAAGATCACCTCGGCCAGGGTCATCCAGGCGCAGCGCACGGTTATCGGCGCCTCCGACAGAATTCCGGACATGGGCGCGCGTTTTTACGAACGCGGGCCCAAGCGCGGCCATGACAAGGTGGTGGTCTTCCTCAACGCCGCCATCGAGCGCGGCCTGCTCGAGATCGACGATGTCGACCTCGCCGCCTATCAGTTCACCGAACTATGCCTGGCCGGTCTTTTCCGGCAGTGCATCTTCGCCTACCGCACCAAGGCACCGACCCAGGACGAGATCGATCACATTGTCCGGTCGGGCGTCGGCATGTTCCTCAAGGCCTACGGCACCGAAAGGCTGGCAGAGGAAGAAAACAGCTCACACTCGCCCTGACAGGAATCTCCGAAACGGCCGTCCAGTGGCCGATTTTTTGCGGAGGGCGGCTTGACCTCAAGGCGCGGAGCGTCAACGTCTGGATCTGGGTAGAACCGATCATTCGGCGGGCATGGTTCTCGTTCGCGAGCGTGAGGGCAGATCGGGATGGGCGTTCCGAAGCTCCAGAATCAGATGCGACGCATCGTGGCGGACTTCAACGCCGGTCGCCACGAGCAGGCACGGCTGCTTTGCGGGGAGGCTCTTCGCGAGGCGGCTGACGACCCTGCCCTCAACCACCTTATGGCTGCCGTTCTTTTCGCCAAGGGAGAGATATCGGAAGCCCGCGCCCATATTCAGGCAAGTCTGGCGATCCGGGCTGACAACGCATCCGCTCAATTGCTCGCCGGCCGCTTGGAACGGGCGGCGCGGGATTTTGACCAAGCACTGTTCCATATCTCACGCGCCGCGGAATTGGCGCCTGGCGCCGCTGTGCTCATCGAGCAGGCGCGCACGCTCGATGAGGCAGGCGACCGGGCCCATGCGCTCGAGGTATGGCGACAGCTGACACTTGCCGATCCCTTTTCGGCGGAGGCGGCAGCACGCCTGGGCCGCATGCTGTTCGAGGACGGAATGCCCGCCGATGCGGCACCCTTGCTGGAGCGGGCCGTAAAGCGAAGCGCGCCCGCATCGGCATGGTTCGACCTCGCCCTTGTCAGGCAGGATCTGCATGATCATGTGGGGGCAGCGGCCGCCTATCGCAAAGCGCTGGAGATACGCCCCGACGACGCCGAGGCGGCGGTCAATCTGGGGGTAGCGCTTCAGGAAGCGGGCGATATGGACGCCGCGATCGAGGCCTATCGAACGGCCTACGGGCAGCGCGCCACAACCTTTGGCACCATCGCGATGGCCCTGACGTCAGCGCCGCACGGCAAGCTTTGGATCGATCGCGAAGCGTTGAAGGGCTTGCTTGGTAAAAACAAAAATTAGGTCGGGTCGCATTTGGAGCGGCGGCACTCGAATCGGAGCTCTAGCGGGCGCGTTTCACGCGAAACTGCTTACGGTAGACGCCGGGTTCGGCAAGAACCTCGGCGACGGTTTTTTCATAGGAGGCTTTGCGTGTGACATCGAAGCTTTCGAAAACGAGTTCGGGCGCGGCGCGCGGCACGGGAAAGCATTGCGCAACCGGCGTGCCCTTCGCCAGCACGCCGGAGAAACCCTGGTCGGTCCAAATCGCCGGGAAATTGATGCCGGCGTCCTGGAAGTGATCCGAATCGACGACACCAGTCACCAGGCGGAAAGGAAGATCATCGCGGTTGACCGGATGGGTGGCGAAGAGGGACCAGCCTTCCTCCAACTCGATCGTCCAGAAACTGTTGAATTTTATCGCCGCCAGGCCATTCGACAACGGTGCGCCGGAGAGCTGTTCGGCGACATGGAAGCTGAGCGGCGAACGCGGGTGGCCCTTCGTTGACGGCTCGGCGATGTCCCACCGCCATTCAAAGGCCCCGTTCTCAACTGTCACATCGCATGGCAGCAGGATCATGAAGCCATGTGTCATCGCATCAACGAAGGGCGGACACTGTTTTACTGTCCTGATCTCTCGCCCATGGATTTCCGAATAGGCTTTCGGAGGCATCTTGCGGAGCCAGTCAGGCAGCACGCCACGCGCGGGAACCGGCCGGGGCAGCATTTCGGCAAGCGCGGGATCACAACGAAAAACGATACGCATCCGGTTGCCCTCGAACGGCGCTGCGATGTTGACCGATAGCCAGGGCGCGGTCAACGTATGCGCGCACGACGACTAGCCGCCATTGGCCGCGAGCACGATGGCAGCCTGCAATTCCTCCAGGCCTTCGCCCTTTTCCGATGATGTCGCCAACACGAACGGGAACGCCGCCGGACGCTTCTTGATCTTTTGCAGCGTCTCCTCGATCAGCCGCGGCACGCCGGCGGCCTTGATCTTGTCGGTCTTGGTCAGCACGATCTGGTAGGATACCGCCGCCTTGTCGAGCAGCGACAGCACCTCGTCGTCCTTGGCCTTGATGCCGTGGCGGGCATCGATCAGCACATAGACCCGCTTCAGCGTGACGCGGCCCTTGAGATAGTCGAAGACCAGCTTGGTCCACTCGTCGACTTTCTCCTTGGGCGCGGTGGCGTAGCCGTAGCCCGGCATGTCGACCAGCGCCATCGGCGGCAGGTCGGTGCCCTCGCCTGAAAATCCGTCCGGCACGAAATAGTTGAGTTCCTGCGTGCGCCCCGGCGTGTTGGAGGTGCGCGCCAGCCCCTTCTGGTTGACCAGGGCGTTGATCAGCGACGACTTGCCGACATTGGAGCGGCCGGCAAAGGCGATCTCCGGCGGCCCTTCCGGCGGCAGGAACTTCATGGCCGGCACGCCGCGGATGAAGATCCATCCGCGCGTGAACAGGTCGGTTTGGATCGCGGTGCTGTTGGGAACGTTCAAGCTGCTGCCTCCAGTAGAGAGATATCGGCGCTCCTGATGGCGTCGAGATTGCGGCCGATCTTGTCCACCGGCCAGTCCCACCATGCCACCGCCAGCAGCCGTCGGATCGTCCTGTCGTCGAAACGCATCTTCACCACTTTCGCGGCGTTGCCGGCAACGATCGCATAGGGCGGCACGTCGTGCGTCACCACCGATTTGGCGGCGATGATGGCGCCATGGCCGATTTCCACACCGGGCAGGATCACGGCCTCCATGCCGATCCAGACATCGTTGCCGACCATCGTGTCGCCGCGCAGTTCCTTCGACCATGTCTGGGGGTCGAAACCCTTTTCCCAGCCATGGCCGAAAATGTTGAACGGATAGGTCGAGAAGCCGGACATGGCGTGATTGGCGCCGTTCATGATGAAGCGCGCGCCCTCGGCGATGGCGCAGAACTTGCCGATGATGAGCTTGTCGCCGATGAAGGGATAGTGATGCAGCACGCATTTTTCGGCGAATTTGTCCGGTCCGTCCGGGTCGTCATAATAGGTGAAGTCGCCGATCTCGATGTTCGGCTCTGTCACCAGAGGCTTCAGGAAGCCGACGCGCGTGTGCATCGGGATCGGGTGCTTGATGCCGGGGTTGGGTCCGTCCATGTCGAAGTCCGTCCAGGAAGTGATAGCCACGCGGATCCGCAATCCGCGCGCCTGGTCAAAATAACGTGATCCGCCCTATAGCACCAATCGGCTGACGAGCGAGCGTTCCTTGCCCGCCACGCTCATTTGTTGCCGCGGCAGATCACGATCGGGTTGGACAGCGCGCTGTCGAAACCACTGCCCTGATAGACCTGAACGTTCGACGCTCCGGGCGGCAGCATGAAGCTGCCTTCGACGACCTTCTGATCTCCCGCCATCGTGTGAAGATCCCAGCTAAACGTGCAGAACTGCGGCGGTGCCTTGGGTTCGACATGGCTGCAGTTGAGCTGCGCGCCGCCCAGCATGGCGGCGCCGCCGCAGCTGACCGCATCCTTCGCGGCAGCGGCGCCGGGGCACCCAACGAGAGCCGTGAGAGCCGCGATCCTGATCCATTCCATCGCCAAAATCCTTGCCGGCAAATCCACATCACCACGCGGCTTTTGCATGCCGTGGCCCATGCGTTTTTTCTTCCCCGGGGCTTAATCGGTCTTGCGCGGGGCGTCCAGCAGGATTATGTGCATGATGATAATAAGCATGCTCACGAAAAGTTGCCACCCGACCCCGACCTCCTCCCATGCCCTCTTCCCCCAATATCAGCTTCGTGCTGCACGACGTCGCGCGCCTGCTTCGCAAGCGGTTCGAGCAGCGGTCACGCGCATCGGGGCTGACCCGCGCCCAATGGCAGGTGCTGGCCTTCCTTTCGCTGCATGAAGGCATCCACCAGAACAAGCTCGCCGACCTCATCGAGATCGTGCCGATCACGCTCGCCCGGCTGCTCGACAAGATGGAGGCGCGCGGCTTCATCGAGCGCCGGCCCGATCCCGTCGACCGCAGGGCATGGCTGCTTTACCTGACACCGCGGGCCCGTCCGCTGCTCGAGATCATGCGCGGCAACGGCCAGAAAACACGAGACGAGGCCTTCGACGGCCTTTCGTCCGAAACACAGCAGCATCTGCTGCAAACCCTAAGCTTGATCAAATCCAATCTGCTCGCGGCTTGCACCCAGCCAGCCGTCGACCGGGAGAAAGTACATGGCTGAATCGACATCCCCCAAGAAGCCTGCCGGAGACGAAACACCGGCGGGTCGGACCGACCAGATTATCCAGCTCGACAGTGAGCGCGAACAGCGGCGGGCCAGCGCCGTCATCGAAAATGACGAACTGGAAGCGCCGGTCGCCCCGGAGCCGGCGGCGCTGGAGGCTCCGGCCAAGGAGCCGCCGCCACGGCAGGCCCCTGCCGCCGTCGCCCCTCCTGTTCCGGTCAAACCGAAGCGCAGTTTGACGCGGCCCGTCCTTTTTGCCCTGCTTCCCGTCGCGCTTGTCTTCGGCGGCTATTATTATGTCACCGGCGGTCAGCTGATGACGACCGACAATGCCTATATCCAGGCTCAGTCGCTCGGCGTCTCGACCGACGTCTCCGGCACGGTGCAGGAGATCGACGTGCATGAGAACCAGGCGGTCAAGAAGGGCGACGTGCTGTTTCGCCTGCGGCCGGCCTCCTTCGAGACCGCTCTCGCCGCCGCCCAGGCCCAGCTCGGCACCGTCCGCAACCAGGTGCTGACCCTGGAGGCGAGCTACCAGCAGTCGCTGTCGCAGATCGAGCAGGCGCAGGCCGACATTCCCTATTACGAAGCCGCCTTCCAGCGGCAGCAGGATCTGCTCAAGACCTCCACCGCCTCGAAGGCGTCTTTCGACAGCGCCCAGCACGATCTCGTCGCCGCGCGCCAGAAAGTGTCCGTCGCCAAGGCGCAGGCGCAGGCCACGCTCGCCCAGCTTGGCGGCGACGCCAACCAGCCGGTGGAGAAGAACCCCTTCTACCTCCAGGCCCAGTCGGGCGTCGACGACGCGCAGCGCAACCTCGCCGATTCCGTTGTCAAGGCACCGTTCGACGGCATCGTCACCAATGTCGACGCGCTGCAGGTCGGCAAGTACCTGCCGGCTTCGCAGCCGGCGTTCAGCCTGGTCTCGTCGACCGATCTGTGGATCGCGGCGGAACCGAAGGAAACCGAGCTGACCTATGTGCGTCCCGGGCAGACGGCGACGATCAGCGTCGACACCTATCCCGGTGCCGTCTGGCACGGCAAAGTTGCCTCGATCAGTCCCGCCTCGTCGTCGAGCTTCTCGCTGCTGCCGGCGCAGAACACCACCGGCAACTGGGTCAAGGTCGTGCAGCGCATCCCGATGCGCGTCACCATCGCTGACATCGACGGCAAACCACCGCTGCGCGGCGGCATGAGCGCCGTGGTCGACGTCGACACGGGCCATGCACGCGGCCTGCCGGACTTCGTCACCAATCTCATCGGCCTGTTCGGACAAAAGTCATGACCAGCGCGTCCGCGACAGGTGCCACGCCGGTGGTCGCCAATCGCGGCGCCATCACCGCCTGCGTGATCCTGGCCGTCATCATGCAGGCGCTGGACACGACCATCGCCAATGTCGCGCTGCCCTATATCCAGGGCAGCGTCTCGGCCAGCGCCGACCAGATCAACTGGGTGCTGACGTCCTACATCGTGGCGGCGGCGGTGATGACGCCGCCTTCCGGCTACCTTGCCAACCGCTTCGGCCGCAAGCGCATCCTGTTGACCTCGATCACCGGCTTCGTCGTCGCCTCGGTGCTGTGCGGTTTCGCGCAGTCGCTGCCGCAGATCGTCGGCTTCCGCCTGCTGCAGGGCCTGTTCGGCGCGGCGCTGGTGCCGCTGTCGCAGAGCATCCTGCTCGATATCTACAGCGTGGAAGAGCGCGGCTCCGCCATGGCGCTGTTCGGCGTCTCGGTGATGGTCGGGCCGGTGCTGGGGCCTGTCATCGGCGGCTGGCTGACCGAGAATGTCAGCTGGCGCTGGGTGTTCTACATCAACGTGCCGATCGGCGCGCTGGCCTTCGCCGGCGTGTCTCTGTACGTCTTGGAAACCAAGCTGGATTTCAAGGCAAGGCTGGATTGGCTGGGTTTCGGCATGCTCAGCATCACCATCGCCGCCTTGCAGATGTTTCTCGATCGCGGCGAGCAGCTCAACTGGTTCTCGTCATCCGAGATCCTCGTCGAGGCGCTGATCTGCGCTTCGGCCTTCTACATCTTCCTCGTCCACACCTTCACCGCCCGCAACACCTTCGTCAATCCGAGGCTGTTCCTCGACCGGAATTTCGCCGTCGGCATGATCTTCATCTTCATCATCGGCATCACCTATCTCGCCTCGCTGGCGCTGATGACGCCCTATCTGCAGACGCTGATGGGCTATCCCGTGGTGACTGCCGGCATCGTCATGGGGCCGCGCGGGCTTGGCACGATGGCCTGCATGTTCCTGGTCGGCAGGCTGATCGGCAAGGTCGACACGCGCTGGCTGCTGCTCATCGGCCTGCTGATCACCGCCTGGGCGATGTACGACATGACCGGCTGGACGCCTGACGTTTCGCAGTGGACCATCATCTCCACCGGCTTCATCCAAGGTGCGGGCTTGGGCTTCCTGTTCGTGCCGCTGACCACCATCACCTTCGCCACACTGGCGCCGGAGCGGCGCGCGGAAGGCACCGGTCTTTACAATCTGTCGCGCAACATCGGCTCCAGCGTCGGAATATCGGTGGTCACCGCGCTTCTGACGCAGAATGTGCAGATCAACCACGCCAACATTGCCACCTATGTGACGCCCTTCAACCAGGCGTTCAGCGATCCGGCGATCTTCCAGGCGATGAACCCTTATACCGCCGCCGGCCGCGCCGCGCTCGACGGCGTGGTGACGCTGCAGGCGACTGTTATCAGCTACATGAATGACTTCAAGCTGATGATGATCCTGTCGCTGGCGGCGATCCCGCTGGTGCTCCTGCTGCGCAAGCCGGGGACGCCGGCCAAGGTCGACCACAGCGCCGTCATGGAGTGATGTGGCGGAAGCGGTCGGGCTTCGAACGCCGAGGCAAAGCGCTCTCACCAAAAGAAACCGGGGCCCTGTGAGGGACGACAGGACCCCGGCCTCGCCGATACGGCTTCGCAAGAAACATGGCACCTCGTCATGAGGCGGGGATGGCGGACCGGGAAAGCCCCAACGATCCGCCGACGCCCCCTTTTCGCCGGAAGCCGCTACTTCGGCAACAGAACCTTGTTGACGACGTGAATGACGCCGTTCGACTGGTTGACGTCGGCGATCGTCACCTTCGACTCGCCGCCGGACTCGTCCATGATGTAGAGCTTGCCCTTCTTGACTTCGGCGGTGAGCGTGTCGCCCGAGACTGTCTTCATCTCGTATTTGCCGCCCATCGCCTTGGCCTTCTTCATCATATCGGCGCCCGAAATCTTGCCGGCCACGACATGCGCGGTCAGCACCTTGGTGAGCTTGTCCTTGTTTTCGGGCTTCAGCAGCGTGTCGACCGTGCCGGCCGGCAGCGCCGCGAAAGCTTCGTTGGTCGGGGCAAACACGGTGAACGGGCCGGCGCCCTGCAGCGTGTCGACCAGGCCGGCGGCCTTGACGGCGGCGACCAGCGTCGTGTGGTCCTTCGACTTGACCGCGTTCTCGACGATGGTCTTGGTGGCGTACATCGGCGCGCCGCCGACATTCGGGTTCTTGGCATAGGCCGGCGCGGCAATCGCCATGCCGGCGATGAGGGCTGATAGGGCGATGGTCCTGAATGTGGGCAAGCGCATGTGGTCTTCCTCCGGGTGAGGGCTGATCGGGATTGATAGCCTTTGAAACGCACACGCAGTCACGCCCCGCGCGTGATTGCAGTTTCGCCGATCACGGGATCGTGAAGCGATACCTGGTGCAAACAAAAAGGCCCGGACAAGCCGGGCCTTTTTGAGGAGGGAAGGTGCCGGCTATTCGGCCGGCGAAGGTTTCTTGCGGAACAGCGCCACCAGATTGTCCCACAGCTCGATCTTGGCGCCCTGGCGCTTCATGATCACGCCCTGCTGCAGGATCGACAGCGTGTTGTTCCAGGCCCAGTAGATGACCAGACCCGCCGGGAACCCGGCCATCATGAAGGTGAAGATGACGGGCATCCAGGTGAAGATCGCGGCCTGCGTCGGATCCGGCGGCGTCGGGTTCATGCGCATCTGCAGGAACATGGTGACGCCCATGATCAGTGGCCAGACGCCGATCATCAGCATGTGCGGCAGGGTGACCGGAACGAGGCCGAACAGGTTGAACAGCGAGGTCGGATCGGGCGCTGCCAGATCCTGGATCCAGCCGAAGAACGGCGCGTGCCGCATCTCGATTGTGATGTAGAGCACCTTGTAGAGCGAGAAGAAGACCGGGATCTGCAGCGCCACCGGCCAGCAGCCGGCGAGCGGATTGATCTTTTCGGTCTTGTACAGCTCCATCATAGCCTGCTGCTGCTTCATCTTGTCGTCCGCGTATTTCTCGCGAATCTCGAGCATCTTGGGCTGCACCTTCTTCATGTTCGCCATCGACGCGTAGGACTTGTTGGCGAGCGGGAAGAAGATGGCCTTGACGATGACCGTGGTGGCCAGGATCGCCAGGCCGAAATTTCCGAAGAATTTGTAGAGCGTGTCGATGAGCCAGAACATCGGCTTGGTGATGAAATAGAAATATCCCCAGTCGATCACCAAGTTGAACTGGCGAATGTGACGGTCAGTCTCATATGCGTTGATCTTGGCAACTTCCTTGGCCCCAGCGAAGATCTCCGTCTCGACTGTTGCGGATTGGCCGGCGTCGACATTGATTGCATCGGTCAGGAAGTCGGACTGATAGCGATGGCGACCATCCTCGAAAAAGGCATAGCGTGGCTGGAAAGGCTGCTTTTCGGTTGGCACGAGCGTCACGGCCCAGTATTTGTCGGTGATGCCGAGCCAGCCGTCGGTCGACTTGCCCGGGGTGACCTGCTTTTCAGATTCGATCTTGGCGTATTTATATTCGGCCAAGCCCTCGGTGCCGGTGACGCCGATCAAACCTTCATGCAACACGTAGGTACTGGCAACGGCCGGCTTGTCGTATCGCGTGACGCGGCCATAGTTGAACAGCGAAACGGCGCTGCTGCCCGAATTCTGCACCGTGTCCGAAACCGTGAACATGTAGTCGCTATCGACGGAGAAGGTGCGCTTGAAGGTCAGGCCCTTGTCGTTGGTGTAGGTGAGCGTCACCGGCGTCGACGGCGTCAGTGTCGGATTGCCGTCGACCGTCCACGCCGTTTCCGCGCCCGGCACCGTTCCGGTCTTGTCGTTGCCGACGAAGCCGATCTCGGCGAAATAGCCGGTGGGCAGCGCCTGCGGGTTGAGCAGTTCGATCTCGGGCGAATTCTTGTCGACGGTCTCGGTGTAGTGCTTGAGCTTGAGGTCGTCGAGCCGCGCGCCGGTCAGATTGATCGAGCCCTCGAGGCTCGGCGTGTCGATCTTGACGCGCCTGGAAGCCGCCAGCGCCTGGTCGCGGCCGGCCGCGGTGACGATGTCACCGCCGGGGGCGTTGGGAATGGCACCCGGGGCCGTGGTGCCCGGCGCCGGCGTCGATGCGCCCGGATTGGCGGCATCGGCCGCCTTCTTCTGGTCCTCGACGCGCTGCTGCTCGATGCGAGCCGCCTCGCGTTGCTGCTCGCTGCGCGGCAGGACATAAAAATACTGCCACAGCGCCAGGATCAGCACCGACAGGGCGATGGTGATGAAGAAGTTCCGGTTGTTTTCCATCGAGAGCCCTTGGCCTATCGTGTTCCGCGAATCCGGCGGGAGAGTTCGGCCTTCAACTGGCCGAAGGGGGCGCGCAGCGCATCATCGCGCCCGACGATGACATAATCATTGCCGGGCACCATGTCATCTGCGGCATGGACGCGGACGGCCTCTTTCAGCCGCCGCCTGACGCGGTTGCGCACAACAGCGTTGCCGACCTTCTTGGTAACGGTGTAGCCGACGCGCGGCACCCCGCCGTCGCCGCGGTCGAGGACCTCGACGAGGAAAAACCGTCCGCGTCGCTTTTCACCACGACGGACGGCCAGGAATTCCGCGCGTTTCAGAAGCCGCTTGGGATTTTGCCCCACTGGCTTGCCGGTTGCGGGCAACGATCTCGTCTCGCTTAGGCGCTGAGCCGCTTGCGGCCGCGGTTGCGGCGAGCTGCGACGACGCCACGGCCACCCTTGGTGGCCATGCGAGCACGGAAGCCGTGCCGGCGTTTGCGGACGAGTTTGGACGGTTGGTAGGTACGCTTCATTTGTTTTAATACCGCGGGGTGCGGCCCTTCTTGATTCTGTCACTTTGTAACAGGAGCTTTGCCGGGCCGGTTTTGGCGCGATCGAAACCGCGCCGGGACGAATGGCCCGAGCGTGAGCGGGCTTATAGAAAGAAGGGTTTTGGAAGTCAATCCGGCGTCGGCGCGCTAAAGACGCACCTCTTTTGGAGCAGTCTATTTTTCCGACCAAGGGAGAAATTGGCAAAAAAGCCGTAATCGCCTAATCTTGGCTGATCAAGTGATTGTGAAGATCGAGTCGCATGAGCGAAGCCAGCCAAGCAGGGGAAGGGACCGGAACGGCATCAGCCGCCGTCCGCACGGTACCCCTGTCGCGCGGTTTGTCGACGAAGCTGCTGCTGCTCACCATCGTTTTCGTGCTGCTGGCCGAAGTGCTGATCTTCCTGCCCTGGATCGCCAGCTATAGGTTGAGCTGGCTCAAGGAGAGGCTGAGCACGGCCGCCGCCGTGTCGATCGTGCTGGTGCAGGGCGAGTCGACCTCGCTGTCGCGCACGGCCCAGAACGACGTGCTGATGGCCATCGGCGCCAAGGCGATCGCGGTGCGCGACGGCGGTGTCTCGCGGCTTCTGGTGGTGGCCGACATGCCGCCACAGGTCGACGAACACATCGATCTCGCCAGCGTCGGCATGGTCAAGGGCATGACCGGCGCGCTGGACACGCTGTTTTTCGGCGGCGACAGGATGCTGCGGGTTTTTGGACCGGTCGGCGACAGCGACAAGGAGTTCGAGCTGATCATGCCGGACTACTCCCTGCGCAAGGCCATGCTCATCTATTCGCGCAACGTCGCCTTCGTCTCGCTCCTGATCTCGCTGTTCACGGCCATGCTGGTTTATGCCGCGATCGACCTGATCATGATCGGCCCGATCCGCACCATGACGCGTTCGATGCTGTCCTTTTCCCAGGCCCCTGACGATCCTGGGCGGATCATTCACCCCGCCGATCGCGCCGACGAGATCGGCGTGGCCGAACGCGAACTGTCGCAGATGCAGGAGCGGCTGCAAAAGATGCTGGCCGAGCAGAAGCATCTGGCCGACCTCGGCCTCGCCGTATCGAAGATCAATCACGATATGCGCAACATTCTGGCCTCGGCCCAGCTGCTGTCGGACCGCCTGCGCCAGGTCAAGGATCCGACCGTGCAGGCCTTCGCGCCGAAACTGGTGCGCGCGCTCGACCGCGCCGTCGCCTATTCGGAGGGCGTGCTTCATTACGGCCGCACGCAGGAGCCGCCGCCCTCGCGCCGCAGGGTGCGGCTGCGCCAGCTTGTCGAGGACGTGCACGGCCTGCTGGCGATCGAGGAGGGCATCGAGTTCATCAACGCCGTCGAGACGGCGTTCGAGGTGGACGCCGATTCCGACCAGTTGTTCCGGGTGCTCACCAATCTTTGCCGTAACGCGGTGCAGGCGATGGCGGCCGATACCGAAAGCGCCGTCGTGCGCCGGCTGGCGGTCTCGGCCGAGCGCATGGGCAGTGTCAGCCGCATCGCCGTCACCGACACCGGCCCCGGCCTGCCGCCGAAGGCGCGCGAAAACCTGTTCGCGGCCTTCCGCGGCTCCGCGCGCAGCGGCGGCACCGGTCTTGGCCTGGCCATCGCGCATGAACTGATCCGCGCGCATGGCGGCACTGTGGAATTGGTCGAGTCGATTGGCGGGCGCACGACATTCGCCGTCACCATCCCCGACCAGCCGGTGCGCCTCGACCAGGCCCGTGGCAGCCTGCGCCGCCCGGCCTGACGGCTTCCCGGCCGTTTACTGAGGATTACTCGCCTTCCGGACCCGCCGCTCTTCCCTGACCTTGCCCGATTGTCCGCCGTCTGGATTCAGGCTGATCCCACGGCTCGAAGTGCCGGGATCGGCGCCAGCATCGCTGGATGACAGGCTTGCGACAAAACTTTTGCCGGATCGGCTTGCTTTTCGCAAATTCAGTCGTTAGGGAACTGCACACATTCGCGGCCGGTCTTTCGGATCGGATCGCGGGGCCGTCGAAAACATGGCCTGATGCGCGCCCGTAGCTCAGCTGGATAGAGCACCAGACTACGAATCTGGGGGTCAGGAGTTCGAATCTCTTCGGGCGCGCCATTTCGGTACAGAACTATGAGCGCCGACGCCGCCGATTCTTCGCTGGAAGCGGCAACGAGGGGTCGCAGCAGTTCCGAACTCGATCCTATGATCCATGATTGCGACCGCCGCCGCTGCCAATCTTGGACGTGCTTCTTCTAACTCTTTGTTTTTACGCAATTCCGGACGGAAAGCCGCTACACGCTTTTCCTGGAACGGCTCTAGATTGCTCGAAGTGCGGCAGAGCGCCGCTTCTCGCGACAAATATCCGCTATCGCTAGCGGGAGACCGCGGCGCCCTTGTCGGTCCAGGTGGGCGGCAGGCCGAAGCGGGCGGCGACCATTCCCGGAATGCCGGGAGCCGTTCCGAACGCCTTGCAGGCATCGTATTTCGGATCACCGCCGAGCGAGGCCCGCAGTCTTTGCATCGATGGTATCGCCGGCATTCCCTTGAACGGGTCCTTGCCCTTGAGCAGCATGCGGCTGAAGTCAGCGGCGAAGGCCGAAGAGAGGGAATACGCATCCCCCACCGTGGACACCCGAGCCTTGGTCGTGATTATGTTTGCACCGCGCGACCAGAGAATGGCTGCCTTCTGGGAACTGTCCTTGTCGACGGCCTCGGCCTCGATGGCCAGGCCGCCGAGGCCGATCGGAAGCCGGGGGACTGGAACGCCGAGCCCCGCCACCGAGGCGCCGAGCGACGCAACGACGGAACCCGCCGCCGCCGTACGATTGGTCGCAACGATGTCGGTGACGGTAGCGTGGACGATGAGGTCCGCCGGCAGGCTCGGGGCCACGACCTGGAAGCGGTCGCTAAGGTCGGTGCAGAGCGCCCGGTCGACCGCGTTGGCGACGAGCGCCAGGTCTTTGGGATCGAAGCCACTGCTGCCGATCTGCGTCGCGGTCGGTACAATGCGCACGGTCTGTGCGGCGAGCAACGGCGCCGGATCCACACGCAATCTCGCTTTTGCGAGGATGCCCGTGGATGGGCTCATTCCGGCGTAGGAACTGAGGGACGTGCCCTGGGGCAAGGGCACACTCGTGCACGCGGACAACCACAGGGCCGCGCAGAGCGCTGCTCGCGGCCGCATTTCAAGTCGTCGAAGCTTCAGGATCATTGTCAAATCGTCTGAACCGGCATCATGGGTTCAGCTCTAGCGGCCCCAGCGTTAATCGCGGTAAAGGCAGTGTAAAGTTGGGTAAAACCCACGATCGGCACGGATCTTCAGCCGGCGCATACGTCGCCGGAAGCGCCAGCGTGATGGTGCGGCCAGCGGGGCGTTTCGCCTCAGAACCGTACGCGGGCCGGAGGAAACTTGTTTCATCGGGCCGGCAGCCCAGCCATCAAAAGAGGTGCAGTATTGGTTTGAGGAGCTTTGCGGATTGCAACGACTCGATGAGTTCGGACCCGGGGATTGCAAGGAGAAAGCAGGAACTGTCGATAGCGGTACGCTTCAGCGCAACCGGGTTGAACGTCCTGGGCAATTGATGCGCGACGTCGCCAACGCTTCGTCCGAAGCGAGGGAGGAAGGCGGGCACCTCATGGCAATATTCCCGGTAGGCATCGCCAAAAAGCCCGTCAAGAGCAATCGATTCGCGGCCTGAGACATAAGCGAATACCAGATACCCAAACAGGAAGTAGAAGGCCGCAATCGCCACTGACCCGAAAATCAGGCCGATGCCGGCAAGCCCTAGGGAAGAAAAGAAGTACAGCGGATTGCGGGTGTGGTTATAAGGGCCGTTCGTTATGAGTTCCCGGTTCTTGCGTCCGCCTATATACAGCGATGCCCAGCACCGACCGGCGACACATATTATGATAAATGCGGAGCCAATAAGCTCCATGCCTTGGCGAGGAAGAGTCTCCGGCGGCCAGGCGCTCTGCGACAATACGACCGGCGTCAAAAGTAATGGCACGGCCAGCCAGAGGAACCGCATCCTCTTGCCCTGCTGAAACACCGTCGTGGTCACCGACATCAGTCCACTCTCTCGCATTTGAAGAACCGGGGTCACGGTCCAGCTTTAGCGATGCCAGCGTTAATGGCGGTAAAGGCAGTGTAAAGTTGGGTAAACCTTGCCATCAACCTCGATCGTTGGCCGGCTGCCGAGGAATCTCCAGCATGATGGCCAAGCCGCCGACGTCCGGCAGCGACGCGTATACGCGCCCGCCATGGCGCTCGATTGCCTGTCTCGCGATCGCAAGGCCAAGACCGTACCCGCCTCTGGGTGCCGCGTCGTTGCCGCGGGAGAATGGCTGGAAGATTCGTTCGAGTTCGTCTCGCCTGACGCCCGGCCCCTGATCCACGACGCACACCTTGAGGAGGTGTTCCGTGGTCTCGCATTGCACGATGATTTGCGAATGTTCGGCGGTGTATTTGACGGCGTTGCGAATGACGTTTTCCAGCGCCCGGCAGATCAGCTCGCCTTCGACCTCGGCAAGAAAGCTGTCGTCGACATTGGTGGTGATCGAAACCTGGCGTGCCTGGGCTTCGAACGCCGCGTCGCTCAGGATTTCGTTCAGGAGATCGATGACGTCCAGCCTCTGTGTCGACAGAGGGAGGCGGGAACCGGCCGTCAGCCTGGCGAGCGTCAGCACTTCGCCGACCAGCGCATCGAGCCGTTCGATCTCCCGGTCCATGCGATCCAGCATGGCATCGAGTTTGCCCGGACTCTGCCGAAGGACACCCCCAACGGCTTGCAGACGTGACAGCGGGGAGCGCAGCTCATGGGACACGTCGTGGAAAAGTCTCTGCTGTGCCTCCTGCAGCTCCTGCAACCGCGCAGCGCTGGAATCGAAATCATGCGCGAGCGCGGAGACCTCGTCCTTCCGGCCTGCCATCTTGTGTCCGATGCGGACGTCGAAGCGGCCATGGGCGAGCGCGCTCAGGCCGTCGCGAAGGTGCACGACGGGACGAATGAGATATCGGGCGAGCGCGGCCGCCGATATCGCGCTCGAAATCAAAATACCGAGCCCTGGTACGAACGGACCAAGCTTGTCGAGAATGACACTGTATTGCCGAGGCACGGAGATCCGGTAGCAACTCCCGTCCTTCAGGACGGTTCTTGTCTCCGCCGTGCTCCTATCGGTGCATGCGCCGGATCCCGCGATCTCGGAGATCGTGAGGCCGACCGGCACCGTGTCCTCGCTTGCACGGGCAAAGCGCCGAGCGGCATCTTCACCGTCCTTGACAAGGAGGTTTTCAGTCAGGTCGAGGACGACCGCCTGCTTCTGGCGTTCCAGTTTCGAAGCGGAAGGAAGCGTCTGAAAGAAGTCGAGCGTCAGGACTATGATCGCGACGGACGCGGCAAGCGTCAGCCAGGTTATCACGAAGAACTTCTTGAACAGCCGGGGCATGTCAGTCCAAAAGAAGTTGATAGCCTTGGCCGCGAACAGACCTTATCCATGACTGTCCATCGTCCCTGAGGCCGAGCTTCTGACGCACGCTGCTGATATGGACGTCGATGCGGCGATCGAACGGGGCTAGCGGCTTTCCAAAAGCCCGTTTCGAGATGTCTTGCTTCGGCACCAACTGACCGGCATGGCGAGCGAGAACTTCGAGCAGGCTGAACTCCGTACCGGTAAGCTCCAGCAACTGCCCGTCCCATTCGGCGGTTCTGTTGCTCGGATGGATCACCAGCCGTCCGGCTCTCAGCGTGTCAGTGGACGCGCCGACCGCGGGCTGGTTCGCACGACGAAGGATCGCGCGCACTCGGGCCGCGAGCTCTCCCGGCGAACAGGGTTTTGTCACATAGTCGTCGGCACCGAGGTTAAGGCCCGATATCCGGTCGATGTCATCGCCTCTTGCCGTGAGCAGCAGCACCGGAACCTGGCTCAGCTTCCTGATCCTTTGCAGGACCTCGATCCCGTTCATTCGGGGCATCATGATATCGAGCACGATCAGGTCCGCCGCTTTGCGCGCGGCGGCGGCAATCGCCGTGCCGCCGTCCGTGCCTGTCGCCACGTCATACCCTTCTTCGACCAGGTATTCCTGCAGCAGCGTCGTCAACTCGACATCGTCGTCGATGAGGAGGACCTTGTTCATTCCATTCCGTCCGTCATTCATGCCGGCCCCTAAGGCACAAATGCGGGCGGGCGGCGGGATTTTAACCAACTTAACACAACTTGACTGCGTTTAACGTCCACCCGGCCAAGCATGGAGCGGCGACACGGGTCGCGTTCAACCACCGCTGCGGTTCGTCGGTTGCACGGCCGATGGCGTCGGCCTTGCCATGCCTGGCCAAAGGCCTGCAAGACGCCGCCATCTCACCCCACCGAACGTGCCGCTGCCCGGCCCGCGCTGCGGCCCGAGAAGATGCAGCCACCCAGGAACGTGCCTTCGAGCGCCGCGTAGCCGTGCACGCCGCCGCCGCCGAAACCGGCGGCTTCACCGACGGCATAGAGGCCCGGTACCGGCTGGCCGTCGGGACCCAGCACGCGGCTGTCGAGATCGGTCTGCAGGCCGCCCAGCGTCTTGCGGGTCAGGATGTTGAGGCGCACCGCGATCAGCGGTCCGTTCGCCGGGTCGAGCATCTTGTGCGGCTTTGCCGTGCGGATCAGCCGGTCGCCAAGATAGGCGCGCGCGCCGCGCAGCGCGGTGATCTGCATGTCCTTGGAGAACGGATTGTCGAGCTGCATGTCGCGGGCGCGGATCTCGCGCTCGACCCCTGCTACATCGAGCAGCGGTTCGCCGCCGGCCAGCGCGTTCATGCGCGCCACCAGCTTCGAAAGATCGGCCTCGACGATGAAATCCTCGCCCTTTTCCATGAACGCCTTGACGGGACCGGGGATGCCCGACGTGGCGCGGCCGAGCACCTGGCGCCAGCTTTTTCCCGTCAGATCGGGGTTCTGTTCCGAGCCCGACAGCGCGAATTCCTTCTGGATGATTTTCCTGGTCAGGATGAACCAGGAATAATCGAAGCCGGTACTCATGATGTGGCTGAGCGTGCCCAGCGTGTCGAACCCGGGATAAAGCGGCACCGGCAGGCGTTTTCCCCGGGCATCGAGCCACAGCGAGGACGGTCCGGGCAGGATGCGGATGGCATGATCGGTCCAGATCGGCGCCCAGTTCTTGATGCCCTCGACATAGTGCCACATACGGTCGCGGTTGATGATCGAGCCGCCGGCCTGTTCCGATATGGCCAGCATGCGGCCATCGACATGGTCGGGCACGCCCGTGATCATGCGCTTCGGTGCCGTGCCCAGCCGCTTGGGCCAATTCTCGCGGACAAGCTGATGGTTGGCGCCAATGCCGCCGGAGGCGACGATCACCGCCTGGGCATGCAGTTCGAAGTCGCCTGACACATCGCGCGAACTCTTGTGGCCACGCTCGACAGTGCTCGGCTGCAGGATGTCGCCACGCACGCCGGTCACGGCCGCACCCGTCCGCGTCAGCTCATTGACCCGATGGCGGAACCTGAAGTCGATCAATCCGCGCTTTTGCGCCTCGCGCACGCACTGGACGAACGGCTCTAGCACGCCGGGACCGGTACCCCAGGTGATGTGGAAGCGCGGCACCGAATTGCCATGGCCGATGGCATTGCCGCCGCCGCGTTCGGCCCAGCCGACGACAGGAAAGAATTTCAGGCCGCGCTGCAGGAGCCAGGAGCGCTTCTCGCCGGCGGCAAAGCCGACATAGGCCTCCGCCCATTTGCGCGGCCAGAAATCCTCCGGCCGGTCGAAAGCGGCGGTGCCCATCCAGTCCTCGAGCGCCAGATCATGGGAGTCGCGGATGCGCATGCGCCGCTGCTCCTGCGAATCGACCAGGAAAAGCCCGCCGAACGACCAGAACGCCTGGCCGCCCAGCGATTGCTCCGGCTCCTGGTCGACGATGATGATTTTCTTGCCGGCCTCGGCAAGCTCGGCGGCGGCAACCAGCCCGGCAAGGCCGGCGCCGACAATGATCACGTCCGCGTCGTCAGCCATTTGTTCCCCCCAGAATTAGCCGGTTAAGCAAGCAATTCCAGGAAAAGTGTGAGGCGGTTTTCCGTCCGGAATTGCGTCAAACAATGGCTCAGACGGTCTCCCAGCCGCCCTTGTTGTCGCCGGCGCGGAAGATGGCGTCGATGACTTTCTGGTTGAGCACGGATTCTTCCAGCGTGAAGACCCGCTCCTTGCCGCCCTGCGCCGCCCGCGCGAAGGTCTCGACCTCGAGCCTGTATTGCTGCGTGCCGGGAAAGCGGAACACCTGCGCCTCGGTGTGGTTCTGGTTGTGCAGTTCGACGCGGTGATGGTCGTACAGCCCGGCATTGAACGGCGAGAACACTTCGATGAAACCCTTCTCACCGTGGAACACCATCACCTGGCGTGCCGCCATCTGGGTCGACAGGTAGAAGGACAGTTCGAAATCGCCGAAATCGGCGCGGATCGAGGAATAGATGTCGGTGCCGAATGTCTTGTCGCGCTCGATCGTCGCCTGTACGCGCAGCGGCTCCTTGCCGGTCGAAAAGCGTGTCGACACGGTCGGGTAGACGCCGATGTCGGGCAGCGCGCCGCCGCCGAGATCGAGCTTGTTGCGCATGTTGTTGGGATCGACATTGTAGTAGGAGAAAGCGCCCTGCACATGGCGCAGCCGGCCGATGGCGCCGCTGGCGATGAGATCACGCACCTTGATCCATTGCGGATGGTAGATGACCATGAAGGCTTCGCAGACCAGCACCTTTTTGGCATCGCGCAGCTTGATCAGGGGCGCGATGTCCTTGGCGTCGAGCGCCAGCGGTTTTTCGACCAGCACATGCTTGCCGGCCTCGATGGCCTTGGCCGTCCATTCGACATGCTGCGAGGTCGGCAAGGGGATATAGACGCCGTCGACTTGGTCGGAAGCGAGCAGCTCCTCATAGGAGCCGAAGGCATGGCGCGCGCCGAAGCGGTCGCCCAATGCCTTGGCCTTCGACAGGTCGCGGCTGGCGATCGCCGACAGCACGCCGTTCTCCGCCTCGACGATTGCCGGCAACAACTGCTCGCGGCCGATCTTTGCCGTCGACAACACACCCCATCGGAACATCGCGCTTCTCCTTGTCGGTTACAGGCAAGGAGGTTTGCCCGAAATCGCCGGAAAAGCCAATGCGGGTGCTCTGTCCCCCGCCCCACGAAGCTGTGGCGAGGAAACAGGTCGCGCCTAGCCCCTTCTCCCAGTCAGCGTCATGTCGAAATCGACGACGTTGGAATAGAGCGGCGTGCCGACATCCATGCCGTAGTGCGAGCGCAGCACCTTGCCGGTGACATGGAATTTGATCGCCCCGCCCTTCAACCCGTCGAGCTCGGCGGTGAATTTTTCCGGAAACGTCTTGCCGCGCGCCGTCAGCCGACCGGTGACGAGCGCCGTCGTGTCACCGGTGCGGCTCACGCTTGTCGAGCGGAACTGGATTTCGGGACTGTTGGCCGCATCGAACACCGCATCGGAGCGCAGGAAGGCATCGATGCGGCCCTGGCCGGTGCCGACACTTTCGGGATAGATGGTGAGGTCGACTTTCGAGCGCCCGACATCATTGTTGTCGATGCGGATCGTGCCCTTGAAACGGGCAAAGGCGCCATCGAAGCCGCCGCCGCCGGCCTTGCCGATGGTGAAGCGGATCGCGGAACCAGCCTGGCTGATCGTATAGCTGCCGGCGGCATCGCCGAGTACGACTGCCGCATAGACGGGCATGGCAAGACAGGCGGCGGCAGCCGCCAATCCGAGGATTCGCGCACGCATTGGATTGTTCCTTGTTCGGAGGCAACGCTCTCTCGCGTCCTCACCCCACCAACGAGATCAAGGCCCGTTCTATTCCCCGGTTGACGAAGGCGTGATCATGCGTGTCAGCACGCTGTCGCGCAGCAGGAAATGATGGCGCAGGGCCGCGCAGACATGCAGCGCAACCAGTGCGATGCCGGCATAGGCGAGATACCAGTGCGCCGACGCCCAAAAACTTTCGGCGGCGTCGGATTCGGGTAGCGGCAGGTTGGGCATGACGAACAGGTTGAACGGCATGCTGGGGATTTCCAGCGTCGAGACCGAAACCAGCGCCCAGCCGGACAAGGCAGGGCCAGCTGGAAGACATAGAGCGCCAGATGCGCCAACGGCGCCGAGCGGCGCTCCAGGGCGCCGACAGAAGGCGGCAAGGGCGGTGCGGCGTTGCCGAGCCGCCAGGCGATACGCAGGATGATGAGCCCAAGCAGCAGAAAGCCCAGTGATTTGTGCAGCTGGATCAGCTCGAAGGCGGTACGCTGGCTCTGGGTCCTGACCATGACGAAGCCGAGTGTGAACTGGCCGATGAAGATGATCCCGATCAGCCAGTGGAGGACGATGGTTGCCCAGCCATAGCGGGTCGTGGTGTTGGTGATGGTCTGCATGGGAGGCGAACGTTGGCGCGGTCAGCTTTCTTCCCCTTGCCGCCAAGGGGCAGAGTTGCCTACCCGCTCACCCTGAAGAAATCGACGAAAGCCCTCAGCGCCGGCCGCATCTGACGGCGGCTGGGGTAATAGACGAAGAATCCCTCAAAGGGCGGGCACCAGTCCTCCAGCACGCGGATCAGCCGGCCGTCGGCGAGCGGCGCGCGGACATAGTCCTCGAAGACGAAGGCGAGCCCGGCGCCGTCGACCGCCGCCTGGGCGATCAGATGGTCCTCGTCGAGGATCAGCGGTCCTTGCGCGGCAATTTCGATCTCCTCGCCGTCCTTCTCGAATTCCCAGCGGTAGAGGACGCCGCTGGAGAAACGGAAGCGGATGCAGCGATGGTCGGCAAGCTCGCGCGGATGGCGAGGTTTCGGCATCTTCGCGAAATAGGACGGCGCGCCGACGACGGCGCCGCGAAGATCGGGCCCGATGCGCACCGCGATCATGTCGCGCTGCAGGCTTTCGCCGAGCCGCACGCCGGCGTCGAAACCGCCTTCGACCACGTCGGTGAAGCGGTCCTCGATGACGATCTCCAGCACGATCTCGGGATAGGCGGCGGCAAAGGCGCCGAGCCGCGGCGTCAGCGTCAGATGCGCAGCCGTGCGCGGGACGGTCAGCCGCAGATTGCCGGCAGGCCGGTCGCGCGCCTCGACGGCCGTTTCCAGCGCCAGGTCGATCTCGGACAGCGCCGGCCGCAACCGTTCAAGCAGCCGTGCGCCTTCCTCGGTCGGAGCGACGCTGCGCGTGCTGCGCGCCAAAAGTCGCACGCCAAGCCGTGCTTCCAGGCTGGAGACTGCGTGGCTGACCGCCGAAGGCGCGATCGCCAGTTCCCTGGCCGCGCCGCGAAAACTGCCGCATTGGGCAACGGTTGCCAGCACCGCAAGCTGTGAGAGATGCGCTCGGTTCATTGATCTATTTCTTGGAACGACCCGTACTAAGAAGAGCCGATTATCGAACGGACCGCAAGGCATTATTTCTGCCGCATCACAACAAGGAGACGCGTGATGAAAACCCGCAAACTCGGTACTGAACTTGAAGTCTTCCCGGTCGGCCTTGGTTGCATGGGCATGAGCTTTGCCTATGGCGGCCAGCCGGAAGCCGAGGCGATCGCCACCTTGCACCGCGCCGTCGAGATCGGTGTCACCTTCTTCGACACGGCGGAGGTCTACGGCCCCTTCGAGAACGAGATCCTGCTCGGCAAGGCGCTGAAATCGGTTCGCGGCAAGGTGACGATCGCGACCAAATTCGGCTTCAAGATCCTGGAGGAAGGCACCGGCATGGATCGCATGGCCGGTGTCGACAGCCGTCCCGAGCACGTCAAGGCTGTTGCCGAGGCGTCGCTGAAGCGGCTTGGCACCGATGTCATCGACCTCTACTACCAGCACCGTGTGGATCCGAACGTGCCGATCGAGGATACGGTCGGCGCCATGGCAGAGCTGGTGCGTGAGGGCAAGGTGCGGGCGCTGGGCCTGTCGGAGGCGAGCGCCGCCACCATCCGCCGGGCACACGCCGTACACCCGATCGCGGCCGTGCAGAGCGAATATTCGCTGTGGAGCCGCGACCCTGAAGACGATGTCTTCGCTGTCTGCCGCGAGTTGGGCATCGGCTTCGTGCCCTACAGCCCGCTCGGCCGCGGCCTGCTCACCGGCACCATCGCCAAGCCGGAGACCTTGAGCGACGATGACTGGCGCCGTGTCCTGCCGCGCTTCCAGGCCGATGCCATGGCCGCCAATGCCGAGGTGATCGCCACGCTGGAAAAGATGGCGGCCGACAAGGGCGTCACCTCGGCGCAACTGGCGCTGGCCTGGGTGCTGCACCAGGGCGACTTTATTGTCCCCATCCCTGGTGCACGAAAAATCCGCCATCTCGAGCAGAACACGGCGGCGGCCGCGATCGAGCTAAGTGCGGCCGAGGTGGCGGCGATCGGCGATGCGCTGTCACCGGATAAGGTGATGGGCAAGCGCTATACGGAGGAACTGCTGACGCTGGTGAATGGGTAGATTTTTCGGCATCCGCTAGCTTTCAGACGCTGGCGCGAGGCGCCCCCTCTGTCCTCCGGGACATCTCCCCCACCAGGGGGAGATTGGATGTCATTTCGGCCTTCGCCAATCGCCGACGTCGAAAGAGGGCGAGACCGCCAAGCTGCCGATCTCCCCCCAAGTGGGGGAGATGGCCGGCAGGCCAGAGGGGGGGCGCCTTGCGCCAGCGCCCTACCAAGGCACCACCGTAATCTCCGGCCAGTTCTCCTTTGCCCGCGCACCCTTCACTTCATGCGTCCGCTGGTTGTCCATCACCCGGTTCGGCGTGATGCGAAACGAGAAGAGATCGTCGAGTCCGAACGGCGCCACCAGCTCCAATTGCCCATCGGCGCCGTAGCGCACCCCGACCGCATGTGTCTTCGAGGCGAAATAGCTGACGGACTCACTGGAACTCGTATAACGCGGGCAGGGCTGTCCGAACTTCCGCGGATACCACAGATGCACGCGGGCCTGGTTGCGCACTTCGACCGGCAGCGGCAGTCCCTCGAAATACCGAGCCGCCCGGCGGATCACCGCGTCCTCTGCCTCATAGGACAGGTCGGAGTCGTCGAAATAGAAGAGGTCGACATCCCTGATGCCGTAGCCCGACGACTTGCCGGTCAGCTGGTTCCAGACGCTGTTGTAGAGCGCGCCGGAAACCACCAGCCAATCCGGCAAGGCAAACGCGCGCACTCGTGCCAGCGTTTCGACAAGCAGCGGATCAGCCTCGACGATGCCGAGAAACGCACTTCGTTGTTTCTCAAACGGGAGCCCGGAATGACGCAGATGGTTCATCACCCTTTGGAGGGCGATTCGCCATCTACCCGCAATCCTTTATCCCCGCAGCACGCCACCCGTTTGCTTGCCGACATTCTCGACGATGCGCTTGGCCAGCGCCTCGAAATCCTCGTCGGTCAGTGTCTTCTCGACCGGCTGGATAGACACTTCGACGGCAATCGATTTTTTGTCGGCTCCGAGCGACCCACCCTCGAAAATATCGAAGACCGAGACGCCGGTGATCAGCTTCTTGTCGGCGGCCAGTGCGGCGCGAACAAGCGTGCCCGCCTCGACCGCCTTGTCCACGACGAAAGCAAAATCGCGCTTCACCGCCTGGAAGGCGGAGAGTTCCAGCTTCGGCTTGGTCTTGGTCGGCTTTACCTTCGGCTCGGGCACGGCGTCGACGAACACTTCGAAGCCGCATAGCGGCCCGGAGACGTCGAGCCCTTCCAGCGTCTTCGGATGGAACTCACCGAACGTGCCGAGCACGGTCTTCGGACCGAGCTTGATCGTGCCGGAACGGCCGGGATGATACCAGGCCGGTCCGCCGGCCTCGATCTGCAGCCGTTCGACCGGCGCGCCGCAGGCTTCGAGTGCGGCGACCGCGTCGGCCTTGGCGTCGAACACCCCGACCGGACCGGAATTGCCGGCCCAGTTGCGGCCGGAGCCGTCGAGCTTGGCCGTGCCGCGGCGCACGCCGGCGGCGACGCGCCGCTGCTGGTCGGCGCCATCGCCCTCATAGGTGCCCGAGACCTCGAACAGCGCCACGTCGCCGATGCCCTTGTCGGCATTGCGCTGCGCAGCCGAAATCAGCCCCGGCAGCAGCGAGGGCCGCATGTCGGACATGTCGGCGGCGATCGGGTTGGCGAGTTTCAGCGCCGTCTGGCCGCCGCCGAACAGTTCGGCGTGTTTGGCCGGAATGAACGACCAGGTGACGGCCTCCATCATGCCGCGCACGGCAAGCGAACGCTTGGCGGCACGGGTGCGGATCTGCAGTGTCGTCAGGATCTTGCCGTTGACCACGTCATGCGCGCCGAGCGGCTGCGGCGCGATGTTGTCGACGCCATGGATGCGCATGACCTCCTCGACCAGATCGGCCTTGCCGTCGACATCGGGACGCCAGGAAGGCACGGTCACGTCGACGACGTCGCCCGATCCCTGCGCGTGGAAGCCGAGACGCGACAGGATGTCGAGGCTCTCCGCCTTTGGCACTTCGATGCCGGTCAGCCGCTTCACTTCCGACAGCGGAAGGGAAACGATCTTCGGCTGATGCCCGGCATAGCCGGCCACCTCGGTCTCCGTCGGTGTGCCGCCGCAGAAGTCGATCACCAGCTTGGTGGCCAGTTCGATGCCCGGAACCATGAATTCAGGATCGACGCCGCGCTCGAACCGGTAGCGCGCATCGGTGATGATGCCGAGCGTGCGCCCGGTGCGGGCCGTGGTGATCGGGTCCCACAGAGCGGATTCGATCAGCACGTCCGTCGTGGTCTCGTCACAGCCGGAATGCTCGCCGCCCATGATGCCGGCAATGGATTCGACGCCATTATCGTCGGCGATCACGCACATTTCCGGCGTCAGCGTGTACTCGCGCCCATCGAGCGCCTGCACCTTTTCGCCATCCCTGGCGCGGCGCACGACCAGATTGCCGGCGACCTTGGCGGCGTCGAAGACGTGCAGCGGTCGGCCGCGGTCGAAGGTGACGTAATTGGTAATGTCGACCAGCGCGCTGATCGGCCTCAGCCCGATGGCGATCAGCCGCTGCTGCAGCCATTTCGGCGACGGCCCGTTCTTGACGCCCTTGACCAGCCTGAGCGCGAAGCCCGGGCAAAGCTCCGGCGCCTCGATCGTCACCTTCACCGGGCACATGCCGCTGCCGACATGCGGCATGATCGCGCCGCCGACGAGGCGGCCGAGGCCGCTCGCCGCCAAATCCCGGGCGATGCCAAAGACGCTGGTGGCATCGGGCCGGTTCGGGGTCAGATTGATCTCGATGACCGGATCGTCGAGATGGGCATAGGACGCAAAGCTGGTGCCGACCGGCGCATCCTCGGGCAGGTCGATAATGCCATTATGTTCGTCGGACAGTTCCAGCTCGCGCTCGGAACACATCATGCCGTGGCTTTCGACGCCCCTGATCTTGCCGACCGTCAAAGTGACGTCGATGCCGGGCACATAGGTGCCGGGCGCGGCGAAGGCGCCGATCAGGCCGGCGCGAGCGTTGGGCGCGCCACAGACGACCTGCACCGGCGGCTTGCCGTCACCGGTATCGACGGTCAGCACCCGCAGCCGGTCGGCGTCGGGATGCTGCACTGCCGTCAGCACCTTGGCAATGACGAAGGGTTTCAGGCCTGCCTTGTCGTTGACATGCTCGACCTCGAGGCCGATCGAGGTCAGCCGCTCGACGATCTCGGCCAGCGTGGCGTCGGTTTCAAGGTGATCCTTGAGCCAGGAGAGGGTGAATTTCATTGGGCTGTTCCGTAATGGCTGGCGGCAGGAGTCTTCAGGGGTGTCACGCGCTCAAGCCTCCGAACAGCGTCGGCATGTCCAGCGGCCGGAAGCCGTAATGCGACAGCCAGCGCACATCCGCGTCGAAGAAGGCGCGCAGGTCCGGCATGCCGTATTTCAGCATGGCGATGCGGTCGATGCCCATGCCCCAGGCAAAGCCCTGGTATTCGTCGGGGTCGAGCCCGCCGGCCCTGAGCACATTGGGATGCACCATGCCGCAGCCGAGAATCTCCATCCAGTCGGAGCCTTCGCCGAAGCGCACCTCGCCTGGCCTTGAGCGGTCGCACTGGATGTCGACCTCGAGGCTCGGTTCGGTGAACGGGAAGAAGGACGGCCGGAAGCGCATCTTGACTTGCGGCACTTCAAAGAAGGCCTTGCAGAACTCTTCCAGCACCCACTTCATGTTGGCGACGTTGGCCGACTTGTCGATCACCAGCCCCTCGACCTGATGGAACATCGGCGAATGGGTGGCGTCGGAATCCTGGCGGTAGGTCTTGCCGGGAATGACGATGCGGATCGGCGGCTTCTGCTTCTCCATGGTGCGGATCTGCACTGGCGAGGTGTGGGTGCGCAACAGCTTGCGTTCGCCCTTCTCGTCCGGCTGGAAGAAGAAGGTGTCGTGCATCTCACGCGCCGGATGGCCCTCCGGGAAATTCAGCGCGGTGAAATTATAGTAGTCGGTCTCGATGTCGGGACCTTCGGCGATGGCGAAGCCGAGATCGCCGAAGATCGCCGCGATCTCGTCGATGACCTGGCTGATCGGATGGATGCGGCCGCGCTCGGCCGGCGACTGCCGCACCGGCAGCGTCACGTCGACCTTTTCGGCGGCCAGCCGGGCGGCGATCGCCACATCCTTCAGATCAGCCTTGCGGGCCGTCAGCGCCTCGGTGACGCGGTTCTTGAGGCCGTTGATGGCGGGGCCCTTGACTTGGCGCTCCTCGGCGGTCATGGCGCCAAGGGTTTTCAGCATCTCGGACACGGTGCCCTTCTTGCCGAAGGCAGCGATGCGCACGGCCTCGATGGCCGGCTCATCGGCGGCCGACGCGATCTCAGCCATCAGGGAATTTTCGAGCGTATCCAAGCCGGTAGTTGCGTCGTTCACGGTCAAACTCGCTACGTTGGAAGTCAGCTTTAAAGTGAAAGTCACTTCTAAGTTGAAAGTTCAGGCATCAGAGACAAAAGAACCCGCGCCAGCCGTGCCAGCGCGGGTTCCCCAAATCAGAATTGCGAATGCTTGGGAAGCGCTGGGCTCGGAGCCCGATCCCGAAAAGTTGCAGACTTTTCGGAAAAGATCGCGCTCCTCGCTAATTTCCCTGGAGCATGATGTTGTCCAAAAAGTCAGAAACTTTTTGGCATCATGCTCTAGGCGACAGCGCTTTCAAAAGCGTTCGGCGTGGTGTTCTTCAGGTATTCGAGCGCGACCTTGGCCTTGGCGACCAGGGCGGCGAAAGCCTGCGGCTCGTGGATGGCCATGTCGGACAGGATCTTGCGATCGATCTCGATGCCGGCCTTGTTCAAACCGTCGATGAAACGGCCATAGGTCAGGCCGTGCTCGTGGGTCGCGGCGTTGATGCGCTGGATCCACAGCGCGCGGAACGAGCGCTTGCGGTTCTTGCGGTCGCGATAAGCGTACTGCAGGGACTTTTCCACCGCCTGCTTGGCGATGCGGATGGTGTTCTTGCGACGGCCGTAAAAACCCTTGGCGGCTTTCAGGACCTTCTTGTGCTTGGCGTGCGAGGTGACGCCTCTTTTTACGCGTGCCATGTCATGATCTCCTTAAAACTTAAAGGCCGTTCGGAAGAAAATTCTTGATGACCTTCTTGCCATCCGGTTCAGCCAGAACCATCGTGCCGCGGGCATTTCGAATGAACTTGTTGGAACGCTTGATCATGCCGTGACGCTTGCCGGCCGCAGCCGACAGCACTTTACCCGTACCTGTGATCTTGAACCGCTTCTTGGCGGCCGATTTGGTCTTCATCTTGGGCATTTTGCTACTCCGTATTGTTGGCGCACGATCGCGCTTCTTGTTCGCTCCAGGCCGACCAAAGCCCGAAAAGCAAATGAAACCGCCACGGCATGCCCTGCCGGGCGGTTTTCTTGGAACGGCGGTGCTATAGATCAAAGATGGCGCGGGCGCAACACCTCAGGCCGTGCGACGCACTGTCCCCTCTCAGGGCAGCCTGAACCACACCGGCAGCACGCCCGACAGTTGCGCGCCGTCGATCAGTTCGAAAGCCGGCAGCGCAATGAGAAACACCAGCCCGTCGAGCAGTGTGGTCAAAAGCAGGCGCGGCTTGAAGCTGCCGGTGTCGCCTTCCTGGTAGAGCGAAAGCTTGGGGAAGAAGCGCGGCACGCGCGCCAGATAGTCCGCATAGGGTGCGCCGAGCGCCTCCTTGAGGAATTTCTCCTCGCGCAGGATGACGATATGGAAGGCACCGGCGCACAGAACCGCGAAAAGGATGATGCCGGAGAACGAGCCGATCTGCGCGCCGACGCCGGCGGCGGCGACGGTCGAGAACACGTAGAGCGGATTACGGGTGATCGAGTAGGGGCCGCCGGTCACCACCTCGGACGACTTGCGTCCGCCTATATAGAGCGTCGCCCACAGGCGCCCGACGATGCCGAGGAAAATCAAGAGCACGCCGAACATCTCGATCGATTCATGGACCGGCGTGTCCGGCGGGAAGGTCGACTGGCCGAAAAGCAATGCCAGAAACAGCACCACCACGAGCACGGCAAGCACCAGCCGGCGCATCTGCTGGTAGTTGCCCAGCCCGTGTTTGTATTCTGTGTCCAAGATTGGGATCCGATCGTCGAGGAGCCTGGCCGGCGATCGCAGCTCTAGCCAGGAATGGCGTCCCGCCGATCGCCGGGACGCCTCTGTAGCACAATTCAGGCGGATTTTGGCGCGATGACGAGGCCTGACGTCATCGTGATCCAAGCGGGTTCCGCAAAAGTGTCCACGGTTTTGCGGTGAGAATCCGCGACAACCATGGAAACTATGCAGACGACGCGTTGCGAAGCGAGCGGAGTCTGCTTAGCGCGGCGCCAGCACCATCATCATCTGGCGACCTTCGAGCTTCGGCTCGGCTTCCACCTTGGCGATGGTCGCCACTTCCTCGCGCACCTTGTTCAGAAGCTGCATGCCGAGTTCCATATGCGCCATCTCGCGGCCGCGGAAGCGCAGCGTCAGCTTGACCTTGTCGCCTTCCTCGAAGAAGCGGCGAACCGCCTTCATCTTGGTCTCGTAGTCATGGCTGTCGATGTTCGGGCGCATCTTGATCTCCTTGATCTCGATGACCTTCTGGTTCTTGCGCGCCTCGGCCGCCTTCTTCTGGTTGGCGTATTTCAATTTGCCGAGATCGAGGATTTTTACGACGGGGGGCACCGCGTTGGGCGATATTTCGACCAGATCGAGCCCGGCCTCTTCGGCGAGCAGCAATGCGTCGTTGATGGAAACATCGCCGCGGTTCTGGCCTTCGGCGTCGATAAGCTGGACCCGGGGAACCCGGATGTCACGGTTGGAGCGCGGCCCATCCTTGGTCGGCGCCGCTGCTTTGAAAGGTCTGCGAATGGTCGTGGTCTCCTTGGCCGTTTCGTTCAGGGTTCGCATGAATCTGTGTGCGGACGCGCCAATGTGGGAAGCGCGCGGCGCAAGTCAATAGCACAGCGTTCTCAAGAAATCACCTGATCACGAGCCTGTGCCAAGCAAAGAAACATCGCGAGCACTTTCCGTCTTGCCTTTGGCCGTGCCAAAAGCGACGCGTGAAAAAAACCGGGACCGCCCCACAGCCATGACCTCCGCTCCGACCTTTCTTGATGTTGATGGATCCGATATCGCCGTGCGCCATGCGGGTGGCTCGACGCCCGGCATCGTCTGGCTCGGCGGCTACAAGTCGGACATGCTGGGCACGAAGGCCGAGACGCTGTCGGACTGGGCGGCACGGGAAGGCCGGGCCTTCCTGCGCCACGACTATTCGGGCCATGGCGAATCCGGCGGCGCCTTCGCCGACGGTACGATCTCGAAATGGCTTGCGCAAAGCCTTGCGGTTTTCCGGCATTTCGCCAAGGGCGATCAGGTCCTGGTCGGCTCGTCGATGGGTGCCTGGATCGCGCTGCGCATGGTGCAGGAGTTGCGCAAGGCGGGCGATGCAAGCGTCGTCGGCCTGGTGTTGCTGGCGCCGGCACCCGATTTCACCAGCGACCTGATCGAGCCGGTGCTGACCGAGGCGCAGAAACGCGACCTCGCCGAAAAGGGGTTCTTCGCGGAGCCGTCGGACTATTCCGCCGAGCCTTACGTCTACACGCGCGCGCTGATCGACGACGGGCGCGAAAACCGGGTGATGACCGGGCCGATCGACACGCATTGCCCGGTTCACATCCTGCAGGGGCTGGCCGATGCGGACGTGCCATCGAGCCACGCGTTGAAGCTCGCCGCCCTGCTGCCGGCCGACGATGTCACGCTGTCGCTGATCCCCGACGGCGACCATCGCCTGTCGCGCCCGCAGGATCTCGACATGCTGGTGCGGGCGGTCGGCGACATCGCCGGACGAGGCAAGTGACGATGCGCCTTTCCATCCCGATCTCCGCTTTTGTCGCGGCAATCGTCGGTTTCGGCGGCACGCTGGCCATCGTCATCGCCGCCGCCAAGGCGGTCGGCGCGACGCAGGTCGAGACGGCGAGCGGTGTGACGGCGATCTGCCTGGCCATGACGGTCGAGTGCTTGTTGCTGTCATGGCGCACGAAAATGCCTGTCATCACTGCCTGGTCGACGCCGGGCCTGGCACTGGTCGCCGCCTCGAGCGGCTTTTCGATGGGCGAGGCCGTCGGCGCCTATATCGTCACGGGCGTGCTGTTGGTCGCGACCGGCCTGTTTGGGCCGCTGACCCGGCTGATATCGAGAATACCGGCTTCGGTCGCCTCAGGCATGCTGGCCGGCATCGTCGTCACCTTCGCCATCAATGCGATGAAAGCCATTCCGGCGGACCCCTGGCTCATCCTGCCGCTGATCGCGGCATTCTTTGTCATCCGGCTGTTCAATCCGGCGCTGTCGGTACTGGCGGTGCTGGTCGGCGGCGGCCTTGCCGCCTTCCTTACCGGCCGTGTCGGCGGCTTGCCCGCGCCCGAACTGTCGACGCTGACGTTTATTGCTCCCCATTTCACCGCCAAGGCGATTATCGGGCTGGCGCTGCCGCTTTATCTCGTCACCATGGCCTCGCAGAACCTGTCGGGGCTGGCGGTATTGCGGGCGGCCGGCTACCACCCTGAACCTGGGCCGCTGATCGGTATCACGGGCCTGTTTTCGCTGCTGTCGGCGCCGTTCGGGGCCGGAACCACCAATCTGGCGGCCATCTCGGCGGCCATTTGCACCGGACCTGACGTTCATCCCGACCCCGCCGAGCGCTGGAAGACGGGTCCGTTCTATGCGCTTGCCTATCTGATCTTCGCGATTTTCGGCGCTTCGCTGGTGGCGATCTTCGCCGTCCTGCCGCAGAGCCTGATCGTGCTGGTGGCGGGCCTGGCGCTGATGGCCTCGCTGGCCAACGCGCTGGCGATTGCGCTCAAGGACGAAGGCAACCGCATGGCCGCCACCGTCACCTTCGTCGTCACCGCCTCCGGGCTGACGCTGTTCGGCGTCGGCGCGGCTTTTTGGGGCCTTGTCGCCGGGCTGGTCGTGCTTTTCCTCGATATGCTCAAAAAGCGATAATCATTTCAGAACCTTGTCCGGTTTTGGCGGACATTGTCTTGAATCGCCGTTTTCGCCTTCCCATTTCGATTCCACGCAGCCGGTCCTGGCTGTCTCCAACCGAAGGAATGGGAGAAAATGAACACATCTGCATTGATCCGCCCGGCCTGGACGCCGGCGACCATCGCGTTGATGGTGATCGGCTTCATGGTGTTCTGGCCGCTCGGCTTCGCCATGCTCGCCTACATCATCTGGGGCGACCGGCTCGAGGGCTTCAAGCGTGACGTCAACCGTGCGACCGACGGCATCTTCGCCGGCTGCCGCCGTGGTTCCGACAAGGCCGCGCGCTGGGGCAATGGCTCCGCCCGCACCGGCAACGTCGCTTTCGACGATTGGCGCGAAAAGGAGCTTGAGCGTCTGAACGAAGAGCGCCGCAAGCTCGACGAGATGCTGACGCAGTTCGACGAATACGCTCGTGAATTGCGCCGCGCCAAGGATCAGGACGAGTTCGACCGGTTTATGGCTAACCGCAACAAGTCGACGGCTCCGGCGAAAACCGACCCGAGCACCGGAACGGCCCCCACCAAGCGTGGCAAAGGCTCGAACCTGCTCGACGACTGAGGCCCAGCGACAGGGCCAAGGTATGATGACGGCGTCGCGCGAGCGGCGCCGTTTCTTTTTTGTTCTATTCGTTTTCCTCGAATCGCGTATCGTCCGGCCATGACCATCGGGTTCTTCCGCAATCTGACGAAGCCCAAGCCCACGCCTGCCGTGGAACGGGAATACTGTGTCGCCGGGCGCACGCTGCCGCTCAAGATCGTCGAGAGCGCCAGGGCAAAGCGCCTGACGCTGCGTATCGATTCCGGCGGTCAGGGCCTGCGCATCACCGTGCCGCCGGGCCTGCGCCGCGGCGAGGTGGACAGGTTCCTCGACCGCCACCAGGACTGGCTGGAGCAGCGCCTGGCCAAGGTGCCGGCTCGTCCTCAAGTAAGACCAGGTATCAAGATCCCGGTGCGCGGCGTGCCGCACCGCATTGTCCACGAACCGTCAAAGCGCGGCACCGTCACCATATCGCGCGACGAGCGCGGCCCGCTGCTGATCGTGCATGGCGAGCGCATCCATCTGCCGCGCCGCATCGCCGATTTTTTGAAGCGCGAGGCCAAGAAGGATATCGAGAAGCTGGTGGTCAGGCATACGGAAGCGCTCGGCAAGCGCGCCAAGGCGATCCGCTACAAGGACACTTCCAGCCGCTGGGGCTCCTGCACCTCGGAAGGCAATCTGTCCTTCTCCTGGCGCATCATGATGGCGCCGCAGCCTGTCATAAACTACCTCGTCGCGCATGAAGTGGCGCATCTCAAGGAGATGAACCACGGCCCGAAATTCTGGAAATTGTGCGAAAAGCTCTGCCCCGACACGGACCGCTGCAAGGATTGGCTGAAGCGCAACGGCGGCGCCCTGCAGGCGATCGTTTTCGAATAGGGATAGCGGACGGCGGCGTTTCAGCTACCGGCCACGCACTCAATCGTCATTCGCCGCATTGAGCTCATCCGGCCGCAACCCTTCATCGCCATGATGCGGCCAGGGCAGAAAGTTGCGGTCGAAGGCATCGCCGCCAAAATAGTCCAGAGCCCGATGTGCTTCGGCGCCGTTGAAGGCGGCCTTGTCCATGAGATGCGCGATGACCTCGCGCGCCTGCGCGATCTTCTGCTTCAGTTCGGCAACGGTCTGGTCGGCCATGGCTGTGCTCCCGCCTTGCATGCTGTCCATCCATAGGTAGCGCCTTTGGCCTTGCCGGCAAACAGCATGCTTTTTCTCGACTCTTGGCGCTTTTCATGTCAATTCCCGCGCCATGGCGCTCGATATCAAGATCTGCGGCTTGAAGACCGACCAGGCAGTGGCTGCGGCCCTTGCCGGCGGCGCCAGCCATGTCGGGTTCATTTTCTTCGCCAAAAGCCCCCGCTATGTCGAACCGGCCGAAGCCGGCCGTCTGCGCGAAGCGGCGCGCGGCAAGGCCCTGGCGGTTGCCGTCACCGTCGACGCCAATGACGCCTTCCTCAATGAAATCGTGGAAAAGATGCGGCCCGACATGCTGCAATTGCACGGCTCCGAAACCCCCGAGCGAGTGGCCGAACTGAAAGCCCGCCATGGCCTGCCGGTGATGAAGGCGTTGCCGCTCAGCGAGGCTGCCGATCTCGAACGGATAAAGCCGTTCGTCGGCATCGCGGACCGCTTCCTGTTCGACGCCAAGCCGCCGAAGGGCTCGGAACTGCCGGGCGGCAATGGCGTCGCCTTCGACTGGCGTATCCTTGCCGGCCTTGACGCCGGGATCGATTACATGCTTTCCGGTGGGCTCAACGCCGCCAACATCGGCGATGCCCTTCGGCTTGCAAACCCGCCCGCAATAGACATTTCCTCGGGCGTGGAGAGCGCGCCGGGCGTCAAGGATCCGGCGCTGATCGAACAGTTTTTCCGGGCCGTCAGGGCCGCGCGGGACGACCGCGCCGCCTGAACAAATTTCGAACCCTGAGCATGTCCCGGAAAAGCGGGAACCCGGTTTTCCGACAGGGACATGCTCAAAGTACAGATCTAGGAGATCGGCGATGAACAAGCCGGCGACACCCAATTCCTTCCGTACTGGACCCGACGAGCAGGGCATGTTCGGCATTTTCGGCGGCCGTTTCGTTGCCGAAACGCTGATGCCCCTCATCCTCGACCTGGAGAAAAACTGGAACGAGGTCAAGAACGATCCGGATTTCAGGGCCGAGCTGACCGATCTGTCCACCCACTATGCCGGGCGGCCGTCAAAGCTGTATTTCGCTGAAGGCCTGACGAAGCATCTTCGTGACGTTTCCTCGGCGAAGGGCCTCGGGGGCGGCGCGAAAGTCTATTTCAAGCGCGAGGATTTGAACCACACCGGCTCGCACAAGATCAACAATTGCCTCGGCCAGATACTGCTGGCGAAGCGCATGGGCAAGAAGCGCATCATCGCCGAGACCGGCGCCGGCCAGCATGGCGTGGCGTCCGCGACCGTCGCCGCCCGCTTCGGCTTTCCCTGCGTCGTCTATATGGGCGCGACCGACGTTGCCCGCCAAAGCCCCAATGTCTTCCGCATGAAGCTGCTAGGCGCCGAAGTGCGGCCGGTGACCGCGGGCCACGGCACGCTGAAGGACGCCATGAACGAAGCCCTCCGCGATTGGGTGACCAATGTCGAGGACACCTACTACCTGATCGGTACCGCCGCCGGCCCGCATCCCTATCCGGAACTGGTGCGCGACTTCCAGTCGGTAATCGGCACCGAGGCACGCGCGCAGATCCTCGAACAGGAAGGCCGGCTGCCCGACACCATCATCGCCGCCGTCGGTGGCGGTTCCAATGCCATCGGCATGTTCCATCCCTTCCTCGATGACAGGCAAGTCCGCATCATCGGTATCGAGGCCGGCGGGCGCGGTCTCGACGGCATCGAGCATTGCGCCTCGATGAATGCCGGCTCTCCCGGCGTGCTGCACGGCAACCGCACCTATCTCCTGCAGAACGCCGACGGCCAGATCATGGACGGCCATTCGATCTCGGCCGGCCTCGATTATCCCGGCGTCGGTCCGGAGCATTCCTGGCTGCGCGATTCCGGCCGTGTCGAATACGTGCCGATCCTCGACGACGAGGCGCTCGAAGCCTTCAAGCTGACGACGCGCGTCGAAGGCATCATCCCGGCGCTGGAATCGGCGCACGCCATCGCCCATGCGGTCAAGATCGTACCCGCCATGGACAAGGACCAGATCGTCATCGTCAACCTGTCCGGCCGTGGCGACAAGGACGTGCACACGGTGGCCTCGATGCTGGGCATGGAGATCTAGGCCCTTTGGACAGTTTCGATTTGGGAGTTGATTATGAGCAAAATTCGTCCAAAGGGCCAGACATGACCACCCGCATCGACCGCCGCATGGCGAAGCTGAAGACCGAGGGCCGCCCGGCGCTCGTCACCTATTTCATGGGTGGCGACCCCGACTATGCAACCTCGCTGTCGATCATGAAGGCGCTGCCCAAGGCGGGCGCCGACGTGATCGAGATGGGGATGCCGTTCTCCGACCCGATGGCCGACGGCCCGGCGATTCAGGCCGCCGGCCTGCGCGCACTGAAGGGCGGCCAGACGTTGGTGAAGACGCTGAAATTGGCGTCCGACTTTCGCGCCGGCGATGACGAAACGCCTATCGTGCTGATGGGCTATTACAACCCGATCTACATCTACGGTGTCGATCGCTTCCTCGTCGACGCCAAGGCGAGCGGCATCGATGGGCTCATCGTCGTCGACCTGCCGCCGGAAATGGATGAGGAACTGTGCATTCCGGCGCTGAAGGCCGGCATCAACTTCATCCGGCTGGCGACGCCGACAACCGACGACAAGCGTCTGCCCAAGGTGCTGCAGAACACCTCCGGCTTCGTCTACTACGTCTCGATGACCGGCATCACCGGTGCGGCACTCGCCGACACCGGCAAGGTGGCGTCGGCGGTCAAGCGCATCAAGGGTCACACCGACCTGCCTGTCTGCGTTGGCTTCGGCGTCAAGACCGCCGAACAGGCGCGCGTCATCGGCGCCAACGCCGACGGCGTCGTCGTCGGCACGGCGATCGTCAACGCGGTCGCCAATGTGCTGGGGCCGAAGGGCGAAAAGACCGCCGATCCGGCCGAGGCCGTCGCCACGCTGGTCAGCGGCCTGGCGCAAGGCGTGCGCTCGGCCCGCCTTGCTGCTGCCGAATAGTTTTCCTACGTCTTTACCCAACTCTTCGTCAGGACAGGAGCCGAAGCGATGAACTGGATCACCAATTACGTTCGCCCGAAGATCAACTCGATGCTCGGCCGGCGTACCGACATGCCCGAGAATCTCTGGATCAAGGATCCCGAGACCGGCGAGATGGTGTTCCACAAGGATCTGGAATCCAACCAGTTCGTCATCCCGTCCTCCGGCCATCACATGAAGATCTCGGCCAAGGAGCGGCTGAAATTCTTCTTCGATGACGGCAAGTACGAGACCCTGGACAACCCCAAGGTCATGCAGGATCCGCTGAAATTCCGCGACGAGAAGCGCTATGTCGACCGGCTGAAGGACGCCAAGGCCAAGACCGGCCTGGAAGACGCCATCATCAATGCGCTGGGGACCGTCGAGGGCCTGCCGGTGGTGGTGACGGTGCAGGATTTCGCCTTCATGGGCGGCTCGCTCGGCATGGCGGCGGGTGATGCCATCGTACATGGCTTCGAGGTCGCCTTGCAGCGCAAGCGGCCGCTGATCCTGTTCGCCGCTTCAGGCGGCGCCCGCATGCAGGAAGGTATTTTGTCCCTCATGCAATTGCCGCGCACCACGGTCGGCGTCGACCGGCTGAAGGAAGCCGGCCTCCCTTATATCGTCGTGCTGACCAATCCGACCACCGGCGGCGTCACCGCCTCCTACGCCATGCTGGGCGACGTGCACATTGCCGAGCCCGGCGCGCTGATCGGTTTTGCCGGGCCGCGTGTCATCGAGCAGACCATCCGCGAGAAATTGCCGGACGGCTTCCAGCGCTCCGAATATCTGATGGAGCATGGCATGGTCGACATGGTGGTGTCCCGGCTGGAGATGCGCCAGACGATCGCGCGTCTGCTCAAGATGCTGCTCAAGATGCCGGAAGAGCAAAAGCCGCTGGAACCGGAAATCCTGCCGCCGGCCGTGCTTGCCGCCGAAGCCCGGCCACAGGCTTGACGCTACGATGGCCGGAGGTGACCCCGGCCTGGCGCGACATTGGCCGCCGCGAACAGCGATTGCGCGCCGCCCATGACGCGCTGTAGCCTTTTGATAGCCGTGGTCATTGCGGGAGCGATTCTGGCTCTCGGGCCATGCGCCGGGATTGTGCCATGACGACGCTTGCCGCCGACCGCGAAATCGAAGCCCTGATGGCGCTTCACCCGAAAGGCTTCGACCTTTCGCTCGATCGCATCACGCGGCTGCTGGAGCGGCTGGACAATCCGCAGGATTTGCTGCCGCCGGTCATCCACATTGCCGGCACCAACGGCAAGGGCTCCTGCGCCGCCTTCTCGCGGGCGCTGCTGGAAGCTTCCGGCCGCCTCGTCCACGTCCACACTTCGCCGCATCTGGTCAGCTGGCACGAGCGCTACAGGCTGGCCGCCGAGGGCGGCGGCAGGCTGGTCGACGATGACATCTTCGCCGAGGCTATCGCCCGCGTCGCCAAGGCCAATGCAGGCCAGAAGATTACCGTCTTCGAAATCCTCACCGCCGTCACCTTCATCCTGTTTTCGGAACATCCGGCCGATGCCGCCATCATCGAGGTCGGTCTTGGCGGCCGCTTCGACGCCACCAATGTCATCGCGCGGCCGGCCGTGTCGGTGATCATGCCGGTGTCGATGGACCATGAGGCCTATCTCGGCGACCGTGTCGAACTGATCGCCGCCGAAAAGGCCGGCATCATGAAACGCGGCTGTCCCGTGGTCATCGGCGCCCAGGAAAGCGAGACGGCGCTGCAGGTGCTGATCGACACCGCCGAGCGGCTGGAATGCCCGACCCTCGTCTATGGCCAGGATTTTCTCGCTTTCGAGGAAAACGGCCGCATGGTCTACCAGGACGATGATGGCTTGATGGACCTGCCCTCGCCGCGCCTGCCCGGTCGCCACCAGTTCGCCAATGCCGCCGCCGCGATCGCCGCGGTCAAGGCCGCCGGCTTCGAGATCAGCCACCGCGCCGCCGAGAAGGCGATGACCAGTGTCGCCTGGCCCGGCCGCATGCAGAAGCTGGGGCAGGGCAGGCTGGCGGAACTGGCGCCGAAGGGCGCCGACATCTGGCTCGATGGCGGCCACAATCCGGGCGCCGGCGTGGTCGTCGCCGAAGCGCTGGCCGAGCAGGAAGAAAAGAACCCGCGCCCGCTCTTCCTCATTTCGGGCATGATCAACACCAAGGACCAGAGCGGCTATTTCCGCGCCTTCAAGGGCTTGGTCAGGCATGTCTACACGGTGCCAGTGAGCCAGAGCGATGCCGGCGTGCCGAACGACGAACTGGCGGTCCGCGCCACGGAAGCCGGACTGACGGCCGAACCGGTAAGCTCCGTCGCCAGCGCGCTCATGCTGCTGCGCGACACCTGGGACGGCCCGCCGCCGCGCATCCTGATTGGCGGGTCCCTCTATCTGGCCGGTGCGGTGCTGGCCGAAAACGGCACGCCGCCGACTTGATAGGCTGACAATGTGCGCCTTGCCCGATTCAGAAGTCCCACGGCGAGATCATCTCGAGGCTGGTGGCACCAAAGTCGCTGGGATTGCGTGTCGCCAACCGGCCTCCATTCACGCGCGCTATCGCTGCGATCATGCCATCGGGCGCTGACATGTCGCGACCTTGGCGCGTCGCGGCTCCCATAATCTCGCCGTAAGCCAAGGCCGCCTCTTCCGTCAGCCCAAAAATCCGGTCGGCAAATCGATGGCGCCATCGTGAAAGTCCCTGCTCCAGCCGATCGGCTCGCTCATCGGGCCGTATCTTTTGAATGCCAAAGGCGATTTCCGCAATCGTCACCGTGGGAAGGGCCAGTTCGGCGTCGTTGCGGACGAGCCACGCCAGCACGGCCGGGTTCGGCGCCTTCTTGAAGGACTCCGAAATCACGTTGGTATCGACGAAAATCAAAGCTCAAGCCCTGAATGAACCTGGCGAGCTTCGTGAATAACTTCCTCCAGATCGATGTCGACGCCGGCGCTCGCGATCAGGCTGGCATAGAAGGTTGATGCGGGTTCGCGGCCCGCTTCACGGATTTCGTATGATTCAAGCGCACGTTCGACCACATCGGCTATCGAACGATTTTCGCGACGAGCAAGTCTGTGAGCCAGGTCGCGTGCTTTTGCGCTGCGGACTGAGAGCTGTGGTTCGGCCATGTCAAACTCCCGTTTGGAAAGAGATATAGACCGATCAGCACCTGCCATCAAGATGGCAGGGGATGGCATGCCAGCACATCGTGCCGATCAGTCGATGAATTTCCCGGTGTAAACTATCGGCGAGCGAATGGCCCTATTTCAGCTCGATCTCGATAAAAGCGTACTCGCCATCATTGGCGCTGATGACGTCGTGTTCGACGCCCTCCTTGCGGAAATAGGGGGAACCTTTCTTCATCTCGGCGAAGGTTTCGCCGTCCTTGGTCACCAGCTTCAGCTTGCCGTCCATCAGCGGCACCACGACATAGTCGTGGCCGTGGCGATGCCAGCCAGTGTTGTCGCCCGGCTGGAAGCGGTATTCGGTGACGATGACGCGCTCATTGTCGATGAAGACTGTGGCCTTGGCGGATCCGGTCATTTCTCTCTCCTGCTTCTGCCGCCAACAGAAGACATGGAAGCCCCCGACGTGAGTGCCAGAGAGGCGCACCGATGGCGCCAACAAAAAGCCCGGCGCGATGGCCGGGCTCAATGCTTCGAATTCAGATGGTATCAGGCGAGATTGCCATTGACCCAGTGCGACAGCGCGGTCTTGGGCGCGGCGCCAACCTTGATGTCGGCCACTTCGCCGCCCTTGAAGATCATCAGCGTCGGGATCGAGCGCACGCCAAACTGGGCGGCAAGCTCGGGATTCTCGTCGATGTTCAGCTTGGCGATCTTGACCTTGGCGCCGAGTTCGGTGGCGATGTCCTCAAGCGCCGGTGCGATCATCTTGCAGGGGCCGCACCACTCCGCCCAGAAATCGACCACGACCGGTACCTGGGCATTCAGCACATCGGTCTGGAAATTGTTCTTGTCGACCTTGACGGTGGTCATGCGGAAATCCTTTCGAAATTTGTCGTCGCACCAAATGTGGTGGTTGCCGCGCCCTTCTTCAAGCAGTTCTTGTGTCACGCTCCCGTGAGTCGGGCAAGGGCGTCGTCCATGGCCCGGGCCGGGAGCTCGATCAGCCTCGGCGCTTCGGTGAACAGGAGGGCCGCCTTGATTTCCCGCCCGGGATAAAGCGGCTGCAGCAGGGCGCGATAGAGCGCGAGCTGAAGCAGATAGGCCGGCGGGACTTCGGCCGGGGAGGCGGGTGCGGGCCTGTTGGTCTTGTAGTCGACGATCGAAACCGTATCCGCTGTCACCGCCAGCCGGTCGATCTTGCCGGAGATGGAGCGGATTTTGCCCTTGACCTCCAGGCTGCCCATGATCGCGACCTCCGCACGCGACGACGGCGCGAACAGTTGACCGAGGCCGGGATCGGCAAGGATGGCCATGACCGATGCCAGGGCCCTTTCGCGCTCGGCTTGCGGCCACCCCGCACCCGTTCGCGAGAGGTAACGCTCCGCCGCGCTTTGGCGGCCGCTCTCGGCAATGCCGGGCAGCATCTGCAGCAGTTTGTGCAAAGCGAGCCCGCGCATCACCGCAAAACCCGGCTCGGCATCGGCGTCCAGCACCGGCGAGGCCTTGTCGACAACCGCTTCCTTGCCTTCCTCGATCAGCGCCGAGGCGCCCGATGGCGACAACGGTCGCGGCAGGTCCTCGAAAGGCGGCAAGGGCCGGAACAGGGTCGCCGGCAGCGGGCCGAAAGCATCGGCTTGCCGCGCCTGTTCACTGACGTCTGGCGCGACCGGCGGCAAGTTGGTGACATGGAAACGATGCACCGGCTCGCCGCCGGCGGGGTGCGGACGCTGTTCGCTTTCCGGCGCACCGATCAGCGCGCGGCTGACGATCGAATGCCAGGTTCCGGTGTTCGGCGCCCGCTTGCCGTGATAACCGCAGACGATCAGCCGGTCCTCCGCGCGCGTCATGCCGACATAGAGCAGCCGGCGGTATTCATCGTCGGCGAGTTCGCGGGCGCGAGCAGCCGCCGTTTTCGAAAAGCCGTTGGCGACGTCGCTGGCCGAACGCCAGAGATAGCCCTTGCCGTCCCAATGCCTGCCCGATCCCTCGAAAGGCATCAGGCGCGGCAAATGCTGGTCGCTGAAGGGAGCGGAACCGCCGTCGACCAGGAACACCACCGGCGCCTCCAGGCCCTTGGCGGCGTGCACGGTCATGACCCGGACCTCGTCGCGGGTCTGATCCATCTCGCGCTTGATCTCGGGGCCGGCGTTTTCCAGCGTCGACAGGAAGGCTTCCAGCCCGGGCAGGCCGGTCCGCTCGTCCGCAAGGCAGAAGCTCAGGAACTCATCGAGAATATCGCCGGCTTCCGGCCCGAGCCGGGCGACCATCTTGCGGCGCACGCCATCGCGCGCCAGCAGGCCGGCATAGAACTCGAACACCGGCTTGAAGGCGGCCTCATCAGCCCAGAGGTCAAGCTGAGCGACGACCTTTGCGAGGGCTTCGTCGTCGCCGGCTTGCTGGCGCAGCGATGCCGCCAGCGACACGCCGGCCGGCCTCTGCGCGGCGAGCGTGAACAGCCTCTCCTCCGGCAGGTCGAAGATCGGGCTGCGCAGGACGGCGGCGAGCGACAGGTCATCCTGCGGCTGGATCAGCAGATGGCCGAGCGCGATCAGATCCTTGACCGCGATATGGCCGGGCAAGCTCAGCCGGTCGGCGCCGGCGACCGGAATGTCGCGACGCTTGAGCGCGCGGGTCAGCGCGTGGACGAAGCTGTCGCGCTTGCGCACCAGCACCAGCACGTCGCCCGGCTGCAGCCGCTTGCCACGGCCCTCGATGATTTCGCCCATGCCGATCCACCCGGCAATGGTGGCCGCGACATGCTCGGCGACGCGCACCGCCGGCGCATGGGCATGGTCGATCGCTTGCGTCCAGTCGTCGGGCTCGTCGACGGCCTCGGCACCGATCGACGGCCACACCTCGACATAGCCCGGCGCATCGGTGCGGATCGCCTTGTGGTCCAGCGGATCGGGGTCGTGGCTGATGCCGCGCCGCACGGTCGGATCGGCAAAGACGCGGTCGACGGCGGCCAGCACATCGTCCGTGGAGCGGAACGACCAGGTCAGCTTGAGGTCGGCGAAGGATGCATCGGCCTCGCGCACCCGCCCGGCGAACAACAGCCGGCTGTCGGCGAAGGAGTCCGGGGCGGCACCCTGGAAGGAATAAATCGACTGTTTCTCGTCGCCGACGGCAAAGACCGTGCGGTGCACCCGATCGCGCGCACCGAAGCCGGCAAAGAATTCTTCCGCCAGCCTCTTCACCACTTCCCATTGATCCGGGCTGGTGTCCTGCGCCTCGTCGAGCAGGATGTGGTCGATACCCTGGTCGAGCTTGTACTGCACCCATGGGCCGGCATCGGGCCGCGCCAGAAGGTTCACCGTGCGGGTGATCAGGTCGTTGAAGTCGAGAAAGCCGCGGCTGCGCTTCAGCACTTCGTAGCGCGCGATCAGCCAGTCGGCGATGGTGAGCGCCGCACGTGTGCCTTCCAGCATCCGGAACAGCGCCAGGCGGTCGACGGTCTCCACGATGGCGCCGGCCGCCGAGAGATAGCGCTCGGCAAGGTCCGGCAGCCGGTCGGCCAGCGCCTTCTTGAAGGCCTTTGCCGGATCATAGGGATCGCCATCGGTCTTGAGGAAGGCTCTTGCCAGGAGTTGCAGCCGACGAACGGGATCGCCCTCGGCGAAAGCCTGGCGCGCATAGGGCAGGATGTTGTTCAGCACCGATCTGGCGTCGGTGGCTTCGGCTGCCTGGACAAAGCCGGCAAAATAGTCCGGCAGGAAGCCGGGCAGCGGCCATATCGACGCCGCTATGCCTTCGGCGGTCTGGCCGGGGCGGAAATGGAACTCATCGAACAAGGGCTGGAAGCCGTCGCGCCCGACGGCATCGAGGAAATCGCGCAACCCGTCGCGCTTGCGCACGATCTCGCCGAGCAGGGCGTCGAGACCAGCTTCGCCGCCGCGCTCCAGGACCGTGGCGAAGGCCTCGGCCAGGGCCCTGTCGCCGGCGGCCGAGATCATCTCGCGGCGCGCGGCGGCAAAAAGCGAGGCCTCCATCTGGCTGTCGAGCATTTCGAAATGGGCGGGGATGTTAGCTTCCAGCGGGAACTGATGCAGCACGGATTCGCAGAAAGCGTGGATCGTCTGGATCTTCAGCCCGCCAGGCGTTTCCAGGGCCTCGGCGAACAGGCGGCGGGCTCTGCGCATGGTATCGCGATCGGGCCGGCGCCCCTCCAGCGCCCCGACTTTGGAAGCCAGCTCCGCGTCGCCAAGCGTCGTCCACTCCGACAGCGTGGAAAAAACCCGGTTCGACATGTTGGCGGCCGCGGCGCGCGTATAGGTCAGGCACAATATCTTCGACGGGTCGGTGCCGTTGAGCAGCAGCCGGATGACGCGCTGGGCAAGCACATGGGTCTTGCCCGATCCCGCATTGGCCGACACCCAGGCGGAATTGCCGGGATCGGCGGCGCGGGCCTGGCTCGAAGCCGTGTCGGTCGGGATCGGATAGGCTTTCTTCATGCCTCTCCGCCCTCGTCCCCGGCGTCTCCGCCGGCGGACCATTCGAGTACGCGGGCGAGGTGGTCGTAGTCGCCGTCGGTTTCGCCTTCGCGAAACGGCAGCGCGCGCGACAGATAGCCGGTCGCCGGGTCGGCATAATGGATCAGCAGCTTTTCCAGCCGCGCCCAGGCCTCTTCGGCGAGATCGGCCGCGGTGCGTGGCTGGCGGTTGTGTTCGAGTATGGACTCTTCGAACACCTCGCCATTCGGCTTCAGCCTGATGAAGGCCAGTTGCGACGGTTCGCGCATCCCCAGATCCTTGAACGCGCCACGCCTCAGCAGCGCGCCTTCCAGCGCCAGTTGAGGCGCCAGCAGCGTATGCGCCTGCGCCTTCGAAGGCGAGGAACCCGTCTTGTAGTCCAGAATGTCGGCCATGCCGCCGGCCAGCAGGTCGACCCTGTCGGCGTAACCGGACAGCGTCACCCCGGACTGTCCGACGACGGTTTTCCCAGCCCTCTCCTCGGCATGCCGCTGGACCACCGCATCGGCGCGCGTGCGCTCCCATTCGATGATGTTGGCGGCGAGCTTTTCGAAACGCGGCCACCACACGGCCTCGACATCGGCCGGAAGCGCCGCCTCGGCAAAACAGGCGCGGCCGGCGGCGATGAGCCCGGCCAGCGCGTCCGGCGCGCGCGGGTCGGCCACCTCGGAGGAGAAGAGATGCAGGATGGCGTGAAACAGCGTGCCGCGCTCGGCCGCGCCCGGATCACGGATGAGCGGATCGAGCGGCATCAGGCCGAGGATCCTTCGGGCGTAGATGGCGTAGGGGTCGCGGCGCAGCGTCTCGATCTCGGTAACCGAGAAATGGCCCGGGCGAACCGGCAATGGCGGTTTCGGCTGCGGCCGCGGCGCGAAATCCCGCTTCGGCCCTGTGTCGAGCGCGCGTGCCCAGGCAAGCAATTCATCGCCGCGCCGGCGCAGCGCTGTCGCCTGGTCGTTGCCGATGAAGGTGAGCAGCCGCTGCAACCAGCGCGACGGCACGGCGGGCGCGTCGCCGGCGCGCGCCGAGCGCGCCAGCAGCACCTTCCTGGCACCCATGGCCATCTGGAAGTCATGCGCGGCGAGGCCGATGCGCCGCTCCGGCGGTTCGAGATCGATGCCGGTCTTCATCAGCCGCGACATGAAGCGGTCGCTCTCCGGCTTGCGCGGCCAGACCCCTTCGTTGAGCCCACCGATGACCAGTGTGTCGACATGCTGCAGCCGGGCTTCCAGCGCGCCCCAGATGGCGATGTTCCTGTCGGTGCCTTGCGCCGGCTTGACGGTCTCGGGCGCGATCAGCGCCTGCATCACGTCAGGCCATTCGATTGCCGCGAACGACAGCGGCGCCGAAGCCGCGACCAGCCCGCGCAAAAGGTCGGCGAGCTTTTCGCCGGCATCGCCGGCGTAGAGTTCGCCAAGGCCGCCATCGGCGGAACTGCCGAGATTCTCCAGGGCAACGACGCTGGTCTCGACCAGCGCGGCAAGGCCGGCTTCCGCCTGGCCGCGAAAGGCTGAAAGCGGCGCCAGCGCTTGCTTGAGACGTTCAAGCAAATTCCGCGCGCCTTCGATGGAGCGCACGGTCAGCCGGGCAAACCAGAAGGGCGGCCGGCTGTCATCGCCAAGGCCGGTGAGGCGGGCCTCGAAAAGGTCCGGCAGCGACGCAATGTCGGGGCGGCCGGTGCCGCCGCGCAGCGCCACCAGTTCGACCAATTCCGCCGCGTGGCGCACATCGCCGCGTTCCAGGCCGAGGCCGAGCAATGGATGCTTGAGCAGCGACAACAGGCCGACCGGATCTCCCGGCCGGAACACCGCCTCGAGCGCCAGCCTGAGCAGGCTGGCCGCCGGCGTGTTGGAAAGCGGCGTGCCGCCGGAATCGTCGGCAACGAGACCGAAGCGCTTGAGCTCGACACTGACGCGGCGCGCCAGCGCGCGGTCGCCGGTCACGAGAGCGGCCCTTTGGCCGGGTTCTTCTACGGCCTGCTTGAGCGCGACCGCGATCGCGACGGCCTCGTCGCGCTCGCTTGCCGCTTCGAGCAGCGTCACGTCGGCGAAGGCGGCGGCAATATCGGACGCTGAAAACCCGTTTCGCGTCTCCGCCCACAATTCGGTGGTCTCGGCCGGCCGCAACGCCTCGCCGACAAGGGCCGCGCGGAGCGCGAGCTTCGGCTCGGCCGCGCCGATCTCCTCGACATCGCCGCGCAGCACGCCAATCTTGCCGATCAGCTTCGCCAGGCCGTATTGCGGATGGCCAAGCACGGCTGGACGCGCGCCTGGCGCCACGAGCGCCTGGAAGGAGGCTTCGTCCAGTAACTGGTCGAGCCCGGGCAACACGATGGCGCCACCGGTGAGGCCGGCGATGGTCGCAAGCAGCTCCGCCGTGGCGGGGATGGAACCGGTGGACCCCGCGGCTATGACCGGCCCGGCGGGCGGATTGCGCCGCAGCCGCGCGGCCTCGGCGCGGATCAAGGCGCTGCGATGCGCTGCCGGGTTGGAGCGGTCGCTTTCTTCGAGGAATTTCGGCCAGGCATCGGTGACGATGCCGAGGAATTCGAGCGTCACCTGCCACCATCCGGCAAGGTTCCCGCTCACCAGGCCGGCAAGTTTGGCCCAGTCGGTGCCTTCCGTCTCGATCTCGTCCATCAGTCCGGTCAGATCGCGCGCCAGCCAGATCGCGTCGGCGGTGGAGGCAGGCACAACGATCTCCTCGGCGAAGAGCGCCGCGACATGGGCGGGCAACCGGCGTTTCCACGCCCGCACCAGCGGCGTCAGCAGCAACAGCCGTTCGGTGGCGGCGATCGGCGGCGCCAGATCGATTGCCGCCGATGGCTCGGCCTCGAACAAGGCTTCATCCTCGTCGAATTCGCCGAGCGGACGGATCACCGGCAGGATCGCCGAACCGCCGCCGCCACGCGCCTTCAGGCTGTCGACGAACACGCCGCGCAGGGCACGTGCGGCACGGCGCGTCGGCACATAGATGGTGACGTCGGCCAGAGCGAGCGGATCGCCGTCGAAACGAAACCCGGGGACAAGCCGGCCGGCAAGCAGCGCCTCGGCCAGCGTCGGCAGAAACGGCGCTCCGGAGGGAATGGAGAAAACGCGGCTTGAGCCGCTCATTGCGATCCGATGAGTGCGCCGGCCACCGCGTCTTCGGCGAGCGGAATGGCGTCGGGCGTGCCGACGGTTATCCAGTGGCCATGCATCGGCATGCCGAACAGGCGGCCGCCGGCAATCGCCCTGTCGAAATAGGCGTTGAGCGAATGCGGTTCGGCGGGTGCGTCCTTGAACAGGCGCGGATGGATGATCGCGGCCCCGGCATAGATCAGGCCGGCAGGATCGCCTTTCGAACGCCGCAGCGCGCCGTCCGGCGCCACCAGGAAATCGGTGCTGCCACAATGGCCTGTCGCCTGATGGAGATCCGCCAGCATCAGCAGAATATCCATTTTCCCCGCGTCCCATGCAAGGGCGAGCCGCCTGAGATTGAGCGGGCCGTGGTCGATCCAGAATGTATCGGCGTTGAGGATGTAGAACGGCTGTTGGCCGAGTTCCGGCAGCGCCTTGACGATGCCGCCGGCGGAATCGAGCAGCCGGTCGCTTTCATCGGAAATGACGATGCGCGGCGCGCGGCGCGCGGCGACATGGGCGACGATCTGTTCCGGAAGGTAATGGACATTGACCACCGCCGTGCCGACGCCGGCCGCGGCCAGGCTGTCGAGGCCCCAGTCGAGCAGCGTCTTGCCGGCGATCCGAACCAGCGGTTTGGGGATGGTGTCGGTGATCGGCCGCATGCGCTTGCCAAGCCCCGCGGCAAGTACGATGGCGGTGTCCGGTCTCATTGTCACAGCGCTCGTTCCTCCAGCAACCCGTGCGCGCCGTAGAAATCCCGCAGCTCGGCGAGCGCGGGATGCGACAGCGCCCGCCTGAGATAGTCGCGGATGCGCGGCAGGTGCTTGAGATAATAGGGTTTGCCGTCGCGTTTTTCGAGGCGCACGAAAATGCCCAGGATCTTGGAATTGCGTTGTGCGGCCATGATTGCGTAGGCTTCGAGGAAGCCTGCTTCATCGAAGCCGCCGGCTTTGTGACGCGCCGCGACATAGGCAGCAAGCGTCCGCTTCTCGATCTCGGGCGGGATGGTGACGCGGGCGTCCATGGCAAGCGAGGCGACATCATAGGCGGCGGGACCGATCAGCGCGTCCTGCACGTCGACGATGCCGAGCCGGTCGAGGCCGGACCGCTCGCCGCGCCAGATGATGTTGGGTGAATGGAAGTCGCGCAGCATCAACGTGTATTCGCTGCCTTGCAGCCGGTCGACAAGCGCGTTCCATGTCCTGTGGTAGCCGGAACGCAGCGCGTCGCTCGCCGGGCCGCCCGATATCGCCGGCACGTACCAGTCGATCAGCAGGTCCGCCTCGATCAGCATGGCATCGCGATCGAAGGGCGGCACGTCATGAACGACGCCGGGAGCGGCCTCCATGCGATGTGGCCACGCCTTGCCATGCATCATGGCAAGCAGTTCGGCCGCTGCCTCGTAGCGTTCGGCGACTGGCTCGCCATTGCCGGCGAGAAAGCCTTCCGAGCCCAGATGCTCGAGCAGCAGGAAGCCCTGGTCGAGATCCTGCGCGTCGATCCTGGGCACCGCGACGCCGGCGGCCTGCAGCGCACGGTCGATGGCGACGAAAGCCGACACCGACTGCGCGGTGTGGGCGATCACGGCATAGGGCTTGCCGTCGCGCACGGGAGGGCCGAGCACCAGCCGCGGCGAATTCATCAGCACGCGCGGCGCCTCGCCGGCAAGCGAGACGATCTCGTAGGAGCGGGCCGAGGCATCGCCGATGAAATGCCGGCGCCGCGCTTGCCCCCATCCGGCGTTGTCGAGGAAGCCGCGCATGGCCAGCGAGCGCGCCACACGGTCGAAGCTCGCGCCTTGCCCCGACAGGCGCGCCAGCCGGCCCTCGCCGTGCTGGACGAGTTCGATCAGCACCGTCGTCTTGGGCAGATAGCCCTCAGCCCGTTCGGGCCACTCGATGAGGGCGGCACCTTGCGCGAATGCTTCCTCGAAGCCGAGCTCGTCGAGCTCGGCCGCCGAGGACAGGCGGTAGAGATCGAAATGATGGACCGGGATGCGTGTGTCGTAGCTCTGAACCAGCGTGAAGGTCGGGCTCGGCACTTCGAGATCGGCATCGTCGGCCAGTGTTCGGATGAGCGCTCTTGCCAGCGTCGACTTGCCGGCGCCGAGATCGCCCTTTAGCGCCAGCACGTCGCCGACGCGCAGCGCCAGCGCCAGATCCTCGCCCAGTCGCGCCGTCTGGGTCTCGTCGGCGAGCAAACGCTCCAGCACCGGTTCCGTCATCGAGCGCGCTACTCGGCCGCTGCGCGGATACCCGGCATGTCGGGAAAGGTGCAGATGACGGTCGTGCCCTTGTCCTTGCCGGTTTCGATGCGAACGGCGCCGCCATGCAGTTCGACAAAGCTCTTGACGATCGACAGGCCGAGGCCGGCGCCGCGGCGGCGGCCGCCATTGGTGCGCGGCTCGAAGCGGCGGAACACCGAATCGAGCACATCAGGCGGCATGCCGGGCCCATCGTCGTGAACCGAGAACTCGACTCCGTCCGCCAGCTGGCGGCAGGCCAGCCGGATGGTGCTGGCCTCCGGCGCGTAATTGGCGGCGTTGCTCAGCAGATTGTAGAGGATCTGGCGGATGCGGGTTTCGTCGCCATGGAACGTCTTCGGCGCGGCGGCGGCGTCGACCGCAAGCCGGATCGAATGCTCCTCCAGCCGGTCGGCGACCAGCTCGGCGGCGGCCGCGATGGTGCGGTCGACATGCACTTCGGAAATGTCGAGCTGCATGATGCCGGCATCGACGGTCGCAAGGTCCAGTATGTCGTTGACGATGGTCAGCAGCACCGAGGAGGACGAGCCGACATGCTCGACATATTCGCGCTGCTTCTGCGTCAACGGGCCGGTTGCTGGCAGCGACAGCAGCTCGGTGAAGCCGATGATGTTGGTCAGCGGCGAACGCAGTTCATAGGACACATGCTGGACGAATTCGTTCTTGAGCTGGTCCGATTTCTCGAGCGCCTCGTTCCTGTCCTTGAGCGCGCGTTCGACGTGGACGCTGTCGGTAACGTCGACGAAGGTCATCATCACTTGCCCGTTGGGCAGCGGAATCACGGCGTACCGCAGCACGGTGCCGTTGTTGAGCTCGGTCTGGCCGTGGCGGTCGCGGCGCTCGTCGTCGAAGCCGGTGATGGCGGCGACGAAGCCGGGCCAGGGGCTCTCGACCGCTTGTCGGTCGGAGAGCTCGCGTATGGCCGATACGTGCACATTGGGCTTGGCGGCTTCCGCGTCCAACCCCCACAGCGTGGCGAAGGCCGGGTTCGACAGGCGCAGCCGGCCGTCGGGGCCGAACACCGCGACGCCTTCCGCCAGATTGTCGAGCGTTTCGCCCTGGACCCGAACCGCGGTGCGGTAGCGGCTTTCGAGATCCATCTTCTCGGTCAGGTTCTCGAACACCCAGGTGACGCCGCCCTTGGGTTGCGGATTGGCGACGACACGGATCGTCTTGCCGTCCGGCAGATGCCACCAGTGCTCCTGCGATTCGACGGCGCGGTAGGCGCCGAGCAGGCCTTCCTTCCAGCGGCGCCATTCCGGCTGTTCGGCGATCTTGCCCTCGCTGCGCAGGCGGTCGAGCAAAAGGGCGTTGTCGGGCGCGCTGTGCAGGAAGCCGCTGTCGAGCCCCCACAGTTTCTGGAAAGCCTGGTTGAAGAAGCGCAGCTTCTCGTCGGTGTCGAAGATGGCGACCGCGGTGTTGAGCTGGTCGAGCGTATCGGCGTGGCTGCGCACAGTCCGCTCGTATTCGCCGCGGATGGCCTCGATGGCGCTGGTGTCGCAGGCAAGGCCGGCCGAACCGTCGGCGCCGGCAAAATCGGTCACGGCGAACACGCGGCGGTCGCCTTCGATCACCGTCGAAAGCGACTGCTCGAACACCGGATGCGATTTGTGCTGCGTGGCGATGGCGTCGCGCGCCTGGCCGCCGAGGAACTCCTTGGCGTCGCGCACGGCGGCTTCCGCGCTCTCGGCTTCGACGGCGTCGGCATAGGCCCGGTTGACCCATTTTAGGCGGCCATGCTCGTCACGCAGCCATGCCGGCATCTTCAGCGCTTCGAGCAGGCCGATCATCGTGTCATGGTCAGCGGCCAGCCGCTGGTTGTCGATCTTGAGCCGGGCCTGGCTGCGCTGCGTCTCGGACAGCGAGACAAACCGCACCAGCACATGGGCCGCGCTCTTGCGGCCATGCACCTCCAATGGAGCGCCGGCCTGGGATTCGATCACCAGGTCGAACGGCCTGCCTTTTTCGCGCAAACCCGCCACGGCATGTTCGAGTGCCGCCGCCGAACGCGGCATCAGCCAGCGGCCAAAGGCGAGGAACGCGGCCCGTTCCTCCGGCGCGCCGCTTTCGGTCGGCAATGTGCCGATGAGTTCGGGCTTCTTGTTTTCCGAGGCCCAGACGACGACACGCTGGTCGCGCAAATTGAGCAGCGCTTCCGAACGCCGCAATGCCGCGCTGACATCGGCGACGCGGCTTCTCAGCTCGACATTCTCCGCCGAGGTACGCGCCCGTTCGCGGATGAGAACGATGGCCGACAGGAATGCCGTACCCGTTACGCCGACGAACACCGCCAGTTGTACGACCTCGACGGTGCTGATCGAAAGACCGGCCACCGCGGCGCCGGCCGCCTGGGCATGCGCGACCGCCCCCGCCAAGGGGCAGGCAAGAGCTGAGCCGGCGAGGAGCAATCCCGCACGGGCGCGCCAGGAAAGGCGCTCGCCGCGTGCGGCGGAGCCCATGATCCCCGAATCGTCGTGGCCGCCGGAAACGGCCTGTCCCGCGTGAAGCGGGTTTTCCCCCGGCATGTCTTGGTCCTCTTCGCCGCCTGAATGCAAGACCGCCCTGACGCGTGCGCCGGTCCTCGCCCCTGGACCCGCGAATCACAACAATAGCGCCTGCTGGAATCGGCGTGAAGAATCATTCGGCGCAAAAATAAAGCCGGGCGAAAAGTCAATCGCCCGGCATCAATATCTTGTAGCAAATTCGGCTTTGGTTAATAGCGGTAGTGTTCCGGCTTGAACGGACCCTGCGGCGTGACGCCGATATAGGCGGCCTGCTCGCCCGACAGCTCGGTCAAGCGGGCGCCGAGCTTGTCGAGATGCAGGCGCGCGACCTTCTCATCGAGATGCTTGGGCAGCACATAGACTTGGTTCTGGTACTGCTCACCCTTGGTGTAGAGCTCGATCTGGGCCAGCACCTGGTTGGTGAAGGACGCCGACATGACGAAGCTCGGATGGCCGGTGGCGTTGCCGAGATTGAGCAGGCGGCCCTCCGACAGGAGGATCATCCGCTTGCCGTCCGGGAAGGTGATCATGTCGACCTGCGGCTTGACATTGGTCCATTTCAGATTGCGCAGCGACGCGACCTGGATCTCGTTGTCGAAATGGCCGATGTTGCCGACGATCACCATGTCCTTCATCGAGCGCATATGGTCGAGAGTGACGACATCCTTGTTGCCGGTGGTGGTGATGACGATGTCGGCGGTCGGTGCCGCATCTTCCAGCGTGACCACTTCAAAACCGTCCATCGCCGCCTGCAGCGCGCAGATCGGGTCGACTTCAGTGACCTTGACGCGGGCGCCCGCGCCCTTGAGCGAGGCCGACGAGCCTTTACCGACATCGCCATAGCCGCAGACGACCGCGACCTTGCCGGCCATCATCGTGTCGGTGCCGCGGCGGATGCCGTCGACCAGCGATTCCTTGCAGCCATATTTGTTGTCGAACTTCGACTTGGTCACCGAGTCGTTGACGTTGATGGCGGGGAAGGGCAGCAGGCCCTTCTTCTGCAGCTGGTAGAGCCGGTTGACGCCGGTCGTCGTCTCTTCGGTGACGCCGCGGATCGCTTCCTTCTGCTTGGTGAAGAAGCCCGGCGAAGCCTTCAGGCGCTTCTTGACCTGGGCGTAGAAGTATTCCTCTTCCTCGCTCTGCGGATTGGACAGCACGTCCTCGCCGGCCTCGGCGCGGGCGCCGATCAGGATGTACATGGTGGCGTCGCCGCCGTCATCGAGGATCATGTTGGAGAGGCCGCCATCGGCCCACTGGAAGATCCTGTCGGTGTAGTCCCAGTACTGTTCGAGGCTTTCGCCCTTGACGGCGAAGACCGGAATGCCGGCCTCGGCAATCGCCGCGGCGGCGTGATCCTGGGTCGAGAAGATGTTGCACGAAGCCCAGCGGATATCGGCGCCGAGCACCTTCAGCGTCTCGATCAGCACCGCCGTCTGGATGGTCATGTGCAGCGAGCCGGTGATGCGCGCGCCCTTGAGCGGCTTCTTGGCGCCGAATTCCTCGCGGCAGGCCATCAGGCCCGGCATTTCGGTCTCGGCGATATCGAGTTCCTTGCGGCCCCAGCCGGCAAGCGAGATGTCGGCGACCACATAGTCCTTGCTACCCGTCATGGCAGTACTCCGATGCGAATTGTTATGCGTGCGAATTGTTTGCGGATGCGCCCGTGCCGGAAGACATTTCCAAGGGCGCGAATTGCCGGCCTGACTAGCAGATCAGGCTTCACACGACAATGGGATATAAAGAAATCTTTATTCGTGCATGTCCCGGAGGGCTGATTTCGGGGTCAGCACTCCTCGCCGAAACGGGAGGCGACGAGCTGCTCCAGCGCATCCATGACCTCGAGCGCCTCCGGGCCGCTGGCGGTGACGCGGATCGAGTATCCCGGGCTGGCGGCCAGCATCATCAGGCCCATGATCGACGTGCCGCCGACCTGGACGCCGTCCTTCTCGACATGGACAGAGGCGTTGAAGCCGCTGGCGAGCTGGACGAATTTCGCCGAGGCGCGCGCATGCAGGCCGCGCTGGTTGACGATCGGAAACTCCCGGACGATCTGGTCTTTTTCCGGGAATATCGCGTTCATTTGCTGCTCAGAAGCTGGCTGGCGACATTGATGTATTTGCGGCCCGCGGCCTGCGCTTCATCGAGCGCCGCCGCCATGTTGTCGCCCTTGCGGATCGACGACAGCTTGATCAGCATCGGCAGGTTCATGCCGGCGATCACTTCGGTGCGGCCGGACTCCATCACCGAGATGGCCAGGTTGGATGGCGTGCCGCCGAACATGTCGGTCAGCACGATCACACCTGCCCCTGTATCGACACGGGCGACCGCGTCGACGATGTCGCGGCGACGCTGCTCCATATCGTCGTCGGCACCGATCGCCACGGTTTCGAAATTGTCTTGTGGCCCGACGACATGTTCGACGGCATGTCGGAACTCGGTGGCCAGTTGACCGTGCGTTACAAGCACGAGTCCGATCATTCTTTGGTGGCTCCCGTCATCGCCGCTTCACAGGCGCATTTTATGCTCGCCAGCCAATCCAGGCGGCGGGAGCGCTATCTTGTCGACGCGCGGCCCGTTGACAAGCCCAAAATTGCGCCGGCCCATGCCATTTTGACGCATTGCAGCAAAAAACCCAGGGCGGATCATAGAAAAGGCGCGATCGACAGCCGCGCCATGATGGCCGGCAAGGCCGTGGCGGCGTTGCGCTCCGCAAGGTCGATACGCGGCACCGGGCAGCCTGCGACCGGCTCACTGAGTTCCTCCTGGAAACGGGCCATTTCCGCCTTCGGCACAAGCCGCACATGCAGGTCGATCACGCCGCCCGGCTCGAATGGTAGCGGGCGCGGCATGAACCCAGGCACCTCGGCGAGACCGGCGATGGTCGGCGGCACGCGGCAGACCAGCCGCCCGGCGTGTGCCGAGGCAAGCAGCCTGTCGTCGCCGATCAGCCGCGAGAACAGCGCGCGCGCCCGGCAATGGTCCAGGAGCGTCAGCGCCAGTGTCGTCTTGCCGGCCCCGGACGGGCCGGTGATGAGGACGCCGCGATCGCCGATCAGGATCGCGGTTCCGTGGATGTTTTCAGGCTGCGCGGCGGCTTCGGGCATGGTTATATCAGGGCCAAGGTCATCCCTCGGCCGGCAGCGTCACGACGAAGCGTGCGCCCTTGATCTCGCCGGGCTTGGTGCCGGGAATGTTTTCAGCGGTCAGCGTGCCGCCATGGGCCTCGACGATCTGCCTGGAGATCGACAGGCCAAGCCCCGAATTCTGGCCGAACGCCTCGCCGGCCGGCCGGTCGGTGTAGAAGCGTTCGAAGATGCGGTCGATCGTGTCGGCGCGGATGCCGGGCCCATTGTCGTCGACGGTCAGGATGTTGAACTTGCCGGCGCGCGCCAGAGACAGGCTGATGTGGCCATGATCCTCGGGCACGAAGGAGCGGGCGTTCTCGATCAGGTTGGTGATGACCTGGCCGATGCGCAAGTCATGGCCGACGACGACATAGCCCTTGGCGCCCTGTGGCAGCTTGGCAACCTTGAGCTCGATCTCGACCGCCTTCTTGTTGCGCGTCGTTTCACGCGAAACAGCGACGAGGTCGGTGACGAATTTCTTCAGGTCGACGGTTCCCGCGTCCTCGCGCGCCAGTTCGGCGTCGAGGCGGGAGGCATCGGAAATGTCGGTGATGAGGCGGTCCAGCCGTTTGACGTCATGCTGGATGATCTCCATCAGACGTGCGCGCGAGGTATCATTTTTCGCCAGGGGCAATGTTTCGACGGCGCTGCGCAACGACGTCAGCGGGTTCTTCAGCTCATGCGAAACATCGGCGGCGAAACTCTCGATCGCCTCGATGCGCGCATAGAGCGCGTTGGTCATGTCGCGCACGGCTATCGACAGATTGCCGATCTCGTCCTGGCGGTCGGAAAAGTCGGGGATTTCCTCGCGGCTCTTGACGCCGCGGCGCACCCGCACGGCCGCCGCCGACAGCCGGCGCAGCGGGTTTGCGATGGTGGAAGCCAAAAGCATCGACAGGATTGCGGTGACGAGCGCCGCGATGCCGAAGACGCGCAGGATCGCCTTGCGTTCGGCGGCGACGATCTTGTCGATATCGCCGCCTTCGGTCGACAGCATCAGCACACCGAGAACGGCGCGAAAACGCTGGATCGGCACCGCCACCGAGACGATCTGCTCGCCCTGTTCCGAGACACGCACGATGGTCGACGGGCTGCCGGTCAGCGCCTTGACCACTTCCGGAAAGGCGGCGCCGTTGCCGCCCGGCTGTTCGTGATAGACCGGCAGGTCGGTGTTGCGGAAGAAGTCGAAGATGAATTTCTGGACGCGCTCGACAAGGTCGGGTTCTTCCTCTTCGACCGGCGGCAGGTCGTAGCGCAGGATCTGGCCGCGCGAATAGAGATGGCGTGAATCGAGCAGCAGGTTGGCGTCGCGGTCATAGATGCGGGCGCGCGTGCGGGTCGGCGAGATCAGCCGCCGCAGCACCGGCGCCACGCGCTCCGGGTTGATCGGAAAATCCAGATTGTCGAGCTGGTCCGAGCCGGGTCCCAGGCTTTCGCCGGCCTGCAGCTCGAGCAGCTTTTCCGGGTCGATGCTGATCGAATCCGTCTCGACCGTCGCCGACGCCGCGATGGCGCCGGCGATGATCTCGCCCTGCGTCATCAGGCTTTCGACGCGCGCGTCGATCAGACCGTCGCGGAAGGTGTTGAGGTAGAGGATGCCGGTGACGAGCACCGCCAGCCCGGCGAGATTGAGGAAGAGGATACGCCGCGTCAGGCTGGAAAAGATATGGTGGCCGAGGAATCGGCGCATAGGCACCGTGAATTTCGACACGAAGGACGGCATGATGCGCGACGGCCGCCTGGCAGCGGCCGCCGGTCTGCTTCGTTGTGCTTCCACTGCCATCGAATAGCAGCTCCTGCCTAGGCTTTACGCTTCGCGGAACCGGTATCCGACTCCGTAAAGGGTTTCGATCATTTCAAAGTCGTCGTCGACGGCCTTGAACTTCTTGCGCAGCCGCTTGATGTGGCTGTCGATCGTGCGGTCGTCGACATAGACCTGCTCATCATAGGCCGAATCCATCAGCGCATCACGGCTTTTTACCACACCGGGGCGTTGCGCCAGCGAATGCAGGATCAGGAACTCGGTGACGGTGAGCGTTACCGGCTCGCCCTTCCAGGTGCAGGTATGGCGCTCCTGATCCATGACGAGTTGGCCGCGTTCGAGCGAGCGAGCCTGCTGGCTGGGCGCTTTTGCCGCGGCCTCGCGGGCACTGGCCCGGCGTAATACGGCGCGCACCCGCTCGACCAGCAGGCGCTGCGAGAACGGTTTGCGGATGAAGTCGTCGGCGCCCATCTTGAGACCGAACAATTCATCGATCTCATCGTCCTTGGAGGTCAGGAAGATCACCGGCAGGTCGGATTTCTGGCGCATCCGGCGCAGAAGCTCCATGCCGTCCATGCGCGGCATCTTGATGTCGAGGATGGCGAGATTCGGCGGCCGCGCCGCCAGGCCTTCCAGCGCGGACGCACCATCCGTGTAGGTCTCGACACGATATCCCTCGGATTCGAGGGCGATCGACACCGACGTCAGAATGTTGCGGTCGTCGTCGACAAGCGCGATTGTTGCCATTTCAAGCGGCTCCCTCATGAGCTGTCCCTTCTTTCGTAGAGAAGGGGCTTTTGCAGGACAAATTAGGTACAAAATGTGGCGTAGGCCTTGTCCGCTGTCACGAGCAAGGGTGCCGCCGGCCACAATTCAACCTCGACACGGATTGGACGAACGAACATCGCCAATCCTTTGGGCAACCACGAAACTTTTCGCATATATAAACGATTTAAACAACTTTCAAAATATTTAAATCGATTAATGATTTGATATCATTTGGCTTTTCTGGTTCTGACCATGCTGGCCTGCTTGGCGGGTGTGCCGGAAATACGCCGGCAAAGATGCGGCAAATCTTGAGAAAGGTCTCCAATGTCGGAAATCGGCAAACGCAATCGTGCCTGCGCGATCGATCGTATCGGTCTGAAAACCTCCGGCATGGTGCGCTACAATTTCGGCGCGGCCGCCCTCTATGAGGAAGCGATCCGGCGCGGCGAAGCCCGGCTGACCGCCCATGGCGCGCTCGTCGCCGAGACCGGCCAGCACACTGGCCGCTCGCCCAAGGACAAGTTCGTCGTTCGCGACGGCGCCACCGAGCCGCATGTCTGGTGGGACAACAACAAGGCGATCTCGCCGGCTCAATTCGACGTTTTGCTCGCCGATTTCCAGGCCCACGCCGAGGACAAGGATCTCTATGTACAGGATCTGGTCGGCGGCGCCGACGAGGAGCTCAAGCTGCCCACCAGGGTGATCACCGAATTTGCCTGGCACTCGCTGTTCATCCGCAACCTGCTCATCCGTCCCGACGCGGCCGAACTCGAACAGTTCGTGCCCGGCATGACGATCATCGACCTGCCGTCCTTCCGCGCCGATCCCGCCCGCCATGGCAGCCGCACCGAAACGGTGATCGCCGTCGACCTGACCCGCATGATCGTGCTGATCGGCGGCACCTCCTACGCCGGCGAGATGAAGAAGTCGGTGTTCACCATGCTCAACTACCTCCTGCCGGAGAAGGGCGTGATGCCGATGCACTGCTCGGCCAATGAAGGACCGGCCGGCGATGCCGCCATCTTCTTCGGCCTGTCGGGCACCGGCAAGACGACGCTGTCGGCCGATCCGTCCCGCACATTGATCGGCGACGACGAGCATGGCTGGGGCCCGCACGGCATCTTCAATTTCGAAGGCGGCTGCTACGCCAAGACGATCAAGCTGTCGGTGGAAGCCGAGCCGGAGATCTTCGCCACCACGCAACGCTTTGGCACGGTGCTGGAAAATGTCGTGCTAGATGCCGACGCAGTGCCGGATTTCAATGACGGCAGGCTCACCGAAAACACACGCTGTGCCTATCCGCTCGACTTCATCCCCAACGCCTCGAAGACCGGGCGCGCCAGTCATCCGAAGAACATCATCATGCTGACCGCCGACGCTTTCGGCGTGATGCCGCCGATCGCCCGGCTGACGCCGGCGCAGGCCATGTATCATTTCCTCTCCGGCTACACGGCCAAGGTCGCCGGAACCGAAAAAGGCGTCACCGAGCCCGAGGCGACCTTCTCGACCTGTTTCGGCGCGCCCTTCATGCCGCGCCATCCGTCGGAATATGGCAACCTTCTGCGCGAACTGATTGCCCGCCATGGCGCCGATTGCTGGCTGGTCAACACCGGCTGGACCGGCGGCGCGCATGGCACCGGCAAGCGTATGCCGATCAAGGCGACGCGCGCGCTGCTCGCTGCCGCCCTCGACGGCTCGCTGAAGGCAGGCGCTTTCCGCACCGACGCCAATTTCGGCTTCGAGGTGCCGGTGGCGGTGCCGGGCGTCGACAGCGCCATTCTCGACCCGCGCTCAACCTGGGCGGACAAGGCGGCCTACGACCGGCAGGCGGCAAGGCTGGTCAGCATGTTCGCCGTCAATTTCGAGAAATTCGAAAGCCATGTCGACGCCGTGGTGCTGGGGGCAGCACCTCGCATGCAGGAAGCGGCGGAGTAATCGCCAAGCCGCTCAGCATCATTGCCGCGTGGCACCAGTGAAGGCCCGGTTTCGATCGGGCCTTTTCTTTTTCGGTCCGCCGCGCCATGACTGCGGCATGCCGATCGACGACGACATCATCATCTCAGGCGAGGCCGTGATCCACCCGGGCGACTTGCACGAGGATTTCATCCGCTCGTCCGGTCCCGGCGGCCAGAACGTCAACAAGGTGGCGACGGCGGTGCAGCTTCGCTTCGACGCGCAGAACGCCGAGGGCCTGTCGGACCGTGTGCGCGAGCGGACCATAAAACTTGCCGGCCAGCGCGCCACCAAGGACGGTGTCATCGTCATCGAGGCCGGACGCTTCCGTACCCAGGAACAGAACCGCGCCGATGCGCGGGCCAGGCTCACGGCACTGGTCGCCAAGGCCGCCGAACCACCGCCGCCGCCGCGCAAGAAGACGCGGCCGTCGAAAGGCGCGGTCGAGCGGCGGCTCAAGACCAAGGCCGGGCGATCGACAGTGAAGAGGCTGCGCGGTCGGGTGGAGAACGATTAAGCAGCACGCCAATCGTGCCCGTCAACCGCCTTTGGCCAATCGGGCAAACGAATTCACCGCGCGTTCTGCCCGGGCAATTTCAGTGAAAAACGACGACGGCTTTCGGGTCGCCCTCTGCCTGTGATGGTGGCATCTTGCGGCTCCGAACATTAGCAAGGTGAACCAGTCCATGCTCGTTCTGCCCAAAGGCGTCCGCCACATGCCGGCCCATCTGTCCCGCGCCGTCCAGGAGACGCTGGTCGAGGAGGTGAGGAGCATCGTCCAGCAAGCGCCGTTGTTCGTGCCGGCCATGCCGCGGACCGGCAAGGAGATGAGCGTGCGCATGACAAATTGCGGTCCGCTCGGTTGGGTCACCGACAAGGAACGCGGCTATCGCTACCAGCCGACGCATCCGCTGACCGGAGAGCCATGGCCGCCTATCCCCGACAGCCTGCTCGACCTGTGGCGGCAGGTGTCGGGCTATCCGAATCCACCGGAGGCCTGCCTGATCAATTTCTACACGCCCGACGCAAAGATGGGCCTGCATCAGGATCGCGACGAGGCCGATTTCTCGGCTCCCGTCGTCTCTGTCTCGCTGGGCGACGACTGTCTGTTCAGGGTCGGCCAGACAACGCGCGATGGCGCTACCAAATCGTTCAGGCTGAAAAGCGGCGATGTCGTCGTGCTTGGCGGCGAGGGCCGTCTTGCCTTCCATGGCGTCGACCGCATCTACCCTTCGACCTCCGCGCTGCTCAAGAACGGCGGCAGGATCAATCTGACGCTGCGGCGGGTGACGAAGCCCGGCGAGACCTCCACATAAGCCGATCTTAACGCGCGTCGCTTATCAAGGCGGACAGGGTCTTGGAAACAGCGCAATGGCACAGGCCGATCAGACTGCCCGCAATCGATCCGATTTCCGTTTCGCGGCACTTGTGCTGTGCACCGGAATCCTGATCGGACTGCGCTACCATCTTGCCTTGTGGACCTTCGACGAGCACGGCTTCTCCGAACTCAGTGACCGGCTGCCTTATTGGGATTTCACCAATCTGTGGGCCGGCGGACGCATGGCGCTCGACGGCCATGTAGCCTGGCTGTTTGACGTCGACAGCTATCGCGCGGCCTTGCGGCGGATGTTTTCGCCCGATCTTCCCAACCAGGAATGGAGCTACCCGCCCAGCATCCTGGTCTTCGGCGTGCCGCTCGCGCTGCTGCCGATCTTTGCGGCCTATTTCATCTGGACTTTCGGCACCGTCTTCTGCCTCTGGCTGGCGGTGCGGCCGCTGAAACTGGGCAAGCTGGCCGAAGCGGCCGTCCTTGTGTGTCCGGCCGTCTTCATCAACGCCATCTTCGGCCAGAACGGTGCCCTGACCACCGCTCTTCTCATTGGCGGACTGGCCGTGGCGCCAAAACGGCCAATCCTGGCCGGGCTGCTGTTCGGTCTGCTGACGATCAAGCCGCATCTGGGCATTCTGGTGCCGTTCTGCCTGCTGGCCAGCGGCAACTGGCGTGCCATCGCCGCAGCGGCTCTGTCATCGGCGGCTCTGTTCATTTTGACCGGGCTCTCACTCGGATTCGACGTCTGGCATCTGTTCTGGACCGAAACCCGCCCCCTGATGACGGCGATCCTGGAGGCACCCTATCCCCAACCCTACCAGGCCAATGCCGCAACCATGTTCTTCCTGGCGCGCGCATGCGGCGCCGGGCTGACAGTGGCCTATGCGATGCAAGCCGCTGCGACCATTGCCGCGATCTGCGCCGCCATCTGGGTCTGGTTGCCACGGCGGCAGGTCGTGCATGGCGAAAGAGTGGTCCTCACCGCCGTGCTGGCAACGGTCGCGACGCCGTACGGCTACAGCTACGACACCGTCGGTCTCGCCGTTGCCGTCGCCTACCTGTTTTCGAGGCGCGCCAGCATGCCCCGGATTTTCCTGGCGCTCGTCTGGCTCTATCCTGCCATCGCTCATCTGGTGAACGGCATCGGGCTTGGCATCGGCGTGTTGGTGCCCTTGTCGCTGTCGGCATGGATGCTTGCCGACATAAGGGCTCGCGAACGCGTGACCTCGACGATAGCTGACGGCCGGATATCATCGCCACGGTGAACCATTGCCGTGCCCTCGGCTCTCTTCCGCGGGGTGTCCATCGGGCTCGATCCGCTCGTGCCGCCATCGCGACCCTGGCGGGTGAACTCCGATATCTCAGCGCAGCGGCGAAAAGGTCGCCGAGACCAGATGGAAAGGCAATGCGCCATAGGCGGCGACCGTCGCCTGGTCATCCCATTGGCGGAATTGCCGCGACGGCCGCGCCTCCAGCGTCAGGGCATGCTGCCGGCCGTCGACTGTAACCTTGCCGCGAAAGCGCAGCACCCTTTCCCCACCGGACCGGCTGATGGCCATCGCACGCAGACGCGCGACGTGGTCGTCACCCCGGTTGATCTCCATTTCGATACGGCGCCGGACCGGCGGAACGCTGATCCTGACCGTGATGTCCAGCATCATCTCCCCTGCCGTCGGCGGGCAAGGTATGGTCTGCGAGAACACCAGGGGCGACGGTGCTTCCGGCTGCTCGCGGCGGGCCGGCCCGTCGCGCCATGCTTTTCCGCGCCATGCCCTGGCGGGCGGCTCCTGCCGAAGCCGGCCGCTCTTGCGTCGCAGACGCAACTGCTTGGCAAAGCCGCGCGACAACCAGACCAGCCTGCCGAAGTCGGTCCGTGGCTTGGCTTGCAGCATGGCCGACCAGCGCGAAAGGCCTGTACGGTCGGCCATCTCAAGCAGGCGCGCCAGCACCCTGTCCGGCGCCGCCACGCCTATTTCGAGCGCGAGGTAGGAGAGCGCCACCGCTGCGGCAACGGCAAGGCCACGCCTGGCGACAACGTCGAGGAACACGTCCCAGTCGACGTCGCCGACGCGAATGGCTACCGCGCAATCGACCAGCCAATCGCTGTGCGTGTGGGCGTCGAGCCCGCCATGCGCGATGGCCAGCGCGATGCGGTCCGCCGGCGACGGCACCAGCACGCCGACACCACTGAATTCGGCCGCCGCCGCCCGCCGCCAGATCGCCTGGTCGTCCTCGTCGCTTTGCTGGGAACCGTCATAGGCAAGCTGGTGCAGGTCGATGTCGCCATAATTGCCCTTGAAGAAGTTCATCGACCGCAACGACGCCAGTCTTGTCCTCAGATATTGCGGGCTCACCCCGGTGGCGATCTGCCAGTCGCGGTCGCGCAGCACGTCGAACGCCGTTCCCATGTCCTGCGGCCGCACCAATATGTCGATGTCGTGCGCCACCCGGCCACGCTGCGCCGACGCGTCCAAGGCAATGCGACTGGCGCCCTTGATCAGCATCACAAGGCATCCGGCGTCCGTCATCGCCTGCAGCGCCGGTTCGGCCTCGCGCATCGCCATGCGCGACTTGGTCCACAGCATCTTTTGCAGACCGACAAGACGTGGATAGGCGGAATGGCCGGCCAATTTCCGGCCGAACCGGTCGCAGATGGCGGCAAGCAGCCGATGCTCCCTGAAGGAGACGAGATCGATGTCGTTGGCGCTCAGCCACTCCATCGCGCAACCGGCGGCCGCGTCGTCGTCGGCAAGAAGCGCGGCCTTGAGCAACTGGTCGAGCCCGCCCGTCGGCCAGGGCCAGCCATAGTCCGGGAAACGGCGGCTGATGCGGCGGATGCGCGCCATCAGCCCGCGCCGGTCTTGTTTCGGACCCGTCGGAGCATGGCCAGCCGCGCCACTTCGAGATAGCCGCGGTCGCGCGTCGCATCGCGTCCGTACGACAGGCTGCCGGGCCTGATGCGGCGCAGCGCCAACACCTCTTCCATCATGTCGAAGGCAAGGCCCGCCTCGCGTGCCCGCGCGATCCAGTCGATCATTTCGCCGCGACCGCCCGGCGGATCGACAACCGGACCGACGGTCTCGGCGACCTCGCGCCGGATCAGCATCGTGGTCCGCGACCAGCCGGGCACGACCGCATCCTCGGGTGCATCGGGCCGGTCATTGCGGAAGTTTCGCAAATGGCAGAAGACGCCCGATGTGCCGGGCAATCCTCGCAGATATGCAAGCTGATCCTCGATCTTGGTCGGCAGCCAAAGGTCGTCGGCGTCGAGCGTCGCGATGAACGGCGTCGACAGCGCGGCGATGCCTCTGGTCGTGGCGCTGCCCGGTCCGGCATTTGCCTGGCGCAGCAATTGCAGCGGCAGGTCCGTTCCGCCGATCGCCGCGGCGAGATCGTCGGTTGATCCGTCGTCGACGATCACCACCAGGTCCGGCCGCACCGTCTGCGCCGCAACCGATCGCAGCGTCTCGGCGATGGTGCCGCTGGCGTTGAAGGCCGGTATGACGACGCCGTATCCGTCCATCACAGGGCACGCCAATCTGACAGTTTGTCGAGCTCGAAGATCCCTTCGATCGGCCGCAGCGACGGGTCGGCCTTGCGCCGCTTCATGGATTTGTAGATAGCGCGCAGGAATTCCCGCGACTGGACGTCCTCTTGCCTCGTCATGTTGCCCGCATGCCGTCTGTAATAGAGCGCGACCGTGTCGGGAAGCACGTATCTGGGGCCGATCTCAAAACCGCGCAGCAGGTAGTCGGTATCTTCGGCCTGGACGAAATCCTCGTCGAAATCGCCTATCCGCGCGACGAGGCGGCGCGCGAAGATCGCCGCCGACAGGTGAATGCCGCGAACCGTGATGCTGTTGCTGTCCGCCATGGGCTCCAAGGTCCCATCATCGATTTTGTCGACCAGCATCATCCTCGAATAGGTCAGGTCGAGATCGGGATTCTTCCGGAAAAGCTCGACATCGGCTCCGAAGCGCCCCGCTGGCGAGATGTCGTCCGAATCGAGGAACGACACCAGTTCCGCCTCGGGCTTGAGCTGCCTGAGCCCGCTGTTGCGCGCTCGGGTCACCCCCATGTTTTCTTGCCGGAACAGCCGGATGCAGGAATGATCATCCATCATCGCGCGCACGGCCTCGACCGAGCCGTCGGTCGAACCGTCGTCGATGACGATGATGTCGAGATCGGCGGCATCGCCTTGCCTGAGCAGCGAGCGCAGCGCGGCGCCGACATAGGCCTCGCGATTGTAGACCGGCATGATCACGCTCAGCCTCATCCTCGGCCTCGCGGCCGCTGCTGCACCACCCGTTTTGATCGCGAGATATCCCGCATCAAAACAGCCGCCAGTCGGGCGTGCTCTTGAGCTCGAAAATGCGGGGAATCTCACGCAGGGACGGGTCGGCCCTGCGTCGCCGGGTCGAATTGTGGATCGCCCGCATGTGGTCGCGGAGCCGGCCCTCGCGCTTCCGGGTGATATTGCCGGCGTGGCGCCTGTAGTAGATCGCGACGGTCTCCAGAAGACGGTAATTCGGACCCGTTTCGAAGATGCGCAGCAGATAGTCAGTGTCCTCGCACTGGTCGAATTCCTCGTCGAAACAGCCTATGCGATCGACAAGCGCCCGGCTGAACAGTCCGGTGCTCATTGAAATGCCGCGCAGCGTTACAGTGCGGCTGCCCGCTACCGGCTCCATCGTGTCATCGTCTATCTGCTCGGCCAGGGTCATCAGGGAGTAGGTCAGGTCAAGGCCCGGGTCGGCCTCGTAGCAAGCCAGATCCGCCTTGAAGCGCCCGGCAAGCGAGATGTCGTCGGAATCGAGGAACGACACAAATCCGGCATCCGGCGGCAACTGTCTCAGCCCGGCATTGCGCGCCCTCGCGACACCCATATTGGGTTGCAGAAACAGGCGGATGCAGGGCGCCTCGCGCATCGTCGACCGTACTGCCTCCACCGAGGCGTCCGTGGAGCCATCGTCGATGACGATGATGTCGAAGTCGGCGTCAGCGCGCTGCCTGATCAACGAGCGCAGCGCCGGGACGACGTAGCGCTCGCGATTGTACACAGGCATGATCACGCTGAGCTTCACCGGGCGCCTCGTGTCAGGACGTCCTCGATCGTGCCGGCGATCTCCGCCGGGTCGGTGCCGAGGGACAAACGAAAGCACGGCAGGCGGCGCGTCAATTCGCTGAAGAAGCGAAAGCCGCTTTCGCGTTCGCCCGGCATCTGTGCGATGCCGGACGGCGCCAAGGCAATCATGGCATCCCTGCGCGACACCGGCATGATCGAACTTGCTCCGCCACCGCTAATATGTGGCACCATCAGCGCAACGATGTCCAGCATGGCGGGTACCGGCCTGGGCGCGATGTCATCGACGTGAAACATGTGCTTGCCCTGCCAGTTCAGCGGGCCTTGCGCCGTTAGCCGCTTTTGCAGGCCCAGCCGCGTGAAACCTTGCGCGTCCTGCTTCAAGGTCGAGAAAAGGGGCCGCGCGGTCACGCCTCCGGCGAGATCGATCAGCACATAGTCGTCGCCGACACTGTCTAGTCCGTTGAGCAGGCCGGCGGCGACGGTGCCGGATTTCCCGGCTCCACCCGAGCCGGCAAGGAGGATACCCTTGCCATCGATGCCGAGCGTGCCGGCATGGGTCAGCCGCATGCCGCGTGCGGCATATTCCCAATGCAGGAAGGCGCGCAGCGGTGCCCCCGGCTCCCAAGGCGGAAAGGCATCGGCCGAGGCCATCAGCTGTACGCCAACGCAACGTTGCGGATCGTAGATCTGCCAGAAATCTAGATCGTGGAAATAGTGGCCGCGTAACCCGGCTTCGGCGAGCCGTTTGGCAAAGCCGTGCTCGGTGAAATGCGCGTCGCCCCATCGCGCCGGCTCCGGGATGCCGTCGATGCCGGGATGAGCGATGAAGATGCGGCAGGTGGACGGTTCCGGCTGATCGTGAGCGGCCTCGACAAATGCATGGCTCAGGGCGTCGGCGAGCACACCGTGACCCAGATGCACGGCCAGTTCCAGCCCGGGCAGCCGAACCCGCCGGATGGTCGGATAGCGCGAGGCAGCGCCTTCAGCGGCGGCGATGAGATACCGGGCGTAGTCCGGCAGGGTTTCGAGCGTGACGCGCGGCATCAAGCGCCTTCCATCACGGCTGCGGCCGGCCGATCAGGAAGCCTGCTTGACCGCCGGCCAGCCAAGGGGTTCCTCGACCTCATGGATGGGATCAACGACGATCAGGTCCGCGAGGTCGTCGTGGATGCTGACATTGAGCGGCTCGCTGGTGGCGGCAAGCTCGGCTTGCAATTCGCCCGGCAGTGGCTGCGCCGTCGCTTCAGAACGCACCAGCAAACCCAGTTCGAGCAGCTGCGATATGAAGTGTTCGAGTTCGGCTTGGCTTATTGTCGAGCCGCCCGCGGCCAGCCCGATCAGAGCCTGGGCATCCGCTCCGGACGAAAGCACCTGCCACGCCTTGCTGCCGGAATCGGAGAAGCCGAAATATTTGCCATTGGCAAGGTTGAGCACCACGGCCTCGCCATCGAAGGATTCGAAAACGATATCCCGGCTCGCAACCGCATAGGCATGGGATTCATGCTTCATTGTTGCCCCGCTTTACATCCCTGCCCGCCAGCAGGACCGATTCCACCGACAACGCCTGTAGACTTTCGGTCGTTCCTTGGCAAGGTAACCTTTGCCGGCAAGGCGCCGACATTTCCGGGATCAGACGAAGGACGGGCGGATCAAGCCTCGATTTCCAGCGCCGACAATGGCTTGGAACAACAGGCCAGGATGAAGCCGTCGTCGATCTCATGATCGAGGATGCCGCCATTGTGGCTCATCTCGACGCTGCCGGAGACTTTCTTCACCTTGCAGGTTCCGCACAGGCCGAATTCGCAGGCCGCCGGTATTCGCACGCCCGAGGCGCGCGCGGTCTGCAGCACGGTCTGGCCGGCGACGCAGTCGGCGTCGACATCCGAAAGCGCGAAGCGGATCGGCGTCGCGGCTTCGACGGAAATTGCCGCGCCGTCTTCAGCCGGCGCGGCAAACGGTGCCGGGACTTCGTCCACGGTCGGCGCGGCAAAGCTTTCCTGATGGTACTTTGCCATGTCGAAGCCGGCGGCTTCGAGCATGCCGCGCACGGCGCGCATGAAGGGATCGGGCCCACAGCAGAAGATTTCGCGTTCGCGGAAATCGGGTGCCAGGAGCGGCAGCCGGATGGCGTCGATGCGGCCCATATGGCCGTACCAGCCCTCGCGGCTCGACCGTTCCTCGATCATGAAGCCGAGCGACAGGCCAGGCATGTGGCCCCCGAGCAGTTCGAGTTCCTTGCGGAAGATGATTTCTTCCGGGCGCCGCGCGCAGTTGACGAAACCGACATCGGTCCATGGCGCACAGTCGTTCAGCCAGCGCAGCATCGACATCATCGGCGTCACGCCGGAGCCGGCCGAGACGAACAGATATTTCGCCGCCGGATGGCTGTGCAGTGAAAAGTCGCCGCCCGGTCCATAGGCCTTGACGTGCGAGCCGGGCGCCAGGTGATCGAACATCCAGCGTGTGCCGATGCTGCCCGCCTGCGCCTTCACCGTCACCGCGATCGAGAACGGCCGCGACGGCGACGACGACAGCGTGTAGGTGCGCATCAGCGGCCCATCTGGCGTCGGCAGCTCCAGCGTCACGAACTGGCCCGGCTTGTAGCGGAACCAGGTCTGGTTGTCGGACCGGAAGGTGAAGGTCTTGACGTCGGGCGCCTCATCGCTGACACCGGTCACTTCCAGCACCTGCAGTCTGTCGTTCCAGGGCGCCATCTGGTCGAGATGGCGATAGAGGCCAAGGTCGGTCATCGCATTCATCCCTGCATACCTTTCATTTTGCGCATGTCGTGATCCCAAAACCGCTGCACACTTTTGGGTGACATGCGCTAGGCGACGCTGCGCAGCGCCGGCCGCCCGCCTTCGGCCAGGCGCGGACCGATGAAGCGGGCATACCAGTCGACGAACTGGATGACGCCGCCTTCATGCAGCTCCGAATACGGGCCGGGTTCATAGGCCGGCGACAGGATACCGAAAGCGTTCTCCTCGACGATGCGGCGATCCTGGTCGTTGGTCTCGGTCCAGACATGGGTGAGTTCGGCGAGATCGTAGTCGACACCCTCGACGGCGTCCTTGTGCACCAACCACTTCGTCGTCACCGCCGTTTCGGTTGCGCTGACCGGCAGCACGCGGAAGGTGACGGCATGATCAACGAGGATGTGGTTCCAGGTCGTCGGGTAGTGATAGTGCATCAGCGTGCCGATGCGGTCGGCCGAAACGCTGTCGGACAGGTCCTTCCTCACCGCCCGCTTGCCGGTCATCGTGTAGCTCTGGGCATCGCGCAGCAGCGGCGCGCGGGTGGCGCGGTATTGCCCGGCCGGGTCGATGCGGAATTTGCTGGGCAGGCCAACAGCTTCGCACTTCGCCCAGTGCGCCAGCATCTCCGGATCGCTGTCGGCGCCTTGCACGCCGGTCACGGTCGGTGCTTCCGGGAAGGTCCTGCACAGTTCGGGATGATTGCCCGCGCAATGATAGCATTCGCGGTTGTTTTCCCAAACCAGCTTCCAATTGCCCTTCTCGATGATCGTGCTCTCGAAGGCGATCTTGGCCTCGCTCAGCCGGTGCGGCTTGAGATAGGGCTCGATCATTGCCCGCATCGGCGCGAAGTCGGCCGGCTCCTTGGCTAGGCAGATGAAGACATAGCCGGCGACGCTTTCGCAGGCGACCGGCTTCAGCCCGAACTGGCTCTTGTCGAACCCCTCGGCCATCTGGCGGGCGAACAGCAGACGCCCGTCCAGCTCATAGGTCCACTGGTGATAGGGACAGACCAGTTTGGCGGCCATGCCCTTGTCGCTGTTGCAGACGCGGCTGCCACGATGGCGGCAGGAATTGTGGAAGGCGTTGATCTTGCCCTGCTGATCGCGCACCAGCACGATAGGATAGTCGCCGACCTGCACGGTGATGAAGCTGCCCGGCTTGGGCAATTCGCAATCATGGCCGATGAACAGCCAGTCGCGATACCAGATCAGCTCCATGTCGAGCTTGAAGTAGTCCGGGTCGGTGTAAAAAGGCTGTTCCAGCGAAAAGCCTTGTCTGCGGCTGTTCAAGAGCCTCAGCATGTCGTTGCGCGCGTCCATGTCCTGTCCTCATTTTCAAGGACTGAACTGGTGGTGATTGAGGAAGGACTGGACGCAGATCGGCGCAAAGCCGGACAAACACCATCCGCCTCTTGACCGCCCACCGCGATCAGTCGAGTTCTAGCGATCTCGGGCTGGTTTCCGGGCTCTGGAGTCGTCCTTGCGGACCATCGCGACACCTTCCCAGGCTTTCGCCCAGTGGTCTCCCGTTGCGACTTGAACTCCACCACCGTTGCGGGGGCAGCGCCGGAATCTGACCGGCTTCCCAATTCTCCGCTCCGTCGTCACGCAGCGGCACCTGAGATGCCTGATCTAATCACGACAGGCTTTGCGACATCGGCACGAAAGCGACATCGCATCCATGCGGCGCGACACGCATGCTGGATCGTCATGACAGGGTCGTAGGCGTTGGAATCGCATTCTGTCGCCTGGCGCGCAGGCGCCGTTTTCGCCCCCTTTGCCGGGGGCAAAAGGGTTAACAGTTTCAAAAAGTGACTATTAGCAGATTCTAAAATCGAACCGAACGGTTCGTTTCTGTTGACGGTGCGTGCAGGACGGTGTGAACGCCGAGCCTCCGATACAGTTGGTGATCGGGGTGTCATTTTTAGCTAACTGGTTGATATAACGACAGAAAATAACCGATGTGGAAATCGCTGGTACAATTTCAAGTGGTAGAGTCATGGTCCACGCTGAACAACTTCGTGATTGGAAACAGCAGAGGTGCTCTCCCACATCGGGGCGGTCCGAACGACGCGATTTTAATCCCAAGACACGCCGCTAGACGGACGGAAAAATACTGGAGTACCCAAAATGAAAAAGATTGTTCTCACTGCCGCCGCCCTTCTGGCCATTTCCGGCAGCGCCTTCGCTGGTAGCGACCATTACGGTTCGAACGCCGCCACCCCCGCTGCCACTGTCGACAGCTCGTACACCGCTTCGACCAGCAAGTCGGAGCCGGCTGCTCAGACGCCTGCCCAGGGCGCCGACCACAATCTCTTCGGCAACAACTAACAGCCGATCCCCGGCCTGCGGCGGGGCGACCCTGCCGCGCGGGGTGGATGCCACAAATTCAGGAGTACCTAAAATGAACAAGATCCTCATTGCCGCCGCCGCCGTCCTGGCCCTCTCCGGCAGCGCCTTTGCCGGCAGCGACAACTACGGTTCGAGCGGTGCCAACCAGGCGGCTGTCACGTCGACCGACAACGCGAACACCGCGTCGATCGGCAAGTCGGCTCCGGCCACCGAGGCGCCTGCCCGGCCGGGTAGCGATCGCAACCTCTTCGGCCGTTGACGCCTGTTGCGAGTGGCGGCTTGCCCGCCGCTCGTGGAATTCAAGACATCAGGAGTATTGGAAATGAACAAGATCCTCATTGCTGCCGCCGCCGTTCTGGCCCTCTCCGGCAGCGCTTTCGCCGGCAGTGACAACTATGGCTCCAATGGCGCCAATCAGCCCACTGCATCGTCGACCGTCAATGTCGATACGTCGCATACGGGTTCGGTCCGCAACAGCGACTCACCCATCTACAAGCTGCTCAACTCGTCCGGCGACGTGCAGAAGTCCGCCCCTCACGGCGCAGACCGCAATCTCTTCGGCAACAACTAACCAGCCGTCGTGATGTATAAAAAGAGAGCGGCGGGCCTGCCCGCTGCTCTCTTTTTTTGTTGTCGAGACATGGCTGGCCTCAGGCGGCTTTTGCTTCCGCTTCGTGCAGCGCGAACGACCGTCCATCCGCATCGAAGATATGAAGGTCGCCGGCATTGGCGGTCAACTGCAGCGTCGAGCCGCGCTTGACCTCGACATTGCCCGGCAGCTTGGTCACCAGCGGCAGGTCGGCACGGCCGATGTCGATATAGACCAACTGAACCTCGCCGAGTTGCTCGACATAATCGACCGTCCCCTCGAACAGATAGTCCGCACCACTGGCGATCGCGAGATCTTCCGGCCGCACGCCGAAGCTGACCGCCGCTCCCTTTGCCGAGGGAGGCGTCGCGATCGGCACCGTCGCCTTGCGGCCGCCGACATGGCTGATGATGGTCGGGTTGCCCGTCTTGTCGACCGTGGCCGGCAGGATGTTCATGGCCGGCGAGCCGATGAACTGGGCGACGAATAGGTTGCCGGGGTTCTTGTAGAGCTCCATGGGCGTGCCGACCTGCTCGATGTGGCCATCCTTCAGCACCACGATGCGGTCGGCCAGCGTCATCGCCTCGACCTGGTCGTGGGTGACATAGATCATGGTCGTGTTGGGCATCGATTCCTTGAGCTTGGCGATCTCGATACGCGTGGCGACGCGCAGTGCCGCGTCAAGGTTCGACAGCGGTTCGTCGAACAGGAACACTTTTGGATTGCGCACGATGGCGCGGCCGATGGCGACACGCTGACGCTGGCCGCCCGACATCGCCTTGGGCAGGCGGTCGAGATATTTGGTCAGCTGCAGGATTTCGGCGGCCTGCCGCACCCGTTTGTCGATCTCGGCTTTGCTTTCCTTGCCGATCTTCATCGAGAAGGCCATGTTGTCGTAGACTGTCATGTGCGGATAGAGCGCGTAGGACTGGAACACCATGGCGATGCCGCGCTTCGATGGCGGCACGTCGTTGACCACCTGGCCGTCGATCTTGAGTTCGCCCGAGGTGATTTCCTCAAGCCCGGCGATCGAGCGCAGCAAGGTCGACTTGCCGCAGCCCGACGGGCCGACGAAGACGATGAATTCGCCCGATTTGATGTCGAGGTCGATGCCGTGGAGAATGTTGAGATTGCCGTAGGACTTCTTCACTTGTCTCAAATTGACATCGGCCATTGATTTCCTCCCAGTGGTTCCTCAGATGTTCAGCCTATGCGCCCGAACCAGACGCCGTAACCGCCGAGTTCGACCGTACCGGTGCTTGCCTGCCCGGAAAATCCGTGTCCCGCCAAAGGTTGCAGGGTTCGGTTGCCGAGGTCAACCTTCGCTGGCGCAGCGCCCAGATTGAAGACGCAGACGATCTCCTCATTGCCCGCCCGGCGGGTGAAGGCGACGGTGTCGCCCTGGCTTTCGATGAAGCTGATGTCGCCCTTGGCCAATGCCGGATGGGCGCGGCGGAAGGCGAGAAAGCGCCGGTAATGCTCAAGCAGCGAGGTTTCGTCACCTTGCTGCACGTTGACCGCCTGTGACAGGTGCTTGGCCGGCACCGGCAGCCAGGGCTTTGCCTGGGAGAAGCCGCCATTGCTGGCATTGCCGTCCCACACCATGGGTGTGCGGCAGCCGTCGCGGCCCTTGAATTCCGGCCAGAAGCGGATGCCGTAGGGGTCCTGCAGGTCCTCGAAGCGCAGGTCGGCCTCGCCGAGCCCGAGTTCTTCGCCTTGGTAGATGCAGACCGAGCCGCGCAGCGACATCAGCAATGCCGAGATAACCTTGAGATAAGCGGTCGGGTCGGTTTCGCCGGCGGCCCAGCGCGAGGCCGGGCGCATCACGTCATGGTTGGAAAACGCCCAGCACGACCAGCCGTCGCTGGCCACCTCGCCAAAAGCTTCCAGCACCGAGCGGACCTTGGCTGCGCTGATCTTTTCCGGCGCCAGGAAGTCGAAGGAATAGCACATATGCACGCGCTTGCCGCCCGCTGTATAGGCGGCGACCACGTCCAGCCCGCGCTGCGAATCGCCGACTTCGCCGACCGCGGCGGTCGCCGGATACTCGTCGAGCAGCGCCCGGAAACGCTCGAGGAAGGCGAGGTTCTCCGGCCGGCTCTTGTCGTAGATATGATCCTGGTAGTTGTAGGGATTGACCGCCGGCGCGGTCTGGTCGTTGCGCTCTTCCGGTGGCAGCGGCGGGTTGTTTTCCAGCCCCTGGCTGTGGAAGTAGAAATTGATGGTGTCGAGGCGGAAGCCGTCGACGCCGCGCTCCAGCCAGAAGCGGGTGACGTCGAGCAGCGCGTCCTGGACTTCCGCGTTGTGGAAGTTGAGGTCGGGCTGCTCGGCCAGGAAATTGTGCAGGTAGTATTGCTGGCGGCTGGTGTCCCATTGCCAGGCCGAGCCGCCGAAGATCGACAGCCAGTTGTTGGGCGGCGTGCCGTCGGGCCTTGCGTCCGCCCAGACATACCAGTCGGCCTTCGGATTGACGCGGCTCGAGCGGCTTTCCTTGAACCAGGGATGGATGTCGGCGGTATGCGACAGCACCTCGTCGATCATCACCTTGAGGCCCAGCCGGTGCGCCTCCGCCGTCAGTGCGTCGAAATCCGCCAGCGTGCCGAACATCGGGTCGACGTCGCAATAATCCGAGACGTCGTAGCCGAAATCCTTCATCGGCGATTTGAAGAAAGGCGAGATCCAGATGGCATCCGCGCCAAGGGCGGCAATGTAGGGCAGCCTGCCGATGATGCCTTTGAGGTCGCCAATGCCGTCGCCATTGGAGTCCTGAAAGCTGCGTGGATAGATCTGATAGATCACCGCGCCCCGCCACCAGTCGCGGTCGATGGCGGGGTCTGGTTTCGAAGTCGCCTTCAAAGCCGATTGCATGGTCTCAACCTCCTTTCACCGAGCCGGCCAGCAGCCCGCGGACGAAATAGCGCTGCAGCGAGAAGAAGACGATCAGCGGCACGATGATGGTGATGAAGGCCGATGTCGTCAGGATCTCCCAGTTGCCGCCGCGCGAGCCGAGCAGCGCATTGAGCTTGGCCGTCAGCACGATCTGATCGGGCGCCGTTCCGAGGAAAACCATTGCCACCAGCAGATCGTTCCATACCCACAGGAATTGGAAGATCGCGAAGGAGGCAAGCACCGGGAAGGACAGCGGCAGCACGATCTTGACGAAGATCTCGAAATCGCTGGCGCCGTCGATGCGGGCCGATTCCATGATCTCGCGCGGCAGGCCGGCGATATAGCTGCGCAACAGGTAGATGGCGAAGGGCAGGCCGAAGCCGGTATGCGCCAGCCAGATGCCGAGATAGGTCTTGGACGGCACGCCGAAGAAAGTGCCGACGCCGTTGTAGAGCCTGAGCAGCGGGATCAGCGACATCTGCAGCGGCACCACCAGGAGGCCGATGATGACCGCTATCAGCAAGGCGCGTCCGGGAAACCGCATCCAGGCCAGCGCGTAGGCGGCAAAGGCCGCGATCAGGATCGGGATCACGGTCGCCGGGATGGTGACCGTCAGCGAATTCATGAAGGAGCGGCCGATGCCTTCGGAGAACAGCACGGTCTGGTAGTTGTCGGTGGTGAATTTCGGCGGCGCCGACGAGGCGTAGTAGACGCGCTGGCCGCGATCGCCTTCGAAGGCCTTGGGCGATGCCATGACGAAGCTGCCGTCGGCATTGACCTGCAGGGTCACGCCGTCACCGAGGTCGGCTGATGTGCCGGCCGGATATTGTGTAGGTGCTGCTGCCTTGACGCCGAAGGCGCTGATGTTGCGCTTGACGCCGTCGCCGAAAATGTTGCCCTCGAGGACGAACTTGCCGTCCTTCTGGGTCTGCGCCGAGGCGGCCGGCAGGCGCCCGGCCTCGGTCTGGCTGGAACTGGCGAACGAATTCCACCAGCCCGAGGCGACGATCTGGTCCTTGTCGCGCAGCGACGAGACGAGGATGCCGAGCGTGGGGATGGTCCAGATCGCCACGAAGACGAGCACCGCGATATGGACGCCGAAACGGCTTGCGAAGGAATTTCCGGTCGCCACGGCCATATCAGTGCCCTCCCGTCTCTTTGTTGGCCTGGCGGATGTTCCAGATCATGATCGGAATGACCGCGATCATGATGATGATGGCAATGGTCGCGCCGCGGCCGAAGTCGCCGCCGCCGCGGAACATCCAGTCGAACATCAGATTGGCCAGCACCTGGCTGTTCCATTGGCCGTTGGTCATGGTCAAGACGATGTCGAACACCTTCAGCACCAGGATGGTGATGGTGGTCCACACCACCGCGATGGTGCCCCAGATCTGCGGCACCATGATCTTCCAGAAGATCTGGAACGGGTTGGCGCCGTCTATGACGGCGGCTTCCAGCGTTTCTTCGGGGATGCCGCGCAGCGCCGAGGACAGGATGACCATGGCGAAACCGGTCTGGATCCAGATCAGGATGATCATCAGGAAGAAGTTGTTCCAGAACGGCAGCGATATCCAGACCTGCGGCTGGCCGCCGAAATGCTGGATGATGGCGTTGAGCAGGCCGATCTGGATCTGGCCGTCGCCACGATATTCGTAGATGAACTTCCAGATCACGCTGGCGCCGACGAAGGAGATGGCCAGCGGCAGGAAGATCAGGCTCTTGGCGATCGTGCCCCACCATATCTTGTCGGTAAGCACGGCGATGATCAGGCCGAGGAAGGTGCAGGCCGCCGGCACCACCGCCAGCCACAGGATGTTGTTCATGATCGCGTTTCGCAGATCCGGATCGCGCAGCGCCCATTCGTAGTTGGCGAACCCGACGAAACTCGTGCCGCCGCGGTCGAAGAAAGACAGCCACAGCGTCGCGATCACCGGATAGATCAGGTAGATGGTCAGGATGATCAGCGCCGGACCCACGAACAGCCAGGGCCGCACCAATCCCTGCCGGCGCAGATTGTTGACGGCGGCCGTCCCGGACACCCCGCGCGAGGGGAAGATCAAATCGAGCAGTTTGTTGGCGCCCCAGAAATAGGCGACGCAGCCGCCGACGCCGATGATGATGACGAATATTGCCGAGAAAATCTGAGTCGCCATGGGTCCCTCTCCCTGCGCATGACCGGCCAGCGATGCTGGCGATCGGATGCACCGACTTTCAGTTATTCGGAACAATCGAAACGTGAAGGCTTCCGGCGAGCACCGCCGGTCGGATCCGGGCCGTGGCCCGGATCCAGCAGGAGGATTGGAAGGTGTTAGGTCGCCCCGCTATTTGATAGCGTCCCAGCTCTTCTGGATGTCGGTGGCGACGTCCTGGGCGGACTTGCCGCCGACCAGGTCGATCATGCCGGTCCAGAACGAGCCGGCACCGACCTTGCCGGGCATCAGGTCAGAGCCGTCGAAGCGCACCGTCGTGGCGCCGACCAGGATCTCGCCCTGCTTCTTCAGCGCATCGCTGCCATAGGCGTCCTTGTTGGCTCCCTTGAAGGGGGTGACGAAGCTCTTCTGCGCCATCCACAATTCATGCGCGAGCGGCATCTGCAGGAATTTGATGAATTCGCGCGACGCCTTGGAATCCTTGGTGATCATCACCAGCGTCCCGGCCACTTCCAGCGGGGTTCCCAGTTCCGGCTTGGAGGCGTAAGGCGGGTAGGGGAAGAAGTCCGCATCCTGGCCGAGCTTCACGCCCTCCGGGAAGAAGGAGGGGATGAACGATGCCTGATGGTGCATGTAGCACTTCGGCGGCACGGTGAAGAGGCCCTTCGGGCTGTCGCGGAAGTCGGTCGCCGCGACTGCCTTGGCGCCGCCGTCCACCATCTTGTCGTCGGTGGCGATCTTGCCGAAGATGTCGATGGCGTTGACCACCGCCGGATCGGTGAACGGGATCTCGTTCTTCACCCACTTGTCGTAGACTTCGGGCGGCTGCGTGCGCAGCATGATGTCCTCGACCCAGTCGGTCGCCGGCCAGCCCGTCGCGCCGCCCGAACCAAGCCCGATGCACCACGGCTTGCCGCCATCGGCGATGATCTTCTTTTCGAGCTCCGCCAGTTCTTCCTGCGTCTTCGGCACCTTGTAGCCGGCTTCCTCGAAATTGTCGGGCGAGTACCAGACCAGCCCCTTCACGTCGATCTTGTAGGGAAAGGCATAGAAGCCCGGCTTGCCGTCCTTGCCACTGTAGGTGCCGAGCTTGGCCCAGGAGTCGCCGGCGGCGTAATTCTCCTTGACCCAGGCCGCGACGTCGTCGCCCAGCGGGGTCAGGACGCCCTTGGAAGCAAGGTCCTGGATGAGGCCCGGCTGAGGCAGCACGGCGATGTTGGGCGGGCTGCCGGCCTGGGTGTCGATGACGATCTGCTGCTCGTAATTCTCGGACGAGGAATATTTGACCTCCGCGCCGGTGGCTTCGGAGAAATAATCGAGTACCGACCGCACAAGCGTCTCGTCCTCGCCACGCCACGGTCCGAAGATCGACAGAGTCTCGCCCTTAAGGTCGACTTTCTTGAGATCTTCGTAATTCGCCCAGTTGAAGCGCTTGTCCTCGCCCGGCTTGAACTTCAGTTCGGCATGCGCGGGCGCGCTCAGGGCGAATGCGGCAGACGCAACACCCAGCAAAAGCATTTTCTTCATCGGTATTCCTCCCAGTGGGTCACACACTCACCGGACGGAACCTCCATTCCGCCCGCCGACGCCGCAGGACTGTGACTCAGTCGCAAGGGAACCGCAACCTTTCGAAGAGTCTTCCAAAGCGCTTTGGCTTCGCCGATCTCGCCATTGAATCGATCAGGAGTCAAGAGGGCCTGCGGACTAATCGATTTAATTGCCTGCAGCCAGGGCTCGAAAAAGTGCGTCGCAACATACTTTTTTGGCAATGCAACAGCAATTCTTGTTTCAAACCCAACCCCGGCACGCTTATGGTCTCTGCGATATGGCCGCGTCGCGGACGGTGGTTGGGTCGATTCAATCTAAAAGCGCTTTGAGGCAGGGAGGCCTCTCGTGAACCTCAAGCAACTTGCCCATATGCTGGCGCTTTCGCAGACCACGGTTAGCCGGGCGCTGAACGGCTACCCCGAAGTCAACGAGGAAACCCGCAGGCGCGTCAAGGACGCCGCCAAGCGCCACGGCTATCGCCCCAATCCGAGCGCGCGCCGGCTGGCCACGGGCAAGTCCGGAATGATCGGCTATGTGCTGCCGACGGGTGCGGCCGTCGACATCGACCCGCACTTCGTCGAATTTCTGTCCGGCCTGGGCGACTATGCCCGCTCGCACGAACTCGACCTCGTGTTGTCGCCGGCTGATGCCGACGATCAGGAGACGACCTACCGGCGTATCGTCGCCAACCGGCAGGTCGACGCCGTCTACATCTCTTCGCCCAGGCCCGCCGACCGGCGCGTGGCGCTGGTCAACACGCTCGGCATTCCTTTCATCGTCCATGGCCGCAGCGAGGGTTTCGATTTCGACTATCCCTATCTCGACATCGACAATGAAGGCGCTTTCCACGAGGCGGCCCGGCTGCTCGTCCAGCTCGGCCATCGGCGGCTGGCGCTGATCAACGGCGATGACAGGGAAACCTTCGCCATTCACCGCGAGCGCGGCCTGCGCCGGGCGCTGGCCGCGAGCGGCCTGACATTGGGCGATCGCCATGTCTGCTCCGTCGTCATGACCGAGGAGAATGGCTATCGCGCTACCCGGCGCCTGCTCGAACAGGACGGCGCGCCGACGGCAATCGCCTGCTCCAGCCTGATCATGGCGCTCGGCGTCGTGCGCGCGGTGCGTGATCTCGGGCTCAGCATTCCCGGCGACGTCTCGCTGATTGCCCATGACGACGTCTTTCCCTGGCTGAAGCCGGAGAATTTTTCCGTGCCGCTGTCCACGACGCGCTCGTCGATCCGGCTGGCCGGCGCACGCATTGCCGAGCGGCTGGCGGCACGCATATCGGGGCTGGAGGAGGGCGCCCGCGGCGAGGTCTGGCCGGTCGACCTGGTGGTGCGGGGGTCCGTGGCTGGCGCGCCTGCCTAGCCCGCGGATTTGAGATGATCGATGAAGGCGCGCAGCTTCGGCAGGACCTGGCGCTTGCCGGGATGATAGAGGAAGACACCCGGCGTCGTCGCCGAGAGGCCCTCTAGAACGGGCTTTAGTTTTCCCTGGGCAATCGGACCCTCGGCAATGGGTCGAGGCGTTTGCGCCAATCCAACGCCTTGCATCGCGGCCCCCAGCAACGTCGGATAGTCATGCGCGATCAGCGGGCCCGAGACGATCGCCTCGATCGTTTCGTTGCCGTCGACGAAGGACCAGGGCGCGATGGCGCCGTTCGAGCGGCGCAAGCGCAAGCAGGCGTGGTGGCGGAGATCCTCGACATGCGCGGGATAGCCATTGTGCTCAAAATAGTCCGGGCTGCCGACGACGACGAAGCTGAACGGCGGCGTCAGCCGCACCGCGACCATGTCAGGCGCGACGAATTGGCCGAGGCGGATGCCGGCGTCGAACCCGCCGTTCGCGAGATCGACCATCTCGTCGCTCGCGGCGATCTCCAGCTCGATCTCGGGATAGGCTCGGCAGAACGACGCGATCATCGGCTCCAGGATCAGCGGCACGACGGCCCGGGGCACGGACAGGCGTAGCAGTCCGGTTGGCCGCTGGCCGACATCTCGGGCGGCTTCGCCGGCCGAGACGAGTTCTTCGAAGGCAGGGCCGGCGCGGTCAAGAAACCGCTGACCGGGCTCGGTCAAGCCGACGCTGCGCGTCGTGCGGACGAACAGCGCGGTGCCCAAGCGCGCTTCCAGTGCCCGCACCGCCTGGCTCACGGCGGACGGCGTCACGCCGAGATCCGCGGCGGCGCGGCGGAAGTTGCGGTGCCTGGCGACAGCCAGGAACGCCTCGACGCCTTCCAGCGCACCATGACGAACTGTGTAGTTCTGCTTCATAGGTCGTTGTGATTACAGGGGATAGTCGAATTATGGAAGCGGGCTTAGGTAGCAGGTCGAAGCACGGAGACATCTTTCAATGACCAATGAACTCGATAGGGTGCGCGACCATTATCGCGCGACCGGCCTGACTGAGCGGCTGAAGACCGTACTGGCCGCCCTTGGTCCGGCGGACCAGCTTCTCACGCCACAGCAATTGGGTACCCTCGACCAGTTTCACACGCGTGGGCTTGCTGCCACCGCCGAGCTTGCCCAATTGGCGGGGGTCGCCGCCGATATGTCGGTCCTGGACGTCGGCTCGGGCATCGGCGGGCCGGCGCGCTTTCTGGCTGCGACCTATGGCTGCCGGGTTACTGGCGTGGACCTCAGCGAGCCTTTCGTGGAAGCCGCACGCTATCTGACCGAACGCACGGGACAGAGCGGGCAGCTGTCGTTCCAGACTGCCAATGGCCTGGAGCTTCCGTTCGACGACGGCCGTTTCGACATCGTGTTGCTGCAGCATGTGGCGATGAACATCTCCAACCGGGCGCGGCTCTATCACGAGACCAGGCGCGTATTGAAGTCAGGCGGCCGGTTTGCCACCTTCGACGTCGCATTGGGCAAGGGTGAACCGCACTATCCGCTCCCCTGGGCACGAATGCCGGCGACGAGCTTCCTCCTGACAGCCGACGCGACGCGCGCGGCGATCGAAGCGGCCGGCTTCCGCATGCTCGCATGGCAAGACGACACTGAGGCCGCCAGAGCCTGGTTCGCGCAACTGCGCGCATCGGGGCCGCCGCCTTCGCCAAATCTCGGCGTGGTGATGGGGCCGGACTTCGCCGAGCTTACGACCAACCTAGGTCGAAATCTCATGCAGGGCCGGCTCGGCATCCTGACCGCGGTGTTCGAAGCAGTGTGAACCGGCTGTCGGGAAGACCTCAGATGTCCACGGAAGTCCTATTTCAAACCCATCTCGTTCTGGGCTATGTCGCATGGCTGCTTTGCTTCGGCGCGTATATCTGGCCCTGGCTCCGGCAAATGGACCCGGTCGCAGCACAACGCGCCATCGCCACCCTGCACAGCTTCCGCTTCTTCGGCCTCGTCTTCATCCTCCCGGGCGTCGTGGGTTCCAACTTGCCTGCCGGCTTCGCCGCATTCGCCGCCTACGGCGACTTCGCAACAGGGGTGCTGGCCATGCTGGCATTGCTCACGGTGCGGATACCTCGGCTCTTCTGGCCGTTCGTCGTCGCCTTCAACCTTTTCGGGATGGTCGATCTGCTAGTCGACTATTATCATGCCACGCAGCTCGGCCTTCCCGCACACGCGGAACAATTCGGCGCCACCTATGCGATCCCGATCATCTATGTGCCGCTGCTGATGATCACGCACATCGCCGCGTTCTGGTTCTTGGTCCGTCCCGGGCAACGCGCGGCCTGAGCCGTCACGGGCTACTCCTTCGCCGTCTGTGCGGCCTTGATGTCCAACAGCCCAAAGCCGAAATCATTGTCGCGGCCCTTCGGGCCAAGATCCCTGGCGGTGGCGGCCAGTGCCTTCTCGATGTCGTCGGCCGAGCGTTCGGGGGCGGCATGGATGAGGTTGGCGATGGCGCCGCTGACGATTGCCGCGGCAAACGAGGTGCCCGTGACGACGTCCGAGCCGGCCCCGCTCGGCGCCACCATCTCGACCCCCGGCGCCGAGATGAAGACATAGGCGCCGCGATTGGCCTGCGGCATCAATCCGTCCTTGGCGTCCGTGGCCGTCACCGCAATGACGCCGTCAAAGGCGGCCGGGTAGCCATAGGGCGCCTTCGGCCCGTTGTTGCCGGCCGCCGCGACCAGCACCATGCCGAGCGCGCGGGCATTGCGGCAGGCAGTACCGAGCAGGTCGTTCTTCGGGCCGACGAAGCTCATATTGATGATGCTGACATTCTGGTCCGCCGCCCAGTCGAGCGCCGACAGGATGACGTCCATGGTCGACTTGCCGCCCTCGAAGGCGCGTGCGTGGTAGATCCTGGCGCCCGGCGCCATGCCTTCCAGCGCGCCGACGCCGGCAATCAGCCCGTCGACCGAGGTGCCGTGATCGCGCTTTTCGATCGGCACGCCGGGCATCGCATCGAACTGCACGGCGATGACGCCTGCCAGAGCCGGATTGGTGTCGTCGATGCCGGTATCGATGACGGCGACACGGACGTTTTCGCCACTGGCCTGTTTGGCGTCGAGCGCGATGCGGTCGAAGGCATAGTTGACGATGCCGGCCGCTTGCTGCAGCGAATAGATATGGTTGGGCTCGCGGCGCTGCGTGCGGACGTCGGCGGCAAGCTGCGCCAGCACGACGCCGACCGGGCGGCCGTCGGGAATGCCGAAGCGCACCAAAGTCGTGCCAAGCAGCCGGGACTGGCGCTGCGAGCGCACTTCGAGGCCGAAGGAGGCGGCGATCTGCTGCACCGCGCCGGCATCGCCATCGACGGTCACCAGCACCTCGTCGGGCACGAATTCGCCGGTCACGGCGCGCGGCGGCTGAACGGCGATGAGATCGGTCGGCGAGACGATCGCTCCGCCCGACGGCGGGCCGGCCTGGTTGCCTGCAACTGGTGCCGCGGGCTCCGGCCGTGGTGTCGGCACCGGTGCCGGGGGAGCGGCCGGGTTGGGGAAGAGGTCGACGATCAGGGCGGGCAGAAAAACGGCGCCGGCCTCTGCCGCACCCGACCCGCCCTTGGCGCCGCCGTCCTTGACGCAGTCGGCTGCCGTCACATTGGCCTCGTCGCTACAATCGATTTTCGCCCGGTCCGGATTGGTGGCGTTGGTCTGCGCCGACGCAGGCACGGTGACGATTGCCATCGCCGCCAAAGCAATTCCAAGAAAAGTGCGTAGCGGTTTTCTCGGGAAAAGCGCAAAGCGCTTTCCCTTGGGAATTGCATCAAAACAAGAAGATGGAGCAGTCGATCGTTTTCGCGAAACGGTGAACCGCTCTCGCATTGCCGCAAATCGAATGACCGCCTTAGCCGCCATCAACGGGCTTCCTTCCCTCGATCACGGTCTCCGCGAAAGGCTGGGCTGCAATAAGGCCGCGCGCCTTCTCGTAGTCGGCGGCGGTCGTCGCCGGAATGGCGAGCCTGAAGACGCCGTCGGCGGTCGGACCACCGATGATCTTGAGCTTGTTGGTGTCGAGGAAGACGGCAATATCGGCCATCCTGGCGTCCGGCTTGAACTTGACCAGGGCGAACGGCATCTTCGCCAGATCGTCTTCAGTGCCGGCGATCTCGAAATTGCCGCCCTTGCCGCCTGGCTGCACCAGCGATTGCACCGCGATCAAGGCCAGCAGGACCGCGGCCGTCGCCCAGGCGACGCCAGCCGGCACCGCCATGAAGCGGTCCCAGGCCCGCGCCAGCCAGGACGCGCTTGCCGGCGCCCGAGTCGGCCCTGCCTCCGCGTCCAGCGCCTTGGCGAAGCGGCTGAGCGCATCGGCCGGTGGACGGATCGCCTCGTTGGCCGCGGCCGTGCCGGAGAACTCGGCTTCCGCCTCGCCAAGCGCGGCAAGTGCCGCGGGATCGTTGGCCAGCCATTCTTCGATGGCTTCCAGATCCGAACCTTCGAGCGAACCGTTCAGGTAGAACGGCAGCAACGTTTCCATTTCGTCGCGGCGCGACATCTTTTCAGCGGCGCTCATGGCCACCCCCTGTCGTAACCGGCGGCCTTCAGGGCTTCGCCGAGTTTCTTGCGGGCATAGAACATCCGGGTCTTGACGGTCGCGACCGGGATGTCGAGCACCTGCGCGATCTCGGTCACCGATTGCCCTTGATAATAGGCGAGGTCGATCACCGTGCGGTGCTCCTCGGGCAGGGCGTCGATGAGGCGGCGCAAGGCGGCCGCCTTGTCCTCCTTCATGGTGACGACCTCGGGCGTATCGGCGCTGTCGGGCACCGCGGCGGCGGCCTCGTCGTCGATCCAGTCTTCCTTCTTCTTGCGCAGCAGCGAGAGCGCCTTGAAGCGGGCGATGCCGAGCAGCCATGTCGAGACTTCGGAGCGCCCTTCGAAGCCCGGCGCCTGGCGCCACAGTTCGAGGAACACCTCGTTCGCGATATCGTCAGCCATCAATTCCGATCCCGTCTGGCGCGCCACGAAGCGGTAGATCCGCGCGTGGTGACGCATGAACAGGAGCCGCACGGCAGCCCGGTCGCCCTTCGCGACCCGGTCGACAAGCGCGCGATCGGTCTCCGCCGCCGCCGTCATGGCCGGTTGAGCCGCCTGGCCCCTGTCTGCTCTGTCGCCGATCGGTCCAAAAAGGTTCATCCTCCGCCAAGGAATTTTCGGAGGCTATCCGAAGAAAGTTTGTCTTGCCAGAGCCGCGCATTTTTCCTTCTCCCCTTGTGGGAGAAGGTGTCGCCGAAGGCGACGGATGAGGGGTGTTCCAGCGGAGTGAGGCGTTGGTGTTTCCTGGAACACCCCTCATCCGTCTCGGCGCTCCGCGCCGATCCACCTTCTCCCACAAGGGGAGAAGGGAAGATCGCCGCACTAATCCAAAAACGGCTTGGCCTTCATCGTCTCGGGTATTGCCACGCCCAGCCGCTTCAGCACGGTCGGTGCAAGCTGCAGCTGGTCGAGCAGCGTGTCGGCCTGCGGTCCCTTGCCGGCGCCGAAATAATAGAGCGCGAAATCCTGCATCTCGTCGTCATGGCCGCCATGGTGGCCACGGTCGGTCTGGCCGTGGTCGGCGGTGACCATGACCTCGTAGCCGGCCTCGATCCAGCCCGGCAGGAAGGCCGCCAGCATGCCGTCCATGGCGTAGCAGGCATAGTCCATCTCGTGGCAGTCATGGCCGAAACGGTGGCCCATCGAGTCCAGCGTGCAGGTGTGCAGGATGCCGTAGTCGATGCCATGGCGCCGGGTGAGCATGGTAAGCGTCGCGAACAGGTCGACATCGCTCGGCGTCATCTGGTTCTTGAGATTGTAGCCGGTCATGGTGTGGAAGCGGCCATGCGTGATCGGCCCACCAGGCTCATCATACTCCATGTCCTCGACGAGGTCGAACGGGTAGGAGCGGAAGAATTCGGACCAGTAGGAATGGGTGACCGCACCTGTCTTGCCGCCGGCCTTGCTGACTTCCGAGAAGATGTCGGGCTGCCCGACGCGAAACCGTTTCTCGTTGGACAGGATGCCGTGCACCTGCGGCGACACGCCGGTGTGGATCGAGGCATAGCAGCAGGCCGAGGTCGACGGCAGCACCGAGCGCATCTTCCACACCCGCGCCTCGCCCGACTGCACCCAGCCTTCGAGATTGCCCATCAGCCGGCGCCAGTTCCGGTAGGGAACGCCGTCGAGGATGATCAGCAGAAGCTTGGATCGGATCGCCACGGGCTGCTCCATGCGATTGTTTGTTGAAACGAGTGCGCCGCGTGTCGTCAGGACACGCGGCGCTTTTCACTATGAGAGGGATGTCAGGCGTTCAGCCAGCACTCGGCGAGCGCGTAACCATCCATCATTTCGCCGATCGGGCTCTTGGCGAAGCCGCCGATCTTGTTGGTGGCGGCGGCGTCGATGAACTGGTTGAAGAACGGCACGATCAGGCCGCCTTCGTCGCGCATCAGCACCGCCATGTCGTGGTAGATCGCCTTGCGCTTGTCCTGGTCGAGCTCGCCGCGCGCCGCAAACAGCATCTTGTCGAACTCCGGCCGCTTGAAGCGTGTGTCGTTCCAGTCGGCGGTCGAGACATAGCCGGTGGAGTACATCTGGTCCTGCGTGGCGCGTCCGCCCCAATAGGAGAGCGAGAAGGGCTGCTTGTTCCAGACTTCCGACCAGTAGCCGTCGCCCGGCTCGCGCTTGATCTCAATCTTGATGCCGGCCTTGGCGGCGCTCTGCTGGTAGAGCTGGGCCGCATCGACGGCACCAGGGAAGGCGACATCGGAGGTACGCAGCAGGATCGAACCGCTGTGGCCGGACTTCTTGTAGAGCGCAGCCGCCTTTTCCGGGTCGAACTTGCGCTGTTCGATGGCGGTAAACAGGGGATAGGCCTCATTGATCGGGAAGTCGTTGCCGACCGAACCATAGCCGCGGAGGATCTTCTCCAGCATCTCGTCACGATCCATGGCGAGCTTCAGCGCCATCCGGAGATCGTTGCTGTCGAAGGGCGCCGTGTCACAGAACATGTTGAACGGATAATAGCCCTTGCCGGACGCATTCTCGATGCTGACGCCGGGAATGCGCTTGACCAGGTCGACGACCTTTGGCTCAACGCGGTTGATCATGTGGACCTGGCCGCCCTGCAGCGCGGCCAGACGGGCCGTCGCGTCATTGATGACGACGATCTCGACCTGGTCGGCATGGCCGGCCTTGTCGCCCTGCCAGTAATTGGCGAAGCGCTCGCCGCCATGGCGAACGCCCGGCTGGTTGACGGTCACCTTGTAAGGCCCGGCGCTGATGCCGGCATTCGGGTTGTCCTTGCCGCCATTCGGCTGGATGACGAGGTGGTAGTCGGCCATCAGATATGGGAAGTCGGCATCGGCGTCGCCGAGCGTGAAGATAACTTCCTTGCCGCTCGCCTTGACGCCCTTGATGTTCTTGAGAATGCCGAGCGCGCCCGACTTCGATTTCTCGTCGGCATGGCGCTCGATGGTGGCGGCGACGTCCTCGGCGCCAACCGTCTTGCCGTTATGGAATTCGATGCCGTCGCGAATCTTGATCGTCCATGTCTTGGCATCCTTGGAGGCGCCGATATCCTCGGCGATCAGGTTCACCAGCTTGTTGTCGGGGGTGAGACGGACAAGATACTCGCCCCACTGCTTGCCGAAGCTGAAAGTGACCTGGCTGAGGTTCAGCGCCGGGTCGAGGCTGTTGGTCGTTCACCGCCTTGCAGGCCGGCCTTGAGGATGCCGCCCTTGACCGGGCTCTGCGCGAAGGCTTTCCCGGCCAGCGTCGTTGCCAGCGCGGCGGACACGCCAAGTGCCGCTGTGCGGCCAAGAAAGTCGCGACGCGATATCCGGCCCTGGCCAGCGAGATCAGCGAGATGGTCGAGTTCAGTCTTCATGTCCTGCCCCTTGTTGAAAATAACGTCACACCAGTGGCGCCCGTCCGGAGGACGTGTGGCGCCCTAGTGCTGCATGCGGATGACGGCCGCCATCTCCCCGGCTGGCGGCAGCTGGCTGATTAGTTCCCCGCGCTGGCCATGCGCCGCCCCTTGATCGCCTTTTCCAACCAGCCGATCTCCATCTCCGGAACGGACGACAACAACAGGTCGGTATAGGCGTCGAAGGGCGGTGTGAGCACCTTGCTCTTGGAGCCGTAGCGCACCACTTCGCCGCGATACATCACCGCGATCGAATCGGCGATCGACTTCACCGTCGCCAGATCGTGGGTGATGAACAGGTAGGCGACCTTTTCGTGCTGCTGCAGGTTGAGCAGCAGCTTGAGGATGCCGTTGGCCACCAACGGGTCGAGAGCCGATGTCACCTCGTCGCAGATGATCAGCTTCGGCTTGGCGGCGAGCGAGCGGGCGATGCAGACGCGCTGCTTCTGGCCCCCCGAAAGCTCGGCCGGATAGCGGTCGACGAAGCCCTTGCCCATCTCGATCTCGTCGAGCAGCTCGGCCACACGCCGGTCGCGTTCCCTGCCGCGGATGCCGAAATAGAATTCGAGCGGCCGGCCGATGATGGTGCCGACGGTCTGGCGCGGGTTCATCGCCACGTCGGCCATCTGGTAAATCATCTGCAACTGGCGCAGATCCTCCTTCGGCCGGTCGGCAAGCCGGTTGGCCAGCGGGCGCCCGTCGAAGGTCACATTGCCTTGCTCGGGCGGCAACAGGCCGGTGATGGCGCGCGCCAGCGTCGATTTACCGGAACCGGATTCGCCAACCACGGCCAGCGTCTGGCCCGGATAGATGTCGACCGAAACGTTCTTGAGCACTTTGACCTGGCCGCCGCCATAGGCGGCGGTGACGTTCTTGACCGACAGGAACGGTGTCGCGCCCGGATTCTGTTCGGCATGCTCTATCTCGTGCACCGAGACCAGCGCGTTGGTGTATTCCTGGCGAGGCTCCTTGATGATCTGGCGGGTGCCTCCCCATTCGACCAGCCGGCCGTGGCGCAGCACCATGATCTCGTCGGAGACCTGGGCGACGACGGCAAGGTCATGGGTGATGTAGAGCGCCGCCACATGCGTGTCGCGGATGGCGTCCTTGATCGCCGACAGCACGTCGATCTGCGTCGTCACGTCGAGCGCTGTGGTCGGCTCGTCGAAGACGATCAGGTCGGGTTCGGAGCACAGCGCCATCGCCGTCATGACGCGCTGCAGCTGGCCGCCCGACACCTGGTGCGGAAAGCGTTCGCCAATGGTTTCCGGATTGGGCAGGCTGAGCTTCTTGAACAGCGCGACGGCCCGCTTCTCGGCGTCCGCGCGCGTTGCCGTGCCATGCAGCAGCGTGGCTTCCACAACCTGGTCCATCAGCCTGTGCGCCGGATTGAAGGCGGCTGCCGCCGATTGCGCGACATAGCAGACCTCGCGGCCGCGCAGCTTGCGGAATTCGTCCTTGCCGCCCTTCAGGATGTCACGGCCGTTGAGAATGACTTCGCCGCCGGTGATGCGCACGCCGCCGCGGCCATAGCCCATCGACGACAGGCCGATCGTCGACTTGCCGGCGCCGGATTCGCCGATCAGGCCCAGCACCTTGCCCTTCTCCAGCGTCAGCGACACGTCGTGGACCAGCGTGATGGTCTTCGGCGCCTCACCAGGCGGATAGACCGTCGCCTCGATGCGCAAATTGCGGATGTCGAGCAGGGGAGTGGACTTTGCCTTGCCGTCAGCCATCAGCCGCGTCCTCCCTTCAGGCTTGTCGTGCGGTTCAGTACCCAGTCGGCCACTAGGTTGACCGAGATCGCCAGGGCCGCGATCGCGGCCGCGGGAATGAGCGCGGCGGCGATGCCGAAGACGATGCCGTCCTTGTTCTCCTTGACCATGCCGCCCCAGTCGGCGTCTGGCGGTTGCACGCCGAGACCGAGAAAGGACAGCGTCGACAGGAACAGCACCGCGTAGATAAAGCGCAGGCCGAGCTCGGAGACCAGCGGCGACAGCGCGTTGGGCAGGATCTCGCGGAAGATGATCCAGGCGCTGCCTTCGCCGCGCAGCTTGGCCGCTTCGACATAGTCCATGACGTTGATGTCGACGGCGACTGCGCGCGCCAGGCGATAGACGCGCGTCGAATCGAGAATGCCCATCACCAGGATCAGCGTCACCAGGTTGGTCGGCAGCACGGAGAGCACGACCAGGGCCATGATCAGTGTCGGGATCGACATCAGGAGATCGACGAGGCGGGACAGGATCGTGTCGAACCAGCCGCCGAACACAGCCGCCGAAAAACCCAGTATGGCGCCGAGCGAGAACGACAGCGCGGTGGCCAGCACGGCGATGAACAGGGTGATCCGGGCGCCGTAGATCATGCGCGACAAGAGATCGCGGCCGAGATTGTCGGTGCCAAGCCAATGCGCCGCCGACATCGGTTCCCAGACGTCGCCGACGATCTCGGCATTGTCGTGGGGCGAAATCCACGGCGCGAGGATCGCCGCGAGCACGAACAGGGCTGTCAGCACCAGGCCGATCAGAGCGGGGATGGGGATGCGTTTTATATCGAGCATGCCCGCCCCCTCACTTTGGATGTCTGAGACGCGGATTGGCGACGATCGCCGCAATGTCCGCGATGATGTTGAGGCTGATGTAGACGGCGGCGAAGATCAGGCCGACCGCCTGCACCACCGGCACGTCGCGCTTGGTGACGTGGTCGACCAGATACTGTCCCATGCCGGGATAGACGAAGATCACCTCGACCACGACGACGCCGACGATGAGATAGGCGAGGTTCAGCATGACGACATTGATGATCGGCGCGATGGCATTCGGGAAGGCGTGCCTGCGGATGACGGAGAAGGCTGAAAGCCCTTTGAGTTCCGCCGTTTCGACATAAGCCGACTGCATGACGTTGAGGATCGCCGCACGCGTCATGCGCATCATGTGCGCGAGCACTACCAGCGTCAGCGCCGTGGCCGGCAGCGCGATGGCCTGCATGCGTTCGCCGAAAGGCATGCCGTCATAGACAGTCGAGATGGCGGGAAAGATCTGCCATTTCACCGCGAAAAAATAGACCAGGAGATAGCCGATGAAGAATTCCGGGAACGAGGTCGAGGCAAGCGCCAGTCCGGAGATCAGCTTGTCGACCCAGCCATTGCGATAGCGCACCGCGATCAGCCCAAGGATGATTGCCAGCGGCACGGCCACGATCGCCGCCCAGAAGGCGAGGAACAGCGTGTTCCACAGCCGGCCCTTGATTGAGGTTGCGATATCCTGCCCGCTCGACATCGCCGTGCCGAGGTCCCCGGTCAAGACGCCGCCGAGCCAATGGAAGTACCTGATATAGGCGGGGTCGTTCAGTCCAAGCTGCTCGCGCAGATTGGCGAGCGATTCCGGTGTCGCCGATTGTCCCAGAATGGCTTGCGCGACGTCGCCGGGCAGGATTTGCGTGCCGGCAAAGATCAGGACCGAAATGGCCAACAAAAGGAGGATGCCCAGCGCGATGCGCTGGGCGATTAGTTTCAGGATGGGTGAAGACATATCCGCAAAGCCGGACTCAGGCCTGCAGCCAGCACTTCGCCAGGGCGTAGCCGTTCATCAGCTCCTGATGCGGGTCGTCCACCCAGCCATCGACCTTGGCGCCGGTGGCGTCGATGAACTGGTTGAACATCGGCAGGATCAGACCGCCTTCGTCGCGCACCATGACCGCCATGTCGTGGTACATCTGCTTGCGCTTGGCCTCGTCGAGTTCGGCGCGCGCCGCCAGCACCATCTTGTCGAAATCCGGGCGCTTGAAACGCGTGTCGTTCCAGTCGGCGGTCGACAGGTAGGCGGTCGAGTACATCTGGTCCTGCGTCGAGCGGCCGCCCCAATAGGAAGCGCAGAAGGGCTGCTTGTTCCAGACCTCGTTCCAGTAGCCGTCGCCGGGCTCGCGCTTGAGCTCGATCTTGATGCCGGCCTTGGCAGCACTCTGCTGGAAGAGCTGCGAGGCATCGACCGCGCCCGGGAAGGCGACGTCGGAGGTCCTCAAAAGCACGGTGCCATCATGGCCCGACTTCTTGTAGTGGAATTTCGCCTTGTCCGGATCGTACTTGCGCTGTTCGATTTCGGTGAACAGGGGGTAGGCGGAGTTGATCGGGAAGTCGTTGCCGAGCGAGCCATAGCCGCGCAGCACCTTGTTCAGCATCTCCTCGCGGTCGATCGCCAGCTTCAGCGCCATCCTGAGGTCGTTGTTGTCGAACGGCGCCGTGTTGCAATGCATGATGAACACGTAGTGGCCCGGACCGGCGTGGTTGCGGATGGTCACGCCCGGCACGCGCTTGATCAGGTCGACGATCTTCGGCTCGACGCGGTTGATCATGTTGACCTGGCCGCCCTGCAGGGCCGCCGTGCGCGCAGTCGCATCGTTGATGACGATGATCTCGATCTGGTCGGCATGACCCATCTTGTCGCTTTGCCAGTAATTGGCGAAGCGCTCGCCGCCATGGCGCACGCCGGGCTCGTTGGTGGTGACCTTATAGGGTCCGGCCGAGATGCCGGCGTCGGCCTTGTCCTTGCCGCCGTTCGGCTGGACGATCAGGTGATAGTCGCTGAGCAGGTAGGGAAGGTCGGCATTGGCCTCCTTCAGCGTCAGCACCACTTCCTTGCCGCTGGCCTTGATGGTATCGATGCCCTTCATGTAGCCGAGCGCGCCGGATTTCGATTTCTCGTCCGAATGGCGCTCGAGCGTCGCGGCGACGTCCTCGGCGGTCACTTTCTTGCCGTTGTGGAATTCGACGCCGTCGCGGATCTTCAGCGTCCAGGTCTTGGCGTCCTTGGACGAGCCGATCTCCTCGGCGATGCGGTTCTCGAGCTTGCCGTCGGGCGACAGCTCGACGATCATTTCGCCCCAGCACTTGCCGAAGGCGAACGGCACCTGGGTCATGAACAGGGCCGGATCGAGACTGTTGGTGGATTCACCGCCGACCAGGCCGGCCTTCAGCGTGCCGCCCTTGACCGGACCGGCCGCCCGCGCCGCGCTTGAAAGCAGCGAGTTGGCGAAGGGTGCGGCGATGCCGAGCGCTGCCGCCCGGCCGAGAAAATCACGACGGCTCAGCTTGCCTGCTGCAACGCGCCGGCTAAGGAATTCGAGTTCATTCGACATTTTGAGTTCCTCACTCTGTTGGTTCGACTCTGTGGTCGATTTTCTTGCTTCTTGTGAGGGGAATAATGACCGCAAGGGAAAGCGGTAAGCAAGACCGAATGCGACATGCCGTGGCGTAAATCGCACGTCGCATTTGGACCAACGGTTTCAGCACTCAGACCAGCGCGCGCGGGACCCTTTCGTCGAAATCGCGCTCGAAGACGAGGTTTTCGCCTTCGTAGGCCTCGATTCTGGCGCTGACGATGAAGTTTTGCGCATCCGACCGCATCTGCGCCCATGTCTCGGTACGGACCGACCATCCATTTCGCGACAGGGTCTGCGTCCAATGTGTTTTCCCGGAGGCTGACAGAGGATCGTCAGGATGGATGGTCCAGGTTTCGCGGGCGATGCTGCCGTTGACAAGGCCGTGGTCGAGATCACGCACCTCGCCGAAATCATCCGCAATGGAAAGCGTGACGATTCCCGTCTTTTCGTCGCGGTCGACATGGCGTTCGGACTTGGCGGGTCGAACCGTCTCGGTCGCCCAGGGCGTGGCGCCTTCCGGTTCGCCGAAGACGACTTCGTCGCCTGTTGCGAGCAGGCGCAGCGGCACTGATAGCGAGGCCGCCGACAAGGTCAGCCGTACCGGCTCCGGCGAGGGCCAGATGGCAGGCCAGTAGGCGGTCGAAACGGCGACGCGCAAACGATGCCCGGCCGGCACGCGGTAGGCACATTGATCGAGCACGACACGCGCCGAAACCGTCTCCCCTGGGACCAGCGCCTCGGGGAATTCATGCGACTTGCGGTGCGTCAGATTGAGCACGCCATAGGAGATAAGTTCCGAGGCGCCGTCGGGATGCACGTCGCAAAGCCGGACCGCGATGTTGGCCTGGGGCCGATCGGAGGCAAACTGGATCTCAAGCTCCGGCGCGCCGACGATCTCGATCGGCTTGGTGAGCTCAGGCTGGTCGAAACACGCCGACAGCCCGTCGTCAGGGCGCTGGTCACCAGGCAATTCCGGGCCGAAGGTGAAGGGAAAGTATTCGCCGCCGGCAAGCCCGCAGGTCTGCGGCGAAGCGACGATGGAAGGTCCTGCATCAGCGGAAACGAGTTCGATCGTTTCAATCGTTATCTTGGACGACGGCCATTCCTGCTCGGCTATCCAGCGGCCGGGCCGCTCCGGATGCCAGCGAGCGGGGCGCACGCTGTCCATCACATAGGCGCGATAGTCGGGATCGGCCTCGACGCCGGTCTCGGCGCCCTTCAGCCAGTGGTCCCACCAGCGCAGCGCTTCCTGCAGGAAGCCGATGGCCGGCTTGGGGCCCGCATAGTGCGGGTATTTGTGTATCCACGGTCCAACGATGCCCTTGACCGGTGCCTCGATGTTGGTGACGAGGTGCGAGATCGTGTTGCGGTAGCCGTCATGCCAGCCGCCGATCGACAGCACTGCGGCTTTGATTGCGGAAAAATCCTCGCAGATCGAGCCGCGCTTCCAATAGGCGTCGCGATGCTGGTGGCTGAGCCACAGCGGCAACAGGAAGGACTGGTTCTCCAGCCGCGCCAGCCAGAGATCGCGCCAACGGTTATCGCCGGCAATCAGCGGATCCGGTGGCCGCGACGAATAGGACAGCATGGTCGAGGCCCAGCCGAAATTCTCGTTCAAAAGGCAGCCGCCCTTGTAGTGAATGTCGTCGGCATAGCGGTCGACGGTCGAGCACAGGCTGATAACCGCCTTGAGCGCCGGCGGCTGTTTGGCCGCCACCTGCAGGCAGTTGAAGCCGCCCCAAGAGATGCCCATCATGCCGACATTGCCGTTGCACCAGGGCTGCGCCGCCGCCCAGGCGATGACATCGCAGGCGTCCTGCAGTTCCTGCTCGGAATATTCGTCGTCCATCAGCCCTTCGGAATCGCCATTGCCGCGCATGTCGACGCGGATCGAGGCGTAGCCGTGGCCGGCGAAATAGGGATGGGTAAGCTGATCACGAAAGATCGTTCCGTCGCGCTTGCGGTAGGGCAGATGCTCGAGGATGACAGGTACCGGATCGTCGCCCGCATCCTCCGGCATCCACACCCGCGCCGACAACCGGCAGCCATCGGGCATGACGATGCCCATGTCGGGAAATTCGACGACCTTACGGGGAAATTCGGTGATGGTTTTCATGGCAGGCATAACGCTCCGCGGCACGAAAACTTTCAATCGCCATTCGCGACTGGAGCAGCGAAATATGCGACCTGTCTCATACCATCAACTCAGCGGAATGTCGTTTGCGGCCTTGTTCGCCTGATAGGCGTCGGACAACTCGTCATAGCGTGCGGAAATCCTGCCGATCCGCGTCTCCAGCCTCGCGCGCTCGGCCTCGGGGAGGGCCCGCACCAGCCGACGGATCGAAAAACTCTTCCAATAGGCGTTCTCGGCATTGTACCCGCCGGGGTCGAGCGTGAAGACCTCTTTCAAAATCTTGAGATCATGCGGGATGGCAAAACTGTCGCGCGAGTCCTCGTGGCTGAACAAATAGTAGAAATTGTCGAAACCGGTCCAGGTGATCGCCGACAGGCAGAGCGAGCAGGGCTCATGCGTGGCGATGAAAATGGCGTCTTTCGTGTCGACCCGTTCGGCCTTGGGCATTTCGTAAAAACGCTTCAGGCAATGCACCTCGCCATGCCAGAGCGGGTTTTCTATCTCGTTGTTGGTCTCGGCCAGCACCAGCGACCGGTCGTCCTTGCGCAGGATCGCCGCGCCGAACAGCTTGTTGCCATGGGCGACGCCTTCTGCCGTCTTCGGCACGATGTCGTGCTCGATCACGTCGAGCAGGCGGTCGATCAGCGAAATGTCGGTCATGATGAAATCACGGGCTTTCTGGGAAGGTGGATTTCGTAAGGGTGCGAGAAGTGAAACTCTTCGAGGTTGGAGCCATCGCCGCCGCGATCGACGATGAGGAAATCCTGTTCCTCGCCGATCGGCGTCAGCACACCGTGCCAGAGATTGCGCTTGTAGTTGATGCCCTGTCCGGGCGCGGCGATGAAGCCATGCGGTTCGCCCGGCCCGTCCTTGGTATCGTGGCAGACGACGACCAGAAACGGCCGTGGCGACAGCGGGATGAAAGCCTGGCTGCCGAGCGGATGGCGCTCGACCATGGTCAGCTTCAGCGGCATTTCATAGGGTGTGCCGCGCACCATCGAGATCAGCACGCGCGCATTCGGCCCAGCGGCCTCGGCGGTGGCGAGATCATGATAGCGGATCGCCTTGCCGCCATTGATTGGGTAGCGGTTGTCGCCGCCCATATCGATGACGTCGCCGAAGGGCGCGAAGTTTTCGCGGCTCAGCGGCTGCGCGACGATGCGGCTCACCGCGCGCGGCCCCCGAGATAGCCGCCGAGCTTGGCGTGCCGGTTGACGTCCTTGTAGAGCAGATAGCGGAATTTTCCGGGGCCGCCGGCATAGCAGGCCTGCGGGCAGAAGGCGCGCAGCCACATGAAGTCGCCGGCCTCGACCTCGACCCAGTCCTGGTTCAGCCGGTAGACCGCCTTGCCTTCGAGCACGTAGAGCCCATGTTCCATGACATGGGTTTCGGCGAAGGGAATGACCGCGCCCGCCTCGAGCGTGACGATGGTGACGTGCATGTCGTGGCGCATGTCGTCCGGATCGACGAAACGCGTCGTCGCCCAGCGGCCCTCGGTGCCGGCCATCGGCGTCGGCGCCACCTGCTGGTCGCTGCTGAAGAAGGCTTCCGGCGTGTCCAGGCCGTCGACCACCTCATAGGCCTTGCGGATCCAGTGGAAGCGGACGGCAGCGCTGCTCTCGTTGCGCACCGTCCAGCCGCTTGCCGGCGGCAGGAAGGCAAAGCCACCGGCGGCAAGCACATGCTTTTTGCCGGCGAGCGATACGGTGAGTTCCCCCTCGACCACGAACAGCACGCCTTCGGCGCCGGAGTCAGGTTCCGGCCGGTCGCTGCCGCCGCCCGGCAGAACCTCGACGATATACTGAGAAAACGTCTCGGCAAAGCCCGACAGCGGCCTTGCGATGATCCAAGCCCTGGTCTTGTCCCAGAACGGCAGCGGGCTGGTCACGATGTCCTGCATCACGCCTTTGGGGATGACCGCATAGGCCTCGGTGAAGACGGCGCGCCCGGTCAAAAGCTCGTTCTGGCCGGGATGGCCCCCCTGTGGGGCATAATAGGTTCGCTCGGGCATCCTGATCGTATCCATGGGTTTAAACCTATTGTGGAAGCATGTCCTTGAGGCGCAACAGCGCAATGCGCTCGACCTGTTTGCAGGCGGTTTCGAATTCGACGCCGCGGCCGTTGCCGATACGGGCTTCGAATTCGGCGAGGATTTCCTCCTTTGTCTTGCCTTTCACCGCGATGATGAAGGGGAAGCCGAAGGTGGTGACGTAGGCGGCGTTGAGCTTGGAGAACAGTTCGCGTTCCTTGTCGGTCAGCGCGTCGAGGCCGGCGGAAGCCTGTTCCCGGGTCGATTCCGCCGTCAGCCGCCTGGCCTTGGCCAGTTTGCCGGCGAGGTCGGGATGGGCGTTGAGCACGCCGAGCCGTTCGGTTTCGCTGGCGGCGCGGAAGATGCGGCAGAGCGCATTGTGCAGGCCCCCCGCCGTGTCGTGTGCCGGACCGAGCTCCAACTCGTGGGCCCGTTCGGCAATCCAGGGCGAATGTTCGAACACGCCGCCGAAGGTGTGAACGAACGTCTCGAATTCCATCTTCGACGGGCGCAGAGCGGCCGGTTTGTAGGGATGGTTCTCCTGCCAGTGCTTGGCGATGTCGATGCGCCGCGCCAGCCAGACCTTGTCATGCGATTTGACATAATCGACGAAGCGTTTCAGCGCCGCCACCCGGCCCGGCCGCCCGACAAGGCGGCAATGCAGGCCGATATTCATCATGCGCGGCCGGCCTGCCTGGCCCTCGGCATAGAGCGTGTCGAAACTATCCTTGAGATAGGCAAAGAACTGGTCGCCCGAATTGAAGCCTTGCGGCGTGGCGAAGCGCATGTCGTTGGCATCGAGCGTGTAGGGGATGATGAGCTGCGTGCCGCCGCTATGCTCGAACCAGTAGGGCAGTTCGTCGTCATAGGTGTCCGAGACGTAATCGAAGCCGCCTTCCTCTGCCACCAGGCGCACCGTGTTGACCGAAGTGCGGCCCGTATACCAGCCGGTCGGGCGCTGGCCGGTCACCTCGTAATGCAGCTTGATCGCCGCTTCGAGGTCGCGGCGCTCGTCCTCGGCATCGTGGTCGCGGTAGTCGATCCATCTCAACCCGTGCGAGGCGATTTCCCAGCCGGCTTCCTGCATCGCCGTGACCTGGTCGGGGGAGCGTGCGAGCGCCGTGGCGACGCCATAGCAGGTCACGGGCACTTGCGACTCGCTGAACAGGCGCAGCAGCCGCCAGAAGCCGGCTCGCGCCCCATACTCGTAGATCGATTCCATGTTCCAGTGGCGCTGGCCCACCCAGGGCGCCGCGCCGACGATTTCCGAGAGGAAGGCTTCCGAAGCCTTGTCGCCGTGGAGCACGCAGTTCTCGCCGCCCTCCTCGTAATTGACGACGAACTGCACGGCGACATGCGCGCCGCCAGGCCATTTCGGATCCGGCGGATTGGCCCCGTAGCCACGCATGTCCCTGGTGTAACGCATCGTCCCTCCGCGCCCGGCATCACCGGAAGTATGATCAGAATATCGAAAGGGTGCTTCTCGCATTCCCCTCAAAATTTTTGAAAGTGTTTTTGTCGCACTCCGCTCGACCGAGACTTATGCATCGCCTTTAATTGGCGCACAATTCATCAGCAGTGCTCGATAGTACCGGCCAATTTGTTCGTACTGGAAATGGGAGGCGGCCAATGGCAGAAACGTCGAAAGCCGATGGCGGGCGTCTGACGACCCATGTCCTGGATACCGCGACCGGCAGGCCGGCGGCGGGATTGTCGATCGCGCTCTACCGTGTCGATGGTGCTGCTCGCACCCTTCTGAAGACGGTCGTCACCAATGCAGACGGCCGCTGCGACGCGCCGCTGCTGGCAGGCGCCGACTTCCGCACCGGCGAATACGAACTGGTGTTCGCGGCTGGCGACTATCTGCGCGGCCAGGGCACGAAGCTGCCCGCACCTGCCTTCCTCGACAGCGTACCGATCCGCTTCGGCATGGCGGAGGCGGTGCACTATCATGTACCATTGCTGATCTCGCCCTACGGCTATTCCACCTACAGGGGGAGCTGAGGCATGGCCAAGGTCAATATCCGCAACGAAATCCGCTTCATTCTGAATGGCAGGGATGTCGCGCTGTCATCCGTGGCGCCCGACGCGACCCTGCTCGACTGGTTGCGGCTCGACCGCTCGCTGCGCGGCACCAAGGAAGGCTGCGCCGAAGGCGATTGCGGCGCCTGCACCGTGCTCATCGGCAGGCTTTCGGCCACGGGGCTGGTTTATGAAACCGTCAACGCCTGCATCCGCTTCCTCGGCTCGCTCGATGGCACCCATGTCGTGACGGTCGAGCATCTGCGCGGTGTGTCAGGCCAGTTGCATCCCGTGCAGCAGGCGATGGTCGATTTCCATGGCTCGCAATGCGGCTTCTGTACGCCGGGCTTCGTCATGTCGCTCTATGGCTTATGGATGAAGTCACCGGACCCGTCGGACGCGGCCATCGAAAAAGCCTTGCAAGGCAATCTCTGCCGCTGCACCGGCTATGAAGCGATCATGCGCGCCGCGCACGCCATATCGAGCTATGGCAAGGCGGCGAAGGACCCGCTGGCGGCGGAGCGCCGGGACATCACGATACGGCTGCAGGCGTTGCGCGATGGCGCCAGGGTCGAGCTTGGGTCCGGCAGGACGCGGCTGGTCGTGCCGGCCGATGCCGACGATTTCGCTTCTGTCTTCGAGAAGGAACCCACCGCGACGGTCGTCGCCGGTTCGACCGACGTTGGCCTGTGGGTGACCAAGCACATGCGCGACATCTCGCCGGCGATCTTCATAGGCAATCTGCCGGGGCTTTGCGCCGTCACGGAAGAAAACGGTGTCATATCGATTGGCGCCGGCGTCACCTACACCGAAGCCTTTTCGACGCTGTCGAAACGCATCCCTGCGTTGGGGCCGTTGTTCGACCGCATCGGCGGCGAACAGGTCCGCAACATGGGCACGATCGGCGGCAATGTCGCCAACGGCTCGCCGATCGGCGACACGCCGCCGCCCTTGATCGTGCTCGGCGCACGGCTGATATTGCGCAAGGGCAAGAAGCGGCGCACGATCCCGTTGCAGGATTTCTTCATTGCCTATGGCAAGCAGGACCGCCAGCCGGGCGAGTTCGTCGAGGCCGTGCACGTGCCCGTACCGGCAAAGGACGTGAAATTCGCCGTCTACAAGGTCACCAAGCGCCGCGACGAGGACATCACCGCGACCCTGGGTGCCTTCTGTCTGGCCCTGGCCAAGGACGGCACGGTGGCCGATATCCGCATCGCTTATGGCGGCATGGCGGCAACGCCGAAACGGGCGTCGGCTGTTGAGAAGGCGCTGATAGGCAAGGCCTGGAACGAAGCCACGGTGGAGGCCGCGATGGCCGAATACGTCAAGGACTTCACGCCGCTCACCGATATGCGCGCGACCGCCGAATATCGAGCGCTGGCAGCGAAGAACCTTTTGTTGCGCTTCTACGTGGAAACCACCGGCACCAAGGCGCCGTTCCAGGTATCACGCAACGAGGCGGCCTGATGAACAAGCACGCATCATCAAACCTCAAGGCCGAGAAGATCGTCGGCGGCGTCGCTACCGACCAGCGGCATGATTCCGCCCACAAGCATGTCAGCGGCGGCGCCGTCTATATCGACGACATGCCGGAGCCGGCCGGCACCCTGCATGCCGGCCTTGGCCTGTCCAAGGTGGCGCATGGCGTTCTGAAAAGCGTCGACCTCTCGGCGGTGCGCGCGGCCCCTGGTGTCGTCGACGTGCTGACTTATGCCGACGTGCCGGGTGAGAACGATGTCTCGCCCAGCAACATGCATGACGATCCGGTTCTGGCGGAAGGCAAGGTGCAGTTCTTCGGCCAGCCGATCTTCGCGGTGATTGCCGAGACGCGCGAGGCAGCCCGGCGCGCCGCGCGCCTGGCCAGGATCGAATATGACGAGCTTCCCGCCGTGATCGACATCTGGGACCTTGATCCGGCGAAGGACAAGCAGGTGACCACGCCGCTGATCTTGCGGCGCGGCGATGCGGCTGCGGCAATCAAGGCAGCGCCCCGCCGCATCAAGAACCGGATGTGGCTTGGCGGCCAGGACCATTTCTACCTCGAAGGCCAGGTGTCTCTCGCCATCCCCGGCGAGGACGACGAGGTCACCGTCTATTGTTCGACCCAGGGGCCGAGCGAGACGCAGCATCTGGTCGCCCACACGCTTGGCGTGCCGAGTAACGCGGTGACGGTGGAAGTGCGCCGCATGGGCGGCGGCTTCGGCGGCAAGGAAACGCAGGCCAACCAGTGCGCCGCGATCGCCGCGATCGCCGCCAAGAGGCTGAAGCGGGCGGTCAAGATCCGGCTCGACCGCGACGAGGACATGACCGCCACCGGCAAGCGGCACGATTTCGCCATCGACTACGAGGTCGGCTTCGACGACGAGGGCAATATTCTCGGCGTCGATTTCACTTACGCCTTGCGCTGCGGCTTCTCCGCCGACCTGTCCGGCCCGGTCGGCGACCGTGCGCTGTTCCACTGCGACAACGCCTATTTCTATCCCGCGGTGCTGGCCAAGTCCGCGCCGCTCTACACCAACACCGTCTCCAACACCGCGTTCCGCGGCTTCGGCGGCCCGCAAGGCATGGTCGGCGCCGAGCGTGTCATCGACGAGGTCGCCTTCGCGGTCGGCAAGGATTCGCTCGAAATCCGCAAGCTGAATTTCTACGATCCGATGGAAGCGATCGGCGGCCGCAACGTCACCCCTTATCACCAGAAGGTCGAGGACTGCATCATCCAGCGCATCGTGGCGGAACTGGAAGACAGCGCCAACTATGCGCGCCGCCGTCGCGAGATTTCCGCATTCAACGCCAACAGCCGCTTCGTCAAGCGCGGCCTGGCGCTGACGCCGGTCAAGTTCGGCATCTCCTTCACCAAGACCGAGGCCAACCAGGCCGGCGCGCTGGTGCATGTCTATGCCGATGGTTCGGTGCACATGAACCATGGCGGCACCGAAATGGGGCAGGGCCTGCATCTCAAGGTGGCGCAAGTCGTGGCGGAGGAGTTCCAGATCGACCTCGATCGCGTGAAGATCACCGCCACCACCACCGCCAAGGTGCCCAACACCGCGCCGACGGCTGCGTCCTCGGGCGCCGACCTCAATGGCATGGCGGCGCAGAACGCAGCGCGCCAGATCCGCCAGCGGCTGACCGACTTCGCCGCCGAGAAGTACCAGGTGCCGGTTGACCAGGTGGTGTTCCTGCCCAACCGCGTGCGCGTCGGCAACCAGGAGGTCAGCTTCAACGATCTGGTCAAGCAGGCCTATATCGCGCGCGTGCAGCTCTCCGCCGCCGGTTTCTACAAGACGCCGAAGATCCACTGGGACCGCACCAAGGGCCAGGGCCACGCCTTTTATTACTACGCCTATGGCGCGGCCTGCGCCGAAGTGTCGGTCGACACGCTGACCGGCGAATATGTCGTCGAACGCGCCGATATCCTGCACGACTGCGGCCGTTCGCTGAACCGGGCCATCGACCTCGGCCAGGTCGAGGGCGGCTTCATCCAGGGCATGGGCTGGCTGACGACGGAGGAACTGTGGTGGGACGACAAGGGCCGGCTGCGCACGCACGCGCCGTCGACCTACAAGATTCCGCTGGCGTCGGACCGACCGAAGATCTTCAACGTGGCGCTGACCGACTGGTCGCAGGCCTATGAGCCGACCATCCATCGCTCCAAGGCGGTCGGCGAACCGCCGCTGCCGCATGGCATGGCGGTGCTGCACGCGCTGTCGGACGCAGTGGCCAGCGTCGCCGACCACAAGATCTGCCCGCGTCTCGACGCGCCGGCGACACCCGAACGCGTGCTGATGGCGATCGAGCGGCTGAAGCGGGAGGCTTCAGAGCCTTCCTGAGGCCAAAACGTGCAAATCGCGCCGAAAAATACTATATTTCCTGGATGGAAGTGCAGGCGATGAACTCGAAGGTTCAAGAGCTGAAAGTGTTTCTCGACCATGCCGGTCGGGTCGCGCTTGTCGAAGTTGCGGCGGCAAAGGGTTCGACGCCGCGCGAGGCCGGTGCGTTCATGCTTGTCTCGCCATCGGCGATTTTCGGCACCATTGGCGGCGGTCAGCTCGAATATATGGCGATCGATAAGGCGCGGCAGATGCTGGGCTCTTTGCGCTCCGCATCTTTCAGCGAGTTTGCCGATGTCGGCGCCGCCCCTCATCCGCCTGCCGGCACCTTCTCCCCGTATAGTGACTGGGAGAAGGGAAGCGGCCGTAACGCCGGCGACCCCCTCTCCCCGTCCTTACGGGGAGAGGGTAAGGGTGAGGGGCAGCGCGACGCTGACGAAGCTGGCGTCACGCTCGACGTTCCGCTCGGGCCGGAAATCGGCCAGTGCTGCGGGGGTCGGGTCAAGGTGTTGATCCGCTTGGTCGACGGCACAATCGAGGAAAAGCTGATGGCGCACGCTGAATCGGAGGAGGCGCATCTGCCGCATGTCTATATCTTCGGCGGCGGCCATGTCGGCCAAGCGCTCGCGTCGACCATTGCGCTTCTTCCCGTGCATGGCGTCGTCATCGAGACACGCGCCGAGGCATTGGAAGGCATGCCGGAAACCGTCGAGACGCGGCTGACGCCGATGCCCGAGGCTGAGCTGCGCAACGCCCCGGCCGGCACCGCCTTCGCCGTCCTCACGCATGACCACGCACTCGATTTCCTGATCGTCGCCGAAGCGCTGAAACGCGACGACGCGGCCTATGTCGGCATGATCGGTTCGAAGACCAAGAAAGCGACCTTCAGGAACTGGTTCCTGAAATCGGCCGACGGCACGGACGCCGAATTCGCCCGCCTCGTCTCGCCGATCGGCGGCGACGCCGTCAAGGACAAGCGTCCGCCGGTTATTGCCGCGCTCGCCGCCGCCGAGATCATGACGGCGCTGGTCGTCCACAAGGCGGCCTCGAACTCAGAGCATCACGCTCCGCATGACAGGGTGACCGCCGGCTAGCTCGGTCGCCTGAGGCCCAGATGCGCGCGCAGCGTGGCGCCTTCATACGCCTTGCGGAACAGGCCGCGCCGCTGCAGTTCCGGCACGACCAGCGTGGCAAAGGCATCGAGTTCGCCGGGAAAATAAGACGGCATGACGTTGAAACCGTCGGCGGCACCGCCTTCGAACCGCGCCTGCAACTCGTCCGCGATCTGGGCAGCGGTTCCCACGATGCGCCAATGGCCGCGCGCCCCGGCGAAATGCCGCGCCAGCTGGCGAATGGAAAGGCCATCGCGGCGCGATTGCTCGACGACCAGGGCCTGCCGGCTTTTCATGCCCTCGCTCTCGGGCAAGTCGGGCAGTGGACCGTCGAGCGGATGGCGCCAGAGGTCGGATATGCTGAGATAGCTGGACAGCAGCGCCACGCCGACGTCGTCGGGGATCAATTCCTGCAATTCCTCGAATTTTTCGCTGGCCTCGGCTTCGGTCTCCGCCACCACGGGCGCGACACCGGGCATGATCTTGATGTCATCGGGTTCACGCCCATACGCCGCCATGCGCCCTTTGAGGTCGTCGTAAAAGGCCTTCGCTTCCTCGAAGGTCTGTGCCGCCGTGAACACCACGTCGGCGGTGCGGGCGGCAAGCTCTCGGCCGACGTCGGAAGCGCCGGCCTGGACCATGACAGGCGCGCCTTGCGGCGAGCGCGGCAGGTCGAGCGGATCGCGCACCGAAAAGCTCTGGCCGTCATGGCTTGAAGCCTTGCCGCGCCACAACCCTGTCACCACCTCGGCGAATTCGCGCGCCCGCTCATAGCGGTCGGCATGAGGCCTGAGGCCGGTTGCGCCGAAATTGGCGGCTTCGATCTGACTGGCTGAAGTGACCAGGTTCCAGCCGGCCCGGCCGCCGCTCAGGTGATCGAGCGACAGGAAGGTCCGCGCCAGGCCGTAAGGTTCGTTGTAGCTGGTCGACGCGGTGGAAACGAGGCCGATGCGGCTGGTCTGGACAGCCAGCGCCGAAAGCAGGCTGATCGGCTCGAAGCCGATCGAGCGCGACGTCTGGCTGGCAATGTCGACATTGGCCTCGCGCAGGCCGGCGGCATCCTCGCAGAAGATCATGTCGAACTTCGCCGCTTCAGCCGTGCGCGCCAGCGCGATGTAGTGATCGATGTCGATGCCAGCTTTCACATGCGCCTTCGGGTGGCGCCAGGCGGCGATGTGATGGCCCGTCGCCCACAGGAAGGCGCCGAGCTTCATTTGCGCGGTCATTGGTCACCTCCGCCGGCAAGGCCGAGATGCGAGCGCAAGGTGGTGCCGGGATGGTTTTCTCGAAGCAGCCCGCACCGCCGCAACTCCGGAAGAACACGATCGATCAAATCGTCGAACACCGAAAGCTGCGCCGGCAAGCGGATGTTGAAGCCGTCGCAGCTCTTAGAGAAGGATTTTTCTTCCAGTCTGTCGGCCAGCCCGCTGACGCCGTCAGCGGTGAGCGAGATATCAGCCAGTATCTTCACCGCATCCGGCTCGCGCCCACAGGCGGAAACCCGGCGCTTCAAATCACCATGACACGCCTTGTCTTCTGCCGCCGCCCGTTCGTCCAGCAGAACGACATCGGCGGTGCGGGCGGCAAAGTCGAGGTCGCCTTCGGTGAGATCGGACAGCACCAGCACCGGCGCGTCCTGCGGCGACCGCGCGACATTCAGCGGCCCGCGCACGGAGAAGAACTCGCCCTTGTGGTCGAGCAGGTGCATTCCTTGCGGATCATGGAAGCGGCCGCCGTTCCTGTCGAACAGCAGCGCGTCCGCGTCCCAGCCCTGCCAGAGCCCTTGAACGATGCCGATATATTCCTCCGAGCGGCGGCGAAAATCATCGGCTGAAAACCCGTCGGGTCGGCTGAAATTGGCGGCCTCTCGCGGTGTCTGCGCCAGCGTCGCGTTCCAGCCCGCGCGGCCATGGCTGATCATGTCGAGCGAGGCAAAGCGGCGCGCGAGATTGTAGGGCTGGTGAGCGATCGTCGAGGCGCTGGCGACGAGACCGATCTTTTCGGTCACGGTCGCCAGCGCGGCGATGAGAGTGGTCGCCTCGAACGGACTGCTCGGCGCGGCGCCATGCGGCGCGGAGTCGTCGAGGATGATCATGTCCAGCCCCGCCGCCTCGGCCTCCCGGGCGAAGCCGGCCAGATCGCTGAAAGTGAGCGCTTGCCCGGTTGCGAGGGCAATGTTGAGCGAAGCGGCGAGATGCGTTGTGGCGCCGTCGGTCATGGATGGTTCCTGGGGGAAGGCATGCGGGAACTATGTTCGCCGCATGCCCCAATGGCAACCGCTGGCGCTGGGCCAACCGCCGGCCATGTGCCGGCCAGCAGTCACGTTTCGGCTGGCTCTCAAACACCTCGAAAATTAGCTGAAACATCCGCCGCGTCGTCATCCACGGGCGGAGCAGCCGCGAAGCGGCGTCGCGCAGACCCGAGGATCCATGCCGCGGCGTCAAGGCGCTGCCACGGTGCAGAATTCTGCTCCGTTGCACTTTACGGCGAAAGTCACGGAATGGATCCTCGGGTCTGCGCTCCGCTTCGCGTCGCTCCGCCCGTGGATGACGAAGTCGCGGGCCTTCGGCCGATCCCGTAGCAACGCGACCGCCCCTCACTTGCCCGCCAGAATGTCCTTGATCAGCCTTTGGCAACGCTCGGCCATGAAGTCGAGCAATAGCCGCACCTTGGGATCCTGCAGCTTCTTGTGCGGATAGACGGCGGCGAACTGCACCGGCGTTGGCGGGGTGCTGGTCAGGATCACTTTCAGCCGCTGGTCGCGGATGAACGGCTCGACCTCGAAGCGCGGTTTGTTGATGATGCCGCGCCCCGACAGCGCCCAGCCGGTCAGCACGTCGCCATCATCGGTGTCATAGGGCCCATGCACCTCGAATTTCTGCGGGCCGGTGGGCGTTTGCAAGGTCCAGACATATTCGCGCGCGCCGGAATAGCGCAGCATCAGGCAGTCATGCTTCCTGCCGATCAGCTCCTGCGGCTCCGTCGGCTCGCCGCGCGCTTCCAGATATTTGGGTGCGGCGACCAGCACGCGCTCGCATTCCATGATGCCGCGCATCCTGAGGCTGGAATCCTCGATGATCCCTAACCGGAAGGCGACGTCGATGCCTTCCTTCATGATGTCGACATTGTGGTCCGAGAGCCTCAGCCGCACCTCGACGTCAGGGTATTTGTCGTGAAAATCGGGAATGCCCGACGCCACCAGCCGGCGCCCGAGGCCGAGCGGTGCGGTGACGCGGATGGTGCCACGCGGCTGGCCGGACAGCGCCGAGACGGCCGCTTCCGCCTCGGTGATCGCCTCCAGCACCTGCTTGGCGCCGGAATAGAAAACAGTGCCGTGCTCGGTCGGCATCAATTGCCGGGTGGTGCGGTTGAACAGCCGCACGCCGAGATGCTTCTCCAGTTCCTTGATGCGGTTGGAGGCGACCGCCGGCGAAATGCGCATGTCGCGGCCGGCCGCCGACAGATTGCCGAGCTCGACGACGCGGACAAAGACGGCGATGTTGTCGAGATAGGCCATGCGGATCGGCACCCTTCACCGGTTTGCGGTGATCAACCTAGTATTTTCCATTTTTTTTTGAAAGTCATCGTACACCTCGCCTCTTTTCGTTTGCGCCCCACACCGTAAAGTCATCGGATCGGCAGGGACGATTTCAATGATGGATTTCGCGATTTTCTGGGACTGGCTGAGCTTCGCCGTGCGCTGGCTGCACGTCGTTACCGGCATCGCCTGGATCGGCTCGTCCTTCTACTTCGTCGCGCTCGATCTTGGCCTGCGCCAGCGGCCCGGCATGCCGGTCGGCGCCTTCGGCGAGGAATGGCAGGTGCATGGCGGCGGCTTCTACCACATCCAGAAATACCTGGTGGCGCCGGCCGAGATGCCCGAGCACCTGACCTGGTTCAAATGGGAATCCTATGCCACCTGGCTGTCCGGCTTCGCCATGCTGTGCGTGGTCTATTACGCCGGAGCCGATCTGTTCCTGATCGATCCCAATGTGCTGCCGATGTCGGTGCCGGTGGGCATTCTGTTGTCGATGGCCACGATCGGCGTCGGCTGGGTGGTCTATGATCTCCTGTGCCGCTCGCCGCTTGGCAAAAGCGACACCGGCCTGATGCTGGTGCTCTATTGCGTGCTGGTCTTCATCGCCTGGGGGCTGACGCACCTGTTCACCGGCCGCGCCGCCTTCCTGCATCTGGGCGCGATCACCGCGACGATCATGTCGGCCAATGTCTTCATGGTCATCATTCCCAACCAGAAGATCGTCGTCGCCGACCTCATCGCCGGCCGCAAGCCTGATCCGAAATACGGCAAGATCGCCAAGCAGCGCTCGCTCCACAACAATTATTTGACGCTGCCGGTACTGTTCCTGATGCTGTCGAACCACTATCCGCTGGCATTCGGGACTGAGTTCAACTGGGTCATCGCCTCGCTGGTGTTCATCATCGGCGTCCTCATCCGCCACTATTTCAACACCGTGCACAAGCGTGCCGGCAACCCGCACTGGACGTGGCTCGGCGCCCTTGTCCTGTTCATCATCATCATCTGGCTGTCGACCGTGCCGAAGGTGCTGACCGGTGAACCGAAGGTGTCCGCCTCGGCGCAGGTCTATATCGCCTCGGCGCATTTCCCGGCGGTGCGCGACACCGTTCTCGGCCGCTGTTCGATGTGCCATGCGGCCGAGCCGGTCTATGAAGGCATCTATCATGCGCCCAAGGGCGTGATGCTCGACACCGACGCCGGCATCGCCGACCATGCCCGCGAGATCTATCTGCAGGCCGGCCGCAGCCACGCCATGCCGCCGGCTAATGTTAGCCAGATCACCGACAAGGAACGGGCGCTGCTGGTCGCCTGGTTCGAAGGCGCGGGGAAATAAGCATGACCTCGACACTTCTGCGCGGCCGCACCCTGTCCTTCGTGCGCTGGCCGCAAACCATCGACGACCACTCAGCCTGGCGCTACGAGGAGGATGGCGGCCTGCTGATAAGCGATGGCAGGATCGTTGCATCAGGCGCCTATGCCGATGTCGAGAAACAGGCCGGCGAGGGCGTCAAAAAGATCGACCATCGGCCGCATCTGCTGCTGCCGGGTTTTATCGATACGCATGTGCATTTCCCGCAGATGCAGGTCATCGCCTCCTATGGCGCCGAACTGCTCGACTGGCTGAACACCTACACCTTTCCCGAGGAAACAAAATTCGCCAACGCGCAGCATGGCCGCCGCATCGCGCGGCTGTTCCTTGATGAGACGGTGCGTCATGGAACCACGACGGTTGCCGCCTACTGTTCGGTGCACAAGGCCTCGGCGGAAGCCTTCTTCGCCGAGTCGCACGCGCGCGACATGCTCAACATCGCCGGCAAGGTGATGATGGACCGTAATGCGCCCGAAGGCGTGCTCGACACGCCGCAGACCGGCTATGACGACACCAAGGCGCTGATCAAGGAGTGGCACGGCAAGGGGCGGCAGCACTATGCCATCACGCCGCGCTTCGCCATCACCTCGTCACCGGAGCAGATGGAGATGGCCGGCGCGCTGTGCCGCGAACATCCCGACCTGCACATGCAGACGCATCTGTCGGAAAATCACGCCGAGATCGCCTTCACGCAACAGCTTTATCCCTGGTCGCGCGACTACACCGACGTTTACGAGCACTATGGGCTGCTGGGCAAAAAGAGCCTTTTCGGCCACTGCATCCATCTGTCGGAGCGCGAGGCGGACGCGCTGGCGGACAGCGGTTCGGTGGCCGTGTTCTGTCCAACCTCGAACCTGTTCCTCGGCTCGGGCCTGTTCGACTACCAGCGCTTTCGCCGCCGCGACAAGCCGTTGCGCATAGCGGCCGCCACCGATGTCGGTGGCGGCACCAACTATTCGATGCTGCGCACCATGGACGAGGGCTACAAGGTGATCGCCCTGAACGGCGAGAAGCTCAACCCTTTCCAGTCCTTCTGGCAGATCACGCGCGGCAATGCCGAGGCGCTATCTGTCGTCGAGAAGATCGGCACGCTGGAGGAAGGCACCGATGCCGACATCGTCGTGCTCGATGCGAGGGCAACGCCGGCCATGCGGCTCAGGATGGAAACGGTCGAGACGCTGGCGCAGGAACTGTTCCTGCTGCAGACGCTGGGCGATGATCGAGCCGTGCGCGAGGTCTATGTCGCGGGGCGAGCGGCCAAGAGCGACATCGCAATTTAGCGCTGCGGTGTGTTGCCTGCTTGACCCGGCGGCAGCCATCGGTCAAAGCGTGCGGCGAAGTTGACAGGGGAACGACATGACCGTTGCTGACGACATCGCTCTGATCAAGAAACAGGAAGAGACCCTTGTCTTCACGGCCTTCGACGAGGCCGTCGCCTTCAAGCTCGGTTCGGCGATCCGTGATCGCGCGCTGGCTGAGAACCTGCCCGTTATCGTCGACATCAGGACTTTCGACCGGCCGCTCTTCTATGCCGCCATGCCGGGGTCGAATGCATCCAATCCCGACTGGGCGCGGCGCAAGATCAATGTCGTCAAGCGCTACCTCAAAAGCACCTACCGTCTGGTTCTGGAGCAGCAGCGTCCCGACCGCACCTTCAAGATCGGCGAGGGGCTGGATATTGCGGACTATGTGCTCGCCGGCGGTGGCTTCCCGGTCGCGGTCAAGGGTGCCGGTGTCATCGGCGTGATCGCGGTGTCCGGCCTGCCGGAGCGCCAGGATCATGGCGTGGTGGTCGATGCGCTGTGCGATCACCTGGGCATAGACAGGCGCAAGCTGGCGTTGTCCGCGGACCCCGAATGACCGTGCCCGATCCCAAGGTTTTTCTTACCTCGATCTTCAATGCCGCCGTCGCCGCCGCCGATCCGGAGCGAACCATCCGCGACCATTTGCCGTCCAGACCCAGGGGCCGCACCATCGTCATCGGCGCCGGCAAAGGCTCGGCACAGATGGCGGCGGCCTTCGAGAAGGTCTGGGACGGTCCGATCGACGGGCTGGTCGTCACCCGCTACGGCTATGGCGCCAGATGCGAGCGCATCGAGATCATCGAGGCCGCGCATCCGGTGCCGGACGCCGCCGGGCTCGAGGCCTCGCGGCGGCTGCTGGAGAAAGTGCAAGGGCTGACAGCGGACGACCTGGTCGTGGCGCTGATTTCCGGCGGCGGTTCGGCCCTGCTGCCGTCTCCGGCCGCCGGCCTGACGCTGGCCGACGAAATTGCCGTCAACGAGGCGCTGCTTGCTTCCGGCGCGCCGATCGCGGCGATGAACACCATCCGCAAGCATCTCTCCGCCATCAAGGGTGGCCGGCTGGCCGCTGCCGCATGGCCGGCCAAGGTGGTGTCGCTGGTTGTCTCCGACATCCCCGGCGACAATCCGGCCCTGGTGGCGTCCGGCCCGACCGTTCCCGACACTGGCAGCCGTGACGACGCGCTGGTCTCGATATCCGCCTATGGCATGAAATTGCCGGACGCGGTCATGGCGCACATCCAGTCACCGGCGGCCGACGCACCAGATCCCGACGATCAGCGCTTTGCGCGCAACGAGGTGCATTTGATCGCCTCGGCCGGCGTGTCACTGGAAGCGGCGGCGGCTGAAGCGAGGCGGCAAGGCATCGAAGCCGTCATACTCTCCGACGCCATTGAAGGCGAAGCACGCGAGGTCGGTGGCGTCCATGCGGCAATCGCCCGCGAAGTGGCGACGCGCAATCGGCCCTTCCAAAAGCCGGTGCTGATCCTTTCGGGTGGTGAGACCACCGTGACTTTACGGGCAAAGGGCAAAGGTGGCCGGAATTCGGAATTCCTGCTCGCCTTCGCCATCGGCATCAATGGCGTAGAGGATATTCACGCCTTTGCCGCGGATACTGACGGCATCGATGGCTCCGAAAACAATGCCGGCGCCTTCGCCGACGGCTCAACCGTTTCGCGCATGCGGGCGGCGGGTGTGGATGCCAAGGCAATGCTGGCCGGCAACAATGCCTGGACGGCCTTCAATGCCGTCGGCGATCTCTTCGTGCCCGGCCCGACCGGCACGAACGTCAATGATCTCAGGGCAATTCTCGTCCGTTAAAGGCTGGTGCGTCCCCTCTCCCAAACGCAAGCGCTGCCCCTCATCCGCCTGCCGGCACCTTCTCCCCGTATAGTGACGGGGAGAAGGAAGCTAACTGCGTCTTGGAGCTTTTTCTTGCAACGATGGTGATTGACGAAAGCGCAGGGCACAGCCCCTTTCTCCCCGTCACTACACGGGGAGAAATGTCCGGCAGGACAATGAGGGGCGGCGCCAACCGCTCGATCCTTATCCAGCGCTCGGACCTGATGGATCAAGTCGACATAAGCTTCCTCACCTGCTTCATATCCTGCAAAAACCGCTCGCGTTCGGCTTCTTTATCGGCGTGATCCCGGATCCGCAGGATGAAGGAGGGGTGGATGGTGATGAAGACGCGCAAGCCATCCTCGCGTTCGATCACCTGGCCGCGCATCTTGGTCACCGGGAACGCCTTGCCAAGCAGCGACAGCGCCGCCGTCGCACCGAGCGCCACGGCGAGATTCGGCTTGATCAGGTCAAACTCTTGGTCGATCCACCAGCGGCAGGCTTGAACCTCGCCGGCATTCGGCTTGGAATGGATGCGGCGTTTTCCGCGCGGCTCGAACTTGAAATGCTTGACCGCGTTGGTGACATAGACCTTCAGGCGGTCGACCCCGGCATCGTCCAAGATCGCATCGAACACCTTGCCCGCCGGGCCGACGAATGGCTGGCCGGCGAGGTCTTCCTGGTCGCCCGGCTGTTCGCCGACGAAGATCACCTTGGCATTGTCGGGTCCCTCGCCGAATACAGTCTGCGTCGCATCGCGCCAAAGCGGGCAGCGGCGGCAGCCCTTCGCCGCTTCGCGCAACTCGGAAATCGAGCTGGCGTCATCTTCTTCGGAGATCTCCGCCGGCTGGGGCTTCGGCCAATGCTTTGCCTGCACCTTGGCGTGGTGCGGCGCGGGCGTTGTCGGCATCTTCGCAATCATATCTCTGGCGGCCTTGTCCGCTCCCGCGATCAAGTCAGGAATGAGCGAGGCCTCGGGAAGGTTCCGCCAATATTTCTTCGGCATCTCCTTCTGCATGGCCTTCACCTTCAGCCGCGCCGGATTGAAGATGTTCGCGAAATAGGTCCGCCACAACATCTCGGTGTCGTCCTGGTCAGGCGCGTCGGTCTTGGCGGCGCCCGGTCCGATCGCTAGCCTTTCGCCATCCCAGTCGGCGGAGGCGTAAGGCGTCAGGATCGTCCAGCGCATGCCGGTAAAACGCCGGACGAAGAAATCCGCATTGCGCTCGACGATGAAATGGTCGGGCTCGAACCAGGCGACATAGCGTTCCTCCTCGCCATCGCCGATCTTCCGGAAGCGGACGAAGGCATGCATCTTGTGGCTATCGCGCCGCACCGCCTTTTCCATCGCCTCGAGCCGCCTGGTATCGGGATCCGATGCGATCGCCAGCAGCTTGGGCTCTGTGCGCAGCCGCCACAACAGCCGGTAGAGGAAGGCGAAACGGCGGGGGTCGCAATGGCAGAAGGCGGTTTCAGCGTGGCCGATGAAATCGCGCGGCACAACGAGCTGCGCGCCCTGCGGCACGTCAGGCAAATCGCTTTGCGGCCGGTCGCAACCGGCTGCGACATGCCAGCCGATATCCTCGGGTCTGATCTCATTCAGCGCCAGCCGTCGAGCCGCATCGCGCCAGCCGGCGAAATCGATCTGGCTTTCAAGCCAAACTGTGTAGCGGGTGAGGTCGAGCTCTGCCGGCCGCATGGTCAAAACAGCGCCAGTTGTTCGCAGGATCGCTCGATCTGGCCGCGCAGGCCGGCCTTGTCAGTGAGCGCGCCTGGCGACCAGCCTTCGGCGATGATGAAGGGCCGTAGCTTGGCGATCGAATGGCAGAGCCGGCCGACATCCTCGAGCCGCAGCCGCCGATGGCGGCGGGTTTCCAGAATCTTCGCCACCACCTTGGTTCCCAGGCCAGGCACCCGCAGCAACGCTTCGCGATCGGCGCGGTTGACGTCGACGGGGAAGCGTCCCCGGTTGCGCAGTGCCCAGGCAAGCTTCGGGTCGATAGCGAGATCGAGCATGCCATCGCTGCTGCCGGCCAAGATTTCCGGTTGAGAAAATCCGTAGAAGCGCATCAGCCAGTCGGCCTGGTAGAGCCGGTGTTCACGCATCAGCGGCGGCTTCTGCAACGGCAGCGAAGACGAGGCATCGGGGATCGGACTGAAGGCCGAATAATAGACGCGCCGCAGGTGGTAACTGCCATAAAGCCGGGCGCTGGTGTGCAGGATGCCGTCGTCGGAGGTCTTGTCCGCGCCGATGATCATCTGCGTCGACTGGCCGCCCGGCGCGAAGCGTTCGCGCTTTTTGGTCCGCAGCGTCGGCTCGGCCTTCTCCTCCATCTTCCGGCGCAGGTTGGCCATCGAGAGCCGGATTGTCTCCGGCCTCTTTTCCGGCGCCAGCTTCTTCACGCCCTCGTCGGTGGGCAATTCGATATTGATCGACAAGCGGTCGGCATAGAGCCCGGCCTTCTCCACCAGGTCCGCCGAACTCTCGGGGATGGTTTTGAGATGAATATAACCGGAGAATTTTTCCTCCAGCCGCAGCCTCCGCGCCACCTCGACCATTTCCCCCATCGTTTCATCAGGCGAGCGGATGACGCCCGAGGACAGGAACAGGCCTTCGATATAATTGCGCCGGTAGAAATCCATGGTCAGCTTCACCACCTCGTCGATGCCGAAGCGGGCGCGCCGGACATTCGACGACGAGCGGTTGATGCAATAGCTGCAGTCGTAGATGCAGAAATTGGTCAGCAGGATTTTCAGCAGCGAAATGCAGCGGCCGTCTGGCGCGTAGGAGTGGCAGATACCCATGCCTTCGGTGGAGCCGATGCCGCCGGACTTCAGCGAATCCTTTTTTGCGGAGCCCGATGAGGCGCAGGAGGCATCGTACTTGGCGGCGTCGGACAGGATTGCCAGTTTTTCAGGGATGGTGAGAACACTCATTTGTTCATGATATGTTCTGATCAATCATCACGCCATCTCATTTGATGGTGACGGCGAAAAAGTGAACGCCGCCGGGTCGCCCAGCCGTCAGACTTCGTGCAGGTAGAGGTGATAGTCCAGTTCACTGACCGTGCGGGCCACGCGCAGGTATTCGGACTGCTTGATCGCAACGAAGGTGCGGTGCAGGTCCTCGCCGAGCGCGCCCTTTAGGAAACTGGACGCCCTGGCCGCTTCGATTGCCGCGCGCCAATCGGCTGGCATCGTCGTACGGGTGACGGCAGCCTCATAGCCATTGCCGGTCGTTTCGGGGCCCGGATCGAGCCCTTCGTCGAGGCCTTTGACGATGCCGGCGAGCACCGTCGCGGCGATCAGATAGGGATTGGCGTCGACGCCGGACGGCCGGTGCTCGATGCGCCGGTTTTTCGCATCGCCCGCCGGCACGCGCAGCGCCACCGAGCGGTTGTTGACGCCCCAGGTCGGCGCCACCGGTGCGTAGGATTGCGAGACGAAGCGGCGCCAGGAATTGGCGTGCGGCGCAAACACGAGCATCGATTCCGCCATGGTCTGGATCAGGCCGCCAAGGCCACGCAGCAGCGGCAGCGACCAGTTCTCGCCGGTGGCTTCCGAAAAGACGTTTCGGCCATCCTTGTCCTGCAGCGACACGTGGAAATGCATGCCGGAGCCGGCATATTTCTCGATCGGCTTGGCCATGAAGCAGGCGGTGACACCGTGACGGCGCGCCTGCGCCCGCACCAGCCGCTTCAGCATGACCAGATCGTCGGCCGCCCGCATCACGTCCTTGCGGTAGTTCAGCGTCAGCTCGTACTGGCCAGGCGCATATTCCGAGATCACCGTCTCGGCCGGAATGCCTTGCGCCTTGGCGGCGGCGTAAATGTCGGAGAACAGCGGCTCCATGCCATGCAGATGGTCGACGGAATAGACTTCGGTCTTGCCCGAGACGCGGCCATCGAGCACCGCGCGCGCCGGCTGCACCTTGCCATCGGCATCACGCTCATTGGCCAGCAGAAAAAACTCGAGTTCGAAGGCGCCGGCCGGATGGAGGCCCTTGGCAGCCAGTATGTCGACCTGCCGGGCAAGCGCCAGCCTCGGGTCCGACGACATTGGCTGGCCGTCGAGATGATACATCGCCATCAACACCTGGCCGCGCGGCGGATTCGTACCGTAAAGCGGCACCAGCGTGCCGGGAATTGGCCAGGCCCGGAGATCGCCGTCGCCGCTGTCCCAGATCAGCCCGGTTTCGTGCACATCCTCGCCGGTGATGTCGAGGCCGAGGATGGAGATCGGCATATGCCGGCCGCCTTCGAAAATGCTTTTCAGCTCATGCCGGCGCACGATCTTGCCGCGCCCGACGCCATTGGCGTCGGTCAGCACGATATCGAAGGCCTCGATCTCGAGATGAGCGTCGAGGAAGGCTTGCGCCTCGGTGGGCGTCGAGCCCGAAGGTGAAGTCATGATGGAACTCGTATTGGCTTGCGCGCCTGTCTGCTGCGTGGCTTGTCTCATGCCGCGAGCTTTGCCGCAACCGCGCCAAAGGCGCTGATCAGCCGGTTGACCTGGGCACCTGACGTCGCCGGCGAGATCAGCATCATGTTGTGGAAGGGTGCGATCAGCACGCCGCGATTGACCAGCGCGACATGGATGGCGGCTTCGAGTTCCGGCGCATGCGCACCCTCCGCCTCGGCGCCATTGCGCAGCGGACCGGGCGCGCAGATGAACTCGACACGGGCCCCGACACGGGCGACATGCCAGGGCAGGCGGTAACGGTCGATCACGCCGGTCAGCCCGGCATCGAGCCGGCGCGCCAGATGATCCATGCGGTCGTAATTCTCCTGCGTCATCACCTCCTCGAGCGTGGCGCGCATGGCGGCGAACTGCAGCGGGTTGGCCGACAGCGTCGTGCCCATGCCGGAATAGCCAGGCTCTTTCGTCCTGTTGTAGTCGGCATAGCGCGAAGCGACTTCATGGCTCATGCCCCAGACGCTCGTCGGCACGCCGCCGGCAATCGGCTTGCCCAGAACGAACAAGTCCGGCTCCAGCCCATATTTCCTGGTGTAACCGCCCGGGCCGGTCGAGATCGTATGCGTCTCGTCGATCAAAAGCAGCGTGCCGGCAGCACGGGTCAACTGTCGCAGCGCCTCGTGGTACCCGGGATCGGCAAGCACCATGCAGGAATTGGTCAGCACCGGTTCGGCGATGACGCAAGCGACATCCCTGTCGTTGAGCGCGGCTTCCAGTGCGGCGACATCGTTGAACTCGATGACCTTGGCCGTGCGGGTCAGGTCGCGGAATTCGCCCGCCAGTCCTGGCCGGTTGACCTGGATACCGTCGATCAGCCGCACCATCGTCTCGTCCACCGAGCCGTGATAGCAGCCATTGAAGACCAGGATTTTCTCTCGTCCAGTGATGGCGCGGGCGACGCGCAGCGCGAAGCGGTTGGCGTCGGTCGCCGTCGTCGCGATCTGCCAGAACGGCAGGCCGAAGCGCTGCTGCAGCAGCGGTCCGATGGCCAGCGCATCTTCGGATGGCAGCATATAGGTCAGGCCGCGCCCGGCCTGGCGGCGAATGGCGCGTGCCACTGCCGGCGGCGAGTGGCCGAACATCGAGCCGGTGTCGCCGAGGCAGAAATCGTCGAGCCTGTTGCCGTCCACGTCGGTGATCGTGGCGCCCCTGGCGCTGTCCACCAGGATCGGAAACGGCGTCGGCCAGTCATTCATCCAGTGCATTGGTACGCCGCCGAAGAAACCGGGCAGGCCGTTGCCGACCTTGGCCTGCGATTTCGGCCGCGCCTTGCGGAAGGCAGCCCCTTCCGTCTCGCGCAAGTGCGCGATGCGGTCGCGGCTGATGCCGCCGATGGTCTTTGAGCTATCGCTGCTGTGCATGAAAACCCCTCTGGCTCATTCCTCTTAGCCAATCCACCTCCGCAACGGCAATTGGCCGTGCGTCTGTTCTGCATTGGCTCAGCCCTTGCCGGCGGCGCTTGACGCTCCGTGCGAAGTCGGCGCCAATGTGGACGGCAATTGGGCAAGGGAAATGCGGACGATCATCTGCGTGACGATACTGTTCCTGTCGGCCGGTGCGGCGTTCGCCACCGGCGGCATCTGGTGCTCAGTCGATGATCCACAGGTCAAATTCCAGGTCGATGCCGGCGTCACCACCGGGATGGGCGGCCCGACCTTCAATTTTCGCGGTGATCTCGAAATCAAGGCCAGGCCCGCCGGCGATCAGCTGCGAAAGACCATTTTTGAGAACTCCAACCTCACCCAGTACTGGCTGGACAACAAGGAACTGCGGCTGAACATCTACCATGAGCAGGAGGTGGCCAAGACCTACAGTTCGGTCGAACTGACGATCCTGACCAAGGGCAGCGACGAAGGCGTCTATGATGGAGATTACAAGCTCGCCGTCTATGACAGGACGGCCGACAAGGACAGCGATGGCAAGCCGGTCGATCTGACCGGCAAGGTTTCCTGCGGCGCCGAGTAATCCGTTGTTTCGAAACTACGCAGTGATGTCGATGACGCCGCAGTCGCCGGCGGCACTGCCGAAGGCGACGCGGCGTTCTTCCTTGTCCCACATCATCGCGGTGATGGCGCCCTTGCCCGGGCGCCGCAAAAGCACTTCCTTGGCGTCGGAAAAGCGCACGGCCATAACCATGCCGTCATCATAGCCGACGGCGACGACATCCTGGCTCGGGTGGCAAGCAACCGCCGTCACCATGGCGTTGCCGCGCGTGCCGAGTTCCAGCGGCGCCTTGCCCATCGGCCCGTCCTTGGCCGAAAACGGCCAGACGATCGCCGCCGGCGCGCCGGAACTGGCCAGCCACTTGCCTTTGACGCTCCACGACAGGCTTTTGACCTTGCCGGGATAGCCGCTCATGCGCATGTGCTTGCCGTCGGCGAGCTTCCAGCCATGCAGGGCGTTTTCCTGCATGGTGGTGACCAGAAAGGCGCCGTCCGGCGAGAAGGTGATGCCGGTGTGGGCGCCGGCCCATTCGAGCTCCACCGGCTTGCCTTCGGCGGCCGGGAAATGCAGCGTCGCGCCATTGTAGCGGGCGACGCCGAAGCGCATGCCCTTGGGCGAGAAGGCCAGCCCCTCGACGGAGCGCGGATGGGCAAATTCCCGGATCTTGCCATCGGCGAAGCGCACGAAGGCCGTCTTGCCCGTGGCATAGGCGATGGCGCCTTGCGGCCCGGCGGCAACGCTGGTGATCCATTTCTTGCCGGCGCTCGCCACCTCCCGGTTCTCACCGCCGGCTTTCACGGCAAACACCTTGCCGTCCTCGCCGCCGGTGATCAGCCGGTCGTTTGCCGCGTCATGGAAGGCCGCGAGCAGCCCATCATTGGCCTGCACGGTCTTGTGGCCATTGTCGAGCCGGTGGATAGCGCCATCGGCCAGCGCGAAATGCGGCACATCGCCAAGGAAGACGGCGGCGACGCAATGGCCTTCGAGATCGAGCGGGGCGACTGTGGGCATGATTATCTTTGTTCAGCTAGATGACAGTACAGAGGCGGCTTACTCGACGTTCGCGGTTCCGGCAACCGGAGGATCAGCGAAGTGCGAGAGGCTGTCATCAAAGCAGCCCCTTCGCCCGCAGATCGGTTGCGAACGTCGCCAATGGCATCACCAGGGTCAGATTCGATCCTTGGAGGCGCTCGGCTCCGTAGCTGGCATACCATCTTGCGGCCCCCTCGCTCTTGGCATCGATGATGAGCAGGATTCCGCCACCTTCGCCGGCCAGTCGCAAGCAGCGCAATGCCGCGGCGGCAAGCAGCTGACTTCCGAGCCCCTGTCCGGCGACTCTGCGGTCGGTCGCCAGCCGGGCAAGTTTGAAGCCGGAAACCTCGTGCCGCGCCAAACCTCTCGTCATCGCCTCGGGCATGGCTTCATGAGCAACGGCTGAAGGTGCGATCGTATAGAAGCCGAGGATCTGCTCCAAAGCCGCATCGTCGATCGCACAGAAGGTCTTGGCGGCATTTTGTTCGTGGCTTTGCCGCGCGTACCGCCGCAGAAAATCGTTCATCTGCGCATCGCCGCAATCGAACGAGGCCCGATCATGGCGTTTCGCGATCGGCTCCTCGTGCCAGGACGGAAGTGTCACAGAGTATCCGGCAAGGCCGCGATCGCCGCTCGGAGCTTGGCATTTGGTTTCGGCGGGTTCTCCAACAGGTCGAGTATACGTGTGAAATCGCGGTCGGATACTTTCGCAACCTCGGCTGCTTCGATTACCGCCTGTGCTTCGGGAACCACCTTGTTGAGAATGAAGTCGGTAACGTCCTGATGAGACAGTGCGGCAGCGCGCGCGATCATCGCCTTCTGCGCAGGCGCGATGCGGATTTGATAGCGCTCAGTTTTATTGTCGGCCGACCTGGGCATCGGAAATCTCCTCAAACTCATGTACACATTCTATGTGTACATGAAGTCGACATCAACCCTTCAAGATCATCAATACGACTTTACGATGCCTGGCAGGCGTCAAAGCTCTTCTTCAGCCGTTCGGCGTCGAGTTCGCGGCCGATGAACACCAGCCGGCTCTCATGCTTTTCTCCGTCTTTCCAGGCGCGCTGGTGGTCGCCCTCGATGATCATGTGCACGCCCTGGATGACATAGCGCTCGTCATCGCCCTTGAGCGCGATGATGCCTTTCAGCCGCAGGATGTTGGGGCCTTCCATCTGAGTGATCTTCTCGATCCACGGGAAGAATTTCTTCGGGTCCATTTCGCCGCCGCGCAGCGACACCGACTGCACCGTCACGTCATGGATATCGGACGGATGCGCGTGATGGTGGTGGTCGTGCCCATCGTGGTCGTGATGATGATGGTCGTGATGATCATGATCGTGGTCATGGTGATCATGGTCGTCATGCGCCTCGAGGAAATGCGGGTCGTTTTCCAGCGCCCTGGACAGGTCGAAGGCGCCGCGGTCGAGCACTTCCGACAGCGCCACGCCGGCGCGTGTCGTGCGGTGGATCCTGGCTGCCGGATTGATGGCGCGGATCGTCGCCTCGACCTTGGCGAGTTCTTCGGGGGTGACGAGGTCGGTCTTGTTGAGCACGACGACGTCAGCGAAGGCGATCTGGTCCTCGGCTTCCTTGGAATCCTTGAGCCGCAGCGGCAGGTGCTTGGCGTCGACCAGCGCCACCACTGCATCGAGCTTGGTCTTGGAGCGTACGTCGTCGTCCATGAAGAAGGTCTGCGCCACCGGCACTGGATCGGCGAGCCCGGTGGTTTCGACGACGATGGCGTCGAAGCGGCCGGGCCGCCGCATCAGGCCTTCGACGACGCGGATCAGGTCGCCGCGCACCGTGCAGCAGACGCAGCCATTGTTCATCTCGTAGATTTCCTCATCGGATTCCACGATTAGCTCGTTGTCGATGCCGATCTCGCCGAATTCGTTGACGATGACGGCGTAGCGCTTGCCGTGGTTCTCCGACAGGATGCGGTTGAGCAGTGTCGTCTTGCCGGCGCCGAGATAGCCGGTGAGAACGGTTACGGGAATCTGCGTCTGTGCGTCGCTCATGGCTTGCCTCGAAATGACTGGGCCCTGAAATCCAGGCCGCGAAAAGGGATTGTCGGTTCCATATAGGATGTGCGCCGGGTTTTTGCACGGGCAAACCATCGGCCAAAAGACCGGCTGGGATTCGCCCTGACATCGTGGCCGCGAAAAGCCGTCGCCGCCCCCGGCGATGGAAGATCAAGGAGACGTCCTGTCCGGGGCCGCCGGTCGTGGGATCGCAGCCGCAGCGAATCCGTTCCCCGCCAAACTCGTTTGTCATCTAACTGAAATAAACATCTGGCATCACCACGGCGGACACCGCAATGCTTGCCGGCAAAGCTGTTTCGAATGCCGGAATCTTTCGATCGTCGATTGCCAACCGGCCGGCTGCGTCTATGCTGTGCGCACCGGTACGGCCGAAGAGGGATGACCATGGCCAAGGCGGACAAGACTGCAACGATGAGCCGGCTGCATTCAGCGGCAAGGCTGGCAAGGACCGCGCTGGCGGCACGGCTCCTGGCACATGGCTTCTACGCCGGCCAGGACCAGATCATGCTGGCGCTGGACCGTGAGGACGGCCAGACACCGGGCAATCTCGCCGGGCGTCTCGGCGTGCGCCCGCCGACCATCACCAAGACCATCAACCGGCTGCAGGCGCAGGGTTTTCTGGAAAAACGCGCGTCGGAATCCGATGCCCGCCAGGCGCATATCTTCCTCACCGATACCGGCCGTGAAACCATCCGCGCCATCGAGAAGTCGGTGAAGAAGACCGAAAAGCAAGCGTTGAAAGGCCTCGACAAGAAGGACCAGAAGGCGCTGTTCAAGCTGCTCGCCCGCATCGAGGCCAACCTCTCCAACGAGGAACTGGTGCTGATCGACGACGACGCCGAGTCGGACGACTGATCTCTTCGGCACTCAGGCTGCCGCGGCAGCTCCGTGGATCAAGGACGACCAGCGTCCCGGTGTCAGGCCGAACGCTTTCTTGAATTGCCTGTTGAAGTGGCTCTGGTCGCTGAAGCCGGCTTCGATCGCGATCTGCGCCAAGGGCTCGCCGGCGGCGATCATCCTGCGCGCGCGCTGAAGCCGGCGCATCACTAGGAAACGATGCGGACTGGTCGAGAAGGCCGCGCGGAAATGTCTCGACAGGGCATAGCGGTCGAGACCCGTGACGGCTTCCAACTCACCCGAACGCACGGGCCGGTCGAGGTTTTCCGTCAGATACTCACGCGCCAGCGTCGCCGCCCGCCGCGCCGTCCCGGCTATCGGCTTTGCCGGCTGGCCGGCGTGCCTGGCCAGGCTTTGCATCAGCTGCGCCAGGAAGTCGTCGACGAACAGCTCGTCGAGTTCCTGCTCCAACGGCCCGAGCGCCGAAAGGAGCGTCGCGCAGAAGGCATCGTCCGTCACCACCCCGTCCCCGACGAACGGCAGCGCCGTGCCGCCGAGACAGTCGAGCATCAGTGACGGCTCGAGATAGAGCATCCTGTAGCGCAGGCCTTCCTCGGTGCCCGCGCCGCCATCGTGCAATTCGTCGGGATGCAGCACGATGACCTGGCCAGGCAGGCTCAGCCGTGTCGCGCCGCGATAGCGGAAGGTCTGCACGCCGCGCAGCGTCACCCCGATCGCATAGGTGTCGTGGCGATGCGGATCGAAGGCGCTGCCGTGAAACCGGGCCTCGATGCGCTCCATCCCGGCGGGATCGGGAGCCGAGATGATGCAGTTTTCAGCGGCATCTGCGCACAAACGTCCAAGACCCTCGAAGGCCTGGCTGCCTAGATCGTGCGACATCGTCTCCTTCACAGCCTCGCTATCGGGGCCCAACCTCGAATGGCCATTTTGTCATGTTCGATACGAAATTTGCAATCGTACTGCGAGAAGACTTGCCCGTCTGGCAGAAACTCAACGTCACCGCCTTCCTGACCAGCGGCATCGTCGCGCAATTCCCCGACATCATCGGCGAGGCCTATCGCGACCGCTCAGGCAATCTCTACAATCCGCTGTCGATCCAGCCGGTCATCGTGCTCTCGGCCGACCAGGCGACGCTCGGTGCGAGCCACCGGCGTGCGCTGGAACGCGGCGTCACCACCTCGCTCTATGTCGAGGAGATGTTTTCCACCGGCTTCGACGCCGCCAACCGCGCCGTATTCGCCGAATTCGCGCCCGAAGACGCCAAGGTGGTCGGCATCGCGCTGCGCGCCGAGAAGAAGGTTGTCGACAAGATCACCAAGGGCGCCCGTATGCATACATAGCGTCCGCGGGCTAAGCCTGACGGCGGCTGTTGTTGTGCCAGCGACCCCAGGCGCGGCAGCGGGCGACAATTGGCTTGCCGGCAAGCGACAATTCCCGCAAAGGTGGGCTCCAGCCCAGCTTTTCCTCCGGCCTGCACGTGAATCCTTCCCAAAAACAGTCAGAAAGCGCGACGCCGCCGGTGGCGATCTTGTGCATGCTGGCCACCTACGTCTTCTTCACCTTCCTCGACACCTCGAGCAAATATCTCGTCCTGGCCGGCGTCTCGGTCCTGATCGTCGCCTGGGTGCGCTTTGCCGTGCATGTCGTGCTGGTCGGGGCGCTGCTGCGTGGCTGGCGCGAGCCGGCGCGGTTTCGCCCGGTCAACCTGCCGGCGCATGTGATGCGCGGCGCCTTCCTGTTCGGCTCGACCATGTTCAACGTCCTGGCGCTGCGCTCCCTGCAACTGGCCGAGACGACGTCGATCTATTTTTTCGGGCCGATGGTGATCACCGCCCTTGCCGGCCCGCTGCTCGGCGAATGGGCCGGCTGGCGGCGCTGGTTGGCGATCCTGGCCGCTTTCGCCGGAGTTTTGATCATCACGAGGCCGGGTGTCGGTGTTTTCGGCATCGGACACCTCTTTGCGCTCGGCTCGATGCTGTCGAACTGCTTCTATGTCATCATGACGCGCCGCATGTCGGCCACCGAGACCTCGGAAAGCCTGATCCTGTTCTCGGCGCTGGCGCCGGCGGTGCTGCTGTTGCCCATGCTGCCGTTTTCCTTCTCCCTGCCGCACGATGGCTGGCACTGGTTCGTCCTGCTCATGCTTGGCGTGTTCGGCGGCGTCGGCCACTGGCTGCTGGTCCAGGCCTATCGGCGGGCAACGACCACGGCGCTCGCCCCCTATCCCTATTCGCAGATGGTGTGGATGATCCTTTCCGGCTGGCTTGTCTTCAAGCAGTTCCCCGACCGCTGGACGCTGGTCGGCGCCGCCATCATCGTCGCCAGCGGCCTCTACATCGTCCATCGCGAACACCGGCTTCGGCTGCGCAGCCGCGCCGCCTCGGATGTCGAGGCCGAGGCGCTGGCAAAAAAACTTTGATTTGGCCCCGATCGATGGCATAAGGCCGCCCTTAAACAGTTTAAAAAACGACGGGGAGCGAAAGCCTGGCACAGAAAATCAAGCTGTCGACGATCGCGGATGCGCTTGGCGTGTCCACGGCCACCGTGTCACTGGCACTGCGCGACAGCCCGCTGGTTGCCGGCTCGACGCGAGACCGCATCAAGGAACATGCGCGCGCCATCGGCTATATCTACAACCGGCGCGCCGCCAGCCTGCGCACCTCGCGCTCGGGCATTGTCGGTGTCGTCGTGCACGACATCATGAACCCGTTCTTCGCCGAGATCCTGCGGTCGATCGAGAGCGAGCTCGACCGTAGCCGGCAGACCTTCATCCTGTCCAATCACTATGATCAGCTCGAAAAGCAGCGCACCTTCATCGATACGCTGCTGCAGCTCGGCGCCGACGGCGTCATCATGTCGCCCGCCATAGGCACGCCCGCGTCCGACATCGTCATGGCCGAGGAGAACGGCCTGCCGGCGGTGCTGATCGCACGCACCGTCGAGGGCGCCGACGTGCCGGTGTTTCGCGGCGACGACTCTTATGGAACAGGCCTCGCCACCAACCATCTGATCTCGCTCGGCCACAAGCGCATCGCCATGATCGGCGGCACCGACCAGACCTCGACCGGCCGCGATCGCTACCAGGGCTATGTCAACGCCATGGAGGCGGCGGGGCTCGAAGTCAGATCGTCCTGGCGCATCGCCGGTCCGCGCACCAAGCAGGCGGGTTTCGAGGCCGCGGGGCAATTCCTGGCGCTGAAGGACAGGCCGACCGCCGCCTGCTGCTGGAACGACCTCGTCGCCATCGGCCTGATGAACGGCATTGCGCGCGCCGGCTTGGTGCCGGGCATCGACATCTCCGTCACCGGCTATGACGATCTCGAGGAGGCGGCGATCGCCACGCCGGCGCTGACCACCGTCTGGAACGGCCAGCGCGAGGTCGGCCGCCGCGCCGCCAGCGCGCTGCTCGACAAGCTCAATGGCCAGACGGTGCGGCCCTCGCAGGAATTGATCAAGCCGGAACTGCATGTGCGCCAGTCGACCGGCAAGCCTGTGGAGCGTGCATGACCAGGGCCGAAGATCTGCAAGCCGTTGCCATTCTGGTGCCGGCGGATTTCAGCGGCCATGCCGCCGATCGCATCGACCGGACATTCAGGCGCGTCGGCATCGAGCGCACCGATCCGGCGCTGGTCACCGACGAGATGCGCCGCACGGTGCGTGGCATTGCCTCGTTTGCCGGCATCAGCGCGGCGATGATGGATGCGTTGCCAAATCTCGAACTCATCGCCTCTTTCGGCGTCGGCTACGATTCCGTCGATGTCGGCCATGCGGCGGCGAAGAACATCATGGTCACCAACACGCCTGACGTGCTGACCGAGGAGGTCGCCGACACCGCGATCGGGCTGCTGATCAACACGGTGCGCGACCTGCCGCGCGCCGAGACCTGGCTGCGTGACGGCAGTTGGATGCGCAAGGGCAACTATCCGCTGAGCCGGCTCACCTTGCGCGCGCGCCGCGTTGGTATTTTCGGCATGGGCCGCATCGGGCAGGCCATTGCCGGGCGGCTGGAGGCCTTCGGCCTGCCGGTCGCTTACCACAACCGGCGTCGTGTCGAAGCCCTTGCCTACCAGTACCATCCGACGTTGAAGGGCTTGGCCGAGGCGGTCGATACGCTGATTTCGGTGGCGCCCGGCGGAGCTTCGACGCAGAAAGCGGTCAATGCCGAGATCCTGTCGGCACTCGGCGCGAATGGCGTCTTCGTCAACATCGGCCGCGGCAGCACGGTCGACGAAGCGGCCCTCGCGGCCGCCCTTGCCGACGGCACCATTGCCGCCGCCGGGCTCGATGTCTTCGCCGACGAGCCGAATGTCCCCAAGGCGTTGCTCGACTTGCCAAACACGTCTCTGCTGCCGCATGTCGGCTCGGCTTCGGAGCACACACGCCGCGCCATGGCCGATCTCTGCGTCGACAATCTGGTCTCCTGGTTCAGCGAGCGCCGGGCGCTGACGCCGGTGCCGGAGACGGTCAATGTGAAGGCTCGCCCTTGAGCGGTCGGGCTGCCATATTTATTAACGTCTGCTTAACCCTTTGAAATCATTCTTCATCCTGTCTGTATGCATGGGTGAAGATCAGTATGAAGGCGCTTTCCGCGGTAATCGCAGCCGCAGCCTTGGTTGGCGGCGTTCAACTGTTTCATGACGGCAATGGCGAAAGCGTCGCCCTAGAGGCTACGCCGTCCAACACCTACAGGCTGGTCGCCAATGGCGACGGGGGGGCCTGCGCGGTCACGCGCGGCGCCTCGGTCTCGGATGGTCTGTCGCTGTTGACCGTGGCTCCGAATTGCCGACGGCTCCTGCCAGGCATCGAGCAGGTGAAATTCTGGCGCCAGCAAAACGACGGAACGGTCGCCTTCAGTGCCGACGGCGTCGATCCGATCGTCACCTTTGCCGTGGCTGACGGCGATGGCTACGAATCCTATGCCCCGGCGCTACCGTTGTTGTCGCTCGCGGCGGATGGTGACTTGAAGCCGCGAGACTGAACTACTCCGCCGCGGCCCGCGCGCCGGCTTTCGCGGCGGCGTGCAAACGCACCGCATCGCCGAAGGCGCGGAAAATCTTGGCGGAATTGCTGTCCGACTTGACCCAATATTCGGGATGCCACTGGACGCCGACGGCGAAGGCGCGGGCGCCCTTGACCGAAACCGCCTCGACCGTGCCGTCGGTGGCGACAGCCTCGATCTCGAGCTTCGACCCCAGCCGCTCGATCGCCTGGCGATGCAAGGAATTGACCTTGATGTCGCCGGCACCGAACACGCCGGCCAGGCAACTGCCCGGCTTGATCGAAATGGTCTGGTGAATGGCGAAGCGCTCGTCCTGTTTGTCGCTCATCGCCGCACGGTGGTCCAGCGATCCCTCGCGCTCCTGGATCTCGGTGCCCAGCGTACCGCCAAGCGCCACGTTCAGCTCCTGAATGCCGCGGCAGATGGCGAGCAGCGGCACGCCGCGCTCGATCGCCTTGCGGATCAGCGGCAGCGTCGTGGAGTCGCGCGCGGTGTCATAGGGGCCATTGGCTTCGCTGGCATCGCCGCCATAGAGCGAAGGGTCGACGTTGGATTTCGAGCCGGTGAGCATGACGCCGTCGACCGACGACAGGAGTTCGTCGAAGTCCAGCCGGTCGCCGAACGAGGGCACGAGCAGGGGGAAAACACCGGCACCCGCGATCGCCGCTTCCAGATATTGTTGCGGCGCGGCATGCCAGGTGTAGTTGTCGAATTGACGGACGTCGGTCGATATGGCGACGAGCGGCTGCTGCATTTTGGGTCTGTTTTCCATCTGGCAAGGAATGTCCTGCCCTCAAAATAGGCGATGTCAGGGCATTTTTCCATGCCAAGTTTCAGCGTGTCGCATAGGCCACGAAATCCCCTGTTAGACTATAGTTGCAGGCCCCCATGGCCCCGTCGCCAAATACGGTGGCCGTGCTGGACTCGACCCCCTGCCTGTGTATTGTTTCGCCAGCCGATGCGGGTACGGAGGATGTCTCCGGCGTCGGTCTGTTGATCCAAAAGGGAGGAACTGCATGGATCGTCGTTCATTCATCCGCAAGGCCGGCGTGACCGGCGTCGGTGCAGCCGCGGCGGCGGCCACGCTCGCCGCACCGGCCATAGCCCAGTCCAACCCCAAGGTGACATGGCGGCTGGCGTCGTCCTTCCCGAAGTCGCTCGACACCATCTATGGCGGCGCCGAAGTGTTCTCCAAGATGCTGTCTGAAGCCACTGACGGCAATTTCCAGATCCAGGTCTTTGCCGCCGGCGAGCTCGTCCCTGGCCTGCAGGCCGCCGACGCCACCACGGCCGGCACGGTCGAGGCCTGCCACACGGTGGCATATTATTACTGGGGCAAGGATCCGACATGGGCGCTGGGTGCCGCCGTGCCCTTTTCGCTCAATGCGCGCGGCATGAATGCCTGGCATTATCATGGCGGCGGCATAGACCTGTTCAACGAGTTCCTCGCCACGCAAGGTCTGTTCGGCCTACCGGGCGGCAACACCGGCGTGCAGATGGGTGGCTGGTTCCGCAAGGAGATCAAAACCGTCGCCGACCTCTCCGGCCTCAAGATGCGTATCGGCGGCTTTGCCGGCAAAGTGGTGCAGAAGCTCGGCGTCGTGCCGCAGCAGATCGCCGGCGGCGACATCTATCCGGCGCTGGAAAAGGGCACCATCGACGCCGCTGAGTGGGTCGGCCCCTATGACGACGAGAAGCTCGGCTTCTACAAGGTCGCGCCCTATTACTACTATCCCGGCTGGTGGGAAGGCGGCCCGACCGTCCACCTGATGTTCAACAAGGCGAAATACGAAGAGCTTTCGCCGACCTACAAGTCGCTGCTGCGTACATGCGCCCAGGCCGCCGATGCCAACATGCTGCAGAAATACGACTACGTGAACCCTCCGGCGGTGAAGCGGCTGGTGGCCGGCGGCGCCAAACTGCGCCCGTTCAGCCAGGAGATCATGACCGCGTGCTTCGAGAAGGCAAACGAGGTCTATGCCGAAATGGAAGCCTCGAACGCGCCCTTCAAGAAGATCTGGGAATCGATCAAGGGCTTCCGCAAGGAGCACTATCTCTGGGCGCAGGTTGCCGAATACAATTACGATACGTTCATGATGGTCCAGCAGCGCAACGGCAAGCTGTAGGGTTGAGCCTTGTCCCTTCTCCCCGTCACTATACGGGGAGAAGGTCCCGGTGTCCGAACCGGATAGATAGGTAACAGAATGGACCGATAGCATGGGTGACAGTTTTCTTGTCCGCCGGGAGGACCGGCGATGGTTTGGCGAGAAACTGGGATCATGGACGAGCGGCTACGGTTTGT
>NZ_SRTH01000108.1:0-374 GCF_004792065.1 Mesorhizobium sp. M8A.F.Ca.ET.165.01.1.1 | reverse complement strand
CGACACCCCGCCCTTCCAGCCGGCCTCCTATCTCGACATCCCGCCGCCGGAGCGCGAAGGCGCGATCACGATCATCGGCCGGGTGAAGCGGTCGATGATCGATATGTGAGGGGCCGCGATTGGCGAAAGCGACCGACGCCAATCTCCTTCGGCGATCGAGAGGAGATTGGCGGCGGCTGACTGCGGACCGTTACGGCCGCCGAAGTTCGGGTGGTTCGACAGCCCGGCGCGCGTTCGATGTGGAGCTTACTGGACCTTGATGGTCGCCTACATGCCGTTCATGAAATGATCGGGGAAGTTGCAGAAAACCGCGTAGTAGCCCGGCTTGAGATCGTTTGTCAGCGAACCCGCTTTGCCCGGATCGAGCTCCGAAA
>NZ_SRTH01000107.1:0-374 GCF_004792065.1 Mesorhizobium sp. M8A.F.Ca.ET.165.01.1.1 | reverse complement strand
GAATCCGGGTGGCGCGTTGGTGCAGAACCAGGACAACAAGGTATATGACGGGGTGGTCAAGGTTGGCACCCCCAAGACCGCCGAGCCGGTCCAGGAAAAACTGGTCACCAACACCGAGGAACCGGTCGACGTGGCGTCGAAGGAGCCGCCGCAGAGCCGGATCGTCGATCTTTCGCCTGACGACACCGATGCAGCGCCGGGCACGGATGCAGCGGGCAATCCGAGCGCGGCAGCGTCGGGTCCGGAAGCCGCGGCGCCGGCTGGCACCCAGGCCGCGGCGCCCGACAGCGCGAAGCTGGCCGCGCCGGCGCCGAAATCGGAAGACCGCATCGCCCAGGTGCTGCAGGAGGCCGACAAGGGGACCAGCAACGACG
>NZ_SRTH01000106.1:0-377 GCF_004792065.1 Mesorhizobium sp. M8A.F.Ca.ET.165.01.1.1 | reverse complement strand
GCCAACCTACGTCGCTGCACCTATGAGGACACCGATTACGACGGCCCGCTCAGCCGCGGTGGCGGTGGCGGCAGCGCATCTTCGGCCGAGATCGTGCGCGCTTCCGAGGGCAGCATGATCGGGATGCCGTCGCGCACCGGATAGGCGAGCTTGGCCACGCGCGAGACCAGCTCGCTGCGCTCCGCGTCCCACGTCAGCGGCCCTTTGGTCAGCGGGCAGGCGAGAAGTTCCAACAGCTTTGGGTCGACCGTGGCTTTCCGCGCGTCACGTCCGTCTGCCGCCATCGCACTTTTCCTTTGTCCAACTGCCATAGGCCCAACGCCACAGACCAAGTGTGTTGAGATTCAGGTCAGGCCGAGCCGAAAATGGTGGCTTTC
>NZ_SRTH01000105.1:0-377 GCF_004792065.1 Mesorhizobium sp. M8A.F.Ca.ET.165.01.1.1 | reverse complement strand
CAAGCAGCAGCGACTGCCGGAACATGATCGCGCCTTCCTGCTCCCACAGATCGAAATGGCCGAACAGCATCTGCTCGTTGATGAGCGACAACAGCCGCATCACTTCGAGCGCGCGCGTCTCCGACACCTTGATGTCGAAAGCGCAGGCCAGATGCAGCGCCTCGAAATCCTCCATCCAGGAAAAGGAGACGTGATAGTCGGTCCAACTGCCGGCCACCGAGATGGAAATCTCGTCGTCGCCGGCGCGCTCGAAGGACCAGTCATTGTTGTGCGCCACCTGCTCGATGACATCCACCGGGTGGATTTCGCGGGAGAATTCGAGTGCGAGGAGTTCCATGAATGCTTCCTGTGTTCAGGGGAGCGCCACACGCTCCGCG
>NZ_SRTH01000104.1:0-378 GCF_004792065.1 Mesorhizobium sp. M8A.F.Ca.ET.165.01.1.1 | reverse complement strand
CGGCTTCGTAGCTCAGATCGGTGGCCGCGCGTGACGGCGAAGGGATTGCGTTTAAGTTCAACATATTCATTGCTGTGCCCATCTGTCAGGAGTGTCGTTACCCATCAGAAGTCCATGCCGCCACCCGGCATCGCCGGAGCCGCGGGTTCCTTCTTCGGCTTTTCGGCCACCATCGCTTCCGTTGTTACCAGCAGGCCGGCAACCGATGCCGCGTCCTGGAGCGCGGTCCGCACCACCTTCACCGGATCGATGACGCCTTCCTTGTAGAGGTCGCCGAAGGCATTGGTCTGTGCATTCCAGCCGTAACCGAATTCCGGTTTCTCGCGAAGCTTGCCGACGATGATCGAGCCTTCTGCACCGGCGTTCTCGGCGATCTGC
>NZ_SRTH01000103.1:0-378 GCF_004792065.1 Mesorhizobium sp. M8A.F.Ca.ET.165.01.1.1 | reverse complement strand
CTCTCCCGCCCGGGAGGCTGCTCCTATGCTTGGAGCAAGATGCCTTCATAGTGCACCAACAATCGGTCGCAGTCCCATGCCCGTTCTTCTCCGCTCCACGATGTGGAAGTGACTGTCTAGCCTACCTGCTCAAGCTCTTCCGCCAGTTGGTCGGGATCGTCGACACCAGCCCGAAAAGGCTCATCACTCTGATTGCGATACGTACGTTCGCGTTCTTCTTTACACTTGATACGATGCTTCTCGCAGTAATCGTTCAAAGCTTTTGTGAGAACGCTGAGCTGGACGGAATCCGCAATTCCATATGGCAACATGCCTGCCTCCCTCATCGGGGCGAAGCATGGACCGCTTCCAAGCGTCCGCGTGCTCCTACTTCGGTAC
>NZ_SRTH01000102.1:0-379 GCF_004792065.1 Mesorhizobium sp. M8A.F.Ca.ET.165.01.1.1 | reverse complement strand
GTCACAAATTCATCGTCGTGACAGATCGCACTGAAGCCAAGATCGGCGACGTTGTCGGTGTAGCCGTAACGCCCGGCAAGAGCCGGCTCGTCGCGCGCAACTGACCGGGGACGTGAACTGATGAACGTGCGCGAATACGAGAACTGGATCGATGGCGCCTGGGCGACCACCGCTCGCAAGGTGGAACGCAAGTCACCGGCCCATGGCGAACTGCTGGCGCGATTCGCGCAAAGCGACGAGAACGCCGTCAACGCTGCGATCGAAGCTGCCCGAAAGGCCTTCGATAGCCGATCCGTGTGGTCAGCCATTCCCGGCGCCGACAGGGCAAAGGCTCTCGGGCGCTGGGTGGATTTGCTGACCCGTGAGATCGACAGGCTTG
>NZ_SRTH01000101.1:0-381 GCF_004792065.1 Mesorhizobium sp. M8A.F.Ca.ET.165.01.1.1 | reverse complement strand
AGATCGGTTCAATGCCTAAATCGCCGAGCTCATCGAACAGCTCCCTGCTCGCATTGGCAGCGTAGAAACCGCCGACGCCCGAGTGGTCGCGTCCGATGATGAAATGGCTGCAGCCCATGTTCTTGCGGCACAATGCCGTGAAAACCGCTTCGCGTGGGCCCGCAAATCGCGGATAGGTGATGAAGCTTGCGAGCACCACCTTGCCCGGCGGATAAATGCCGTAGTCGAGCATGGCCTGGTAGCCGTCGAGGATAAGGTGCGGCATGAAATCGCCGCGCTTGGCAAGTCCCACAACAGGGTTGATCAGCAGGCCGTCGGCGTAAGTGCGCTCCAAGGCGGCCATCTGGATCACCTCATGGACGCGATGGACCATGTTGCGAC
>NZ_SRTH01000100.1:0-381 GCF_004792065.1 Mesorhizobium sp. M8A.F.Ca.ET.165.01.1.1 | reverse complement strand
CGGCGAAGCGCCGGCTCTCTTTGGAAATCTACAGCGATCAGGCCGCGGCAGGCCTGCGGCCGGCTGCCGTGGCGAGCTCGCGGATACCGGGCTCGATATGCTGCAGCGAGATCGAGGAGATGCCCAAGCGCATGAAACGGGAGGGTTTTTCGCTGCGGTCGAAGAACCGGTCGCCGGGTTCGATGATGACGCTGCGCGACGCGGCCGCCTCGGCTAGCCCACGTGAATCGGTGCCGCGCGGGCCCTCCAGCCACAGCGATGTGCCGCCCGCCGAATCGGTCGAACGCCACTCTGGCAGGAAAGCAGAAATCGCATGGACCAGACGCTTGCGCCGCTCGTCGAAGGCGGCGGAGAGCCTGCGCACCAGCGCCTCGTGGTGGC
>NZ_SRTH01000099.1:0-382 GCF_004792065.1 Mesorhizobium sp. M8A.F.Ca.ET.165.01.1.1 | reverse complement strand
GTCACTTGGGCTTCCCCGATTGCCTAGGTTTCAGTTTGCGGCCTGGGCCGGTGCCGCGAAACCAAGAAAACCAGCAAAAAGGAAAGATAAACTTTCGAAAGCGCTCGTCGTTCCCGAAACCCGTGAGAGTCTCCACGCAGTCGCCAAAGCCGAAAAGCCAAGGAAACAATGAGAAATCGACGTTTTCAGTGTGAGCGAAGCGGTTAGCGACTGCTGGCGGAGCAAAAACATGGCTTTCGCGAACGCCCGCCCGGCCGTGCTCGGCGAATGCGCGGCGCGTTGACGGCGGGGCCCTATCCGGCCGTCGGCATGGGCTTGTTCATTTCGGTGAAAAGCGAGGCCGCGGCCGCCTTCTGCTCGGCGTCCGTCGCCTCGACGCCCG